>NZ_CP156082.1:1560491-2300736 GCF_039830145.1 Croceibacterium sp. TMG7-5b_MA50 | reverse complement strand
CGATCCCGCGCTGTCGAGCTGGGTGCCGGGGGCGGACGGGCACGCGGACTTCCCGGTTCAGAACCTGCCGCTGGGCGTGTTCTCCCCCGCCGGCGGGCGTCCGCGCATCGGTATCGCAATCGGTGGCCACGTCCTCGACCTCGCCGCTGCCGCCGCTTGCGGGTTGCTGCCGGCGGAGGCGGGCGGGCTGTGCGGCGGGGCGAGGCTGAACCGCCTGCTGGGTGCGCCGACAGAGGTGCGGCAGGAGCTGCGGCGCTGCCTGTCGCGCCTGCTGACCGATCCCGCGCATCGACCGCAGTTGGAAAACCTGCTGCACCAGGCGGCCGATTGCACGTTGCACCTGCCGGCGTGGATCGGCGACTACACCGACTTCTATGTCGGCATCCATCATGCGGGCAATGTCGGCCGGCAATTCCGGCCCGACAATCCGCTGCTGCCGAACTACAAGCATGTGCCGATCGGCTATCATGGCCGCGCATCCTCCATCCGGCCGTCCGGCGTGCCGGTGGTGCGGCCCAATGGACAGCGCAAGGCGCCGGACATGGACGCACCGGTGTTCGGCCCGGCCGCGCGGCTGGATTACGAGCTGGAGCTGGGCGTGTGGATCGGCGAGGGCAACGAGCTCGGCACACCGATCCCGATCGAGGAGGCGCGGCGTCATATCGCCGGCCTGTGCCTGCTGAACGACTGGTCCGCGCGCGACCTGCAGGCGTGGGAGTACCAGCCACTGGGCCCGTTCGCGGCCAAGAATTTCCACTCCACGATCAGCCCGTGGATCGTCACGGCGGAGGCGCTGGCCCCGTTCCGGATGGCGCAGGCGCCGCGCCCTGCAACCGATCCGCAGCCGCTGCCGTATCTGTGGGATGAAGGCGACCAGGCGCATGGCGCGCTGGCGCTGGAGCTGGAGGTTCACCTGACCAGCGAGGCCATGCGCGCCGCCGGCATGGCCCCACTGGCCCTGAGCCATGGGGAGGCGAGGCACATGTACTGGACTATCGGACAGATCGTGACGCATCATGCGGCGGGTGGCTGCAACCTCCGGCCCGGCGACCTGCTGGGCACCGGCACCATCTCCGCGCCGGAGCGGGCGGGCTTCGGCAGTCTGATGGAACTGACGGAAGGTGGGCGCCAGCCACTGCCCCTGCCTTCGGGCGAGACGCGCTCCTTCCTGGAGGATGGCGACGAGGTGACGCTGAGCGCGACGGCGCGGGCGGACGGCTTCGTGCCCATCGGCTTCGGTCCGTGCCGCGCGCGCGTGGTGCCCGCGCCATGAACGGGGGCGGGCTGATCCTGCACGATTACTGGCGCAGCAGCGCGGCGTTCCGCGTGCGGATCGCGCTTAACCTAAAGGGCATCGCCTATACCAGCGTACCGCACGATCTGCGCACCGGGGCGCAGGGGGCGCCGGAATACCGCGCCCTTGCGCCGCATGCGCTGGTCCCCGCGCTGGAGCATGACGGCGGCACGATCATCGAAAGCCTGGCCATTATCGAATGGCTGGAGGCACGCTGGCCCACGCCCGCATTGCTGCCGCATGAGCCCGATGCGGCCGCGCATGTGCGGGCCATGGCGCTGCTGGTCGCGTGCGATATCCACCCGCTGAACAATCTGCGCGTGGTGGAGGCGCTGCGCGAGGATTTCGGCGCGTCCTGCACGGAGATCGCCCGCTGGATGGCGCACTGGATGGACGAAGGCTTCGCCGCGCTGGAGGTGCTGGTGGCGCGTGGCGGCGGGCGGTTCTGCCATGGTGACACCCCGACGCTGGCCGATTGCTGCCTGATCCCGCAGCTCGCCAATGCGCGCCGCTTCTGCGTCGACCTTGCCCCCTATCCCCGTCTGGTGGCGGTGGAGACGACGGCGCTGGAACACCCGGCCTTCGCCGCCGCGCATCCCTCCCGCCAGGTCGGCGCCGAGGTGTAGGGCCTTGCGCCGCGACTGTTGATGGGCGCAGGGAAGGGGCAGTCGCCAGCGAGGGGAGATAAGCCGCCATGCGTGTCATCATCACCGGAGCCGCCGGAGCGCTCGGCACCGCGTGCGTGCAGGCTTTCGCCGATGCGGGGCACGCGGTTGCCGGCATCGTGCGCCGTCACAATCCCGATTTGCCCGCCGGCGTGCGACAGGTGCTGTGCGCCGACCTTGCGGACCCGGATGCCGCTGCCGCCGCACTGCGGGAGGCAGCGGGCGATGGCCCGGTTGATGCATTGCTGCATGTCGCCGGCGGGTTTGCTTTCGCCAAGGTCGCAGACAGCGAGTGGTCGCAATGGGAGCGGCTGGGGCGCGACAATCTGGGCAGCGCGGTGGCGTGTACGCGGGCCGTGCTGCCGTTGCTGGCCGACGGGGCGGCGATCCTGTGCGTGGGCGCGGCGGGCGCGCAGGTCGCGGGCGCGGGCATGGCGCCCTACGCCGCTGCCAAGTCCGGCGTCGCCCGGCTGGTGGAGGCGCTCTCCGCCGAATTGAAGCCGCGGCGCATCCGGGTGAACGCCGTGCTGCCCGCCACCATCGACACGCCCGCCAACCGCGCCGCGATGCCCGATGCCGACCCCGCCGGGTGGACCAGCCCCGCCGCCATCGCCGATGCCCTGCTGTTCCTGGCGGGGCCGGGCGCGCGCGCGATCAACGGCGCGCTGGTGCCGGTCACCAACAATGCCTGAGGTCACCCCGCTATCGCCCGCCGAACGCGCCGCCGCTTTGGCCGACCTCGCCGGCTGGACCTATGACGCGGGGCGCAAAGCCTTCTACCGCAAGCTGGTATTGCGCGACTTCGCGGAAGCGATGGGCCTGATGATGCGGATCGCCGTTCATGCGGAAAAGGCGGACCACCATCCCGAGTGGTCCAACGTCTACAACCGGCTGGAGATCTGGCTGACCACGCATGATGCGGGCGACGTCTCGGTGCGCGACGTGGCGCTTGCCCAGGTGATCGACCGCTGCGTGGCCGGGGCATGAAGGCCTGCCGCGCGCTGATCGCCGCCGCGGCGCTGCTGCTGACCGCCGCGGGCGAGCGGCCCGCCAGCCCCGCCGAACTGTACGGCCCGCTGTTCGCCGCGGTGCAGGAGGGGCGTGTCTTCGAAGACGGCAAAACCTTCGCCGATGCGATCGCCCGCAGCGATGCGGCCACGATCATGCAGGCTTGGCAGCGCGAAGAGCCGCAGGGCACCGACGCGCTGCGAGCCTTTGTCGAGCGGCACTTCATCCTGCCGGATGCGGCGGAGCAGGCGCCCGCGCCCGATCTGGTCACGCATATCCGTGAGCTGTGGCCGCAACTGGCGCGCCCGCCATTGAACCCGCCGCCCGGCTCCACTGCGTTGGCGCTGCCGGCGCCTTATGTGGTGCCGGGCGGGCGTTTCCGGGAAATATATTACTGGGACAGCTACTTCACCATGCTGGGCCTGAAGGCGGATGGGCGCGACGATCTGGTGGAAACGATGCTGGCCGACTTCACCAGCCTCGTCGAGCGGTACGGCCATGTGCCCAACGGCACGCGGACCTATTACCTCAGCCGGTCGCAACCGCCCTTCCTCGCGCTGATGATCGGCCTATCCGGCAGCGATTCGCCAACACTGGCGGCGCAGCGGCTGGCGGCGCTGAGGGCGGAGCATGCCTGGTGGATGCGCGATGCCGCCTGTGCACACGCGGAGGGCGCGTGCGGGCGGGTGGTGCGGATGCCCGATGGCAGCCTGCTCAACCGCTACTGGGACGACAAGGACACGCCCCGTGACGAAAGCTGGGCGGAAGATGTCGCCACCGCGCGTGAAAGCAACCGTCCGGCAGCGGAGGTCTGGCGCGCCTTGCGCGCCGGAGCGGAGAGCGGGTGGGACTTCTCCAGCCGCTGGCTGGCCGATCCGGCGCGCCTCGCCACCATCCGCACAGTGCAGATCGTGCCGGTCGATCTCAACAGCCTGATGTGGGTGCTCGAAACCACCGTGGCGGAACGCTGCGGCGCAGCGGGTGACCAGCCTTGCGCACGCGATTTCACCCGCATGGCCGAGCGGCGCCGCGCGGCGATCGACCGCTACCTGTGGAGCGCGGACGACGCCCGCTTCGGCGATTGGGACCGGGAGGGCGAGGCGCTCACCCCCGTCCTGTCAGCCGCCACCCTCTACCCGCTCTTCGCCGGGCACGCGAGCGAGCAGCAGGCTGCGGCGGTCGCCGCTACGGTGCGCCAACACCTGCTGGCGCCCGGCGGCCTGCGCACCACGCTCGCGCGCACGGGGCAGCAATGGGATGCGCCCAATGGCTGGGCACCGCTGCAATGGATCGCCGTCGCCGGCCTGGAACGTCATGGCGAGCGCGAGCTGGCACAGGCCGTCGCCACGCGCTGGATCGCCAATGTCGATCGGGTGTGGCGCGACACCGGCAAGCTGCTGGAGAAGTATGACGTGGAGGAGCTGAAGGCAGGCGGCGGCGGCGAATATCCGACGCAGGACGGCTTTGGCTGGACCAATGGTGTGACCCGGGCGCTGATCGACAGTTACGGAACTCCGCCGCCAGCCACCATGTAAATTATGTAGAATGGCCCGGCGCCATTAACTCATTCGTATTCTCACGGTCGTACGCCTGCATCGAACAGCGGACAGGATCGGACGGGTGGGTACGGCGACAATCGGTAGCGGCGAAGCGGCATTGGCCTTCCTGGCCCGCCAGCGACTCGCGCCGACACCGCAGAACTACACGCTGGCCTATATCGCGCTGCACGAGCCGGCATCCCGCATCGCCTGCGCGGTCCGGGCGATCTCCGACGATGGATTGCGCATCCGGCAGGAAGAGGCGGACGAGATCGTCGCGCTGTATGCCGGCGACAGCGTGCGCCACCCGCGGGAGGCAATCGCTTCGCCGACGGAGGAGGACACGGGGGAGCGGCAGAGGCTGCACGCGCAGGCGGCGCGGCTGGGCCAGCTGACCGCGCATGCCGCCGCCGCGACGCAGGATTTCACCCGCGACCTGGACAGCGAGGCGCAGCGGCTGGACGATCAGGCCGCCCGGACCGTGCAGATCGTCGCCCGCATGATCGAGCGGTCGAAGCTGGCGGAGGACAATTTCCGCACCGCGCTGCAGGCGATCGAATCGTTGCAGACCGAACTCGCCAGCGCGCGGGACGAGGCCGAGCGCGATCCCCTGACCGGGTTGCCCAATCGCCGTTGCATCGAACGCCGGCTGCAGGATCTGGCGGCGAACGGCATCAATCGCACGATCGGCCTGTGCGACGTGGACCATTTCAAGCGGGTCAACGACCGTTTCGGGCACACGGTGGGCGACAGGGTGCTGAAGATGGTGGCCACCTCGCTCGCCGCCAGTTGCGCGCCGCACTTCGTGGGCCGCTGGGGCGGGGAGGAGTTCATCCTGGTGATCGAGGGCGACGCCGCGCCGCATTGTGTCGGCCTGCTGGACCAGGCCCGCGCCGACCTGGCATCGCGCCGGTTCAAGCTGCGCGAGACGGACGAGCCGCTGGGCCGCATCAGCTTTTCCGCCGGAGTCGCCGTCGCCATGGGGGAGGAGGTGGAGACCCTGTCCGCCCTCCACCGCGCAGACGCGGCGATGTACCAGGCGAAGCAGGGTGGCCGGAACCAGGTGGTCGTGGACTAGCGGCCTGTACCGTCATCGGCAGCGGCTGCTGCCGACCGGCGTCTCCCGTGTCAGATCGCTGCGGTCGCTGCCGACATAAGGCGCCAACGGGGTGGCGGTCAGCCCGTCGGCCACCAGGTTGGCGATGCGCCGGGCGCCGATCTCGCTGAAATGGGTGTCGTCGCTGACCCCTTCCGGCCAGCGCGCGATCTCGCCCGCCGGATAATGCAGGTACAGCGCGGCCGCCGCGTCATAGCCGGTCTGGTCGAGCAGCGCGCGCGATGACGTTTCCAGATCCACCAGCGGCACGCCGCGTGCCTCCGCCAATTGCCGCACCACCGCTGAATAGGTCGGGAAGTCGGCCTTGGCCTTGCCGCTCTCGTCGAAGGAGCGACGCGCGACGGGCGTCAGCAGCACGGGTGTCGCGCCGGCGGCGCGCACGTCTGCGATGAAGCTCATCAGGAACTGGCGGTAGGTCGTGGCGGCATCGGCGAAGCGTTCGGGCTTGTTCTCGCTGGCGTCGTTATGGCCGAACTGGATCAGCACGGCATCGCCAGGCCGCAGGTCGGCCAGCAACCCGTTCCAGCGGCCTTCCGACACGAAGGTGCGTGTGCTGCGCCCGCCGATCGCGCGGTTGTCCACCGTTGCGCCGGTCAGCACGCAGCCCAGGAACGAACCCCAGCCCGCCTGCGGGTAGCGATCGTCGTTGTAGTGCTGCGCCGTCGAATCGCTGGCGATGAACAGGGTCGGCGCGCGCGCCTCCTGCGCGGCGGCCCCGCCGGATACCGCCAGCGCGAGCGCTGCGGCCATGATCGTCGTCAACCTCATCCCCGTTCTCCTTTGTCCCGCAGGATAGACATGAGTGCCAGCATGTGAAAAGCGCTGGCCGACAAAATGCCAGGGAGTACGGTCAATGCAGCGCATCATCCACCGGCTTGTGCCAGCGCTCGCACTGGCCCTCGCCACCACGGCCTGCGCCCCTGCCGTGCCGCCACAGGGCGCCGCGGCAGCGCCCTCCGCCGAATATCCGCTGCTGTTGCCGCAGATGCAGTTGCACGATCCCTTTATCGTGCCGGACGAGGCGACGGGCACCTATCATCTGTTCACCCGCAACGAGGCGGCGATGACCGGCGATACGCGGCTGGGCACCATGGCCTATACCAGCCGTGACCTGAAGCACTGGAGCCGGCCGCGCGTCGTGTTCACCTTGCCGGACGGCAACTGGGCCGATGGCGGCGCCTGGGCGCCGGAGGTGCATCGCTGGCGGGGCAAGTGGTACCTGTTCACCACCTTCCATAACGAGGGTGCGACCCTGCCGGCGGAGGCGGGCAGCAGCCGACGGCCGCACCGGCGCGGCACGCTGATCGCGGTGGCGGACAGGCTGGACGGGCCCTTCACCCTGGCCAATGATGGCGAGCCGGTCGTGTCGCGCGACCTGATGACGCTGGACGGCACGCTGCATGTGGACCGGCAGGGGCGGCCCTGGTTCGTCTATGCCCACGAATGGATGCAGACCACCGTAGGCACGATCGAGGCGCTGCCGCTGGACACGGCGCTGCAGGCCGCGGGCGAGCCGCGCCTGCTGTTCCGCGCCAACGAGGCCGCCTGGGCGCGCGGGCAGAAGCAGGCTGCGGGCGACACGGTGTGGGTCACGGACGGGCCGCAATTCTGGCGCACGCCGGGCGGCGCGCTGATGATGCTGTGGTCAAGCTACGGCGATCGCGGCTACGTCCAGGCGCTGGCGCGGTCCGCCAGCGGCGAGGTGACGGGGCCATGGGAGCAGCTCGGCCCCCTCGTCACGCGCGACAGCGGCCATGGCATGCTGTTCCGCACCTTCGACGGACGGCTGATGATGGTGCTGCATCGCCCGTTCACCCGCGCGCTGGGCAAGCTGTACGAGATGCGCGAGGATGCCGACATCGTGGCTGTGGAGCGGGAGGCGGTGGAGCTGGACCTCGAAGCCTACCCCACGCACCCGTGTACCGCGCCGCTATCGCCGACCGGCGCCGTTCTGCCCGATTGCTGAGGACCCGAAGGCCGCCGCGACATCGGCCACCAGCGGCGGCTGACGGCTGACGGTCAGGCGGCCGTCCTCTTCCACCAGTTCGACCAGCTGGATGACGCTGCGGCGGCCCCATTGCGGGTCGCCGGCCATCTCCGGCTCGCCATCCTGCTGCACGAAGTGGAACAGCCATGCCCGGCCGCCCGCCACAACCACATCCGGGTGGTGGCCCAGCGACCGGTCGGTGATGGCGGTGCCCGCCGTGCCGAGCAGGTAGCCGTCCTGCCGCTGCCACGTCGCGCCATTGTCGTCCGACCGCATGACCAGCAGGCCGCGCCATGCGTCGGAGATCATCCACCAGCGGCCCTGCCATTCGAACACGACCGGCCCTTCGCCCGGCGTGTCGACCAGCACCGGGCCGAGCTGCCAGTTGACGAGGTCGGTGCTGTCGGCCTGGCGGATCGCCTTGTCCTGCCGCTCGTCATTGAAGAACAGGCGGTACTTGCCGGGTGCGAGTTCGACCACATCGGCGTCGATCACCCGGTCGGACCCAAGCTCCAGCGTCTCGCCGCAGGTCCAGGTGGCAAGGTCGGTGCTGGTCAGGTGGACGATGCGGCGGGGCGCGTTCCAGTCGCGGAAGATGCCCGGCACCACGGTCAGCCACATGTGCCATTTGTCGCCGAATCGGGCCACGTCAGGCGCCCACAGCGTCGCGCCGGTGCATTGCGCGGGGATCGCCGCCGTGCCGGTATAGCGCCAGTCGGCACCATCGGCGGAGCGGGCGACGCCGATGGCGGTGCCATGGACCCAGCTCACATCCTTGGGATCGCTGCTCTTCAGGTCGGCGCGGCGGTTGGTGTAGAACATCACCCATTCGCCGGTCGCGGGATCGCGCACGATCGACGGGTCGGCTGCGCCGTCATGCACCGGGTCGCGGTATAGCGGCACGGCGACGCGCCCGTCCACAGGCGGCAAGGTGGCGCAGCCCGAGATTACCAGCGCGGCGGCAAGGGGGAGCAGTCGCCTCATGCCTGGCGCCCCAGCCAGTCGGCCAGCAGCAGCGGCCAGAAATGGCCCGGGCCGCCCGGATCATCGACCGAGCCGAAGCCGTGTCCGCCGACATCGAAGATGTGGCAGGGCGCGTTCACCCCCTTTGCCTTCAAGGCGGCGTGCAGTATCAGCGTGTTCTCCACCGGCACCACCCGGTCGTCGACCGCGGCGGACAGGAACATGGGCGGCAGATCATCGGGCAGGTCCTGCTCGATGGAGTGCCTGCGGATCAGGTCGGCCGATGGTTCGGCCCCGATCAGGTTCTTGCGGCTGGGCCCATGGGCATGCGGGTCGGTCATCGTCACCACCGCAAACATCAGCGCGGCGAAGTCCGGTCGGGCGCTGCCTTCGTCGATCGCGTCGATCGCCGGGTAGGTCCGGTCGCCGTGCCGCGTGGCCAGCGCACCGGCCAGGTGGCCACCGGCGGAAAAGCCGATCGTGCCGGTGCGCCCCGCCCCCGTCTCTGCCCGCAGTATCCGGAGCGCGCGCTGGGCATCCTGCAACGGTGCGTCCGGGCCGGCGGCCCAACCATCATAGGGCAGGCGGTACAGCAGCATGCCGACATGAAAGCCCATGCCCGCCAGATGATGCGCGATCCCTCCACCATCGGGGCTGGCGGCGATCCGTTCGTATCCGCCGCCCGGGATCATCAGCAGCGCGGTGCCGTTCGGCCGGGCGGGCTGCACCAGCGTCAATGTGGGGCGGGTGATGCCGTACCACGCCAGATCGTCGGGCGCGGAATTCGCGCTGCGCAACACGCTGCGCTGCGTGACCGTGACATTCTCCGCTCCCGGCGCAGCGCCGGGCCACAGCGGCAGCGTGCGGTAGGGGAAACGCTGTGCCGGTGCGGCGAGGGCGGGCGTCGCCGCCATGCCGCCCAGCAGCGCAGCGCCAAGGCCGGCACTAGCCAGCAGCCGGCGGCGATCGACCTCGACAGGCCCCATGCAATCCTCCACATCGTGACTATGCGTTCCACCATGCACGACAAAACGGCATTGTCACGGCCAATCGGGCGGCGCGCGGCGGTAGCCGGGCTTGGCGCCGCGCTGCTGGCGGGTTGCCTCTCCGGTCGGCGCCAAGGGGCGATGCCACTCCATCGCGACGATTTCACCGCCGGCCTGGGGCAGTGGCTGGTAGAGGCGGAGCAACCATCCCGCGTCACCGCCACAGGTGGGGTGCTGGACATCGATGCGCCGGCGGGCATCTCCGTCTGGTTCCGGCCTGAACTCAGCGAACCGGTGGCGATCGACTACACGGTGACGGCCATCGAGGCGGGTGGACCCAACGATCAGGTCAGCGACATCAACGCCTTCTGGATGGCGACGGACACCCGCGCAGCGGACGGCAACGTGCTGTCGGTGGAGCGTAGCGGCGCCTTCGCCGGGTATGATCGCCTGCGGACCTACTATGCCGGGATCGGCGGCAACCGGAACACCAGCAGCCGGTTCCGCCGCTATGTCGGGCGGGACGGCGACCGGCCGCTGCTGCCCCGCCACGACCTGACCGCGCCCGCCACGTTGATCGAGGCGAACCGACCCTACCGTATCCGGCTGATCGCTGACGGTCGCCATATCGCTCTGCTGCGCGATGGCGTGCCCATGTTCGAGCTGGACGATCCTGACCCGTACACCAAGGGGCACTTCGCGCTGCGCACCACCTGGAGCCACCTGCAGGTGCGCGACCTCTCGGTGTGGCGCCTGTGAAGTTCTGCGCTTGATACCCTTTGCGACAATTGGGATGGCGCTTCATATCTTGGGATAGTGCTTGCGAATGCCGGTGAGTTATACGACAACCACCTGAAGAACTGCCGCCAGCGAGCGGCGTCACCAGGGAGAGCCGCCGATGCGCCGTACCACTATCCTTCTCGCCTGCACCGCCACGTTGGCCCTGTCCGCGTGCGCCGGGCAGAGCGCGCTGGGCAGCGCCGCATCAATGGCAGGCCCGGTCACGCTGAACGGTCGGCAGATGGAACGGCTGGACCGCGGCGTTGTCGCGGTGCCGGCACAAGGCGGCGGTACGCTGGTCAGCTGGCGGCTGCTCGGCACCGACGCGGCGGGCACGGCCTTCGCCGTCTTTCGTGATGGACAGCGTATCACGCCGCATCCGCTGACCGGGGCGACCGCTTACGTGGACAATACGGGCGGCACCGGTGCGACCTATACCGTCGCGGTGCTGGAGAACGGCCAGCCCGGTATGCAGAGCCGGCCCGCCAGCGTCTGGACCGGTGGCTATACTGACATCCCGCTCGACCTGCCGGCCCCCGGCACGACGCCCGATGGGCAGGGCTATGACTGGAGCGCCAACGACGTCAGCGCCGGCGATCTGGATGGGGACGGCCAATACGAGCTGATCGTGAAGTGGTATCCATCCAACGCGAAGGACAATTCGCAGAGCGGCTATACCGGACCGGTGCTGCTGGACGCCTACACGCTGGACGGACGGAAGCTGTGGCGCATCGACCTGGGCCGCAATGTCCGGTCGGGTGCGCACTACACGCAGTTCATGGTCGCCGATTTCGACGGGGACGGCCGGTCGGAGATCGCGGTGAAGACCGCCGACGGCACGGTCGATGGTACCGGCAAGATCCTGGGCGATGCCGATGCCGACTGGCGCGCGGGCGACGCCACGGTGGCGAGCAGCGACCGCACCGGATCGGAAACGCTGGCCGACGGTACCCGCGTGGCGCGCACCACTGGACGCATCTTGTCCGGGCCCGAATACCTGACCGTGTTCGAAGGGGCGACCGGCCGGGCGCTCGCCTCCGTCCCGTTCGAACCCAGGCGCCACCCGGACACCGACAATCCCACTCCCGAGCAGGCCCAGGCGACCTGGGGCGACATGTACGGCAACCGGGCGGACCGGATGCTGGCGGGGGTCGCCTGGCTGGATGGCGTCCGCCCCTCCATCATCATGGCGCGGGGCTACTACGCGCATACCATGGTGGCGGCCTACGACTTCCGCGACGGCGCGCTGACGAAGCGCTGGCTGTTCGATTCGGCGGTGCCCGGCAACGAGAGCTACGGCGGGCAGGGCAACCACCAGCTCGCGGTCGCCGACGTCGATGCCGATGGCCGGGACGAGATCGTCTATGGCGCCATGGCGCTGGACGACAATGGCGCCGGGCTGTGGAACAGCGGCATGGGCCACGGCGATGCGATGCATGTATCCGACCTCGACCCCAGGCGTCCGGGGCTGGAGAAGTTCGGCGTGTTGGAGAACATGCGAATGGCCGGCAATCGTGGCAGCGCCATGCTGGATGCGCGGACCGGAGAGGTGCTGTGGAGCACGCCGGCGGACAGCGACACCGGCCGCGGCCTCGCCGCCGATATCGACCCGCGCCATCCGGGGGCGGAGGCGTGGTCCAGCAACAGCCCCAGCCTGTACGATGCGCGTGGCAAGGTGATCGCCGACGCGAAGCCGCGCGCTGCCAACTTCGCCATCTGGTGGGACGGCGATCCTTTGCGCGAACTGCTGGATGGGGAAGTCATCACCAAATGGGACTGGCAGTCCGGTCGCGAGACCACGCTGCTGCAGCCCAAAGGCGTCGCCAGCAACAACGGCACCAAGAAGAACCCCGGCCTTTCCGCCGACATCCTGGGCGACTGGCGGGAAGAGCTGATCGTGCGCACCGCCGACAGCCGTGCCCTGCGCATCTATGCGACACCATACCCGACCGACATCCGCCTCACCACGCTGATGCACGATCCGGTCTACCGAGCAGCCGTGGCGTGGCAGAACACCGCCTACAACCAGCCGCCGCATACCAGCTTCGACATGGTGACGAAGGCGGGCCGCTGAGGTTCAGCCGGCGGGTGCGGCAGGACCTGCCCGTCGGCAGCGGTCGGAACAGTACTTCACCTCGTCCCAGTCGCGTTCCCACTTCTTGCGCCACGCGAAGGGGCGATGGCAGCTGAGGCAATCCTTGGTGGGCAGGTCACCCTTGCGGCGCATCTTGGGCATGATGCGCCGCTAACGCTTCAATAGGCGATGCGGGTGCCGTCCCACGCGAACAGCCCGCCGCTGTCGGCCGGCGTGAGGCCGTCCAACACGTCCAGCAGGTAGCCGGCGGATTGGTCGGGGGAGAACAGCTTGCCGGCCGGCACACCCCGCTGGAACGGAGCGGACAGGCCGGTATCGACCGTGCCGGGGTGCAGCGCGGCGACGATCGCCTGGGGGTGGGTGCGCGCCTGTTCGATGGCGAAGCTGCGCACCAGCATGTTCAGCGCAGCCTTGCTGGCGCGGTAGCTGTGCCAGCCGCCCAGCCGGTTGTCGGCGATCGAGCCGACGCGGGCCGACAGCACCGCGAACACCGCCCGCCGGTCGCGCGGCAGCAGCGGCAGGGTGTGGCGGGCGATGATCGCCGGACCGATCGCATTGACCTGGAACAGATGGGCGAGAGTGTCGCCCCGCACCTGACGATAGCTCTTTTCAGGCGCGATGCTGGCGGCCGTGTCATGCAGCACGCCGGTGGCGACGAACACCAGGTCGGGCGGCCCGGCCAGCGCGGCCACCGCCGCCGCGATCGAGCCCTCATCCTCCAGGTCGAAGCGGAACGGGACCACGCTTCCCGGCAGGTGCGCTGGCGCTGTGCGCGCGCCCGCATGGATGGCGGCGAACCCGCCGCTTTCCGCCAGCCGCCGGACCAGCGCCGCGCCGATGCCGCCGCCTGCGCCGAAGATCATCGCGGTGCGTGCCGGCTCGCCCATCCCGCCAATGTGGCGACTGGCGCGATGGAGGCAAGCGCCGATGCCCCCTTGCCGGGGCGGCCGGTCATGGTGCAGTCCGCTGTGGTGATAACCCCCGCGCTGCCCCGACCGCCCGTCCTGCTCGGCCTTGCCGGCATCCTGCCGCAGGCCGCGCTGCTGCTTGTCACCCTGGTGCTGCCGCTGTGGCGCTGGGCGGCGGTGGCGGCGGGATGCTTCTATGCCGCGATCATCCTGTCATTCCTGGGCGGCATGTGGTGGATGCTCGGCCTGCTGACCGGGCGGCGCGACTGGGGCATCTACCTGCTAGCGGTGGTACCCAGTCTGATCGGCTGGGCCGCGCTACTGCCCGGCCTGCCGGGCTGGAGCGGGCCGGCGCCGTCGTTGACCGTCCTCGGGTTCTGCCTGCTGGCTAGTCCGCTGATCGACCGGGCTTTAAATCGTGACGCGACGCTGCCGGCCGACTGGCTGCGGCTGCGCCGCGCCATGTCCACCGGCCTTGGCCTGACCACATTGGGATTGGCTTTCGCATGAGCACCGCACCCATGAGCAACATCGACCCCGACGCCATCGTCGACCAGCTGGAGCAGCGTCACGCCACTGCCCTCGCCGCATTGCGGGGGGCGGTGGCCGGCTGGCTGCGCGACGGCACCATGCCCGCGCCCGAGATGCGGGTGAACGGCGCCTTCACCTATCCCGAGCTGCGCGTGACCGTCGCCGGATCGCCCGCACCGCTGGGCCGGCGGCGGGCCGATCGCAAGCTGGTGACGCCCGGCGAATATCGCATCTCCATCACCCGCCCGGCCCTGTTCCGCCGCTATCTGGTGGAGCAGCTGAAGGCGCTGGCGCATGACCACGCGATCAGCGTGGAGGTCGGGCAATCATCGGCGGAAATCCCGTTCCCCTACGCCATCGACGGGCTGGACCTCGCCGACACCCGCTTCGCCGAGCTCGCCATGTTCCTGCCCACCACCGAGCTCGCGCTGGTCGGGGACGAGGTGAGCGACGGGGTGTGGCGCGGCGGTAGCGAGGGGCGGCCATTGGCGCATTTCGATGCGCTGCGCACCGATTTCAGCCTGGCGCGGCTGCGGCATTATACCGGCACCCCGCCGGAGCACTTCCAGCGCTACGTCCTGTTCACCAATTACCACCGCTACGTCGATGCGTTCGCCGCCTGGGCGGGGGAGCAACTGTCGGGCGACAGCCGCTACACCGCGTTCAGCGCGGCGGGCGGCGCGTGGCACGAACGGGGTGATGCCCATGCGGGGGAGGTGGCGGGGGATGCCTGGCGGCGGCACCAGATGCCGGCCTACCACCTGATCGCACCCGATGGGGAGGGGATCACGCTGGTCAATATCGGCGTCGGCCCATCCAACGCCAAGACGCTGACCGACCACCTGGCGGTGCTGCGGCCGGAAGCGTGGGTGATGATCGGCCATTGCGGCGGCCTGCGCGCCAGCCAGATCATCGGCGATTACGTGCTGGCCCACGCCTATCTGCGCGACGACCATGTGCTGGACGACATCCTGGCGCCGGAAATCCCCGTACCCCCTATCGCGGAGGTCCAGCAGGCGCTGCACCGCGCGACGGAGATCGTGACGGGGGAGGATGCCGTGGGTGTGCGTGACCGGCTGCGCACGGGCACGGTGGTGACGGTGGACGACCGCAACTGGGAACTGCGCTACACCGAATATGCGCTGCGGTTCAATCAGTCGCGGGCGGTCGCGGTGGACATGGAATCGGCCACCATCGCCACGCAGGGGCAGCGCTTCCGGGTGCCCCACGGCACCCTGCTATGCGTGTCGGACAAGCCGCTGCATGGGGAAATCAAGCTGCCCAACCAGGCGAACCGCTTCTACGAACGCGCGATTCGCGAACACATCGCCATCGGCATCGAGACGGTGTCGCAACTGCGCGAGGTCGGCGGTCGGCTGCACAGCCGCAAGCTGCGCGCCTTTGACGAGCCGCCGTTCCGGTAAGGTTATTCCCCGCGCGCGTCCGCCAGCAGCGCGGGTGCATTGCGCAGGAACGGCAGGGGGTTCACCGCGCGGCCGTGCACGCGCACCTCGAAATGGAGGTGCGGCCCGGTGGAGCGGCCCGTGCTGCCCAGCATCGCCACCTGATCGCCCGCCTTCACCCGATCGCCGACCTTGGCCTTCCAACCGGACAGGTGGCCGTAACGCGTCATCATGCCGTTGCCGTGCGTCACCTCCACCGTGCGGCCATAGCCGCCCTTGGTGCCCACAAAGGTCACCCGGCCATCCGCCGCCGCCAGCACGGGGCTGCCCATCGGCGCGGCAAAGTCCAGCCCGGCGTGGAGCGCAGCGGTGCCGTGGAACGGATCGCGGCGATAGCCAAAGGAGGAGGAGAAGCGGGCACCCGCCACCGGCATCACCTGCGGGACGCGTGCCATCGACTGTTCCAGTTCCGCCATGCGGGTCAGGCTGGCGCCCAGCCGCTCGAACCGGGGGGAGAGAGCGCCATCGGCGCCGCTGCTGAACGCCTCCAGCGGACCACCCATGGCGAGCTGGTCGTTGCGCCCGGCGCGCACGGTGCGCGGATCGACACCCAGCGCGCGGATCGCGCCCTCGGCCCGGTCGGCGCGGGTCTCGGCATAGCGGGTCAGCCGGGCGGCCAGCGCCAGTTGCCGCTGCTCCAGCTTCAGCAGCGCGGCGCCCTGCGGCAAGGCGGCGCCGATCCGCTGCGCCCGGCCGCTCGCCTCGCTCAGGTCGGCGGCTGCGGCCGCTTCCTGATCCGCGACGGCATCGGCGGGCAGCATGCCGGCGACCGATTCAAGCAATTCCTGCCGCTGCGACAAGTCGGCGGCGACCCGGTCGACCTCCGCCTGCCAGCGGGCCACCGTGGCGGCCTCGCCGCTCACCAGCGCCTCCCGTTCAGCGACCAGCGCCTGCTGCTCCACGGTTTGCGCCCGGCCCATCGCCAGCGCACCCACGGAGGCGATCCAGGCCGTCGCCACCGCGCCGCAGACTCCCGCCAGCACCATCTGCTTGCGGGTGGACAAGGCGATGCTGCGCTGCTTACCGCCGTCAGTGCGCCAGGAGAACTCCCGCGGGGCGAACAGCGTATGCAGGCGGCTGCGCGCCGGCTTGATGGTGGCGTGGTGCAAGGTGCGATCCGTATTTGTGGTCCCGTCCCGATCAGCGGCTACACACAGGATTGGAACAGAGTCGACCGCCAGACCCGCGAAACGGGGCTGAGCCGACAGGGGTTCGCGGCGGAACGTTAGCCGGGAGAACTTTTTTGCAGGTATTTTTACGTTGGGCGGGAACTCATCGGCGGCAGAAGCGTGCGGGGATTCGGCCCTGACATGCCGAGAACCGACTGATAGAGCGGCGCCCATGTCTACCCAGCCCGAAGCTCTCGCCCACGATCCCGCACAGCTGGTGGAACAGCTCGCCAGGGAAGGTCGCGCCGCTCAAGGCCAGCTTGCCCGCATGGAGACTGCCGCCAAAGCTCGCGCGCTGCGCGCCGCCGCCGCCGCCTTGCGTGATGCGGCACCAGCGATCCTCTCCGCGAACCAGCAGGATCATGCCGCCGCGCAGGCGAACGGCACCAGCGGCGCCATGCTGGACCGGCTGCGCCTGGACGAGGCGCGGCTTGAAGGCATCGCCGCTGCGGTGGAAGCGGTTGCCGGTCTGCCCGATCCGGTCGGGGAAGTCATTCATCGCAGCGAGGCGACGGCCGGGATGGCGCTGTCGCGCGTGCGCATCCCCATCGGCCTGATCGGCATCATCTACGAATCGCGCCCCAACGTCACCGCCGATGCCGCGGCGCTCTGCGTGATGAGCGGCAATGCCGCACTGCTGCGCGGGGGGAGCGAGGCGGTGAACACCAACCGCGCGATCCACCGCGCCTTGGTCGCGGGGCTGGAGGCTGAAGGCGTGCCGGCCGCAGCGGTGCAATTGCTGCCGACGCAGGACCGCGCCGCCGTCGGAGCCATGCTGCGCGCCGCCGGCCTGGTCGACATGATCATCCCGCGTGGCGGCAAGGGGCTGGTCGCGCGCGTGCAGGCGGAGGCGCGGGTGCCCGTGCTGGCGCATCTGGACGGCATCAACCACACCTATATCCATCAGGCCGCCGATCCGGAAATGGCGCGGGCGTTGGCATTGAACGGGAAGATGCGCCGCACCGGCGTCTGCGGCGCGACGGAGACGCTGCTGATCGATGCCGCTTTTCCCGATGCCGGCGGTGTGCTGGCGGGCCTGATCGATGGCGGCTGTACCCTGCGCGGCGATGCCCGTGCGCAGGCGATCGACCCGCGCGTCGTGCCGGCGAGCGCCAATGACTGGGACACCGAATATCTCGATTCGGTGCTGTCCGTGGCGATCGTCGACGGGCTGGAGCAGGCATTGGCGCATATCGCCCGCCATTCCAGCGGCCATACCGACGCGATCGTCACCGCCGACGAGGCCGTGGCGGAGGAGTTCCTGGCCCGCGTCGACAGTGCGATCGTGATGGTCAACGCCTCCACCCAGTTCGCCGATGGCGGGGAGTTCGGGCTCGGGGCGGAGATCGGCATTGCCACCGGCCGGCTGCATGCGCGCGGTCCCGTCGCGCTGGAAGGGCTGACAACCTACAAGTGGCAGGTGCGCGGGACGGGCCAGGCGCGGGCCTGAACGCCCCCGATGCAGCGGCAGCCATGAACCGGCAGCCATGAACCGACGGGGCCCCGTTACCGGGCTGCTGGGCGGCAGCTTCAACCCGGCCCATGGCGGGCACCGGCGGATCACGCAGTTTGCGATGGCCGCCCTGGACCTGGACGAGGCGTGGTGGCTGGTCTCGCCCGGCAATCCGCTTAAACCCCGCGCTGGCATGGCGCCGCTGCCCGCGCGCTATCGCTCCGCCCGCGCACAGGCGCGCCGCGCGCCGATCATCGTCACCGCGATCGAGCGGGAGCTGGGCGAGGTTTACACCGTAAACACGCTGGCCGCTCTGCTGCGACGATATCCGAAGCGTCGCTTCGTCTGGCTGATGGGCGCGGACAATCTGGCGCAGTTCCACCGCTGGCGCGGCTGGCGGCGGATCGCCCGGCAGATGCCGATTGCGGTGATTGCGCGCCCCGGCTATGATGCGGCTGCCCTCGCGAGCCCCGCGATGGCCTGGCTCAGGCACTACCGGCTGCCCGCCGCCAGCCTTCGCGATGCCACATCGCCCCGCCGGCGTGAATGGAGCGCACCTGCGCTGATAGAGTTGCGTTTCGATCCCGATCCGCGATCGGCCACGATGGTCCGCCTGTCGGATCCGGACTGGGTCGCGCGTCACACCCGGTTGCCATCCGCCGCCGGTCTTCGCGATCAATTGACGCATCACGCCATTCACGATCCCGCCCAGACAGCGGTGCATGCCCGGTGATCCCGGGACGGTGCCGTTCGCGGGCGATCGCCCACCCACCCGCACAGGAGCATCCATCGCTGCGATGACACAGGTTCACCAAGTGCCGGCCCCGGCCGTGACCACGACCTTGCACGCAACGCTTTCCACCATGTCCGAACCTACCCCAATCGCACCTGCCGCCGCCATCGATGCGGAGCCCGGCTCCATCCACGCGCTGGTCCTGCACCAGCTGGACGAGGATCAGGCGCAGGACGTCGTTTCCATCCCGCTCGCCGGCAAGTCCTCCATCGCCGACCACATGGTGATCGCATCGGGCCGCTCGACCCGGCAGGTCGCCGCCATGGCCGGCAAGATAGCGGAGCGGTTGAAGAAGGAAGGCCACGGCAATGCCCGGATCGAAGGCCTGCCCGCCGCGGACTGGGTGCTGATCGACGCGGGCGACGTGGTGGTCCACCTGTTCCGCCCCGAAGTCCGTTCCTTCTACAATCTGGAACGCATGTGGGGCTTCGGCGACGAAGGCTCCGCCACATCCATGGCGGGCCACGCCTGACGGCCTGACCCGCCTGCTTCCCAATGCTGCTCCACGTCATTGCCCGCGGCAAGATCGGCCGCTCGCCGGAAGCGGAGCTGGTTGACCGTTACGCCCAGCGGATCGCCTGGCCGCTGAAGCTGACGGAGCTGCCCGAACGCGGAGGCCGCGTGGCGGACCCGACGACGCCGCTTCGCCGCGTGCTGTTGGACGAGCGGGGCAGGCAAATGACCAGCGAGGCGCTGGCGGCGCAGCTCGCCGCCTGGCGCGACGGCGGTGTGCGCGAATGCCGGTTCGAACTGGGCGCAGCGGACGGGCACGGGGATGATGGCCGCGCCGGGGCCGATCTGTTGCTGGCCTTCGGCGCCGCGACGTGGCCCCACCTGCTGGCCCGCGCCATGCTGCTGGAACAGCTGTACCGCGCGACGACCATCGTGGCGGGGCATCCCTATCACCGATCCGGTTGATCCTGCCGCAGGTGGTTGAAGCGAGACGGGTGGCCGGTGTCGCGCAGATAATATTGGTCCAGCTGATCGATGATCCGCTGCCCTTGCTGGTCGCCCGCATGCATCCGCAGGAGTTCGTCGATCTTCGCCTCCAGCCGGTCGTCATTCTCCTTGGAGCTGGGGGAACCCAGATAGAGAAAGTAGGCAAGGCCGACCACCTGCCAGAGCAGTTGCAGAAATTCCGACTGCCAATTCTCGAATGTGTCGCGGCTCGCCTGCGTGACGAACTCCGAGAATTCAGGCGTCGTGCCGTGCTGACGCGCCTCGTCCTGGAAGGCCTGCCAGCCGAAATACCAATGCAGCACCAGTGACACCAGAAAGAAGGCGAGGGTCAGCCAGGCATAGCTGTACTTGCCAAGCACGCCGAGCTTGCGTGCGGTACGTTCGGGACCATCTGACATGGCATGGCTCCTTGATGGCGTTGCAACGGGAAAACTCGCCATCGGCAGCCTGGTGCCGCTCCTTCACGCCTCATCTGGCGTTCAGCACGCTTCGTGCTTAGAATGGTATCCGTGTCGCTTACCCGAAAGCCTGTCCGCATGAGTCTCGCCCGCCCGCTGCGTGCCGCCGCCCTCCTGTGCGCCGTGGCGCTGGTGCCTGCCACCACCGCCGGCCTGGCGCAGGTCGAAGGGCGCGCCAGCCCTGAGTTCGCCAAGCTGTTCGCCACGTACCAGCGGATCAAGGCGAGCTATGTGGAGCCGGTGTCGGACGATGTCCTGATCCGCGGCGCGATCGACGGCATGCTCGCCGCGCTGGACCCGCACTCCGCCTATCTCGACGGGTCCGCGCTGCAGCGCCTGGAAACGATGATCGACGGCAATTACCAGGGTCTCGGCATTTCCGTGCAGATGGACGATGGCGCGGTGAAGGTCGTGTCGCCGTTCAAGGGCAGCCCGGCGGAAGCGGCCGGGATCAAGGCGGGCGATTACATCACCCATATCGACGGCAAGCTGATCTACGGATTGGAGCTGGACGAGGCGGTGCAGCAGATGCGCGGGCCCGCCGGCAGCGCCATCCGCCTGTCGATCTTCCGCGCGGGCCGCGACGCGCCGTTCGACGTTAGCGTGACCCGCGGCCTGATCGAGCTGGAGCCGGTCACGCACGAGCTGAAGGCGGGCCGCATCGGCTACATCAGCGTGAACGAGTTCAGCCGCGATGTCGGCGCGGACGTGAATGGGGCGCTGAATGCCCTGCGCGGGCAGGTGGGCGGGCAACTCGCCGGCCTGGTGCTCGACCTGCGGCGCAATCCCGGCGGCTCGCTGGACGAGGCGGTCGCCCTGTCCGACCTGTTCCTCGACAAGGGGCAGATCGTGTCGCAGCGGGGCCGGTCGCGCGCCGATACCATCCAGTACCAGGCCGAAACCGTCTATCGCGGTGATGCCGCCCGCGGCGTGCCGATGATCGTGCTGATCGATGTCGGCAGCGCCAGCGCCAGCGAGATCGTCGCCGGCGCACTGCAGGACCAGCACCGCGCGCTGATCATGGGCGAACGCTCCTTCGGGAAGGGCAGCGTGCAGACGCTGCTGCCGCTGGCGCAGGATGCCGCGCTGAAGCTGACCACCGCGCGCTACTACACCCCGTCCGGCCGATCGGTGCAGGAAGGCGGGATCGAGCCCGATATTCGCGTGCCGCAGCTCTCCGACCCTGATGCCGCGACCCGCAGCCAGTATGCCATGCGCGAAAGCGACCTGCGCCGCCATCTGGTGAACGAAGTCGATCTGGAGGATGAGTCGCTTGAAAGCGACCGTCAGGCCGATCCCCGCTTCACCGCCACGGCTGAGGAATTGAAGGCGCAAGGGGTGGAGGACTTCCAGCTCGATTACGCGCTGAAGACGCTGCGCCGCACCGGCGGTGCGGTCATGACCGCGCGGCGCTAAGCCTGATGACCAGCGATCTGCGGCTGGCGCAACGCCTGGCGCTGGCCGTACCCGCCGTGCTGCTGGCGGGCGCATACCTGTCACAATACGCCTTTGGCCTGCCCCCGTGCGAGATGTGCTGGTGGCAGCGATACGCCCATTTCGCCGCGCTGGCCTTTGCGCTGCTGGCTCTGCCGCTGGCGCGGACGCGGCCGGCCTTGCTGGCGCTGGCGGCGCTGGCGATCTGCGTGTCGGGCATGATCGGCGGCTTCCACGCGGGCGTGGAATATGGCTGGTGGCCGGGCATCACCACCTGCGCGCAGCCGGCGGGCCTGGGCGGCGGAGGCGATCCGCTGGCGGCGATCATGGACGCACCGCTCGTCCGCTGCGACGTGGCACCGTGGACCCTTGCCGGCGTTTCGCTGGCAGGTTGGAACGCACTGCTTTCGCTGTTGGCGGGCTTGGCGGTGTTCCGCCTGCTGGGTCTGGAGAAGCGCGCATGACCAACACGCCAACAGAAGCGGAACGCCAGCGGATGATCCGCGTCGACCAGGCGGGCGAGTTCGGCGCCACGCGTATCTATGCCGGGCAACTGGCCGTGATGGGCGAACATTCACCGCTCTCGGCCGAGATCCGGGGCATGGCGGAGCAGGAGGCGCAGCACCGTGCCGAGTTCGACGCCCTGCTGGCCCGTCGCGGTGTGCGCCCGACCGCGTTGCAGCCGTTCTGGTCCGCCGCCGGCTATGCACTGGGCGCTGTCACGGCCCTGATGGGTCCGGAGGCGGCGATGGCCTGTACCGCTGCAGTGGAGGAGGAGATCGACCGTCATTACTCCGCGCAGCTCGATCGGCTGGCCGAGAGCCATGCTACCAGCGATGCCGATCCGGAGCTGGCGGACATGATCGAGCGCTTTCGTGAAGACGAGCGCGAGCACCGCGATGCCGCACTTGCCGCCGGGGCGGAGCGGGCGCCTGCCTATCCGCTGCTGTCCGCCGCGATCCGCCTGGGTTGCCGTGCGGCGATCCGCCTGTCCGAACGGGTCTAGGCACCGGCGGGGAACCGCACCCCTTCAAGCCCGGTTCATTCCGCAACAGCCTATCATCGCCTGCCCGGATCGGCGGGCCTGAGGAAAGACCAGAAGCATGACCCGCATCGCCGCTGCCCTGTTCGCCACCGCCATTGCCGGCGGCACCCTGGCGCTGCCGCTGCCCGCAGCGGCGCAGGATCAGGCGGGCGACCGGGTCAACACCGTCATCATCTATGGTGACGACGAATGCCCCACCTCCGAAGGCAACGAGATCACGGTCTGCGCCCGGCTGGACGAGGCCGAACGCTTCCGAATCCCTGAGCGTCTGCGTCAGAGCCAGGATCCGGCAAACGAGGCCTGGACCAGCCGCGTGCGCGCGTATGAGGCGGTAGGCAATTTCGGGCCGCTGTCCTGCTCAACCGTGGGCACCGGGTCAGAACTGGGCTGCACGCCGCAGTTGATCGAGGCTGCTTATGCCGAACGGCGCGCCGGCAGCGACGTGCGCTTCAGCCAATTGATCGAGCAGGAGCGGGCTGAGCGGCTGGCAACCATCGATGCGGAAGCCGCCGCCACGCAGGCGCGGGTGGAGGAGCAGGAGCGGCTGTACGAGGCGCGCCAGCGCGCCGCGCAGGAGGGCACGCCCCCTGCCGCCGTGGACCCCAGCGCGCCGCCTGCCGCCTCCACCGATCCCACCCGCCAGCCTCCGGCCACCCCGTCCGCCGATGTCCCGTTCGAGGATGACGACGATGCCGGCGCACAGCCGGTGGACGGCAGCGCGATCCCGAACTGAGCGGGCTCGCCAGTACCGGCCGGCTCTGCCACGGATGCGGGCATGACGACCCGTGTCCTGACCATCTTCGGCACCCGGCCCGAAGCGATCAAGCTGTTCCCCCTGGTGCACGCGCTGGCCGCGGACAGCCGCTTCACCAGTCGCGTATGTGCCACCGGGCAACATGGGGCGATGCTGGATGCGGTGCTGACGCTGGCCGGCATTGTGCCCGATCATGACCTTGCGGTGCTGCATCCGGGACAGTCGCTCGACCAGCTGGTCGCCCGGCTGCTGACCGGGATCGGCTCAGTGATGGATGCGGAACATCCCGACCTGGTGGTGGTGCAGGGCGACACCGCCACAGCGATGGCCGGCGCGCTCGCCGCCTATCATCGGCGCATGCCCGTGGTGCATGTGGAGGCCGGGCTTCGCAGTGGCGACATCCATCAGCCGTGGCCGGAGGAGGTGAACCGCAAGATCGTCGCCACGCTGGCGTCGCTGCATTGTGCGCCGACCCTGGATGCCGCGGCGGCTCTCCGGGCGGAGAATGTCGCGGCTGCGACGATCCATGTCACCGGCAACACGGTCGTCGATGCCCTGCACTGGGTGCGCGCGCGGTTGCAGGGGCAGCCGGCCCTGGCAGGATCGGTGGCGGATCTGCCGGCCCGTTTCGCCGGGCGCTGCATCGTGGCGGTGACCTGCCATCGGCGGGAGAACTGGGGCGCAGGGATGGAGAACATCGCCGCCGCTCTGGCCGGGTTGGCGGCACGACCCGACGTGGCGCTGGTCGCCCCGTTGCACAGCAACCCGCTGGCGCGCGCCACGATGCAGGAGCGGCTGGGTCCGTTCCCCAACGTGGCGCTGCTGGAACCACTCGACTATCCCGCCTTCGTCCACCTGCTCGACATCGCGCATCTGGTGCTGACCGACAGCGGCGGCGTGCAGGAGGAAGCGCCGGCGCTCGGCACCCCGGTGCTGGTCCTGCGGGAGAAGACGGAGCGGCCGGAAGGCGTGGCGGCCGGCACGGCGCGCCTCGTCGGGACCGATCCGGCGCGTATCCTGGTGGAGGCAACCCGCCTGCTGGACGATCCCGCCGCTCACACGGCCATGGCCCGCGCGCACAATCCTTTCGGTGATGGCCGCAGCGCCGCCCGGATCACCGACCTCATGGCCGCGCTGCGGTCGGCGGGCTAGCCCGGGTAGCGATCGAACGCGGGCAGGGTCTCCAGCGCGGGCACCCAGTCCAGCCGCTCGGCACACTGAATTTGTGCGCCGGGGGGCAGGGCGCCGGCATCGTCCAGCGTGGCGGATTGGATGTCGACGATTCCGAGCAGCATGTCCTCGTTGACGAAATACAGCCCGGTTCCGCAGCTTGCGCAGAAGAAGCGTTGCGAGCCGGTCGGGCCGGCGAAGGTCGCCGGCTGGCCGGCCGTGACGGAGAAGCTGTCGGCCGGCACCGCCAGCCACGCCATCAACGGCGCGCCGCTGCTGGCCCGGCAATCGGTGCAATGGCACACCGCGTGGTGCAGCGGTTCGTCCGCCGTGCTGGAATAGCGGATCGCCCCGCAGCGGCAGCCACCGTCAAACGCCATCGCCCTTGCTCCTCAGCTCACACCAGCGAGATGTCCGGTGCGTCTTCCTGCTTCATGCCGACCAGGTGATAGCCGGCATCGACATGATGAACCTCGCCGGTGACCCCGCTGGCGAGGTCGGACAGCAGGTACAGGCCGGCGCCACCCACATCGTCGATCGTGACGTTGCGGCGCAGCGGGCTGTTCAGCTCGTTCCACTTCAGGATGTAGCGGAAGTCGCCGATGCCGCTAGCGGCCAGGGTCTTGATCGGGCCGGCGCTGATCGCGTTCACCCGGATGTTATCCGGCCCCAGATCGTTCGCGAGGTAGCGCACGCTGGTTTCCAGCGCCGCCTTGGCCACGCCCATCACGTTGTAATGGGGGATGACCTTCTCCGCGCCGTAATAGCTCAGCGTCAGGATCGAGCCGCCACCGCTGCCGTCCTCCGCCTTGGCCGGCATCATCGCCGCCGCGCGTTTGGCCACGGCGACCAGCGAGTAGGCGGAGATGTTCATGGTCATCAGGAAGTTCTCGAGGCTGGTGTCGAGATACTTGCCGCGCAATTCGTTCTTGTCGGAAAAGCCGATCGCGTGGACCACGAAGTCCAGCGTGTCCCACCTCTCCTGCAACGTGGCGAAACCGGCGTCGAGCGCGTCCATGTTGGCGACGTCGCATTCAAACAGGAAGTCGCTGCCCAACTGCTCCGCCAGCGGGCGCACCCGCTTCGCCAGGGCTTCCCCCTGGTAGGAGAAGGCAAGGTCGGCCCCAGCCTCCGCCAGCTTGCGGGCAATGCCCCAGGCCAGCGACTTGTCGTTCGCCAGCCCCATGATCAGGCCGCGCTTGCCCTGCATCAGCGCCGTCATCGATTCATTATCCTCAAATCCGTTCAATCGTCTGCCGGGCCGGCGGCTTCTTCCGGCGTGACCGCCAGCGCCGCGTTCAGCTCCGCACCCATCACCATCCCTAGTCCCACCAGCCAGAAAAAGAAAAGCGCGATCATGATACCGGCCAGCGAGCCGTAGGTCGCATCGTAGCGAAAGACGGACCGAAGCAGCGAGGGCAGGAACGCCGATACCAGCACCCACCATGCCGTCACCAGCGCGGCACCCGGCCATTTGGGATAGCGCCGGTCGCGATAGGCATGCGGCGTCAGGGTCAGGAACAGCAGGTAGAGCGAGCCGAACAGGCCGAGTGCCGGCACAATGCGCGACCATGCCAGCCGGCCCAGAAGCGTGCTGAGCTGCGGCAGGAACGCATCGATCACCTCCTGTACCGTGCCGATCAGCACCTGCGCTATCAGGCACAACAGCAGCAGAACGACCGCGCCGATGATGATCCCGGTGGAAAGCAGCCGGTACTGCCAGAACGAGCGGATCGCCCGTGTGCCATATGCGCGGCGCAGGATATCGCGGATCGTTTCCACCAGGCTGCCGACGGTCCACAACCCGACGAGGCCACCCAGCCACAGGACGATCCCGCTGCGCCCCTCCACCACGCTGCGCGCCACCGGCCCGATCACCTCGTCCACATCGCGCGGCAGGGCATAGAGCACGGCGTTGATGGTCGCCTGCTGATCCGCCTCGTCCCCGATCAGGCTGAAGATCGCGGCGCCGGTGATGAAGAACGGGAAGATCGCCAGCACGGCGAGGTAGGCCAGGTTGCCGGCATGGATGAAGCCGTCATTGTAGGTGCCGACGAGCACCCGCTTGGTCAGTTCCCAGGCCCGGCTGCCCGGCCCCATGTGCCGCCGCATCTCCGCCTGGTATCGGCCCGCGCCGCGCAGCGCCGCCTTGCGCCGCGCTTCTGGCGACAGGTCGGGCCGGGGCACCTCTGCGGCTTCGCTGGGCGGGGCAGGGGGCGCCATGCGCGGGTGTTTAGCAGCCATGCCAGGGCTGTCGAGCCTCGCCGCGAAGGCTTTACTCCCGCTCCGGCTTCGCGCAGCAAGGGGCGGTACGCAACCGGGGGGTCATGGGCGTGGGTGGTTATGTCGCGGGCTTGCCGGGGTTTCTGGCCTATTTCGGCAGCGGCGCCGGAATGCTGGTGCTGTTCGCCATCCTGTATTCCCGCGTCACGCCGCAGCACGAATTCAGCCTGATCGCGGGCGGCAATTACGCCGCCGCCACCGCTTTTCTGGGGGCGTTGATCGGCTTCTCCCTGCCCCTCGCGTCGGCGGCGGCACATGCGGTGTCGCTGGCGGACTTCGTTATCTGGGCGCTGATCGGTGCGGCGGTGCAGTTGCTGGCGTTCGGCGTCGCCGCGCTGGCACAGCCCCATCTCGCCAGCCGCATCACTGATGGCGAGCTGTGCGCCGGCCTGTGGGCGGGCGGGATCGCCCTCGTCACCGGCCTGCTCAACGCAGCGTGCATGACATGGTGATCGGCCGGCGTCTGCGTGGGGAGCGATACAGCAGCGGGGTTGCCTTGCCATTGGCGCTGGGTGGCTTGGGCCTGGTCGGTCTTACGCTGACGCAATGCGCGGGGGAGGAGCCGGCGGAGATCGCCGATGCGCCGTTCACGTCGGTCAGCGCATGCAACGCCGCCGGTTATCCGCAGGGCCTGTGTGCTGCGGGCTATAACGGTGCGGTGCTGGAGCATGAGAGTACCGCCCCGCGCTTCACCTCGCTCGACGCCTGTCAGGAGGATTGGGGCTCGAATCAGTGCCTGCCGCTGTCGCCCGGTCCCGCGCTGCCCAACGGTGCTGGGCTGGTCGCGGCGGCACCGGCGGCGCTGTTCGCGCCCGCGCTTGCCGGCTTCGTCGTCACCAGCGCGATGCAGCGCAATTACCGGGAGGAATGCGAGCGGGACGAGGATTGCGAGCGCAATTACCGGTTTGGCAATTACTCGCCGGGCCGGCGCGGAAATGAGGGCCGCCCGCTCTACCGCGATCGCACCGGGCGCACGGTGGCGATGGACCTGACCCGCGCCGGAACCCGGCTGCGGCCGGTGGCGGTGAACAGCCGGACCGTCGCGCGTGGCGGGTTCGGGCGCAGCGGAGGCTTCCGCTTCGGCGGCTGAGCCATGCACCGCATCACCGTGCCCCCGCGGCCGGACTGGCGCGAGCAGGCGCACGCAGTCGGCTTCGGCTTCCATACCATGTATGGCGCGCCCTACTGGACGGACGATGCCGCATACGTCTTCTCCCTCGCGGAGATCGAGGATCGGATCGAGGAGCCGAGCGAACAGCTCCACGAACTATGCATAAATCTGGTGGGCGACCTGATCGGGAACGATGCGGCGCTGCGCCGGCTCGCCATTCCGGAGCCGGCGTGGGACTTGGTGCGTGCGAGCTGGCGTGCGGGCGACCTCCACCTGTATGGCCGGTTCGATCTTGCCTATGACGGCGGCGGCCCGGCGAAGCTGCTGGAATACAACGCCGACACACCGACCAGCATTTTCGAGGCGGCGTTCTTCCAGCACAATTGGCTGTTGGACCAGCAGGCGGCGGGCGCACTGCCGGCGGATGCGGACCAGTTCAACCTGCTGCAGGAATGCCTGGTAGAAGCTTTTGCCCATTGGCCATCGGGCGCGCCGTTCCACTTCGCATGCTGGACCGACCATCCGGAGGATCACGGCACCGCCGCCTATCTGATGGATTGCGCGGCGCAGGCGGGGCACGACGTGGCGCTGCTGGACATCCGGCAGATCGGGATCGACGCCGCGGGCCGCTTCACCGACGCGGCTGACCGCACGATCGGCCGCTGCTTCAAGCTTTATCCGTGGGAGGACATGCTGCGCGAGCCCTTCGCCCGCCAGCTCGTCCCCGGCATCTGGGTGGAGCCGCCGTGGAAGGCGCTGCTGTCCAACAAGGGGCTGCTGCCCCTGCTATGGGACCGGCACCCCGACCATCCCAACCTGCTGCCCGCCTTCTTCGGCGACGATCCGCGGACCGATGCGCTGCCCAACGCGGTGGTGAAGCCGCAGTTCGGTCGGGAGGGCAGCAACGTGACGGTCCGCCATGGCGGTACGATCGTGGAGCGGACCGATGGTGAGTATGGCGCCGGTCCGCAGGTGGTGCAGGCGCTGGCGCCGCTGTTCGCAGCCGGTGGTGACCACGCGGTGCTGGGCAGCTGGATCGTTGGCGACCGCGCAGCTGGGCTGGGTATCCGGGAGGATGCGGGACGGATCACGCGGGACAGTGCGCGATTCGTACCCCACATCATCGCTGGCTGAGGCCGGGCTAAACCGCGCGTAGCGCTTCCGACCGATGCAGCGCGCCCACCGGGGCGGGGCGACCGAACAGGTGCCCCTGCGCCAGCCGGCAGCCCATCGCCATCAGCTTGCGCCGCTGCGCATCGGTCTCCACCCCTTCCACCACCACCTGCTTGTCGAGGCCCTGGGCAAGACCGATGATCGCGCGAATAATCGCCTCGCTCTCCCCATGATCGTCCAGCAGGGTGGCGGTGAAGGAGCGGTCGACCTTCAGCGTGTCGAACGGCAGGTGCTTCAGGTGGATTAGGCTGGCATAGCCGGTGCCGAAATCGTCCAGCGAGATCGGCACTCCGGCGCGGTGCAGCACGGTCAGCGCCTCCACCGTCCGGTCGAGCCGGCGGTCGAGCACCACATCCTCGGTCACCTCCACGCACAGGCGCCCGGGCGCGACATCGTGCGCGGTCATGCGCTGCAGCAGGCGGGTGGCGGCGGCGGCACCGTCCAGCTCCGCGGCGGTGAGATTTACGGCGGCGCGGGGCAGCAGCTCCGGCTGGTCTCGCAACGCTGCCAGCGCCAGCTCCACTGCGCGGGTCTGCACCGCATGACCGGTGCGCCCGTCGGCCAGCATGTCGGCGAAGCTGGCCGGGGTCAGCAGGCCGTGCTCCGGATGCTGCCAGCGCAGCAGCGCCTCGAACCCGTGCAGGCCGCCATCGGCGAGGCGGACGATCGGTTGGAAGAACAGCTGGAACTCGCCGCGGGGCAGGCCCTCCGCCGCCTCCTGCGCATATTGCCGGCGCTGTTCGCCCTCTTTGCGGAGCGCCGGGTCATAGCGGTAGAGACCGCGCCGACCATGGCGCTTCACCTGGTACAGCGCCAGGTCGGCGTGCCGCTTCAGCACCTGGGTGTCCTCGCCATCCTCGGGGTAGCAGGCCAGCCCAACGCTGAAGGTCATGGTCCAGCTGCGCCCGTCCAGGGTGACGCTGGTGCCTTGCAGTGCCTCCAGCGCGCTTTCGATCCCGGCAGTGGCTGGGGCATCATGCGGCAGCAGCACGGAAAACTCGTCGCCGCCGATCCGGGCCACATGCGCCTGCGGCCCGGCAACTGCCTCCAGCCCCTGCCCGACCGCCAGCAGCAGACGGTCGCCCGCATCATGGCCCAGCCGGTCGTTTATATCCTTCAGATGATCGACATCGACCAGCAGCAGCATGAAGGGCGCACCGCCATCTTCGGTCAGGCGGCGCATCTGCGCCTGGAACGCGGCGCGGTTGCCCAGCCCGGTCAGGGGGTCGGTCATCGCCGCGCGGCGGAACGCCTCGCTCTCCACGGCCAGGTGCAGGCGCCCCTGTTCCGCATGGTCGCGCTCCACCCACAATTGCCGGACCCGGTCCGCCAACAGCAGCGCCAGCGCGACGGACTCGGCGGCCAGCGCCAGGTACCGGCACATGCTGATGAAGTCGGACTGGTCCGACAGGGAACCGGGCTGGATCAGCCACAGCAATCCCACGATCAGCAGCGGGAAGTAACTGATCAGCAACAGCCAGACCGTCCGACTGCGCCGGAACAGGGCGATGACGATGCCCACGATCATGGCCAGGAAGTTGGCGGCGGACAGCGCGTTCAATGCCGCTGTGGTCAGCGTCAGCGGCGCTGGCCAGTCAAGCGTCGCGCCAAGGCCGGTGATGGCGGATCCTGCCGCGGTCCAGACCAGCACGTGGCGTAGCCAGCGCGGCAGGCTGCGGCTTTCGAGCACTGTCACGACGACCATGGCGTTGGTCGCGGTGGTGCCGCCCACCAGGGCGTAGATCATTCGCGCGGTTGTCGGCCCGGCCAGCCACGGCCAGAACAATGCGAGCGCGTTGGTGGCGGCAAGGCCATAGACCAGGGTGGTCAGCGACCAGGCGACATACCACCGCTGCGCCAGCACCAGCGGGCCGGGACGGACCAGCAGGCCGAACACCAGCACGGTGACGATGGCGCCGGTGAACACCCCGATGACCGCCAGCCAGCGCCCGCCCAGCAGCAACAGGTCGCTGGGCGCTGCGGCGGACACCCGGTGCAGGGTGTCCATGCTGGGCACGCCCTGATAGCCGAGGTAGATTTCTCCGACATTGGCACCCGGCCGGGCGACGGTGATCCGTTGCAGTCCGCCCGGTGCCCAATTCTGCGTCAATTGACCGGGTACGAAGTGGCGCTGCTGCACCGACCCGTCAGTGCCGGTCACCAGCACTGCATGGTGGGTGAAGACCACCTGGTCGCTCAACAATTGCCATCCGGCAGGCATGTCGGCCAGCGCCGCCCGGTCGCGCAGCCGCAGCCATACCCACTCGCCAGGCGCGGAATGCGGCCGCGTCCCGCATGAATAGGTCAGCCGCGCGACAGCCGCGGGGTCCTGCGCCGCCGAACGGGGTGCATGCGCATGGCACAACCTGTCACGCAGCGGCACGATCTCCGCTGCTACCGGGTTCGCCCATGCGCCCAGCATCACGAACAGCACGAACAGGATCAGTCGCAAGGGCAGCACTTCGATTCCGTGATTTGTCGCGCCACTTTGTTTGCCAACAGTTAAGGCAGTCTTATTTCACGAATGCCTGCCGGACGGAAACGAATGTTAATCCACGCATTGGGCGTATCATGCCGGACATAACAACTCCGTCCCCGCGCATGGACACGCCCGCCCATACACCGCCGCTGGAAACGGTGCTGGCCTATGGGCCGGCAGCGATCATCGTGGCCATCGGCCTGCTCGGCTGGACCGGGCTGCCCTGGGCGGTGGAGGCGGGGCGGCTGTGGGCGGCGGCGATCCTGCTGTTCCTGGCAGGTGTCACCCGCGGGCTCAGCTTCTTCACGGAAGGCGGGCCGCGCCCGGGGCAGTTGATCGTCATGCTGGTGCGCTTCAGCTGCGGGCTCGGAGCACTGGCGCTGCCGACGCTCGCGATCGCCGGCGCGGCGTTCCTGTCGTGGCTGCTGCTGTTCGCGGGCTACCTGACGGTCCTGATCTATGACCCGCCGGCTGCCCGCCGTGGCACTGCGCCGCGCTTCTTTGCGCGGTTGCGCGGCCCGCAGATGTTTGTCGCGCTGGCCGGCATCGTGATCCTGGCGGTGGCTGACCTGACGGTGGCGCAAGTGCGCATGTGATCGTAGATGTCGGCGATGGACCAGCATGTCGCCCCCGCCGCCATCCGTGCCGCCTTTTCCGCCGCCATGTCGCGCATGTATCGGGCGGAGGTCCCGCTCTATGGCGACCTGCTGGAGATCGTGGCCGCGGTGAATGCTGCGGTGCTGTCGGCTCAGCCCGCATTGGCGCGGCAACTGGCCGCCAGCGGGGAAGGGGTGCGACTGGGGGAGGAACGGCACGGCGCCATCCGCGTCGGCACGCCTGCGGAACTCAGGCTGCTGGCGCGGCTTTTCGCAATCATGGGCATGGCCCCGGTCGGCTATTACGACTTAGCGCCGGCCGGCATTCCCGTCCATTCGACCGCATTCCGCGCGACGGACGCGGCGGACCTTGCCACCAGTCCGTTCCGGGTTTTCACCAGCCTGCTGCGACTGGAATTGATCGCCGACCCTGACCTGCGCGCCAAGGCCTCCGCGATCCTGGCTGATCGGCGGATCGTGACGGATGCGTGCGTGGCTCTGATCGAGGAGGCGGAGCAGGAGGGCGGCCTCCATGCCGGAGCGGCCGATCGGTTTGTCGCGGAGGCGCTGGAAACGTTCCGCTGGCAGGGCCGTGCGCTGGTAAATGCGGCGACCTACGACGCATTGCTAGCGCAGCACCGTCTGGTAGCGGACATCGTCGCCTTTCCCGGACCTCATATCAACCACCTGACCCCGCGCACGCTGGATATCGACGCCGCCCAGGCCGAGATGCAGCGGCGCGGCATGGCGGCGAAGGCCAGCATCGAAGGGCCGCCCCGCCGCGAGGTACCGGTCCTGCTGCGGCAGACCAGCTTCCACGCTTTGTCCGAATCGTTCGTGCCTCTGGGCGCGGAGGGCGCGGACGCGCAGCACACTGCCCGGTTCGGGGAGATCGAGCAGCGCGGCGCCGCGCTGACCCCCGCGGGCCGGGCGCTGTACGATCGATGCCTACAGCGGGCGCAGGATGGGGAAACGCTGGCAGATGCCTTCGCCGGCTTCCCCGATGATTTTGGCGAGTTGTTCGCCGCCGGCCTCGCCTATGCGCAATTTCTGCCAACCGGCCGGGCAGGGCGGGCGGATACGATCGAGCAGGCGCTGGCCAACCGGCTGCTCGCCCCCGCGCCGCTGACCTACGAGGATTTCCTGCCGGTCAGCGCCGCTGGCATCTTCCGGTCCAATCTGGGCGAGGTCGCGCCCGAGACCTACGCCGCCGGCGGATCGCAAGCGGCGTTCGAGGCGGCGCTTGGCCAGCCGGTACGCGATCCGTTCAAGCTCTACGCCGCAGCGCAGGAGCGTTCCGCGGCCGAGGCGCTGGCCAAGCTCGCCTGACGCCCCGGTTCTGCCGGATCAATCCCGCCGGGTCGCCGGGTGGAAGCCGGCGGCCGCCGGCTCTGCCAGCTCGTCCTCTCCCAACGCATCGTGGCCCGTCCCATCGCGGTCGAAGTCGCGCAGCGAGTCGAGGTGCATCAGGCGCTTCACCAGCGGGCTGACCACCAGCACCGCGATACCGATGCCCACGGCAACCCAACCGGTCGTCGTCCACACGTCGAGGAACACCTGCTTGGCACCTTCGCCGCTTTCGGCATTTTCGGCGCCTGCCAGCGCACTGATCTGCCCGGCGACGAAATTGCCCCCGGCAGTGGCGAAGAACCAGGCGCCCATGATCAGGCTCGCCATGTGCCAGGGCGCCAGCCGGTTCATCGCGGACAGGCCCACGGGGCTGAGGCACAGTTCGCCCGTGGTGTGCAGGAAATAGAGCAGCACGACCAGCCACAGGCTGGTCGGCGTATCGACGCCCGCCGCCTGCGTGCCCCAGACCAGCACCAGAAAGCCGAGCCCCACCTGCACGATGGCCAAGCCGAACTTGGCGGGGGTGGACGGTTCCAGCCCGCGCCGGCCCAGCAACGTCCACAGCGCGGCGAAGATCGGGCCCAGCATGATGATGAAGGCGGCGTTGACCGACTGGAACCAGGTGGTGGGGATGACCTGCCCCAGGAAAGTACGGTCGACATGCCGGTCGGTGAACAGGCTGACGCTGGCGCCCGCCTGTTCGAACAGGCCCCAGAACACCGGTTGCAGCAGCAGCAGGAAGATGATCACCAGAATGCGATCGCGATCTTCGCGCGGCAGCTTCGTCACCGCGATCCAGCCGATATACAGCAGCAGGCCCGCGCCCGATACCAGCAGCAGCGTGCCGACCACCTCCTGCGCCTGCACCAGCACCCACATCAGCAGCACGCCGGCAAGGCCCGCGCCATACAGCAGCCATTCCAGCGGCGCGCCCGCGACCCGGCGGCGCAGCGCGGCCGGATCAGGCGCCTCTGCCCGCTCCATCAGCATCGGCCGGCCCAGTACGAAGACCACTAGTCCCAGCAACATGCCGACGCCCGCCGCGCCGAAGCCGTAAGCCCAGCCATAGGTTTCACCCAGGTAGCCGGCGATCAGCACGCCGAAGAAGCTGCCGAGATTGATGCCCATGTAGAATATCGTGTACGCGCCGTCGCGCCGGACGTCGGTTCGCGGGTACAGCTTGCCCACGATGGTGGAGATGTTCCCCTTCAGGAACCCCGTCCCCATGATGATGAAGCTGAGCGCCAGCCAGAAGATGTTGATCGCCGGGTCGGTCTGCCCGCCGTTCCCTTCGAAGGCCATCAGGAAATGGCCAAATGTCAGCAACACCGCGCCGAACACCACCGCCTTGCGCTGGCCCAGGTACCGATCCGCCAGCCAGCCGCCCAGCACGGGGGTGATGTAGACCAGAGAGGTGTAGGCCCCGTAGATCAGCGAGGCGCGCCCGTCGGAAAACAGCCAGTGCTTCGTCAGGTAGAAGATCAGCAACGCCCGCATGCCGTAGTAGGAGAAACGCTCCCACATTTCGGCGAAGAACAGGATAAACAGGCCTTTGGGGTGGCCCAGGATCGTGCCGCCTGTGTCACCTGCGCGGGTGGGGGCTGATGCCATAGTTGTGTCTGCTTCCCTCGTGCATGCTGCCGTTGCAGCCTCAAACCCGGCACCCTAGCGACAACATTGGACATTCCAAGCCTTCGTTGCCGGTGCAACCGGCTGCCGCTTGCCTGACACGCTGTATTATGGCACTGCAGCACCCATGGTTGACAACCGCCCCGTCTACCTGCGCTTGCGGGAGGAGATCGCCGCCGCGATCATTGACGGGCGATATGCGGAAGGGGCGATGTTGCCGTCCGTCCGGGCGTTTGCCGCACAGCAGGGCGCCAATCCGCTGACGGTGGCCAAAGCGTACCAGCAGTTCCAGGCCGATGGGCTGATCCGGGTGCAGCGCGGCGTCGGCATGTTCGTGCGCGAAGGCGCGGCGGAGGCGCTGCTGGCGGCGGAGCGGGCCGCGTTCCTGGCGGCCGAATGGCCGGCGATCCGCGCCCGCATCGCACGCCTCGGTATCGCCCTCGACGATCTGCTGGAGCGGGTGTAGACAGGGCCGTGTGCCTGTTTGGCACTGTTCGGCAGCATTCGTTGCCTGTCATGTTGATATATGGCAATAAGCGACCGGGAACGGTGTGGACAAGCGGCGGGGGCCGCCGGTCCGCGTGGTGCCGGTGGGTGCGTGGGGCCCCGTCCGGCCAAGGGGAAGTGCAATGATACGCTCCGAACTCGTCGAGTCGCTCGCGGCCGACAATCCGGATCTGAAGGCCGAGGAGGTCGAACAGATCGTCGACATCTTCTTCGACGAGATCGCCATGCGTCTTGCCGAAGGCGGCCGGGTGGAACTGCGCGGTTTCGGCACCTTCACCACCCGCGCGCGGGAGGCCCGGACCGGCCGCAATCCGCGCACCGGCGATGCGGTGGCTGTGCCGGCGAAGCGCGTGCCTTACTTCAAGCCGGGCAAGGAAATGCGCGAGCGGCTGAACACCGATTGAGCCTTGGCTGCCGCTCGCCTAAGCCGCCTGGCGGCGCGGGCGTGGCGGAATGGTAGACGCCGGGGACTTAAAATCCCCTATCCCTTGGATGTGCGGGTTCGAGTCCCGCCGCCCGCACCACATCCGTTGCGCTGCTGTGCCTAGCGCCACCGGATCACAGATGATGGATCGCGTGGCGCGGGTCTGCCCGTCAGTATTGCGCGTTCACCATCTGCCGGCTGGCGACCACCGCCTGCTGGGCATAGCCGTCGTACAATGCGCGGGCGAGATTGGCGATCTTTGCTTCCCGCGCCGGGCGCGTACCTTGGCCGGTGACGTAGATCGCGACGGCGATGGTCCGTCCGTCCGGGCCGGTCATGATGCCGATGTCGCTCGACGTGTTGTTCAGCGATCCGGTCTTGTGCGCCACAGTCACGCCCGCGGGCAGCAGCGCCGGGATGCGGCGGGTGCCGGTGCGGCAGCGTTCCATCGCGCCCAAAATCACCTGCCGGCTGCTGTTCGACAGCCACTTGCCCTGATGCAACCCGGCGATCAGTTGCACCATGGCACGCGGGGTGGCGCTGTCGCGGGTGTCGATGCTGGTGGCGGGGTTCACCTCGCCATCATCGCGAACCAGCGTGGCGATGTCGCGGGACAGGTTGAATTCGGTGATTCCCGCCCGGCGCATCCATGCATTGACCGCGTCCGGCCCACCCACAGCGCGCAGCAGCGCGTCTGTTGCGGTGTTGGACGATCGGGTGATCATCAGTTCGATCAACTGGCGAGCCGACAGGTGCTCGCCCGCGCGGACCGGGGCGACCTGGCTGGAGAACGGCTTGCTGGCGACGGGCAGCAGCAGGGGAAAGTCGCTCGACAGGCTCCATCGCCCTCGCTCCACCCCTTCCATGAAGGTGGCGGCGATGGCAATCTTGCTGGTGGAAGCCATCGGGAAACGCTGATCGCCCAATACAGCGACCTCCTGCCCGGTGGCGAGATCGATCGCGAACAGGCCGATTCGCCCGCGCGAACCATCCGCCAACCGGGCGAGCTGCTGCTGCAGTACGCCTTCATAGCTGGCGGTGTAGTCGCGTGGCGCGCGAACTTCCGTCCCGAAAGCGGTGTCGAACTGTGCCTCCAGCGCGATGCCGTTGGCGGTCTGTGCGTGTGCCGCACCGGCCCCACCGGCCAGGCTCGTGAGCGCCAGGAAGGCGGCGAAGGCACCGCGTGCGAAGGTCCCGATCTGCATGGTTCCCCATTGTAAAGGCTGCCCCATTGACAGGAGCCTAACCAATTCGGCCGATTGAAGCAAATCGGAGCGCGCCGGTCAGGTTCGTGGATGCGGTGTACCGGGGAACCATGCAGGGTCGACAGACCGGGATCAGGCGGCGGCGAGCACCTTCTCGATCGTGGGGATCGGCTCCCCGGTCAAAGCCTTGGCCAGTTCCCCGGAGATGCGGTCCTTCAATTCAGTGTGGTAATGCCGGCGCATCTCGCCCAGCGTCTTGGGGTCGGCGACGATCACGACGCTGTCGATCTCACCCGCCTTGGCCTCGCGGTTCAGCCAGTCGGCCGCCGCGGCGCCGTGCGCCAATTCGTTGAGGTCGGTGGCACCCGTACGCTGCCCGGCAGGGTCCTGATGGCGGATGCCCGCGCTGAAATTCGTCGCTTCCAGTTCGGGCTGGGCCACCACTTCCAGGGACGGTTCGAACATCTGGCCGGTGTTGCGCAGCACCAGGAAGCGGTTGCCATCGACCAGTGCGACATGGGCCTTGTGCGGGATCTTCATCGGGGGTTCTCTCCTTTTCTGCCCGTTTCTGCGCGACCAACGGCCGGCATCCGGGGCAGTGCCCGACCGGTGGGGTCAGGCGGGCAGCACGTCGGCCATGACGATGCCGTCCGTCCCCGCGATCGCGCCGGTGCCGCGGGCATGTGCCTTGGCCCGGTACAGCGCCTCGTCCGCCCGGCTCATCAGCTGCGCCCGGTCGGCGCAGTCAGGCGCCAGCCAGGCCGCGCCCAGCGTGCCCGATACCCGCAGCGGCCCGTCAGGCGCACCGTGACAGGGCACCACCTGCCGCAACGTGCCCAGCAGCCGCGCCAGCGTGGCAGGCAGGTCGGCCAGGAGATCCTGCTCCGTCAACAGCAGCACGAACTCATCCCCGCCAAGCCGCCCGGCGAAGGAACCGGCGAGCCACGAAGCCCGCAGCGCGGCACCCGCGCGGCGCAGCACGTCGTCACCCGCCGCGTGCCCGCACCGGTCGTTCACCGCCTTGAAGTGGTCGAGATCGACCAGCACCAGCGCCATCGGGGTGCCTTCCTCCACCGATCGGGCGATCGTCTCGTCCAACTGTGCGGTGCAGCGCTTGCGTGAGGCGAGATGGGTCAGGTCGTCGACCTCCGCCGCGTGGCGCAGGGTGGCCTCCAACTCGTGCCGGTCGGTGATGTCCTGGAACACGCCGAACACCGCCACGGCCTCGCCGTCCTTGGTCTCGACCTCGCCCAAGGACCGGACCCGCCGCTCCTCCAGCATGGCGGTGACCATGGTGACTTCCACATCGAAGCCGCGACCGGTCCTGACCGTTTCTTCCAGGGCGCCCTGCAGTCGGTCACGGTCATCCGGCGGGAAGAAGCTGTACGCCTCGTCCGCCTTCATCGGTTTGCCCACGGGTAGTTCGTAGATGGCGTAAAGCTGCGGCGACCATTCGACGCTGCCATCGACCAGGTTGTAGCGCCACGACCCGATCTGGGCCATGCGCTCGGCCTGCTGCAATTGGCGGTGCAGCCGGTCCTGTTCCGTCAGGGCCAGCCGGTATTGTTCGGCCACGTACCGCGCCCGCGCCTCTGACACGCGGGCGGCGAGCAGGGTTTCCAGCACCCGCGCCAGTGTTTCCAGCACCTGAAGATCCTGCGGGCTGGGTTCCCGCGCCTGATTGTCGATCGCGCAGAGCGTGCCGATCGGCACGGGTGCGCCCTCCGGCCGGGTGGCGACGCGCAGCGGCACGCCGGCATAGAAGCGGATGTTGGGATCGCCCCGTACCAGCGGATTGTCGCGGAACTGCGGATCGGCCAGCGCGTCTGCGACGACCAGCGGCCGATCCATGCGCACCGGCACGCGGCAGAAAGATTGTTCCAGCGGCGTTTCAGAGATCTGCAGACCGTAGCGCGACTTGAACCATTGCCGTTGCGTATCGATCAGCGACATCAACGCGATCGGACAGCCGAGCAGTTCCGCGGCGAGCTGGGTGATCGTGTCGAAATCCCGTTCCGCCTGGGTGTCCAGCAGACCGAGCGCAGCCAGCGCCTCTGATCGCTCCGCCGCCCGGGGATCGGCCGCTATATTACCGGAACCAGCCATCTGACTTCCCTAGCACAAGGTCATTGTGCGGTGCACCGTTCGCCACGATACGCAGCGAAAAGGGCCCGCCTTACGGCGAGCCCTTTATGCGTTCCGGTTAAGAAAGCGTCAGGCCAGCGTGCTGCCGGTGCTGTCGCGGGTGAAGGAGCGGCTGCTGCTATCGTCGCTGTCCTTCACGCGCAGGTTGTTCTGCACGTGCTTCACGCCGGACAGGTCATCGGTCAGGTCTTCGGCCCGGCGCTTCTGCTGGCGGCTGGTCACCGTGCCGTCCAGCGTCACCTCGCCATCCTGCACCGTCACCTGGATCTGGCGCCCATCCACCATCCGGTCATGGGTGATGGTGTCGCACACATCTTCCAGGATACGCTGGTCGGACCGGGTGTAGTTCGCCGGCCCGGAACCGCGGTGATCCTGATCGCGGCGGCGGGCTGCGTCGCGGTCGCCGAACCAGCTGGCCACCTCGTCCCCGGCCTTGTCGAAGAAGCCACGGTCGTCATCGCCACGGGCGCTGTAGCCGCCGCGGGAGGGTGCCGCACCGAAGCTGCCGACGCCTTGGCTCGCTCCATACGGACCATAGCTGTCGTAATCGGTGCCCGGCGCCCGGTTCTGCCGCGGGCCGGCAAAATCGGCGCCACCGTAATAATTGCTGTTGAAGCTGCCGAACCCGCCTTCGCGGTTGGTGGGCTGCGCCGCGCCGTAACCGCCACGCGAACGTCCGTCCTGCGCCGTGTCGTAACCGCGCGACTGTCCGTAGCCCTGGCCACCGCCATAGCTGCGGCTGCCACCGCCACGCCCATAACGGCCACGGCTGCTGCCGTAATCGTCATCGTCATCATGGTTCCAGCCACGACCTTCACCCATCTGGCCGAATTGGCTGAACTGGCGATCGCTGTCGCCGCTGCCATAATCACGATCGCTGAACTGTTCGTTCTGGCGGTTGTCGTAACGATGCTCGCGGTCGCGGCGGTCATAATTGCGGTTCATGGCTTCTCTCCATTTCCTCGCTGCCTGTTCTGTCGAGGACGGCCGTGGCAGCGTCGCGCTGGCCAACCCCGCCCGGCAACACCAGCGTGCAGCCGGGATACGGCACCTTAACCATTGGCAAGCCGTGCTGGTGCCACGTCTCGGCGCATGCGCTCGGCAACTCGCCGCACAGCTTGGCCGGTAGGGCGCGCATCGCCATATCGACGGGATGGACACCCCCACGCTGCCGCTGGAAATCGCCACCTGGTTCGCCGGTCGGGATTGGCGCGTGCGACGGCACCAGCAGGAGATGTTCGAGGCGGCGCTCGCCGGCGACCACGCGCTGCTGGTGGCGGATACCGGCGCGGGCAAGACGCTGGCAGGGTTCCTGCCCACGCTGGCCGCCTTCTGCCCCAGCGGGGGAACGCTGCCGGAGGGACTGCACACGCTCTACGTCTCGCCATTGAAGGCGCTGGCGCATGATGTTCAGCGTAACCTGATGACCCCGGTGGCGGAGATGGGCCTGCCGCTGACGGTGGAGACCCGCAGCGGTGACACCCCGTCCGACCGCAAGAAGCGGCAACGCAGCAAGCCGCCGAACGTGCTGCTGACCACGCCCGAAAGCCTGTCCCTGCTGCTGTCCTATCCCGACAGCCTGACGCTGTTCGCCGGACTGCAGCGGATCGTCATCGACGAGGTTCACGCCTTCGCCACCGACAAGCGCGGCGACCTGCTGGCGCTCAGCCTCGCGCGGTTGCAGGCGATCGCACCTGGGCTGCAACGTGCCGCGCTGTCCGCCACGCTCGCCAATCCGGAGGCGTTCCGGGCCTGGCTGGCGCCGTGGGGGGAGATCGACCGGGTGCGGCTGGTCCACGGCGAACCAGGCGCCCCGGCGGAGGTGGAGATTCTGCTGCCGCAGGATGCGCGCGTGCCGTGGGGCGGCCATGCGGCGATCTGGGCGATTCCGCAGCTCTATGAACGTATCCGCGCCAACCGCATTACGCTGATCTTCGCCAATACCCGCTTCCTGGCGGAATACGTCTTCAAGCACCTGTGGGATGCGAACGAGGACACGCTGCCCATCGGCATCCACCATGGATCGCTCAGCAAGGAGGCGCGCCGCAAGGTGGAAGGCGCGATGGCGCGGGGCGAGCTGCGCGCGCTCGTCGCCACCGCCAGCCTGGATCTGGGGATCGATTGGGGCGACATCGACTGCGTGGTGCAGATGGGCGCGCCCAAGGGATCGAGCCGCCTGCTACAGCGGATCGGCCGCGCCAATCACCGGCTGGACATCCCCAGCCGCGCGCTGCTGGTGCCCGGCAACCGGTTCGAGTTCCTGGAGGCGACCGCCGCCAAGGAGGCGGTGGACGAGGGGCGGCGCGACGGGGAGGAGTTCCGCCCCGGCTCGCTCGACGTGCTGGCGCAGCACGTGATGGCCTGCGCCTGCGCCGCCCCGTTCGACGGCGCCGCCCTGCTGGCGGAGGTCCGCTCCACCCTGTCCTATGCCTGGCTGGATGAGGAGGCGTGGGACCGCGTGCTGCAATATGTCGCCACCGGCGGCTATGCTCTTCGCGCCTATGACAAGTTCCGGCGCATCGTGCAGGAGGCGGACGGGACATGGCGCCTCAGCCATCCGGAACAGGCCGCCCGCCATCGCCTGAATGCCGGCATCATCGTCGATTCGGAAATGCTGGAGGTCCGGTTTGGCGGACCTAACCGGCCGGGTCGCTCGCTCGGCCGGGTGGAGGAACGCTTCGCCGCCGCCCTGCGCCCTGGCGACACGTTCCAGTTCGCCGGCGTCAATGTGGAGGTGGTGCAGGTGCAGGATATGGAGCTGTTCGTGCGCGCCAGCACGAAGGCCGCCATGATCCCGTCCTATGGTGGCCTGCGCCTGCCGCTGACCACGCATCTGGCGGACCGCGTTCGCGCCATGCTGGTCGACCGCGCCGGCTGGGCGCGCTTCCCCGATGACGTGCGTGAATGGCTGGAGGTGCAGGACTGGCGCAGCGAGATGCCTGGGCCGGAGACGCTGCTGGTGGAAAGCTTCCCGCATGCGAAGCGCGAGTATACCGTCTACTACACGTTCATCGGCTGGAACGCGAACCAGTCGCTCGGCATGCTCATCACCAAGCGGATGGAGGAACGCGGGCTGATGCCCGGCGGCTTCGTCGCCAACGACTACTCGCTGGCGGTATGGGGGTTGAAGCCGGTGGACTATCCTGCGCCGCTGCTCTCGCCCGACATCCTGACACATGAATTTGTCGACTGGGTCACGCAATCGCACCTGCTGCGCCGCGCCTTCCGCGAGGTTGCGGTGATCGGCGGGCTGGTGGAACGCCAGCATCCCGGCACGCGCAAGAGCGGGCGGCAAGTGACCTTCTCGACCGACCTCATCTACGACGTGCTCAGGAAGTACGAGCCTGACCACCTGCTGATCCAGGCTGCCTGGGCCGATGCCCGGTCCCGCATGACGGATGTCGGGCGGCTGGGGGATCTGCTGGACAGTGCGGCGGCGCAGCTGACCCACGTTCGGCTGGAGCGTGTCAGTCCCCTGGCGGTGCCGGTCATGGTGATGATCGGGCGGGAGGCGCTGCCGCAGGGCTCCGTAGACGACGATCTGCTGCTGGAGGCGGAGAGCCTGGCGGGCGAGGCGATGCGCGGCGATTAGCTGCCTTGCGCCCCTGCCAGCCCGCGATAGGATGGAGCTGTAGGGCCGGCGCTCACACCGGGCGTTCGCACTCGGTCCGGCAATCCGCGCCGGTGGCGTGAAGGGGGCGGCATGATGCAGCGGGTCACAGCAGCAGGTGCGGCGGCGATGCTCGCGGCCATATTGGCGGGCTGCACGACCGACCGCTTCGTGCCGCTGGCGGGCCAGTTCGGCGCCCTCACCCGCGATGCCGCGGAAGAGCAGAACGAACGGTTGGCCGTGGTGATCGCGGAGGAGCGGGAGCGATCGCGCGAAGCTCTGACAGAACGCGCTGCGGATCTGCGGGCAGCGGATTGTACGCAGGCGATCGCCGGCATCCGCGTTGCCATGGCGGCCGCGCTGCCCCAATCGACCGCGACCTGCCGGGTGATCGAGCGGGAAGCGAACGGTACCCTTGTCGAACTCCCGTCCGAATTGCGGTTCGACAATATCGCGGCGCTGAACGATGCGCTGGCGGGCTATGCCGAGGGGCTGATCCTGCTGGCGGCGAACTCGGCCGAGGACGAGGCGGTCCTCACTCAATCGGTAAGCGAACTGACGATAGCCATCGGCGAACTTGACGGCGCGATCCGCGCCGCCACCGGTGACGAAAGCGCGACATCCACCGACAGGATCGATGCCGCCGGAGGGCTGCTGGCGCGCCTCGGTACAACCTACATGACGGCGCGGCGGCAGGCGGTGCTGAAGCGCCTGATCCTGGAGGCGGACCCGCTGGTCGCCCGTGCCACCAGTCTGCTGGGCGGCACTGATGGCGCGCTGGACCTCTACGACAGCGTGGCACGGTACGCGGCGATCGAGCAGGCGGTGGAGGCCGCCGGCGCGGCGCGTTCGGCGGGCGATCCCGCAGCGCTCGGGGAACAGCAGGCGGCGCTGTTCGATGCCGTGGAGACCTACAACGCCTACCCGGCGGAAGAGAGGCGATACGCAGCCATCGGCGCGGCGCATGCCGGCCTTGCCGCTGCGGCGCGCGCCGGTGCCGATGCTGCCGACCTCTCCGCTGCGGCGCAGGCGGTGATCGGCCTGGCGCAGGCGATCGGTGCCACACGCAAGGCCTTTGCGGGGGAGACACCATGATGGCCGTGGCGATCCGCGATCTGCCGCTTCATGCCGCGACGCTTGACGCTTTGGTGACCGCTCTGGCCCTGGCAGAGGCGGAGAAGGCGGCGGCGGAGTTCTCGTTCGACCCCCAGTCGGACTATCGCCGCGCAAAGGCGGTGATCGACGACACGCTGCTGCTGCTGCGTGCCCTGTCCGTCAGCATGCTGCGCCAAATCGACGAGGAGATCGCCGCCAGTGACCTGGTTGCGGAACTTACCGAGCGCGCCTTCGCGGCGGAGGAGGAGGCGGGGCGCCTGCGTGCGCTGTCCGCCACCATCGCGGATGTGGCACAGGTGGTCGGCAGGATCGCCGGGGTGGTTGCGGGCGTCGCCCGGCTGCCGTTTGTGTGATGGTATGCGTCGGGCCGGCGCACAAAAAAGGGGCGGGATGACCCGCCCCTGATCGACGCTGCCGGATCGGCGAGCGTCCGCTGTGGGAAGCAGTTACTTGCCGAACTGGCGGAACTGCTCGTTACCCACGAAGCCGAACTTGGTGACGCCCGAGCCCTTGATGATGTTGAGCACCTTGGAGGACTGGTCGTAGCTGGCATCCGCTTCCGGCTGGAACTGCAGTTCCGGCTCCGGCTGGATGGCCTTGGTGGCTTCCAGATTGGTGACCAGCTGGTTCTCGTTGATGAGACCGCCGTTCCAGACGATCTCGCCCTGCGGCGTCAGCACGATCTTGTTCTTGATCGGGTCGATGTCGGTGGGCGGGTTGTTGCTGGGGGTCGGCAGGTCGATGTCGACCGAGTGCGTCGCCACAGGGATGGTGATGATGAACATGATGAGGAGCACGAGCAGGACGTCGATCAACGGCGTCGTGTTCATTTCCATCATCGGGGCGCCGTCGTCCTTGCCGCCGGACATCGCCATGGTGTGTTACTCCTTGCTGCGCCCGATCAACCGTTGGGGTCGACCGGGTTGGAAATGAAGCCCACGGTGGGGTAGCCAGCCGCCTGGACGTTGTAGATGGCACCCGCCACGCAGCGCCACGGCGCATCCTTGTCGCCGCGGATATGCACCTGTGGGATCAGTTCGGGGTTGGCCGCCAGCGCATCGGCGCCGCCGGCACGCTGCACGATCCCGTCCAGCCGGGCAAAGGCCTGGTCGTACAGTTCCTGCGAGTCCACCAGCGTGGTGTTGTTAATGTAGACCCGGCATTCGCCTTCACGGACCGCGCCGGTGAAGCCGGAGCGCTGCACGCCGGCGGTATTGCCGGCCGCATCGGTGGTGGTCACCGTCAGCAGCAGGTTTTCCACCTTGTCCTTCGATTCGACGGATTCGAAGATCGGGATCTCCAGCTGCTCGACCGTCTGGATGGCGACGGGGACGGCGATCAGGAAGATGATCAGGAGCACCAGCATCACGTCCACGAGGGGCGTGGTGTTGATGTCCGACATCGACTGTTCGCCGCCGCCTCCGCCTGCTGAAATGGCCATCTGTGTGTTCCTGTCTGGTATTAGTCACATTCCGGTCGGGGCGAGCGGCCCGCATGCCATGGCCCGCCCCGATCGGTGTTCAGTGGACCTGCGGCCTCAGACCTTCGGCGCGGCGGTGGTGGTCGTCGCGGTCGTCGGCTTGGTGGCGGCGGAGCTCACCGGAGCCTTGGCAGCGGCCGGGGCGGACACCAGAGCCGGCTTCACCGCACCGCGCGAGGTGAGATTGGCCAGGATGTCGGTGGAGAAGCCGCTTAGCAGCTCGGCGATGCGCTTGTTGCGCGCCTGCAGCCAGTTGTAGGCAAGCACGGCGGGAACGGCGACCAGCAGACCGATGGCGGTCATGATCAGCGCTTCACCGACGGGGCCGGCGACCTTGTCGATGGAGGCGGAGCCGGCGAGACCGATGTTGATCAGCGCGCGGTAGATGCCGATCACGGTGCCGAGCAGACCGACGAACGGCGAGGTGGCGCCCACGGTGGCGAGGAACGGCAGGCCGCCCGCCAGCTTGGAGTTGATCGACGCTTCCGACCGGGCCAGCGAACCGTGCATCCAGTCATGCGCTTCCAGCGAGTCGGTCATCTTGCTGTGCTGCGCCTCTGCGGCCAGCGCGTCGTCGACGATCTGGCGCCATGCGCTGTTCTTGTCGAGCTTGCTGGCGCCTTCCGACAGGGTGTTCGCGCGCCAAAACTGCGTGCGGATGGCCTTGTACTGGTTCAGGATCTTGTTCTGCTCCAGCAGCTTAGTGATCAGGATGTAGAACGATCCGACCGACATGATGACCAGCACGGTCAGAATGGTCCAGGCGATCACGCCGCCCTGTTGCATGGCTTCCAGGAAGCCGAACTGGTTTTCCGGGCCTTCGCCGCCGGCGGCGGCCAGAATGTCGATAAGCATGCGGGTGTCCTTTGTCTAAGATCTGAACAGGTGAACTAGCGGTTGAGCGTGTAGACGATCGTCGTCGACCAGCTGGCGGAGATCGGATCGCCAGCGGCGTTCAGCGCGGGATTGAACCGGGCATACCGTTGCATCCCCTCGCACGCCGCCTCATCCAGCACGGACGAGCCGCTGCTGCCCGTGACGGAGCACGATTCCACCCGGCCGTTGGCGCCGACCTGGACGCGAACGCCCACCCGACCCTCGACTTCGTCGCGAATGGCACGCGACGGATAGTTTTCCTGAATGCGGGCAGCCCAGCGGCCCTGGCCATCGGGCGCGACGCCACGGGCACGGGACGGCGCGGGCGGAGCCGGCGGCGTCGGCGGACCCGGGGGAGCCGCAGGCGGCACGATGCGCAGCGGCGGAGCCGGCGGCGGGATCACCGTGGTGGTCTGGATCGGCGGTGCCTGCGTGTTGATGTTGACCGGCGGCGGCGGAGCCACCGGCGGCGGCACCGTCTGCGGGATGACCTCGTCCGGCGGCGGCGGCGGTTCGTCCGGCGGCGGCGGCGGTGGCGGCGGTTCCTCGATATCCACTGTGGTCACCCGTTCCACCACCGACTTGACCGCCGAATAGGCAAGGCCGGTGATCAGGGCGTAACCGATAGCCAGGTGGATAAGGACAACGATGGCAATCGCAACCATGCGACTGCCGCTCATCTGTTGGTCAGCGTAAGCCATCCAGTCCCTTCACTCCGTTTCAATCAATTCCGCGCCAGAGGGCAGCGGAATGTCGGCTCATGTGATGTCGCCAGATGGCTTGTGGGCCCCCCGGCGTCGGCAACGGTGTTCTTGGATTCGCATCCTGCCAGCCGCTGCAAAGCTTTGTCCAGCGCGAAGGTCCGCCCGGCCATGCGACCGGTGCGTTGCGAACATCCCCAACGGACAGCAAGAACCCATGTTTTTGTGGTGTTCGGGTCCCTTGGCGGCAGGTCTTAACCAGCACTTTAGGGTTGAGCAAACGCTTTTGAAGGTTCAGCGCCGATTCACCATTGGAAAGCTGCGATGCGACCCGATAGTTTGCTGACAAAGCTTTATTGCGGAGGACAATTGTTTGGCAATGCGGATATTGGCGGTGAGGTCGCGCTTCGGCAATTTTCTTAACTCCACCGCCGTAACGGCGGCGATTCTGGTGACCACTGGCGGAGTCGCTGCAGCCCAGTCGGGCGGCTCGGCGACACCCGCCGGCAGCTCCGCGCAGCAGCGTGCCGCGGGCAACATGCCCCAGAATGGTACCGCTCGCGCAGAAGTGGCGCAATTGCCCGCCGGGCCGGCGGCGCGGCTGACCTATGCCGACATGGCGGGCCTGGTGGAGGATGCCGGAATCATCGCCATCGCGGAGGTCCGGCGCCAGTCCGTGGTGGAAGCCGCGCGGGCGCCCGGCCTCGCACCGGGCCATGCGCGCCTGTATCTGCAGGGGGAGGTGCAGGCGCTGCTCGCCGCGCCGGGTCCCGTCGGGCAGGAGCTGACCTTCCTTGCCGATGTGCCGCTCGACAGCCGGGGCCGCGCGCCGCGCCTGAGGCGGCAGCGCTTCGTTGCCTTTGCCGATCCGGTGCCCGGCCGGACCGGGCAGGTGCAATTGGTCGAGCCTGACGCGCTGATCCCGGCGGACCCGGCGTTCGAGGCGCGGCTGCGCCAGGTCATCGGCCAGTTCGCCGGCGCGGACGTGCCGCCGCCGGTCACCGGAGTGCGCGACGTGCTGTGGACGCCCGGCAACCTGGCCGGGGAATCGGAGACGCAGATGTTTGTCGAAACCGCGACCGGCCTGCCCGCCTCCATCTCCGTCGTGCGGCGCCCCGGCATGGCCCCTCAATGGGGCGTGTCGTGGAGCGAGATCATCGACCAGTCCGCCACCGCGCCCGCGCCCGACACCCCTGCCTGGTACCGGCTCGCCTGCGGCCTGCCGCGCGACCTGCCGGCCGACGCCTTCCTGCAGGATCCGGGCAGCGATCGGGAGCGCGCCCGGGCCGACTACCAGCTGGTGGTCGACAGCCTGGGGGCCTGCACGCGCAGTCGTTCTTGAGGCTGGCCAAGCGCCGCGTCCGCCTCTAACCGGCCGGGCGCAGCAAGCAGGGGGAAAAATTTGATGGCCGCAGAACCGCTTCGCATCGCCTTGGCTGGCCTTGGCACGGTGGGTGGCGGCGTGATCCGCCTGCTCACCGCCAACGGTGCGCTGATTGCGCGGCGCGCGGGTCGTCCGATCGAGATCGTCGCCGTTTCCGCCCGCGACCGGGGCAAGGATCGCGGCGTCGACCTGTCGCGCTTCGCGTGGGAGGATGACCTGGCCCTGCTTGCACAGCGCGACGATGTGGACATCGTGGTGGAACTGATCGGCGGGTCAGACGGTCCGGCGCTGGCTCTGGCGCGCCGCACGCTGGGCTTGGGCAAGGGCCTGGTCACCGCCAACAAGGCGATGATCGCGCATCACGGCATGGAATTGGCCGGCGCGGCCGAGAGCGCCAACGCGCCCTTGAAGTTCGAGGCGGCGGTGGCCGGCGGCATTCCCGTCATCAAGGGCCTGCGCGAAGGGGCCGCGGCAAACGCGCTGACCCGGATCTACGGTATCCTCAACGGCACCTGCAATTACATCCTGTCCACCATGGAGGACACCGGCCGCGACTTCGCCGATGTGCTGAAGGAAGCGCAGGCGCTGGGCTATGCCGAGGCGGACCCGGCCTTCGACATTGAGGGCACCGACGCCGCGCACAAGCTGGCGATCCTCGCCGCAATCGGCTTCGGCGCGGGTGTCGCGTTCGACCAGGTGGAGGTGGACGGCATTACCCGCATCCGCGCCGCCGACATCGCCCGGGCGCAGGCGCTGGGCTATGTCATCCGGCTGATCGGCATGGCCGAGTGTGAGGAGGGCGGGACCCGCATGTTCCAACGGGTGCAGCCCTGTCTGGTGCCGCGCAGCCATCCGCTCGCTGCAGTGGATGGCGCCACCAACGCGGTCGTCGCGGAGGGGAATTTCAGCGGGCGCCTGCTGTTTCAGGGCGCGGGCGCCGGCGACGGGCCGACGGCCAGCGCCGTCGTGGCCGACCTGATCGACATCGCCCGCGGCGATGCGGGGCCGCCGTTCAGCGTGCCGGTGGCGGAGCTGGAGCCGCTCGCCGCCGCCGATGGCGCCACCCGCACGGGTCGCGCCTATCTGCGTTTCATCGTCGCCGACCGGCCGGGCGTGCTGGCGGAGATCACCGCCGCGATGCGCGATGCCGGCGTATCTATCGAAAGCCTGATCCAGCAGGGGCAAGCCGCAGAAGGTGGCGAGGTGCTGGTGGCGATGGTCACGCATGAGGGGCCGGAGCGGGCCGTCGCCCATGCGCTGGAACTGCTGCGCGAATCGCCCAGCCTGGCGCGTCCTCCGCTGGTCCTGCGCCTGATCGACTAAGTGCCGGAGTAGCGCGCCGCGTCCGACCCTGGCGGCGCCTCCGGTATGGCCTTCAGGTCGATGATCAGCGGATCCACCGGCTTCGCGCCGACGGGAATGCAGGCAGGCTCGCATGGCGGTATGCCGAACATGTCGGGCGCCTGCGGGATCCGATCGGGCGGCATGGTGCCATCGACGATCGCCTGCTCGGTCGGCGAGCGGAGGCCAGTGCCGTCCCACTCCTCCACCTGGCGGCAGACCACGATCTCGTTGCCGGTCGCCTGCGGGCATGGCTCCGGCTCGGGCCGCCGGGTGGAATAGCGAGCGGCTGCGTTCGCCAGCGCCTCCTCCGCCGTCAGCGACGGCGACCTTGTCTGGGCGAAAGCGGGCGCGGTTCCGAAGGTCAGGGCAGCGCACAATAGGTATCGCATCCTTACCCGTTCCGCCTGCTGGTGCCGCGTGTCGGAACGTGTCTTCGCCCGGTCTTGCAATACATGCAAGCCAGTCTCGACAATTGCTGCATCGCACCTTACCCGTAGCTTCAACATTCCCGCGTAAGGAGCATCTGCCCATGGTCACCCAGAAGCTTACTCCGCCCGGTAGCAACGTGCTCGATCGTGTTCTCGTGCTGGAAATGGTTCGCGTGACCGAGGCCGCCGCCATCGCCGCGTCCGACTTGGTCGGCCGCGGTGACGAGAAGGCGGCTGATGCCGCCGCGGTGGAAGCGATGCGACGCGCCTTTGACGAGCTGTACATGGACGGCACCGTGGTGATCGGCGAGGGTGAGCGGGACGAGGCGCCCATGCTGTTCATCGGCGAGAAGGTCGGCGGCGCGCCGGGCAAGGGGCCCAAGATCGACATCGCGCTTGACCCGCTGGAAGGTACCACCATCACGGCCAAGGCTGGTCCCAACTCGCTGGCGGTGCTGGCCGCGGCGGAGGAGGGCGGCCTGCTGAACGCGCCGGACGTTTACATGGAAAAGGTCGCGGTCGGCCCTGGCTACCCGTCCGACGTCATCAGCCTGGACAAGAGCGTGGAGGAGAATGTCCGGGCTGTGGCTGCGGCCAAGGGCGTGGAGCCGTCCGACATCATCTGTTGCGTGCTGGATCGCCCGCGGCATGAGGAGATGATCGCCAAGCTGCGCGCTCTGGGCTGCGGCGTCGTACTGATCGGCGATGGCGACGTCGCGGGTGTGATCTCCACCACCGATCCTGAAACCAACATCGACATCTACATGGGCTCGGGCGGCGCCCCCGAAGGCGTGTTGGCCGCCGCGGCGCTGCGTTGCGTCGGCGGGCAGTTCAATGGCCGTCTGCTGTTCCGCAACGATGATGAGCGGGAACGGGCGAAGAAGTGGGGCATCACCGACCTCGACCGCGTCTACAAGCTGGAGGACCTTGCCAAGGGCGACTGCATCTTCGCCGCCACCGGCGTCACCAACGGATCGCTTCTGGCGGGCGTGAAGCGCCGCCGCCGTTCCAACGGTGATCGCGTGATGACCACCGAATCGGTGGTGATGCGCGCCAGCACCGGCACCGTGCGCTGGATCAAGGGCGAGCACCGCATCGGCTGACGGCACTTTCCGGTCCGCTCCGACGTTCAGTCGCCGGACGGGCCAGGAGTGTGCGAGCCATGAGCGAGACGGCCAAGCGCGACGATCCCAAGCTGTGGGACAAGGTCAAGAAAGAGGTAATCGCCAGCGACAAGGGCGGCAAGAAGGGCCAGTGGTCCGCCCGCAAGGCCCAGCTGGCGGTGCAGGAATACAAGGACGAAGGTGGCGGCTACATCGGCAAGAAGGATGCCGACAATAGCCTGAGCCAGTGGACTGAAGAGGACTGGGGCACCAAGTCCGGCAAGAAAAGCGGCGATACCGGCGAACGCTACCTGCCCAAGAAGGCGCGGGAGGCCTTGTCGGCGGAGGAATACGCCCGCACGACCGCCAAGAAGCGGCGTGACACGAAGCGGGGCAAGCAGTTCTCCGCCCAGCCCGATGACGTGGCGGAGAAGACCGCCCATTACCGCGATGGTCACGATGGCGAACCGACCAAGGCGGAGCTGATGGCAGAGGCGCGCAAGCGCGATATTCCTGGCCGGTCAAAGATGACCAAGGCGGAACTCGCAAAAGCGCTTAAATAGTTGCGCCCCTAATCAGCGGCTTGGTGCAGGCGCCTCTCCGCTCCGCTTGACCGGAGGCATCGTCGGGCGCAGCCTCCCTGCGGGCACAGGGGTGACGCCATGGCTGACACGGACCGCGCATCGAAGGACGAGGGTGGGGCGGAGCCATCGCCCGCCGACCGGGCGATCGTTCTGTTCTCCGACGGTACCGGCAACAGCAGCGGCAAGCTGTTCAAGACCAATGTCTGGCGCATGTACGAGGCGGTGGACCTCGGCCCGGTGGAAGGGGGCAAGCGGAAGCAGATCGCCTTCTACGACAATGGCGTCGGCACGTCGGGCTTCCGCCCGCTGGCGCTGCTGGGCGGCGTTTTTGGCTTCGGCCTGAAGCGCAACATCCTGGAGATCTACCGCTACGCCTGCCGCAATTACCGCCCGGCGGAGGAGCAGGGGCGCGGGGCGGAGCCGCTGGGCGGGGATGCGATCTACGCCTTCGGCTTCAGCCGTGGCGCGTTCACCATCCGTTTGGTGATCGCGCTGATCGCCAGCCAGGGTTTGGTTATGGCCCGTGACGAGGCCGATCTCGCCCGGCTCAGCAACGATGCCTATCGCGCCTTCCGCGCCGACTTCCTGCCGCGCAAGCTGCAATGGCCGACGCGGGCGCTGCGCTGGCTGCGGGGGCAGCTGATCGTCGGCTGGCGCAGGTTGCGCGGCCGGTCGGTCTACGATCAGGCCCTGAACTACCGCCCGCGGATCAGCTTCGTCGGCGTGTGGGATACGGTCGCCGCCTATGGCGGGCCGATCGTGGAGATCACCCGTGGCATCGACAACTGGTTCTATGCCCTGTCCATGCCCGATTACTGCCTCAGCCCGCGGGTTGAGTGCGCCCGGCATGCGCTGGCGATCGACGATGCGCGCGACGCCTTCCATCCGCTCTTGTGGGACGAGGTGAACGAGGAGAGTGTCGCGCACAGCCATCCAGATCGTGCCGGCCGGATGCAGCAGGTCTGGTTCACCGGGATGCACGCCGATGTGGGCGGCGGCTATCCGGACGAGAGCCTGAGCTTCGTGTCGTTCCTGTGGATGCTGGAGGAAGCGCAGAAGGCGGGGCTGCGCACGCTGGGCAACATCACCGACCGGTTCCGTGCCCTCGCCAACAGTGCCGGGCCGCTGCATGACAGTCGTGCGGGGGTGGGGGCTTATTACCGGTACCAGCCGCGCAACATCGCCGCTTGGCTGGACGGTTGCGATCCGACGTCGATCATCGCCGACCCTGCGCTTCGCCATGCCGATGGCCGGCAGAAGGGATTGCTTCGGCGGGTGCAGGTGCACGAAAGCGTGATCGCGCGCATCGCCGACGGCACCGACCGCTATGCCCCGTTCAACCTGCCGGCGGCCATCACCATCATCCCCGAAGGCCGCGGGGAGATGGCGGCGCTGCCCGACAGCGAGACGCCCGGCGTGCCGCCGCCGCCCGAACAGCAGCCTCCCCGGCCGATGATCACCGATCATCTGCGCGCCCTGGTGGAGCATGGCGCACTGGGCCGGGCGCGGGTCGCGACGCTGCAGCGGGTCTGGGACCGCGTCTGGCTGCGCCGGGGGCTTTACTTCACCACGCTGGCGCTGACGGCGCTGCTGGTCGCGATGCCGCTGTGGATCGAGGCCTGGTACGCGCCGCCGTTCCTGGCCGATGGCCGCACCTGGGTGGGCGAGCTAATCCGGCTGCTGGCTGTGGTCACGCCGGTGCTGGCGCGGGGCCTTATAGAGACGGCCGCCGACAACAGCTTCTGGTTCGCCATGCTGGTCGGCGCAATCATCCTGCTCCTGTTCTGGAGCAGCCGGCTCGACCGCCGCATGAAGCAGGAGGCGCGCGAGGTCTGGCGCGTGGTCACCGGGCAACTCGACATTGCGGATGTGGTGCCGGGCGGCCCGGTGGACCGCGATGGCCGTCCCTCGTGGATCCAGCGCCTGCGAACCTCCCGCTTGTATCGCTGGCCGCTGCGGCGCCTGAAATGGGATGTGCTGCCCTTGCTGGCGGTCCTCATCCTGGTGCTGGTGCTGGGCTGGGCCGGGGCGGGCCTCCTCACCCAATTGCGATTGCCCCGGATGGAGCAGGGCCGCGCCTTTTGCCCACAGCGGTCGGCGGCACAGCAACTGGACACGGTGACGTTCAATCTGGCGACCGCCGCGACCTGCACCACCAGCCGGCGGCTGGTGAAGCGGGACGAGCGGTATTCGGTGCTCCTGGAAGTGCCGGTCAGTGACCGCTGGTACGACGGCCCTGTCGCCGCGACGCCGCGCGGCCTCTCCGCGGGGGAGCTGGGCTGGGCCGGCTATCTCGGCGTGCCGTTCCGCCGCGTGATCCGCGCGCCGTACCTCCAGCCGATGATCGCCATCCGGCGCGGGGCCGGCAGGCTGCAATGGTGGGACCGGGTGCACATCGAACCGCTGTCGCTGCGCCAGAGCGTGGAGCGGCCGACCCTATGGCGCGGCAGCTTCACCGCCGCGCGCAGCGGTGAACTGGTCTTGTTCGTGAACGAGGCGGTGCCGCCATGGGGGCGGCCGGACCGGTTCTACACCGGCGCGGACCATGGCAATCGCGGGCGGGCCAACGTCACGATCCAGGGCATCCCGTCGCCGCAGGAACGCCCCTGATCCGTCACGCGGTTTGCAATCGTGTGACGCTCCGTTAAGGGCGCGCCGAACGCAGCAATCCGGGAACGGTTCCGCCCCATGAAGATCCTCGCCGGCAACGCCAACCTGCCGCTCGCCCGTGCGATCGCAGGTTACCTGGAACTGCCTCTGACAGATGCCACCGTCCGCCGGTTCGCGGACGAGGAGATCTTCGTCGAGATCAACGAGAACGTGCGGGGGGAGGACGTCTTCATCGTCCAGTCCACCAGCTTCCCGGCGAACGACAACCTGATGGAACTGCTGATCGGGATCGACGCCCTGCGCCGGGCCTCGGCCCGCCGGATCACCGCGGTGGTGCCGTATTTCGGCTATGCCCGGCAGGACCGCAAGCCCGGCCCGCGCACGCCGATCAGCGCCAAGCTGGTGGCGAACCTCATCACGGAAGCGGGCGCCAACCGCGTCCTGTCCGTCGACCTGCATGCCGGGCAGATCCAGGGCTTCTTCGACATTCCGACCGACAACCTGTACGCCGCGCCGGTCATGGCGGCGGACATCCTGGCCCGGTACGGCAGCCAGGATCTGATGGTCGTATCGCCCGACGTGGGGGGCGTGGTGCGCGCCCGGGCTCTGGCCAAGCGGCTGGACAATGCCCCGCTGGCGATCGTCGACAAGCGGCGCGAGCGGCCCGGCGAATCGGAGGTCATGAACATCATCGGCGACGTGGCGGGGCGTAACTGCATCCTGATCGACGACATCGTCGATTCGGGCGGCACGCTGTGCAACGCGGCCGCGGCGCTGATCGGCGCGGGTGCCAAGAGCGTGGCGGCCTACATCACCCATGGCGTTCTGTCGGGCGGCGCGGTGGCGCGGGTGGCGAACAGCGCGCTGACCGAACTGGTCATCACCGACACCATCTTGCCGACCGACGCTGCGCGCGACTGCGCCCGCATCCGGGTGCTAACGGTGGCCCCGCTGATCGGTGAGGCGATCCGCCGCATCGCCGACGAAAGCAGCGTGTCGAGCCTGTTCGACTGACGGGTTTGCGCCGGAAGTTGACACTAAGTTGACACCTACCACGGCCCCCATTGACGCGATCGGTGGCGGGCAGTCGGCAGGCGTAAGGACGTATGCGGCAGGGCATGGCGCGACATGGGCGCGTCATGCCAGCAATCCTTGTTGTAGGACAGCGCCGCCCACCCTTTGTAGCCAAACACCGGGTCACCGATTAGATCGCGTCCCATGAACCTTTTCACCGAACTTGCCCTCGCGCACCGGCTGGCCGATGCCGCCGGCGCGGCGATCCTGCCCCATTTCCGCACCGCCATGGACGCGGAGCGCAAGGGGGATGCCAGCCCCGTCACTGTCGCGGACCGCGCGGCGGAGGAGGCGATGCGGCGCATCCTGACGGCGGAGGTGCCGCAGGACGGCGTGCATGGGGAGGAGTTCGGCGTCAGCGAAGGGCGCAGCGGGCGGCAATGGGTGCTGGACCCGATCGACGGCACCGCCAGCTTCCTGGCGGGCCGTGCGACCTTCGGCACGCTTATCGCGTTGCTGGTAGACGGCTTTCCCGTGCTGGGAATCATCGACCAGCCGGTGCAGCGCGAACGCTGGGTCGGTGTCACCGGCCAGCCCACCACCTTCAACGGGCAGCCGGTCCAAACAAGGCGCTGCCGCGAACTGGCGGAGGCGACGATCGCCACCACCGGGCCGCATTACTTCACGGCGGAGGAGGGCGACACCTTCATGACGCTGGCGCAGCAGACCGATCACCGGCGGATGATCATGGGCGGCGACTGCTACAATTATGCGCTGCTCGCCAGCGGGCACCTGGACCTGGTGTGCGAGGCGGGGCTGAAGCTGCACGACTTCGCCGCTTTGGTGCCGGTGGTGGAGGGCGCCGGCGGCACGATGTGCGACTGGAACGGGGAGCCGCTACACGGCGGCAGCGCGGGCCATGTGCTGGCGCTGGGCGACCCAGCCCGGCTGGACGACGTGCTGGAGGCGATGGGCGGCGCGCACAATCACGCACATTGACCGGCGCGGAAGGTCGCCGGTTCCGCCTGCCCGTTACTGCATGACGAAGCCATTGGCCGTCAGCCGCATGGCATCGAGATCTATGCCCACCGTACGGGCCCCCTGGCGGACCGATCGCTGCAACTGTGGCATCAGTTCGGGTTGTTCCCGCGCCAAATCGACCATGCCGTCGATCATCGCGGCCTGGATCCACAGGCTTTCGGCCATCTGCTGCCTGGTCGCGTTGTCCGCCTGTACCACCTGCGGGGCAGTGGCGAGCGCCCGGTGTGCCTGCGCCTGCACCGCCTGCATCTCGTCCGGGGTAGAGGCGCGGTTGGACCCGCGCGCGCCTTCCCATGCGGTCATCCACCAGAAGGCATAGGCATCGCCGAGATTGTCGATGGCATAGCCATGGGGAGCCAACGCCGCCGCCATCTGCGCGAAGATGTCGGTGCCGGCGAACAATCGCTCCATGGCGGAGGCGCTTTCGGGATTCTGCCGGCGGGTCTGGGCGACTAGATCCGCCAGGTTCGTGTTGCGCCGCTGAAGAGAGGGCACATAGGTGAGCGCATCCGACGGCGGCGCCGTGACGGCGGGGGCGGATCGATCCGGCTGCTCCGCGTCGCCATCGGCTTCGTCGTCGGCGCCCGCACCGGGACACTGCCCGCCGGGGCACGGGTTCAGGACGACCGGTTGCATGATGGCGGCGGTATCGAACCAGATCTGCGCCCCGGCGGGCATGGCGGCGAAGACCGCGGCGAGGAATAGCGTGAGCCGCAGGGGGTTGAACTGACGCAAATCGATCATCCTTTGCCGGGTAGGCCCATGGCTGCGCTGGGGCTGGCCGCCGGCAGACTACACATACGTGCCCGCCCGGCTATGGTTTTCAGGCCGACAATCATGATGATTGCCTCGCGGCACCGTCGGCGTGGCTGGTCGTTGTGGCGGGCATGAGCGAGCGGACCATCCTCGTCACCGGCGGCGGCAACGGCATCGGCCGGGGCACGGCGCTGCACTTCCATGGCCTGGGCTGGCAAGTGATCGTGCTGGACCGGGACGAGGAGGCGTTGGCGGAGCTTGCCGCATTGCTGCCAAGCGACACTTGCCTGACCATCACGGCCGATTGCGGGCAGGAAGCGGACGTCCTCGCCGCGTTCAAGCAGATCACCAACTGGCTGGGCGATGATCCGCTGACCTGCCTCGTCAACAATAGCGGCATCGCCGATCCCCATTGTGGACCACTGGAGGATCTGGCGCTGGCCGATTGGCAGCGCTGGATCGATGCAAGCCTGACCGCCGCCTTCCTGTGCAGTCGGGCGGCACTGCCGCTGCTGCGCCGGGAAGCGGGCGCCAGCATCGTCAACATCGCGTCCACCCGCGCGTTGCAATCCGAACCCGACACCTTCGCCTACGCCGCGGCGAAGGGCGGGCTGGTCGCGCTGACCCATGCGTCCGCCGTGTCATTGGGGCCGGCGATCCGCGTCAACGCGGTCCTGCCCGGCTGGATCGAGACCGGCCGCTGGCAGAAGGCGGGCGTGCGTGAGGAGCGCGCGCACAGCGAGGCCGATCGTACGCAGCACCCGGTAGGTCGGGTGGGCGAGGTGGCCGACATCGCCCGCGCGATCGAATACCTTGCCGCGGCCGGCTTCGTCACCGGCCAGCAATTGGTGGTGGATGGCGGCATGACCCGGAGGATGATCTACGCATGAGTGCCCTGTTCCTGTACGGGGTGCTGCGCCCCGACGTCGCCCCCGAAACGGTGCGGCCGCTGCTGGATGGGATCGGCCCCGGCTGGTCGGCCACCGTACCCGGCAGCCTGTGGGCCATCCCCGATCCGCAGGGCTGGTATCCCGCGCTGCTGCCGGGCGAGGGCATCGTGCAGGGCACCTTCCACGAAGCGGGCGACGTGGACATGGATGCGCTCGCCCGGTTCGAAGGGTCGGACTACACGTTGACGCGCGTGACCGTCACCAGCGCCAGCGGGGAACTGCCGGCGGTCGCGTGGCTCTACACCGCGGACCTGCCCAACACGGCGGAGCGGATCGCCAATGGCGATTTCGCCGAATGGCTGGCCGAGACAGGTCGCACGCCATTCGCGCCATAGGCTTGCGAATCCGCGCGGGCGCAGGTAAGGGCCCGCGCTTCACCGACACGTGAATTGCCGCCGGTCTGGCCACAAGGGCTGCCAGGGCCGGTTTGGACGTGTCCCGAACAGGAGACGAAAATGCCCAAGATGAAGACCAAGAGCGGGGTCAAGAAGCGTTTCAAGATCACCGCCACCGGCAAGGTCAAGCATGGCGTCGCGGGCAAGCGGCACCGGCTGATCAGCCACAACGCGAAGTACATCCGCCAGAACCGCGGCACCAGCGTCCTGTCCGATTCGGACGTGGCGACGGTGAAGAAGTGGGCCCCGTACGGGCTCGACTGAGCGCGTTGCAGCTGCTGATCGAAGGAAACTGAACCCATGTCACGTATCAAGCGCGGCACAACCACGCGCGCCAAGCACAAGCGGATCCTGGACCAGGCCAAGGGCTATCGGGGTCGCCGCAAGAACACCATCCGCGTCGCGCGGCAGGCGGTCGAGAAGGCCGGCCAGTACGCGTACCGCGATCGCAAGATCAAGAAGCGCAACTTCCGCGCCCTGTGGATCCAGCGCATCAACGCGGCGGTGCGGGCCGAAGGCCTAACCTATTCGCAGTTCATGCACGGCGTGAAGCTGGCCGGGATCGAGCTGGACCGCAAGGTCATGGCCGACCTCGCCATGAACGAAGGCGCGTCCTTCGGCGCGATCATCGCCCAAGCGAAGGCGGCGCTGCCCGCCGCCTGATCCCTCCACGGGATTGAGCCGTAAAGGGGCGCGGATGGCCGGCTGGCTGTCCGCGCCCCTTTTGCGTCGGGTCACGGATCGACGGAGCATGGCAGCGCCAACCATTAGCGATCTTGCCAAACCTGTCGGATTGATGAACGATGCTGTCCGGGAGTCGGCATCGGGGGGAAAAGATGCCGGCCGGAACAGGGTCGCCATCACCATGCACACCGGCACTTCGATCGAGGTGCGCTATTTCAAGTTGAGCGCCGCGCTGCAGCCCTATTTCACGGCGCTGTACCTGTTCGACTTCCACGCGCCCGGCGACACGCGGATCTCCGATTGCCTGTATCCCGAATGGGCGGCGTTGCGCTTCGCCCCCGGGGCGCAGCTGCGGGGCGCACTAGGCCGTGGCCCGCTGCAGGAGACGTGGGACTTCGTGTGTACCGGGCCGACCAGCCGGGTGCTGCATTTCGATGCGAGATCGTGCTGCGCCTGGGGCCTGGGCCTGCAGCCGGCGGGTTGGGCCAGGTTCGTGGATGCGGCCGCGGGCGACTTCGCCAATCGCCTGTTCGACGGATTGAGCGAACCGGCCTTCGCCCCGTTCGCCCCGCTGCTCGACATCGTAAGCGAGCCGGGGGAGCCGGTGGAGGCCAAGGCGACCCGGATCAACGAATACCTGGAAAGCCTGCCGCCCGGGCCCGCCGCCCGGCGGGCGGACCAGGTGGCCGCGGTGCACACTGCGTTGCGTGATCCGGCGATCGCCAACGTATCGGAAATCGCGGAGCGGGTGGGCGTGGGCACACGCACGCTGGAGCGGATCTGCGCGCGCTGGTTCGGCTTCCCCGCCAAGCAGGAACTGCGCCGTCAGCGATTCTTGCGGTCCATGGCGCGCTTCATGCTGGCCGATTTCCGGTCGTGGAGCGATGCGCTAGACGAACGCTATTACGATCAGGCGCAGTTCGTGCGCGACTTCCGCTCCTTCATGGAGATGACGCCCAGCGAATATGCGGAGATGCCGCACCCGGTGCTGCACCCGATGCTGGCGCAGCGGCTGGTCGATCAGGGCGTGGTCTCCATGGGCGAACTCGCGCGGCTGAAGGATGCGGTGGTGCAGCCGGCGGGCCGCCGACGCAATTAGAGGCTTGGGCGCGCGGCGGCGGGGCGTTACAGCGCCGCCCCGATGACTGAGACCGATCCTGCCGCCCCCGACCTCACCTCGATGAGCGTCGATGCCCGCACCCGTATCGCCGATGCTGCCGATCTCAACGCGCTGGAGGCGGTGCGCGTCGCGCTGCTGGGCAAGCAGGGCAGCATCTCCGCACTGATGAAGACCTTGGGCGCCATGGCGCCGGAGGAGCGGCAGGCGCGCGCGCCCGCAATCCAGGCATTGCGGCAGGAGGCGGCCGACGCCATCGCTGCGCGCAAGGCCGCGCTGGAAGGGGCCGCGCTGGAGGCGCAGCTCGCCGCCGAGGCGCTGGACCTGACGCTGCCCGCGCCCGAAACGCCGCGCGGCACGGTGCATCCGGTCAGCCAGGTGATGGACGAGCTGGCGGAGATTTTCGCCGATCTGGGCTTCGCCGTGGCGACCGGGCCGGAGATCGAGGACGACTGGTACAATTTCACCGCGCTCAACATGCCCGAAAGCCACCCGGCGCGGGCGATGCACGACACCTTCTACTTTCCGGATGGCGCGCCGAAAGGTGGGCGTACGGCCTCAAGCAGCGAAGCGGTAGGCCAACAACAAGGCCGCATGTTGCTGCGTACGCACACGTCGCCGGTGCAGGTGCGGACCATGTTGGCGGAGGGCGCGCCCTTGCGGATCATCGCGCCCGGCCGCGTCTACCGCAGCGACAGCGATGCCACGCACACGCCGATGTTCCACCAGATCGAAGGGCTGGTGATCGACCGCGACATCCACCTGGGCCACCTGAAGTGGACGCTGGAGACGTTCCTGAAGGCGTTCTTCGAGCGGGACGATATCGTGCTGCGCCTGCGGCCCAGCTATTTCCCGTTCACGGAACCGAGCGTCGAGGTCGATGTCGGCTTCGCGCTGGCCGACGGGAAGCGCGTGCTGGGTGGCAGCGGCGATGCGCCGGGCCATGGCTGGATGGAATTGCTGGGCAGTGGCATGGTCAACCGCCGCGTGATCGAGATGAGCGGGCTTGACCCCGATGAATGGCAGGGCTTCGCCTTCGGCGTTGGCGTCGATCGGCTGGCCATGCTGAAATACGGGATGGACGATCTGCGCGCCTTCTTCGACGGCGACGTGCGCTGGCTGGCGCATTACGGCTTCAGCGCGTTCGACCAGCCTACCTTGTCTGCCGGCGTGGGAGCACGCGCATGAAGTTTTCGCTCGCCTGGCTGACCAGCCACCTCGACACGCAGGCGACCGCCGCCGAGATCGCCGCCAAGCTGAACGCGCTGGGCATCGAGGTCGAGGGGCTGGACGATCCCGCCGTCGCGTTGCAGGGGTTCCAGGTGGCGGAGGTGCTGACCGCCGCGCCGCACCCGCAAGCCGACCGGTTGCAGGTGCTGACCGTCGATACCGGCAGCGGCGATCCGCTGCAGGTGGTGTGCGGCGCGCCCAATGCCCGCGCGGGGATGAAGGGCGTGCTCGGCCTGCCGGGCGCGACCGTGCCGGCGAACGGCCTGGTGCTGAAGAAGAGCGCGATCCGCGGGGTCGAGAGCAACGGCATGATGTGCTCCGTGCGCGAACTGCAGCTCGGCGACGAGCATGAGGGCATCATCGAGCTGCCGGCGGATGCACAGGTCGGCATGGCGGCGGCGGCGTTCTTCAACGCCTCGCCCGTGTTCGACGTGGCGATCACGCCCAACCGGCCCGATTGCATGGGCGTGCATGGCATCGCCCGCGACCTTGCCGCCGGGGGGCTGGGCACGCTGAAGCCGCTGCCGGTGGAGCCGGTGGCGGGCAGCTTCCCCTGTCCGGTGACGATCCGCACCGACGATCCCGCCGGCTGCCCCGCCTTCTTCGCCCGCGTGATCCGCGGTGTCCGCAACGGGCCGAGCCCGCGCTGGTTGCAGCAGGCGCTGCTGAGCGCCGGGCAGCGGCCGATCAGCGCGCTGGTGGACGTTACCAACTTCCTGTCGCTGGGCTTCGGCCGGCCGGCGCATGTCTATGATCTGGCGAAGCTGACGGGTCCGGTGGTGGCGCGGCGCGCCGGTTACGGAGAGGAGGTGCTGGCGCTGAACGGCAAGACCTACCGCCTCGACCCCGACATGCTGGTGATCGCCGACGATGCGGGCGTGCATGACATCGCCGGCATCATGGGCGGCGAGGAATCGAGCGTCACCGACGGCACGACCGACGTGCTGCTGGAGATCGCCTACTTCGATCCGGAGAGCATCGGCGCGACCGGCCGCAAGCTCGGCATCGCCAGCGATGCGCGTACCCGGTTCGAGCGGGGCGTGGACCCGGCCTTCCTGGCGGACGGGCTGGAAATCCTCACCTCCATGATCCTGGAGATGTGCGGCGGCGAAGCGTCGGAGGTCGTGCGCGCGGGCGAGCCGCCGCTGGCAACCGCCGTGATCGCGTTCGATCCGCAGCTCACCCGCCGGCTGGGCGGCGTGGACGTGGCGGAAGGGGAACAGCGCGCCATCCTTGGCCGGCTGGGCTTCGCCGTGGCGGCGGACTGGACCGTGACCGCGCCGACCTGGCGTCCGGACATCGTCGGCCCGGCCGACCTGGTGGAGGAGGTGGTGCGGGTGCACGGGCTGGATCATGTGGCCAGCGTCGCGCTGCCGCGGGCGGATGGCGTGGCGCGTCCCACCGCCACGCCGGCGCAGCTGACCGAACGGCGCGTGCGCCGCGCGGCGGCGGCGCGCGGGCTGATGGAGGCGGTGACTTGGTCGTTCCTGCCCGTTGCGGCAGCAGATGCCTTCGTGGCCGAGGGCGAGCAGCCCTGGGTGCTCGACAACCCGATCAGCGAGGAGCTGAAGGTGATGCGCCCGTCGTTGCTGCCCGGCCTGCTGCTGGCGGCGGCACGCAACCAGGCACGCGGCGCGTCCAGCCTGCGCCTGTTCGAGATCGGCCGCCGCTATGGCCGCAGCCCCGATGGCGCCAGCGCGGAGCGGCCGACGCTGGGCGTGGTGCTGGCGGGCGAGAGCCGCGCGCGCGGCTGGGCCAATGGCAAGGCGACCGGCTTCGACCCCTTTGGTGCCAAGGCGGAGGCGCTGGCCCTGCTGGCGGAGGCCGGCGCGCCGGTCGACAAGCTGCAGGTGATGGGGGATGCGGGTCCGCAGTTCCACCCCGGCCAGTCGGGCACGTTGCGGCTGGGACCCAAGGTGGTGCTGGCCCGCTTCGGTGCGCTGCATCCGGCCACCCTGAAGCAGTTCGACCTCAACGGGCCCGTCGTCGCGGTCGAGCTGTTCCTGGATGCGATCCCGCTGCGCAAGTCGGCCGGCTTCGCCCGCTCTGCCTACAGCCCGCCGGCGCTGCAGCCGGTGCTGCGCGACTTCGCCTTCCTGGTGCCCGCCGCGCTGCCGGCAGGCGACCTGCTGCGTGCGGTGAAGGGTGCGGATAAGGCCAACATCGTGGAAGCGCGGCTGTTCGACCAGTTCAGCGGCGCCGGCGTGCCGGAAGGGCAGAAGTCGCTGGCGATCGAGGTGGTGCTGCAACCGCAGGGCGAAAGCTACACGGAAGGGGTGCTGAGCGGCATCAGCGACAAGGTGGTGGCCGCCGCGACCAAGCTGGGCGCTGTGCTGCGGGGCTGAGGCAGCCTGTCCTCCCCATCGGTGATGGGGAGGATCGAAGGTGTGCAAGTGGACGCCGCCCCCGTGCCCCGCTACTGGCGCCGGCCATGTCCAATCGCCGCACCTTTGCCATCATCTCCCACCCCGACGCCGGCAAGACCACGCTGACGGAAAAGCTGCTGCTGAGCGGCGGCGCCATCCACCTGGCGGGCGAGGTGAAGGCCCGTGGCCAGGCGCGGCGCGCCCGGTCCGATTGGATGAAGATCGAGCAGCAGCGCGGCATCTCCGTCACGTCCAGCGTGATGACGTTCGAGCGGGACGGGATTACCTTCAACCTGCTGGACACGCCGGGGCACGAGGATTTCAGCGAGGATACCTACCGCACGCTGACGGCGGTCGATTCCGCGGTGATGGTGATCGACGCCGCAAAGGGCATCGAGCCGCAGACCCGCAAGCTGTTCGAGGTGTGCCGCCTGCGGTCCGTCCCGATCATCACCTTCATCAACAAGGTCGACCGCGAAGGGCGCAGCGGGTTCGAGCTGCTGGACGAGGTGGCGGATGCGCTGGCGCTGGACGTCAGCCCGCAGAGCTGGCCGGTCGGCATGGGCGGCACATTCCAGGGCGTACTCGATTTCGCCAGCGGCACGATCAGCCGCCCGGAAGGGCCAAGCCGCGAATGGCTGGGCGGGCGCGACAGCGAACCGGTGCCGGACGAGTTGGCTGAGGAGATCGAGCTGGCGCAAGCGGGCTATCCCGAGTTCGATGGCGAGGCCTATCGCAACGGCGACCTGACGCCGGTCTATTTCGGGTCCGCGCTGAAGAATTTCGGGGTGGAGGAGCTGATCGGCGCCATCGCCGCGCACGCCCCTCCGCCGCGTCCGCAGCCCGCCGATGGCGGCAGCGTCGGGCCGGAGCGCGAGGAGGTGACCGGCTTCGTGTTCAAGGTGCAGGCCAACATGGACCCGCAGCATCGCGACCGGATCGCCTTCATGCGGATGGTATCGGGCACCTTCAAGCGCGGTATGAAGCTGGTGCCGAGTGGCCTGGGCAAGCCGATCGCGGTCCATTCGCCGATCCTGTTCTTCGCGCAGGACCGCGAGATCGCCGACACGGCGGAGGCGGGCGACATCATCGGCATCCCCAATCACGGCACGCTGCGGGTCGGCGACAGCTTGAGCGAGCGGAACGATGTTCGCTTCACCGGCCTGCCGAACTTCGCGCCGGAGATCCTGCGCCGCGTGGCGCTGGTCGATCCGACCAAGACCAAGCAGTTGCGCAATGCGCTGGACGACCTCAGCGAAGAGGGCGTGATCCAGGTATTCTACCCGGAGATCGGCGCGCAATGGATCGTCGGCGTTGTCGGGCAGCTGCAGCTGGAGGTGCTCGTCAGCCGGCTGGAGGCGGAATACAAGGTGGCCGCGATGCTGGAGCCATCGCCCTTCGCGACCGCGCGCTGGATCAAGGGGCCGGCCGCGGCGCAGGAGCAGTTCGCCAGCTTCAACCGCGCCAACCTGGCGCGGGACCGCGATGGCGACATGGTGTTCATGGCCAAGAGCCCGTGGGACATCGGCTACCAGCAGGAAAAGCATCCCGACCTGACGTTCAGCGCCACCAAGGAGCGGTAGGAGCGTTGGTGCGGCGATGCGCCTGACCTTCGCCAGCTACAACATCCACAAGGGCGTGGGCCGCGACCGGCGGCGCGATCCCGAACGCATCCTGACCGTGCTGCACGAGATCGGCGCCGACGTGGTCGCGTTGCAGGAGGCGGATCGCCGTTACGGCCAGCGGGAGACGGTGCTGGATCGCGCGCTGCTGGACGAGCATCACTGGCAGGTGGTGCCGGTCGCGATGCGGCCGCTGTCCATGGGCTGGCACGGCAATGCCCTGCTGGCGCGGCGCGGGATCGAGGTGCTGGGCGGCGAGGCTATCACCCTGCCCACGCTGGAGCCGCGCGGCTGCGTCATGGGTCGGCTGGCGCATGAGGGGCGGAGCTTCGCCGTCTTCGGCATGCATCTCGATCTGTCCGGGCTGCTCCGCCGCCGCCAGATCGCCGCTGCCTGCGTTGCGGCAGATGGCTGTGCCCTGCCGGCGGTGATGATGGGCGATCTCAACGAATGGTCGCCGCGCAAGGGGGCGCTGACCGCGTTCGGCGGCGATTGGCAGGTGCTCGATTGCGGACGTTCCTTCCCCAGCGGGCGGCCGTTGGCGGCGCTGGACCGCATCGTCCATTCGCCGCACTGGACCTGCACCGGCGTGCGCGTCCACCACAGCGCGGCGAGCGCGGTAGCCAGCGATCACCTGCCGGTGGTGGCGGAACTGGAGCTTGGCGACACCTGACGCTGCCTGTTTTTTAGGCAGTTGCTTACACTTTTGTTGCACTGCAACTAGGCAGTGCACCGCTGCGCTCGCGACATACTTTGTAAACGCCTGCCTTTCGGGTTTGGCACGATCCTTGATTGGTTGCCTGCTGTGCCGGGGATCGTCCGGCAAGGGCATCAGGGGCAGGGCATGAAGTTCATCATCGCCATCATCAAACCATTCAAGCTGGACGAGGTGCGCGAGGCGCTGGGCGCCATCGGGGTCGCGGGCATGACCGTGTCGGAGGTGAAGGGCTTCGGCCGGCAGAAGGGCCAGACCGAAATCTACCGCGGCGCGGAATATTCCACCAACATGCTGCCCAAGGTGAAGCTGGAGATCGCGGCGAGCGACGCGCTGGCCGCGCAGGTGGTGGAAACCATTCAGCAGACCGCCAGCACCGACAGCATCGGCGACGGCAAGATCTTCGTGCTGGACCTCGCCTCCACCACGCGCATCCGCACGGGCGAGACGGGCGAGAACGCGCTGTGAGCGGGGGCACGACCATGAGGGGGACCAACATGATCCGCAAATTTGTGAGTGGGGCGGGCGCGCTGGGCGCCGGCCTGTTCGCCGCCACTGCCGCGTGGGCGCAGGATGCCGCGCTGCAGGCGGACGAGGTGATCGAGCCGGTGACCGCCACCGTCGACAAGGGCGACACCGCCTGGATGCTGATCGCCACCGTGCTGGTGATGGCGATGATCGTGCCGGGCCTGGCGCTGTTCTACGGCGGCCTGGTCCGGACCAAGAACATGCTGTCCGTGCTGACGCAGATCCTGGCGGTGGCGAGCCTCGCCATGATCGTGTGGGTCATGTTCGGCTACGGCCTCGCCTTCGGCGGCGACGCCAACCAGTTCATCTCCTCCGGCAAGTTCTTCCTGGCGGGTGTCACGGCGGACAGCACGGCGGCGACCTTCACCGAAGGCGTCTCCATCCCCGAATACGTGTTCATCGCGTTCCAGATGACCTTTGCCGCGATCACCGTCAGCCTGGTGGTGGGCGGCCTGGTGGAACGCATGAAGTTCTCCGCCCTGATGGTGTTCGCGCTGGTGTGGCTGCTGATCGTCTATTTCCCGATCGCGCACATGGTCTGGTACGCCGGTGCCACGCCCGAAACGACCGGCCTGATCTTCGGCTGGGGTGCGCTGGACTTCGCCGGCGGCACGGTGGTGCACATCAATGCCGGTGTCTCCGCACTGGTCGGCGCGCTGATCCTGGGGCCCCGCCTCGGCTACAAGACCGAGATCATGGCCCCGCATTCGCTGACCATGACGCTGATCGGCACCGGCCTGCTGTGGTGCGGCTGGTTCGGCTTCAATGCGGGTTCCGCGCTGGAAGCCAACGGTTCCGCCGCGCTGGCGCTGATCAACACCTTTGTCGCGACGGCGGCGGGCGTGCTGTTCTGGATGCTGACGGAGCGGGCGCTGGGCCACAAGGGATCGCTGCTGGGCGCCTGTTCCGGCGCGATCGCGGGTCTGGTCGCGGTGACGCCGGCGGCGGGCAATTCCGGCCCGTTCGGCGCCATCCTGCTGGGCGCGATCGCCGCGGTGCTGTGCGCGGTGTTCGTAGTCAGCATCAAGCCCAAGCTGAAGCTGGACGACAGCCTGGACGCGTTCGGCATCCACGGCATCGGCGGCATCATCGGTTCCATCGGCACCGCCTTCACCATGCTGCCGGGCCTGGGTGGCCCGGGGGCCGAGGATTACGACCTGGGTGGCCAGCTCGGCATCCAGATCGCCGCGGTGCTGCTGGCGATGGTCTGGGCAGCGGTCGGCGCGGCCATCGCCTTCACGATCGCCAAGCTGGTGACGGGCCTGCGCGTCTCCCCCGAAGTGGAGCGCGAAGGCCTCGACCTCGGCGAGCATGGCGAGCGGGCCTACAATTACTGACGGATCAACCGCCCCGCCGCACCCTCCTGTGGTGCAGTGCGGGGCGGTTCCACGACGTTCCTCCTGCGAACGCACCTCATCGGGCCGGAGCATCGCTCCGGCCCTTTTTTCGTCCATTCAGGGCAGCAAAAGAGTTGCAATCCTGCAACAGTGAGCAAAAAAGCTGGTGGCAACGCTGCACTGCGGCGGAACGAAAATTCCTGTCATTCCTTAGGTTGCTGCTCGGTGGGACGAGAGTCACACCGGTCCGGGATGGCTGCGGCACCCGCGGCACTGTTGCGGTCCTGCAAGGTAAGCATCTATATAGCGGGTGCGCAGGCAATTAAGGGGATTGTTCATATGAAGAAATTTGCGTTGGGGCTGCTGCTGGCATCGGCGATCGCCGTGCCCGCCACCGCCAAGGATGGCCAGCCGTATATCGGTATCCAGGGCGGCATCGCCCTGCCGAGCGACATCGACGTCGACAGCGGCACCACCGATGACGCGTTCTCGGTCGAGAGCGACGAGGGCTTCGATGTCGGCGGCTTCGTCGGCTACGATTTCGGTCCCGTCCGGGCCGAGCTGGAAGGGTTCTGGCTGCAGACCGATCCCGACAGCGTCACCACCAACACCACCGTTGGTCTGCCGCTGAACGCGACGCCCGGCCTCGACTTCGGCACCGCCGAAGCCCGCGGGCACGTCCGTGTCGCTGCTGCCATGCTGAACGCGATGTTCGACATTGGTGGTGAAGACGGCGTCGGCCTGTCCTTCGGTGGCGGCTTCGGTCGCGCCTGGTCGAAGATGCAGCTGTCTGCCGGTGGCCCTGACCTGATCCCGTCGCAGACGGACAATGACTGGGCTTACCAGGGTATCGCGCAGCTGCGCGTGCCGGTGACGGAAAGCGTCGATGTCGGTCTGAAGTATCGTTACCTCAACACCAACAACTTCGACGCCGTAGACGGCCTGGGTCGCGCCGCGAGCTACGACATCGAGTCGCACTCCGCGCTGCTGACGCTGACGGCGAACCTGGGTGGCGAGGCTCCGCCGCCGCCGCCCCCGCCGCCGCCGCCGCCCCCGCCGCCGCCGCCTCCCCCGCCGCCCCCGCCGCCGCCTCCGCCGGTCGTGCAGTGCAACCGTGGGCCGTACATCGTGTTCTTCGACTGGGATAAGTCGGCGATCACGCCTGAGGCTGCGACGATCCTGGACAGCGCGGTCACCGCGTATGGCAACTGCGCCAACGTGCCGATCATGCTGGCGGGCTACACCGACACGTCGGGTTCCACCCAGTACAACCTGGGTCTGGCCGGCCGTCGTAACGACGCCGTCCGTACGTACCTGACCGGCAAGGGCATTCCGGCCGCTCGCATCACCAGCGAAGCGTTCGGCGAAGCCAACCTGCGCGTTCCGACCGCCGACGGCGTCCGCGAGCTGCAGAACCGCCGCGTGGAAATCAGCTACGGTCCGGGTTCGGGCCGCTAAGCCCAAACCTGCCAAGGCAGACAGATCGGGCCGGGGGAGCGATCCCCCGGCCCTTTTTGCGTCGGTACTCCAAAGGTTCCTGGACGGTGCGCGCCAGCGGTAACCGTCAGGCGACCGCTATTCGGCGGCGGTCGTCGCGCTCATCATCCGCATTTCATAGATGACCGCATCGGCCCGCTCGGCAGTGACGCTCACCTCCGCCCGGTCGCGACCCTGTTCCCCGGCGGAAGGGACGAGATAATCGACCGCGACCAGATTGCCCGCGGTCACGCCGGTGGGTTCGCCGCGTTCCAACGCCTGCCCGTTTACGCTGACGATCATCGGCCGCTCGCGGTCAGCCTCCGTCACCATCAGCCGCAGCACGGCGGGACCGGGCCTGCGGGCGAGCATCGCGGTGAAGGACTGCCCCGGCCGCAGCCGGCGGGCGGAGCGCCCGCTCCAGTTCACGACCTCGCTCGCCTCCGCGGCGAAGGCATGGTCCCGTTCCGGCTGCATCTCGCCCAGATAGAGCACGTCCACCGTGCGCGCAGCCAGTGCGTATGCCTCCTTGGCGGAGCGCACGTAATCCTCGCGGGCGGTCTCCCACCCGGCGGGCGTGAAGGTGCGCAGATACACCGCCGCGCGCCGGTCGTGCTGCGCGAAGAAGGGGGCGAAGCCGAGCGGCTCGCCCATGGCGCCGCGCGCGGCATAGCGACGGCCGCGGGCAAGCGGCGTCAGCGCGGCTGTCGGCGCGCCGTCCACCACAAGCGCCGGCGCGATCCCGCGGAACTCCTCCGCCGCCGGGCCGAGATCGGCGCCCAGCACCAGCGGGCCATGGCGGAAGGCGACCAGTGCCGGATCATCGGGCAGCGGCTCCGCCTGCAGGCGCATCGGCAGCACCACCTCGATCTGGTCGCCCGCCTGCACCGGGCGGTCCAGCACGGCATAGCCATTACGCGACGCATAGCTCGCCGGGGCACCGTTCAGCTTCAGCGTGGCGCCGTCCGCCCAGCCGGGCAGGCGCACCGCAAGGGATTGGCCTATGCGCGGTGTGCGATCGACGGCCACGATGGCGTGGCCTTCCGTCGGCATGATGGTGATGAGGTTTACTCGCAATTCCCGCTCCGGCCAGTCGAGTTCGGAGGAGATGAACAGGTTCAGGTACAGCGTCGCATCGTCCGCCCACCAGATGCTATCGCCGTGCTTGGCATGGCTTTCCATGCCCGATCCGACACAGCACCAGAAGCTGTCCTCCGGGCTGGACCATACGCGGCGCGCGCCGGCGGCCAGCGGCATGAAATAGGCGAAGCGCCCATCGGCGGGTCGCTGGTGCGCCATGATGTGGTTCAGCTGCACCCGCTCGTAGAAGTCGAACCAGCGGGCATCCGGCTCCCAGCTATAGAGGTGCCGCGTCAGCTTCAGCATGTTGTAGCTGTTGCACGCCTCGCACGTCGCTTCCGTGATGCGGCCGGCCAGCTGGTCGGGCGCACCGAAATGCTCGCGTTCCGAATTGCCACCGATGACGTAGCTGTGATGCTGCGTCACCGTGTCGTGGAAGAAGCGCGCCGTGGCGGCATGGGAGGGGTCGCCGGTTAGCTCGTGCAGGCGGGCGAGGCCGATGACCTTGGGGATCTGCGTGTTGGCGTGCAGCCCCTGCAACCGGTCCTGCTGCGCCGTCAGCGGGTCCAGCACGGCCCGGTGGCGCAGCCGTTCCGCCAGCCGCAGCCAGCGGGCATCGCCAGTCAGTGCGTAGGTTTCGGCGTAGGTTTCGTTGAGGCCGCCATGTTCGGCATGCAGCACGCGCTGTAATTGCTCCTCGCTCAGCGGTTCGAGCACGCCGGCGAGATAGCCGGCCAGAGCCAGCATGATCGGCATGGCGCGGGGATTGCCGGCCAGCACATGCGCGTCGATCAGGCCGGCATGCACCTTGTGCCAGGTATAGAGCGGCACCCAGCCGCCATTGAGGTCGAACCCGCTGCTGCGGATATCGCCCCGGCGCACCTCCTCGAACACCAGCTTGCCGTCGACTGTCTCCCCGTCCCGTTCGACCGTGGTGCCGCCCAGATAGCCGTCGCCATGCGCCGCCTGGATGCGAGCCATCTCCGCCAGGGCATGGTCCAGCCGGGCGGCGATCGCGGCGTCGCCGCTGCCGGCGACGGTCAGCGCGCAGGCGGACAGCCAGTGGCCGAGCGTATGGCCGGCGATCCCCATCGCCTCCCACCCGCCATAGACAGGTCCGCGTGCCGGCAGGCCGGCGGACAGGTAGAAATTGTGCAGCAGCCGCTCAGGATCGAGCGCCAGCAGATAGTCGCGATTGGCGCGGAACGCGTCGGCGAAGGGGGATCGGCTCAGGCGCACATGACGCATCGGCACCGGCTCCACCCGGCGTCGCCCGGAGGGAGCGGGCTGTGCCATCGCGGCCAGTGTAAGCTCCGCCGATCCCAGCACCAGCGCCACGGTGCTGGCCCCGCGCAGCAATGCGCGACGGGTCACGTCCATGATGACCTTCCTCTCTGTCCTGCTATTTTGTCGGACATTAGGGCGGTCGCACGGGCGTTGCAAACCCTCGCGGCAAGGCCGCTATCGGCAGCGGCGCCCGCTTACCATTCGACGCCGATCTTGCCGAAATGTCCACCGCTCTCCTCGTAACGGAAGGCCTCGGCCAGATCTTCCAGGCTGAACCGCCGGTCGATGACCGGGCGGATGCCGGTCGCGTCGATCGCGCGCACCATGTCCTGCTGGTGGCGGCGGCTGCCGACGATGATGCCGCCGATCCGGACCTGCCGTGCCAGGAACATGCCCGTCGGCACCTCCCCGCCGCGGCCGGTCAGTACGCCGATCATGGAGATATGGCCGCCCACCCGCACCGCGTTCAGCGACTGGCCCAGGGTGGCCGGGCCGCCGACCTCGATCACATGATCGACGCCGCGGCCGCCGGTCCAGTCGCGTGCCTGTTGCCCCCATTCGGGCTGTGACCGGTAGTTGATGCCATGCGCCGCGCCGAGCTGGCGGGCGCGCTCCAGCTTCTCGTCGGAGGAGGAGGTAGCGATCACCGTCGCCCCCATCGCGCGGGCGATCTGCAGCGCCCAGATGGATACGCCGCCGGTGCCAAGCACCAGCACCGTGTCGCCCGCCTTCAGCCCGCCTTCCACCACCAACGCGCGCCATGCGGTGAGTCCGGCGGTGGTGATCGTCGCTGCCTCCACCGCGTCGTAGCCGGCCGGCGCGCGGGTGAAGGCGGTGGCGGGCAGCACGACGGTCCCTTGCGCGAAGCCATCGATCCCGTCGCCCGGCGTGCGGGCGAAGTCACCGATCGTGGGTGGCCCGTCCTGCCAGTCGGGGAAGAAGCACGACACTACGCTGTCACCCACGGCGAATTCGGCGACGCCCTCGCCGATCGCCTCCACCACGCCGGCGCCGTCCGCCATGGGCACGCGGCCGTCGGCAGCGGGCGACTGGCCGGAACAGACGAGGTAATCGTGAAAGTTGAGCGAGCTGCCGTGCAGCGCGACGCGGATCTCCCTCGGGCCGGGCGCACCGGGGTCCGGCCGATCCATGATCCGCAGGCGGTCCAGCCCGCCCGGGGCGGCGATGGTGACGGCACGCATGTCAGCTCTCCTGTGGCGATATGCAGCCGACGGCAGGCGGCGCCTTAAGTTCCGGCGGACGCGCCGGGCTTCACCGCGCGCAAGGTGACCACCATGGGATAGGCGGGATCGGCGCGCTCCAGCCAGGCGGCATTGACCTCCTCCTGCGCCAGGCCGTGGAGGAAGCAGGTGGCGGCATAGACATTGCCTTCCACCGTCACCGCGATGTTGTCCGGCCCGAACAGTTCGCCGAACATGCGGGTGACGGAGGCGCCGGTCAGCGACCAGTACCAGCGTTCGCCCCATTCGCCGCGATCGACGCTGCTGGTGCCCGGCACCGTCAGCAGCAGCACGCCGCCCGGCTTCAGCGCGCGCGCGAGTTCCGCGGCGGCGGCGGGCATGTCCCACACCAGCATCAGCGTCTGCGTCAGCACGATGCAGTCGAAGGCCCCTTCCGGCAGCAGGCCCGGCTGGCCCAGATCGCCGACGATCGTCGCCTCCGGATTGTCGGCATGGGCGTGCAGCACGTCCTGCCGGGCGATCGCCGCGCCGCCGAACTGGCGGCTGTAGGCGGCATCACCCACTTCCAGCACGCGGCCGCGAATGTCGGCGCGGTGCCGGTCCAGGAAGCGTTCGATGTACCAGCGGTCGATCGGCGTGCCCCGGTCATAGCCGAAATTGGGGGAGACGGGGGTGGCGCGATCGAGGTCGCCGAAATCGACGTGGCCGGGCGCGGGGGTGCCGGTCAGCCGACGCTTGGCACTGGCGAAGGCGGCGGGCGGCAGTACCCGGCGGGCCGCCCAGATGGCGGCGGCGAACAGCGAAGCGGCAGGGGCGAGACGGGCCATGCGCCATCTTTGCCCGGCAATGCGCGGCAGCGGAAGGCCCGCATTGTCACGCCAGGCCGACAGCGCATAGGCGCGCGCCCATCGCCGATGTCCTGCGGCCATCGCGGCGCGCCCGGCAGTATCAGCCGGCGCGTGCCGGGCCTGCACCGCCCAGGCCGCGTGCAGCACCCGCGCCGGATCGGCGGAGGCGTTGGTGCCATGGATGCGGTATTCCGCCATCGGGTGCGGATGGCTGGCGACTGGCCAGCGGATCGCCAGCCGCAGGAACAGGTCGTAATCCTCGCAATTGCGCAGCCCTTCGTCGAAGCCGCCCGCCGCCAGCAGCTTGCCCCGGTCGAACAGGGCGGTGGCGATCATGCCCACGCAATTGGTGGCAAGGAAGGCAAGCCGGGCGTCGGGTTCACACCGTTCCAGCACCAGCGGCGTCAGCGGGCGCCACTGCGCATCCACCCGCCGGTGCGCGCCATAGACGAAGGCCGCATCCGGAGTCGCAGTCAGGCACGCGGCTGCATGGGCGAGTGCGCCGGGCAGCAGCCGGTCGTCCGCATCGAGGAACAGCACCGCCGTGCCGGTCGCCGCGTCGGCCCCGGTATTGCGTGCAGCCGATGGCCCGCGCGCCTGCGGATGGCGCAGCAGGCGCACGCCGGGGAGGCTTGCGGCAATGGTCGCTGTCGCGTCAGCCGACCCGTCATCGACCACGATCACCTCCGCCGACACGTCCTGCGCGTGGATGCTGGCGACCGCCTCCGCCAGCCACGGCGCGGCATTGTGGGCCGGAATGATGACGCTGATCCTCACCGCCGCAGCCCCTGCCGGAGGCGCCAAGCGAGCCGGCCGGGCGCGGTGTGACGGTAGGTCGCGGGCCGCAGCCGGTCCAGCCAAAGGCGGCGGCGCACGGCGCGCGCGACTTCGGCCACGCCGTTGCGTCGCAGCCAGCCGAGATACCAGCGCAGGAAGAATCGCCGCCGCGCAGGGTACTGGCCACCGCCGATCATGCCCGCGACGGAGCTGCCGGGATGGATGCGGTAATTCAGCCAGACCTGACTGGAGAACCAGACCGGCTGCGTGGCGAACAGCTTGCCGAAGGCGGCGCAATCCTCGAACGAATTTGTGAACTCGTTCTCGAAATTGCCAAGCTGATGCAAAGTCGCACGTCGCACCAGCACATCGGACGGGCACGGCGCACCTGCCGGACCCAGCGGGTACAGCGCCAGCGCCGCATCCGGCGGCGGGATCAGCACGTCGTGGCGATGGCCGGTTGGGGTCGGCATGTCGGCGCCGCCCTGCCAACTGGCCCAATAGTTCACGCATCCGGCCAGCAACGCGATGCGCGGCTCTCGACCGACGATCGCCAGCTGGGCGGACAGCTTGTGCGGATGCCAGCGATCGTCGGCATCGATGAACGCGATCCAGTCGGCGCTCGCCTCTGCCAGCCCAAGATTGCGGGCCGCGCTCATCCCCCGATTGCCGCCACCCGGATGTGCCAGGCAGCGCATGCGCGGGTCGCCGGCGGCGTAGGCGGCGGCGATCGCGGCGCTGCCATCGGTGGAGCCGTCATCCACCAGCAGCAGTTCCCAATCGGTGCGATCCTGCGCCAGCACACTGTCCAGCGCCTCCGCCAGGAAACGCTCCGCGTTCAGGTAGATGCAGATGATCGACACGGCGGGCACGGGGCCCGGTGTAGCGGGCGTCGCAGGAGGCTCAAACCCGCTTGTTGCGTGGCGCCATCATGGTAAGCGCGCGGGCCATGACGACGCTGCCGACACCCCTGATCTCGCCATCCATCCTGTCCGCCGACTTCGCGCGGCTGGGGGAGGAGGTGCGCGCGATCGACGCGGCGGGGGCGGACTGGATCCATATCGATGTGATGGACGGCCATTTCGTGCCGAACCTGACCTTCGGCCCGGCGGTCACCGCCGCGATCCGGCCATGGACGACCAGGCCGTTCGACGTGCACCTGATGGTGAGCCCGGTCGATCTGTGGATCGAGCCCTTCGCCAAGGCCGGCGCCGACATCATCACCGTCCATCCGGAGGCCGGCGCGCATACCCACCGCACCGTGCAGGCGATCCGCGCGGCGGGGGCGAAGCCGGGCATCTCGCTCAATCCGGCGACCCCGGCCAAGATGCTCGACTACCTGCTGGAGGAGATCGACCTGGTGCTGGTGATGAGCGTCAATCCCGGCTTCGGCGGGCAGAGCTTCATCACCAGCCAGCTGAAGAAGATCGAGGCGATCCGCCGGATGATCGACAAGAGCGGCCGGGACATCCGGTTGGAGGTCGATGGCGGGGTCAGCCCCATTACGGCGCGGCAATGCGTGGAGGCCGGGGCCGATGTGCTGGTGGCGGGCAGCGCCGCCTTCGCCGGCGGGCCGGAGCGCTACGCCGCGAACATCGCCGCCCTGCGCGGGACGGTGGGGGCCTGATCCGGTGAACGACGGGGGCGAGGCTGGGGCAGGGGGCGGTCACCGCAACCGGTTCCTGCGCCCGCGCACCCCCGAACCCGAGCCGGAGATCGCGGAGGCACCCGCGCGCCCATCCGCTCCAGCGCCCCGGATCGCCCGGCGCATGCGTCGGCAGAAGGCCGTTGAAGCGCCTGTGACCCCGGCACCGGAAACACCGGCGCCGAAGCCATCCCCAAGCCCCCCACCCGCACCGACGCCGGCACCCGCCGCAGCACCTGCACCGGCACCAGCCCCCCCGCCTCGGCCCATCCCGATCCGGCCGGAGGGCGAACCTGCGCCGCTGGTGGAGACGCTGCCGGCCGTCTCCTTCGCGCCGGATGTCGGTGCGGGGGAGAAGTTGCTGCGGCTGGGTTACCGCCTGGGCCTGTCGGGCAGCACGCTGTCCCGCCCGTTCGGCCGTCCGCTGCGCCCGCGCCTGCTGGCGACGGTGGAAAGCCCGCTGCCCGGGCATCGCCCGGCGGGTCTCGCACTGCGGGCCGGGCACATCCTCGCCGCCGGGGTGCGCACGCCGCTCGTCTCCATCGACTATTCCGCCGCCGCCACCTTGCCGCCCCCGCTGGAACGGGTGGTGCATGGCTTTGGCTGGATGCGCGATTTGGCCGCCGCAGGCACAACCGCGCAGGGGGCGGCGGTGGCGGAACGGATGCTGCGCGGCTGGCTGGATGCCAATGGCCGCAGCGGCGCCGCGCGCAAGGGTGCGGGGTGGCGCGTCGGCCATGGCGGTCATCGCCTGCTCGCCTGGCTGGTCCATGCCCCGCTGATCCTGGGTGGCAGCGACAAGCCGTTCCGCGCCCGCGTGCTGGCCGCCATTGCCGACCATGCCGGCTGGCTGGACCGGGCGGCCGGGCGGGCGGACAATCCGCTGGAGGCGCTGGCCGGCTGGTGCGCGATCACCGCCGCCGGGCTGCTGTTGCCCGACGGTGCGCCGCGCCGCCTGTATGGCGAGCGCGGGCTGGGTGAGGCGATGGAGGAGCTGGTCGGCCGCGATGGCGGTGTGCTGTCGCGCAGCCCGTGCGCGCAGATCGAGGCGATCGAGCTGCTGGTGGAGCTCGCCGCCTGTTACCGCGCCACGCGCCGCCCGCTGCCGCCGCACATCGCCGCCATGCTGCAATTGCTGGTCCCGCCGTTGCTGACGGTGCTGCACGCCGATGGCTCGCTCGGCAGCTGGCAGGGGGCGGCGGCGGTGGATGCCGCACGGATGCGGTCGCTCCTCGCCGCCAGCGACGTCCGCGCGCGACCGCTGATCGATGCGCGGCAATGGGGCTACCAGCGGGTCGCCGCCGGTATCAACGATCGCCGTCGCACCGTGCTGCTGGTCGATGCCGCGCCGCCGCCACTGGCGCGGCATGCGCAGACCGGCTGTGCCTCCACCCTGGCGATCGAGCTGTCGGCGGGGCCGCAGCGCATTGTGGTCAATTGCGGCGGCGGGTCGCTGGCGGGCGGGCAGGTCCCCACGCGGATGGAGCCGCTGCTGCGCGCCACCGCAGCGCATTCCACGCTGGTGCTGGACGATGCCAACAGCACGGCGGTGAAGCCTGCCGGCCGTCTCGGCGCCGGGGTCAGCGAGGTGGAGGTGGATCGCCGCCGCGCCGTGTTGCCCGACGGGCGCGAGGCGACGGAAGTGGAGGCAAGCCATGACGGCTATGGCAGCCGCCTGGGCCTGGTCCACCGGCGGGTCGTGACGTTGAGCGACGATGGCGCGCTGCTGCTGGGGGAGGACCGGCTGGAACCGGTCGGCCGCCGGGGCCGCCGCGCCAAGGTGCCCTACGGCTTGCGCTTCCACCTGGGTCCGGGGATAGAGCCGGTTCCGGTGGACGCCGGTGATGGCGTCTTGCTGCCGCTGCCTGACAGCAGCGAGTGGGCGTTCCACGCACCCGGCCATGCCGTGATGGTGGACGAAAGCCTGTGGGTCGATGGCGACGGGCAGCCGCATCCGGTTCAGCAACTGGTCCTGGAGGGCACGCTGCCGGGTGCCGGAGAGGCGCTGACCATCGCCTGGCGATTCGAGCGAATGGGGAATTGAATGACTGACGTGACGATCCGGCGGGCGCTGCTGTCCGTGTCCGACAAGACCGGGCTGGTGGACCTTGCCAGCCGCCTCAACAAGGGCGGGGTGGAGCTGGTGTCCACGGGCGGCACCGCGCGCGCACTGCGCGATGCGGGCCTGCCGGTGCTGGACGTGTCGGACGTGACCGGCTTTCCCGAGATGATGGACGGCCGGGTCAAGACGCTGCACCCCCTGGTGCATGGTGGCCTGCTGGCGGTGCGCGACGATCCGGCGCACGCCGCCGCGATGGACGCGCATGACATCACCGCGATCGACCTCCTGGTGGTCAATCTCTACCCCTTTGAAGCGACGGTGGCGCGCGGGGCGGAGCGGGACGAGATCATCGAGAACATCGATATCGGCGGGCCCGCCATGGTCCGCTCCTCCGCCAAGAACCACGCCTTCGTCTCAATTGTGACCGATCCCGCCGACTATTCCGCGCTGCTGGCCGAACTGGCGGAACATGACGGCGCCACCACGCTCGCGTTCCGTCGGCGCATGGCCGCCAAGGCATTCGCCGCCACCGCCGCCTATGACGGCATGATCAGCCAGTGGTTCGCCTTCGCCGATCAGGGGCAGGCCTTCCCCGACATGCTGGCCATGCCCGCGCGCAAGCAGGCCGAGCTGCGTTATGGCGAAAACCCGCACCAGCAGGCGGCGCTGTACCTGCCGATGGGGCCAGCGGCTCCCGGCCTGGCGCAGGCGCAGCAGGTGCAGGGCAAGGCGCTGTCCTACAACAATTACAACGATGCCGATGCCGCGCTGGAGCTGGTGGCGGAATTCGCGGGTGAGGCGCCGACAGTGGTTATCGTCAAGCACGCCAATCCGTGCGGGGTGGCGCAGGCGGACACGCTGGCGCAGGCATGGGCTGACGCGCTGGCCTGCGATCCGGTGTCGGCGTTCGGCGGGATCGTCGCGGTCAACCGCCCGCTGGACGAGGCGACGGCGCAGGCGATCTGCCGCATCTTCACCGAAGTGGTGATCGCGCCGGGCGCGGACGAGGCGGCGCGCGCCGCCTTCGCCGCCAAGCCGAACCTGCGCCTGCTGCTGGTGGATGAACTGCCCGATCCGCGCCGCGCCGGCCTGCTGGTGAAGCCGATCGCCGGCGCGCTGCTGGCGCAGACCCGCGACGGTGGGGCGATCACCGCCGCCGACCTGCAGGTCGTGACCGACCGCGCGCCCACCAATCAGGAGGTCGCCGACTGCCTGTTCGCCTGGACGGTGGCACGGCACGTGAAGTCCAACGCCATCGTCTATGCCAAGGACGGCATCACCGCTGGCATCGGCGCGGGGCAGATGAACCGCAAGGATTCCAGCCGGATCGCCGCGCAGCGCGCACGGGAAATGGCGGAGATCGCCGGCTGGGCACAGGCGCGCACGATCGGATCGGCCATGGCATCCGACGCCTTCCTGCCGTTCGCAGACGGGATCGAAATGGCGGTTGATGCGGGCGCGACCGCCATCATTCAACCCGGCGGATCGATCCGCGATGCGGAGGTGATCGCGGCGGCGAACGCGGCGGGCATCGCCATGGTGTTCACCGGCATGCGGCATTTCCGCCACTGACACGAACAGGCCCCCGCCCTGGCATGCAGGATGGGGGCCGTGTTCATGTGCCGGTCGGGCGGCCTTAGTTGCGGGCCGCGTTCACCTCTTCGGTGCTGATCGGCGTGATGCGGATCTCCACCCGGCGGTTCTGCGCGCGGCCTTCCGCGGTGCTGTTGTCGGCCACCGGATACTGCTCGCCATAGCCGACCGTCTCCAGCCGGGCGCGGCTGACGCCGCGGCTGACCAGGTAATTGGCGACCGATTCGGCGCGCCGGCGCGACAGATCGAGGTTGTAGGTGTCGGCGCCGGTCGAATCGGTGTGGCCCATCACGTCGACCAGGCTGTTGGGGTAGCGGATCATGCTCTGCGCCACGCTGTCCAGCGCGCTGCGGAACGCCGGGCTGATGTCCGTGCTGTCCACCGCGAAGGTGACGTCGGGCAGGTTGACCAGGATGCCGGTGCCGTCTGGCGTTTCCGTGACATCGACTCCGGTGCCGGCGGTCGCCTCGTCCAGCTCCTTGATCTGCTGGTCCATCTGGTTGCCGATCACCGCGCCGCCGATGCCGCCGATGCCCGCGCCCAGAATGCGCCCAGTGCGCCCGCCGATCAGCCCGCCCAGCAGGTAGCCGAGGCCCGCGCCGCCCACGCCGCCAATCGCGGTGCGGCTGGCATAACGCTGCCCGGTATTGGGATCGGTCACGCAGGCCGACAGGCCCAGCAGCGACACGGCCGCCATGCTGGCGATGGCGATGCGGCCGAGGCGGCGCTTGCGGGCGGGTGGTTGATCGTGATTGGCGGTGGTCATCGGTTGGTGCATCCTTGTCCTGTTGGTGCCGCCCAGCGTGCTGCCACCCGCGGCCCTGCGGGAAGATGAACGAACATTGCTGTGCTTGCGTTCCGTCCTCCGCCCGACATCGCGGGATGGCGCAGGACTCTCGACTCGGCCCGGCTATCTGCTAGCGACAAAGGTGCAATGTCACCTTTCCCCTGGTTCGACCTCGCCATCCTGCTCCTGCTGATCCTGCTGAACGGGATCTTCGCCATGAGCGAGCTGGCCATCGTCTCCGCCCGCACCGGTCAATTGCGGCTGGAGGCGGAGCGTGGCAGCAGCGCCGCCCGCGCCGCGCTGGACCTGGCGTCCGATCCGGGCAAGTTCCTGTCCACCGTGCAGATCGGCATCACGCTGGTCGGCATCATCTCCGGCGCCTATTCCGGCGCCACGCTGGGCCCACCGACGGGTGAGCGGCTGGAGCTGCTGGGCCTGTCGGCCGACCTCGCCGAGAATGTCGGCTTCGTGCTGGTGATCGCGGTCACGACCTACCTCAATCTCATCATCGGCGAGCTGGTGCCCAAGCAGTTCGCGTTGCGCGCCAGCGTGCCGGTCGCCAAGTTGATGGCCCGGCCCATGGCGCTGCTGGCGCGGATCGCGGCGCCGTTCGTGTGGCTGCTGGATACGTCGTCTTCCCTGCTCCTGCGCCTGCTCGGCATGCGGTCCAAGGGCGAGTCGGCGCTGACGGCGGAGGAGCTGCAGATGATCTTCACCGATGCTAGCCATCTGGGCGTCATCGGGGAGCAGGAGCGGACCATCCTGTCAGGCGTCATGCGCCTGAACGAGCGGCCGGTGCGCGAGCTGATGACGCCGCGGACCGAGCTCGACTGGATCGACTGCAACGCGGACGAGGCGCAGATCCGGGCGACGATCGAGGAATCGCCGCATTCCAAGCTGCCGGTGGCCGACGGTTCGCCCGACCGGCTGATGGGCGTCGTCCGCGTGCGAGAGGTGCTGGCGATGCTGCTGGCCGGCGGGCCGGTGGCGCTGGATCAGCTGATGCGCAAGGCGGAGGTCGTGCCCGACCAGCTGGACGCGATGGACGCGCTGACCGTGCTGCAGGCGAGCGGGACGGGCATGCTGCTGGTGCATGACGAATACGGCCACTTCGAAGGCATCGTGACCCCGGCCGACCTCTTGAGTGCCATGGCGGGCGGCTTCGCCAGCCACCAGGACGAAGGGGACCAGCCGCTGCTGACCGAGCGCGCCGACGGGTCACTGCTGGTAGCGGGCTCGCTGTCGGCCGATGCGCTGGCCGAGCGGCTGGGCATGACCCTGCCGGAAGACCGCGAGTTCGGCACCGCCGCCGGTTATATCCTGTGGCGGCTGAAGCATCTGCCGGTGGAAGGCGAGGCGTTCGAGGACGATGGCTGGCGGTTCGAGGTGGTCGACATGGATGGCCGCCGGATCGACAAGCTGCTGGTCAGCCGGGTGCCGGACTGAGGCGGCGACCGGCGGAAGTTTATACTAAGTTTACACCTGCCGGGCGCTTCGCTGAAGGTCGGACCCGCGGGTTGCGGGGCATCGACCCACCATGGTCAGACGTGGTGGTGTAGGACAGCCCCTTCGTCGCAGGATCGTCCGCTACTGGGTGGGGAGCGGACATTCGGCAGCGGCAACATGACCCGAGACGGGAGGACGGAAGCATCAATCGAGCTGCGCCACCGACTCTACGATGGTGCGCAGCGTCACGGGCTTCTGCAACCTCGTTACGTCGATCAGATCAGATGGGATCGCGTCCTGATCGTAGCCGGTGAGGAAAATGAATGGGATGCCTCGCGCCTTGAGCGCATGCGCGATCGCGAAGTTGGGACCGCCACCGCCCAGGTTCAAGTCGAGGACAGCATGGGTAGGCGTCTCCATGTCCATCAGGTCGAACGTCGCGTCCTCGCTGGGGCATGGCCCGAGCACCGTCGCTCCCGCACTGCGTAACGCGGCGGCGGTGTCGCCGGCGAGGTAATAGTCGTCCTCGACGACGAGCACCGAGCGGCCAGTCAGGTCAGGTGCTCCGGTCATGTCCAGGGTTCCTCCGAATACAGTTGCCGCCGAGGGCGCGTCCGTTTCCAGGATGCTCTCGCCTTCCGTAAGCGGGAATTCCAGGCGGCAGCGGGCCCCTCCCGGCTCGATGCTGATCTTGCCAATGCCGCCTAGCTCGTAGGGAACCTTGCCCTCGATCAGGTCGCTGCCAAATCCGCGACGGGTCACCGGACCGCGCGCCGGTGCACCCGCTTCGGTCCAATCTATCGACAGCCAGGTGCGCCCCCGCTTTTCGAATGGAGCCCACACGACCCGCAACCTGCCTTCCGGCACGGAGAGCGCACCGTATTTCAGCGCGTTGGTCGCAAGTTCGTGGAGTGCGAGCGTCAGCACCTCGACCACCTTCGGCGACAACTGCACGTCCGGGCCAACCAGGACATACTGGCCGCCGCCCTGCGCCTGTGCGCTCACTTCACTCTCAACGATGTCGCGGAGCGCGCCGCCGGTATTGGCTTGCCGAGTGAGCAGCGCTTGCACGCGGGCGAGCGCAAGCAGCCTGCCGTCGAGCATGGCCTGGTAGTCGACGACATCCGCCGCTCCGTCCGCCGATCGCCGCACCATCGAGCGGATCATTGCCATGATATTACGCACCCGGTGCTGCAGTTCGGCGAGCAGCACGACTTGATGCTCAACCGCGAGCTTCGCCTCCGTCACGTCCTCGGCGATGCCGCCAACACGCGCGACATCGCCATTGTTGCGCAAAGGGAAGGCGGTGTCTCTGATCCATCGGAAGGCGCCGTCCAGTGGCCGCTGAATGCGAAACTCATGCATCACGGTCTTGCCGTGTCGCGCCCGGTCGAGATGCTGCTGCGCAAGGTCTCGATCTTCGGGGACAATCATTGCTGTCCATCGCTTCGCATCGCGAACCGGCGCATCCGCCTCGGTCCCATAGATCGTGGCCACCGCTGAACTGGCAAATTCCATGTCCAGCGTCTCCGCGCTCCTGATCCATAGACCGGCAGCCGAAGCCTGCGCGAATTGGCGGAATCGTTCCTCGCTTTCGCGAAGCGCCGCTTCGGCGCGGGCCTGCTCCACCGCGCTCCAAGTTCGCTCGGCGACCTCGGTGATGTAACGCAGATCGGCGGGCTGCCATTGTCGCGGAGTTCGCGAATGCACCCCAATGCACGCAACCAGGCGTCCGCCGCGCAGCAACCCGACCCCCGCAAGCGCCTGGACGCCGATCGCGGCATAGGCGGCGGGGTCCGGCACGAACTCTCCAGGCGCTGTAGCGTCCTCGATCGACAGCGTGCCACCGGACTGGAAGAGCTTGTGCATCGCCGGCGAGAAGTCCGACATGCGCATCCGGTCGGATATCGGCAGGGCGTCGCGCTCTGACCTTTCCGTGACCTGAAAATGATCCTCGTCTTCCTCGAACTCGAAATAGCTGGCGCGCATCACGTCCAACTGCTCCGCGAGCAGTTTCATCGCCATAGCCTTCACTTCGACCGGGTCGGTAAGCGCTCCAAGCGCATCGCTGAAACGGAGGAGGAAAGCCTGTCTTTCTTCGCTTTCGCGCAACGCCTGTTCGGCATCTTTCTGGACGGTCGTGTTCTCGAAAACGGCAGCCACCTGCCTGGGTCCGAACCGCGCTGCGCTGACCTTGATCCAACGCTTCATCGTCGGGCTGAAGCGCTCCAGAACCGCTGGAACACCGGATGTGAGGACCGGTGAATAGAAAGCGATCCATTCGGCCGCTTCTTCATGCGGAGCCATTTCCGTCACCAGCCGCCCCAAGATGTCGTCCCGCTTGAACCCGGATATTCTCTCCAATGCCGGGTTGATGTGGACGTGGCGGAAATCTGTCGGGTGCCCAGCTTCGTCGAATTCGAACTCGAGTATGACCAACGCCACGTTCGTGGCATCGAAGAAAAGCCGGTAGCGTTGATCAACGTCGCGCAGCGCCGCTTTCGCGCGTCTCGTGGCATCGATGTCGATGTTCAGCCCCGCCCATTTCTCGATGCGGCCATCGGTGTCGAGCACAGGCGCGGCGCGGACGTTGGTCCAGCGCCACCCACCGTCGGGGGAACAAAGGCGAAATTCGGCGTTGACGAGGCTGCGTGCTGCCATTGCCGCTCGGCATAAATGCGGTCGTCGGGATGAACCGCGTCGAGCCAGCCATAGCCGAGCCATTGTTCGAGCGTCTGACCGGTGTAAGCCCGCCAACTCGGACTATCGGAGACGACCACGCCTTCGGCATCGGTTTCCCAAACCGCCTGTGCCCAACTCTGCGTCAGAAGCCGTTCCCGCACCCTGGTTTCGCGCAGGATTCCTTGGGTTGCTGCCAATTGCTGCCTTAAGGCAGCGATCTCGTCGGCACTGTCCATAGCTTAGTAAAGCATGCGACGATGGATTATAAACCAACCTAGATTAGCAAAACCAGTTGCGGCGAAACGATTGGGCAGTCCGATTCTTCCCGCTGCAACGCTGCTTGGCCAATGTCCGCAATGGGGCGTGAGCGATCGTCGGGACCTATTGGCTCACCACTGGGTCAGACGGGCAAGCAAAAGGGGCCCCGCCATGCCGGCGAGGCCCCCTTCGTGATTGTCAGCGGGTGACAACCGGGATCAGGCGGCCTGCTTGACCTCCGCCACGATCTTCTTGGCGGCGTCGCCCAGATCGTCCGCCGGGACGATCGGCAGGCCGGAATTGGCCAGGATGTCCTTGCCCTGCTGCACGTTAGTGCCTTCCAGGCGGACGACCAGCGGCACGGACAGGTTCACTTCCTTCGCAGCGGCGACGATGCCTTCGGCGATGATGTCGCACTTCATGATGCCGCCGAAGATGTTGACCAGGATCCCCTCGACCGCCGGGTCCGCCAGAATGATCTTGAACGCCGCGGTCACCTTCTCCTTGTTGGCGCCGCCGCCGACGTCGAGGAAGTTGGCCGGGAAGGCGCCGTTCAGCTTGATGATGTCCATCGTCGCCATCGCCAGGCCGGCGCCGTTGACCATGCAGCCGATATTGCCGTCCAGCTTGATATAGGCGAGGTCGTACTTCGACGCCTCGACCTCCATCGGGTCCTCCTCCGTCTCGTCGCGCAGGGCGGCGACATCGGGGTGGCGGTAGAGGGCGTTCGAGTCGAAGCTCATCTTGGTGTCGAGCACCAGCAGCTCGCCATCCTTGGTCTCGACCAGCGGGTTGATCTCCAGCATGTCGCAATCGAGCGCGGTGAAGGCGTCGTAGAGCTGCTTCGCCAGCTTCTGCGCGGCCTTGGCAAGGTTGCCCGACAGCTTCAGCGCAAAGGCGACGGCGCGGCCGTGATGAGCCTGGAAGCCGCTGGCCGGGTCGATGGTGATGGTGGTGATGAGTTCGGGCGTGTCGTGGGCCACCGTCTCGATGTCCATGCCGCCTTCGGTCGACACGACCATGGCGACGCGGCCGGACGCACGGTCCACCAGCATGGAGAGGTAATATTCCTTGGCGATATCAACGCCGTCGGTGACGTAGAGGCGGTTCACCTGCTTGCCGGCATCGCCGGTCTGCACGGTGACGAGCGTGTTGCCGAGCATGTCGGTCGCGTCGTTCTTCACGTCGTCCAGGCTCTTAGCCAGGCGCACGCCGCCCTTGGCGTCCGCGCCCAGTTCCTTGAACTTGCCCTTGCCGCGGCCGCCGGCATGGATCTGCGCCTTCACCACGTAGAGCGGGCCGGGCAGCGTCTTGGCGCCTTCGACCGCTTCCTCCACACTCATGGCCGGCACACCCTTGGGGATGCCGATGCCGTACTTCGCGAGCAGTTCCTTGGCCTGGTATTCGTGGAGGTTCATGCGGGCGGACCTTCTCTGTCAGGATTGCCGTTTGCCGAAGCGCATAGGCAAGGGGGCGCGGCTTGCAAACCCCCATGTTGCACCCCATTGCTGCACCGCACCCATGATCGATCGCGCGCGTCTGGAAGCCATCTGCCGGGAGGCCGGGGCCATGGCGCTCGGCCAGTGGCCGGGCGGGGGCGCCACCGTGCGCCCGACCCTGCGCCATTGGAGCAAGGGCGACGCCAGCCCGGTGAGCGATGCGGACCTTGCCGTCGACACCTTCCTGAAGCGGGAACTGGGCACGCTGCTGCCCGCCGCCGGGTGGCTAAGCGAGGAGACGGTGGACGATCCGGCGCGGCTGGAACGCGACCTCGTCTGGCTGGTGGACCCGATCGACGGCACGCGCGACTTCATCCGCGGCCGGGCCGGCTGGGCGGTATCGGTCGCGCTGGTCAGCGCGGGGCGACCGCTGATCGCCGCGCTGGTCGCGCCCGCGCGGGGGGAGACGTGGAGCGCGACGGCGGGGGCAGGCGCCTTCCTCAACGGTCGGCGGCTGGTCGCCAGCCGGCGCACGGAACTGGCGAGCGCGCGCATCCCCGCCGATTCGCTGCCGCGCGCCGATGGCGACCTGCTGGCGGTGGAGAAGCCCAATTCCATCGCGTTGCGCATCGCCATGGTGGCGGACGACCGGGCCGACCTGCTGGTGACGCAGCGCTGGGGCCACGAATGGGACATCGCCGCCGCCACCTTGATCGCGCGGGAGGCGGGCGCGGCGGTCAGCGATGCGAGGGGCCGCACGCTGCGCTTCAACAAGCGCGATCCCAAGGATTGGGGCGTGCTCGCCTGCGCGCCCGCGCTCCACGGTGCCGCCGTGGCACGCTGGGGCAGCGGAGAAATTGCGCCGCGCCCCCCGCGCGGCTAAGGCGCGCGTTCGATGACCGAACAGCGCGATTATAAAGACACCGTCTTCCTGCCCAAGACCGCCTTCCCGATGAAGGCCGGCCTGCCGCAGAAAGAACCGGAAATCCTCCGCCAGTGGCAGGCGGCGGACCTGCATGGCCAGCTGCGCGCCGCGCGTGACGGCGCCGAGAAGTTCATCCTCCACGATGGCCCGCCCTACGCCAATGGCGACATGCATATCGGCCACGCGCTGAACCATGTGCTGAAGGACATGGTGATCCGCACCCAGACGCTGCTGGGCAAGGACGCGCCCTATGTGCCCGGCTGGGACTGCCATGGCCTGCCCATCGAATGGAAGGTGGAGGAGCACTACCGAAAGAAGAAGCTGAACAAGGACGAGGTCCCGGCGGACGAGTTCCGCGCCGAATGCCGCGCCTATGCCGCGCATTGGGTGGACGTGCAGCGCGAGCAGCTGAAGCGGCTGGGCGGGATGGGCGACTGGGACCATCCCTACCTGACGATGGACTACGCCGCGGAGGCGACCATCGTGCGCGAGCTGCTGAAGTTCGCCGAGGCGGGCCTGCTGTATCGCGGCGCCAAGCCGGTGATGTGGTCCCCGGTGGAGAAGACCGCTTTGGCCGAGGCCGAGGTGGAGTACGAGGACATCACCTCCACCCAGATCGACGTGACGTTCGAGATCGTCGAATCGCCGGTCCCGGAACTGGTCGGCGCGCATGCGGTGATCTGGACCACCACGCCGTGGACGATCCCGGTGAACCAGGCTTTGGCTTATGGGCCGGAGATTGGATACGTCGTGATAGAAGTGGCAGGCACTGCTTCTACTGGACGGAGTACCGATCGAGAAGCCAGCTTAGCTGAGGCTGCCCAACGAACTGCCCACCTGATGGGCAAACGTTTCGTGATCGCTGGATCTCTGTTGCCGCTGTTCCAAGCCCGCTTGGATGCGGCTAATGGTGCAGCCGTCATTTTGAACGGCGTAAGCCGCTTCAAAGGCTCCGACCTCGCCGGCACCAAGGTTCGCCACCCGATGCACGCACTCGGCGGCTTCTTTGCGGACCTGCGCCCGATGCTGCCGGGCGACTTCGTCACCACCGACAGCGGCACCGGCCTTGTCCACATGGCGCCCGACCATGGCGAGGACGATTTCGAACTGTGCCGCGAATACGGCATTCAGCCGAAGTTCGTGGTCGAGGCCGATGGCCGATACCGCGCGGACTGGCCTTGGCTGGGCGGGGCGGCCTCGGTCATCAACCCCAAGTTCAACGCGCCCGATGGACCGATCTGCACCCACCTGCGGGAGGCCGGCGCGCTGCTGGCGGCGAGCGCGGACTACAAGCATTCCTACCCGCATAGCTGGCGGTCCAAGGCCAAGGTGATCTACCGCTGCACGCCGCAATGGTTCGTGCCGATGGACCAGAAGATGGCCGGGTTCGACTACCCGGTCGCGGCGCTGGACGGGATCGGCGGGGCGGTGGCGCTCGGCACGGAGGCGCATCCCGACGCCACGCTGCGGCAGACGGCGGTGAAGGCGATCGCCGACACGCGCTGGGTGCCGGAGAAGGGCCGCAACCGGATCGGCTCCATGGTGGAGGGGCGGCCCGACTGGGTGCTCAGCCGCCAGCGGGCCTGGGGCGTGCCGATCACGCTCTACGTCCATCGCGGCACCGGCGAGTATCTGGCAGACCCGGTCGTCAACACGGCGATCGTGGAGGCGGTGTGTCAAGGCGGCGTCGATGCTTGGTACAATGGCGACTTCCTGACCGGCGAGTACGACGCGGCCGATTACGAGAAGATCACCGACATCCTGGACGTGTGGTTCGATTCGGGTTGCACCCATGCCTTCGTGCTGGACAGCGGGCGCTGGCCCGCCCTGCAATGGCCGGCGGACCTGTATCTGGAAGGCAGCGACCAGCATCGCGGCTGGTTCCAGTCGTCGCTGCTCGAAAGCTGCGCCACGCGCGGCCGCGCGCCGTACGATGCCGTGCTGACCCATGGCTTCACCATGGATGGCAAGGGCGAGAAGATGTCCAAGTCCAAGGGCAATACGATCAGCCCGCTGGACCTGATGCGCGATTACGGCGCGGACATCATCCGGCTGTGGGCGCTTTCCGTCGACTATACCGAGGATCACCGCATCGGCGACGAGATCCTGAAGGGCGTGGCCGACGGTTACCGCAAGCTGCGCAACACGCTGCGTTACCTGCTGGGCGCGCTGGATGGGTTCGACGATGCCGAGCGGCTGCCGGTGGCTGAGATGCCGGAGCTGGAGCGGTACATGCTCGCGCGGCTGGGCGTGCTGGACCGGACCCTGCGCGGGGCGGTCGATGCCTTCGACTTCAACACCTATGTCCGCAGCGTCGGCGAGTTCTGCAACGAGGAGCTCAGCGCCTTCTACTTCGATATCCGCAAGGACAGCCTGTATTGCGACGCGCCGGCGGACACGCGGCGCAGGGCGTGCCGCACGGTGATGGACACGCTGTTCCATGCGCTGGTCCGCTACCTGGCGCCGGTGCTGGTGTTCACGAGCGAGGAGGCGTGGACCACCCGCTTCCCCGATCAAGGCAGCGTGCACCTGCTGGTCTGGCCGGAGGTGCCCGTGTTGGAGGCGGACGACGCGCGCTGGGCCGCATTGCGCAGCCTGCGTGACGAGGTGCTGGAGGCGATCGAGCCGCTGCGCCGGGAGAAGACAGTCCGCTCCAGCCTGGAGGCCGCCGTCGCGGTGCCCGCCGCCGCCGTGCCGCCGGGTGTCGACGATGCATTGCTGGCAGAACTGTTCATCACCGGCGCCGTGACGCGCCATGGCGGCGAGGGCGTGCTGGTGGCGAAGGTGGACGATGCCAAATGCGGCCGCTGCTGGCGCCTGCTGCCCGAGGTGGTGGAGGATGGCGCACTGTGCCACCGCTGCGCCGATGCGGTGCCGCAGGTGGAGGCGGTGCTGTGAGCCGGCCCGCCTACAACCGTATCTTCGGGCTGGCGCTGGCGGCGCTGGTGTTCGTGGCCGACCAGTTCACCAAATGGCTGATGATCGGCCCGCTGCAATTGCAGGCCCGCGGGCATATCGATCTGCTGCCGTTCTTCGACCTCACCTGGACGGAGAACCGGGGCATCTCGCTCGGCCTGTTCAGTGCCGACACCACGCAGGCGCGCTGGATGCTGCTGGCGCTCACGGGGCTGATCTCGCTCGTCATCGTGATCTGGATGATGCGCGAACGGCTGCTGGGCGATATCGCCGCGCTGGCGCTGGTGCTGGGCGGTGCGCTGGGCAATATCCGTGATCGCATGACCTATGGCTATGTGGTCGATTTCGCCGACTTCCAGGTATGGGGTTACCGCCCGTTCCTGATCTTCAACCTGGCCGACGCCGCCATCACCATCGGCGTCGTGATCCTGCTGGTCCGCGCCTTGTTCATGCGCGAGAAACGCGAACCCGGCCACGGCACGGGACCGGCGGACCGCAATCCTGACCATTCCGCGGAGACCTTCTGATGCGCGCTGCTGTTTCCACTCTCCTCCTGGCCTGCACCGCCGGCATGCTTGCCGGTTGCGGTGGTGGCGAGGGCCTGGCGCTCGATCGGGAGCGGCCGGATGAATTCGCCGTGCAGCGGCAGGCACCGCTGATCGTGCCGCCGGACTTCGCACTGGTCCCGCCCAGCCCCGGCGCCCCGCGCCCGGGCGAAGGCTCCACCAGCGAACAGGCGCTGGCCGCGCTGTTCGGCGGGCAGCAGCAGCGCAGCGGCGTGGAATACCGCGCGGTACAGGCGGCGGGCCAGGCCGATCCGGGCATCCGGTCGAGCGTCGGCGATACGGCCACCAACACCGTGGACAAGGGCGCGGCGACGCAGTCCATCCTGGCCGCGCCGGAAGGCGACGGGCAGGATGCCAGCGCCGCCATCCCCGCGGCCAGCGCGCCCGCAAACAACGCGCCTGCAGCGACTGCCGTGCCCCCGGCTCCGCCGTCCGGCGCTCCGCCGTCCGCCGCGATCCCCACTCCGCAGGGCTGATCGCCTGCGGGCGGTCCTGCCGCCCCAAGCAGAACTTATCCGCGCCACAGGCATTCCCTTGCCGACCCGCCTTGACGCTGCCCCGCGCCTTGGCGAAGGCGGGCGCATAGGTGGTGCCAGCCGTTCTTCGGCCGGCCAAGGCCCCGGCAGAAGGATGCTGCGCGCATGAAGATCATGGTGCCCGTGAAGCGGGTGATCGACTACAATGTCCGCCCACGGGTGAAGCCCGATGGCAGCGGCGTCGACCTCGCCAACGTCAAGATGAGCATGAACCCGTTTGACGAGATCGCGGTCGAGCAGGCGATCCGCCTGAAGGAAGCGGCCCAGGCGGACGAGATCGTGGTCGTGTCCATCGGTCCGGCAAAGGCGGCCGATACGCTGCGTTCCGCGATGGCCATGGGCGCAGACCGCGCGATCCTGGTGGAAACGGACGAGGTGGTGGAGCCGCTGGCCGTCGCCAAGATCCTGAAGGCGGTGTTCGAGGCGGAGCAGCCCGGCCTCGCCATCCTGGGCAAGCAGGCGATCGACGATGACGCCAACCAGACCGGCCAGATGCTGGCCGCGCTGACTGGTCGGCCGCAAGGCACCTTCGCCAGCAAGGTCGAGATCGCCGGCGACAGCGTGCATGTCACGCGCGAGGTCGATGGCGGGCTGGAGACGGTGGCGCTGACGCTGCCCGCGATCGTCACCGCCGACCTGCGCCTGAACGAGCCGCGCTACGCCAGCCTGCCCAACATCATGAAGGCCAAGAAGAAGCCGATCGACACCAAGACGCCGGCCGATTTCGGGGTGGACATCACGCCGCGGCTGAAGGTGCTGAAGGTCAGCGAGCCGCCGAGCCGCGCAGCGGGCGTGCTGGTGCAGTCGGTCGACGAGATCGTGGCCAAGATCAAGGATATGGGAGTGGTCGCATGAAGGCGCTGGTTCTCGCCGAACATGGCAACGGCACGCTGAAGGACGCCACGCTTTCCAGCATCACCGCCGCCGGGCAGCTGGGCGAAGTTACCGTGCTGGTCGCCGGCAGCGGGGCCGAGGCGCAGGCCGCGGCGCAGGCAGCCGGCCAGGTTGCGGGCGTGGCCAAGGTGCTGCTGGCGGACGATGCCGGCTACGCGCAGATGCTGGCGGAAAATGTCGCCGCGCTGATCGTGCCGCTGATGGGCGAGTACGATGCGCTGGTCTGCGCCGCCACGTCCAACGGCAAGAACGTTGCCCCGCGCGTCGCCGCCCTGCTGGACGTGATGCAGGTGTCGGACGTGCTGAGCATCGAGGGAGAGCGGACCTTCACCCGCCCGATCTATGCCGGCAACGCCATCGCCACGGTGGAAAGCGGAGATTCCAAGCTGGTGCTGACAATCCGCGGCACCGCCTTCGCCAAGGCGGCGGCGGATGGCGGCAGCGCCCCGGTCGAGACGATCGGCGGCGCCGGCGAGCAGGGCCTGTCGAGCTTCGTCGGGTGCGAGGACAGCGCCAGCGACCGGCCGGAACTGACCAGTGCTGGCATCGTCGTCAGCGGCGGCCGCGCGCTGAAGGATGCCGAGACGTTCGAGGCGATCATCACGCCGCTGGCGGACAAGCTGCACGCCGCGATCGGCGCCAGCCGCGCGGCGGTGGATGCCGGCTATGTCGGCAACGATCATCAGGTGGGGCAGACGGGCAAGATCGTCGCCCCACAGCTCTACATCGCGGTCGGCATTTCCGGCGCGATCCAGCATCTGGCGGGCATGAAGGATTCGCACACCATCATCGCCATCAACAAGGACCCGGATGCGCCTATCTTCCAGGTCGCCGATATCGGCCTGGTCGCCGACATCTTCGAAGCGGTGCCGGAACTGACGAGCAAGCTGTAGCGGCGAGCGCCCGTCAGGCGGCGGGCGTGAAGTCCGGCGCGGCCACGATGCGCGGCATGGCGTGGCCGCGCACCGGCGTGCCGGTGACCGTGAGCAACCGGGCCGCACCGTTGCCGTGGACCGTGATGGTGATGCTGCGGGCATCGAACAGCTTGGGATAGACCCTGACCGCCTGCTGCCAACTGCGCCCGGCCGCGCGGGCGGCGGCGGTGCGCTGGCAGGTCAGGTCCACGCGAATATTGTCGGGCGGCGCCACCATCGTCCGCGTACGGCCGACCGGCGTCTGCAGATTGTCCGGACCGGACAACGACAGCGGTTCCGTGATGCGCGTCCGGTCCATGACGGCGGTCACGTCGAGGTCGATATCGGTCAGCCGCCCGGCAGCGGTGCCGAGGCCGAGCTGCGAATCGATCAGCCGCAGCGCGCCACGCGCGAAGGAGGTGATGGCGACGGTGCCGCACCGTTCCATCGTCACATCCTCGAACGTCATCCATGGCGCCGGCTGCCCGGCCCGCCGGATCGGGTAGGAGAACGGATAGCCGTTCCCCAGCGGGCCGTCCGGGCCCGCCCCGGCCCCGCCCATCAGCGACACGCCCCTGAGGTCGTGGAAGCGGCAGCGCCGGACGGTCTTCCCCCGGCCGCCGATGATTTCCGCCTGGTAGGAATTGCCCGTCACCACATCGGTGTAGGTACTGCGCGCGGCGGTGCCCGAGTTGATCGTGCATTGGGGCGAGCCGTCGAACACGCAGTTCTCCAGCAGCTCCTCCCGCACGCCGGTGCCGCCGGCGGTGTAGTAGATCTCCCCGCCCCAGTTACGCAGGGCCACATTCGCAAGTTCGATGCGGGCGCAGTTCACGTCCTGCACGCGCACGCCCTTGTGCGTCAGGTTGATCTGCGGTTCGCGCGGCGCGGCGGGGTCGAAGGTACGGGTGCCGTCGATCTCCACGTTCTCCAGCCGGAGGAAGTCCATGGAGGTGTTTGGCCGCACGTTGACGCCGCTGCCCATCCAGTTGCGCTGCTGCGTCAGCATGTCGCCGGTGGGCTGCGGGGCGGCATAGGTCATGTTCGGCTGCGTCACCGTATCGTTGCTGCCGCCCCGGCTGTTCAGGCAACGCAGCAGCGTCCGCCCGCGAGCGGTGCCGACGATCGCCAGGTTCTCCCGCACCAGCAGGTAATGGCCAGAGAGGCCGGTATTGGCATGTTCGCCCCGGCGGCGCGGCGGCGCCCACAGGTCGTAGCGCTGGGCGGGCAGCTCCACCCGCTCGATCCCGGCGGCATGAGCGTAGGCGAGCGTCGCGGCAAAGGCGGGCTGCGCATTGCCGATGGCGGGGCAGCCGAGCTGTTCGGGCGTGATCGCGCCCGACGGCGCGGGCAGCAGGCGGAACAGGCGGCCATTTGCGCTGGCCCGGCAGGCATCCGGATGCGCGCGGGCGAGGGCAGCCGTCGCCAGCGCATCGCTGACATAGGTGGCGCCGCCTGTGCCGCGCCGGCCATTGCCGAAGGCGCCGGTGCGGACCCGGTCAGTCCCGCGGGGGATGTTCGTGGCCGGCAGCGCGTCGAACGTCGCCAGCGCCATGCCGTCGGTCCGGGCCGTGGCCCCATCATGCGGGAGCAGCAGGGTGACGGCGCCTGCCGGTATCGCCATCAGCGCCGCTGCGTTGCGCAGCGCGATGAGGATGTCGCGGCGGCTGGTCATGGAGCGGGTGAAGGGAATCGAACCCTCGTCGTAAGCTTGGGAAGCTTCTGCTCTACCATTGAGCTACACCCGCGAAGGCGAAAGCGCGCTTGGCACGATTGGTCGGGCGGCGTCAATCGGCAAAGCGGCGCGGCCCGGCGCTGTCGGACGAACCGCCGATGGCGTCCGACAAGTTCGCTTGCCCCTGTGTCCCTGCGCGCTACTCATGCCCGTTCGTAACGCGCCGGGGGATGCCTGCATATGAACAAGAGCCTGTCATTTGGTGCCTCCGTTGCCGCGCTTGCCATGGCGGCGGCCGGGCCGCCATCCTTTGCCCAACAGGGAGCTTCCATGACCGACACCACCAGCACCGCCGCCGCCGCGGTGCAATCCGCCCCCCTGATCCCGCGTGACGCGCTGTACGGCAACCCCAGCCGCGCCGGCGGGCAGATCAGCCCGGATGGCCAGTGGGTGAGCTGGATGGCCCCGCACGAAGGGGTGATGAACGTGTTCGTCGCGCCTGCGGCCACGCCCGATCAGGCGCGCCGGCTGACCAGTTCGACCGACCGGCCGATTCCGCAATATTTCTGGGCCGGCGACGGCAAGAGCATCCTGTACGTCCAGGACAAGGGCGGGGACGAGAACTTCCTGCTGTACCAGGTCAATGTCGCCAGCGGGGAGGAGCGGACGCTGACCCCGTTCGAGAAGACGCGGGTGCAGGTGCTCGGCCGGTCCGACACCATCCGTGACAAGATCCTGGTCGGCCTGAACAACCGCGATGCGCGGCTGCACGACCCCTATCTGCTGGACCTCAACACCGGGGAGCTGACGCTGGTGATGGAGAACCCCGGCTATGTCGGGTTCCTGGCCGATGACAGCCTGACGCTGCGTTGGGCGATCGCGATGAACGCGGCCGGGGGACAGGACATGTTCCCGATCGTCGACGGCAAGGTCGCGGAAAGCCCGCGCGAAAGCACGGGCATGGAGGATTCGCTGACCACCAGCGTCGCCGGCTACACCACCGACGGCAGCACGCTGTACTGGATCGATTCGCGCGACCGCAACACGGCGGCGCTGATCGCGGAGGACACCGCCACGGGCGAGAAGCGCGTGATCGCGGAAAACGACAAGGCCGATATCGGCGGCATCATGGCGAACCCCCGCACGGGTGAGGTGGAGGCCTATTCCGTCAATTACCTGACCAACGAATGGACCGCATTGGACTCCGAGGTGAAGGCCAGCCTCGATTTCCTGGACAGCCGGCTGGAAGGCGAGTTCGGCGTCCAGTCGCGGACGGAGGACGATGCCACCTGGGTGGTATGGAACGACCCGCTGACCGCCCCGACCAAGGTGTACCTGTATGATCGCGCGGGCGGCACGCTGACGGAGTTCTACAACAGCCGTCCGGAGCTGGAGGGCGCCCCGCTGCAGCCGATGCATGCGGTGGAGATCCCCGCGCGCGACGGACTGCCGCTGGTCAGCTACCTGACCCTGCCGCCGGGCAGCGATCCCGATGGCGACGGCAAGCCCGATGCCGCGGTGCCGATGGTGCTGCTGGTCCATGGCGGGCCGTGGGCGCGCGACGTGTACGGTTTCAACCGGGCGCATCAATGGCTGGCCAATCGCGGCTACGCCGTGCTGTCGGTCAACTTCCGCGGCTCGACCGGCCTGGGCAAGAGCTTCATCAATGCCGGTAACCTGGAATGGGGCGCCAAGATGCATGATGACCTGCTGGATGCGGTCAGCTGGGCGGTGGCCGGCGGGATCGCGCAGCAGGAAAAGGTCGCGATCATGGGCGGCTCCTATGGCGGGTACGCCACGCTGGCCGGGCTGACCTTCACCCCCGATACCTTCGCTTGCGGCGTCGACATCGTCGGCCCGTCCAACCTGGAGACGCTGCTGGCGACCATTCCGCCCTATTGGGAACCGATGGTGAAGCAGTTTCACGACCGGATGGGCAACCCCAACACGCCGGAGGGGCTGGCGCTGCTGAAGGAGCGCAGCCCCCTGTACAAGGCGGGCCAGATCACCAAGCCGCTGCTGATCGGGCAGGGTGCCAACGATCCGCGGGTGAAGCAGGCGGAAAGCGACCAGATCGTGACGGCGATGCAGGCGGCGGGCGTGCCCGTCACCTATGTGCTGTTCCCCGACGAAGGGCACGGCTTCGCCAAGCCGACCAACAACATCGCGTTCAATGCGGTGACGGAGAACTTCCTGGCCACCTGCCTGGGCGGCCGGGCGGAACCGGTGGGCGATACGCTGACCAGCTCCACCGCGCAGGTGCTGGCGGGGGCGGAGAATATCGGGGCGACGGGGGCGGAGTAACGCCGCCTAGCGGTACACCGCCACGATGTCGGCCAGCGCCTGCACCAGCGCTGGCCGATCGGCGGCGTCGGTCTTGCCCAGGCGCACCAGCACCAGCCGCTGGTCCGGCGCGACCAGCACATATTGGCCGAGATGGCCGACCATGGCGAACAGGTCCGCCGGGCCGCGTTCCGGGAACAGGATGCGCCGTGTCCCCCCGCTCGGCCGGTTGAGCCAGATCGCGCCACCGTAATCGGCCGCAGCGGGGCTCGGCTCCCGCATCAGCGACACCCAGCCGGTGGGCAGCACGGCGGTGCCGTCCACCGTTTCTCCGTTGCGGCGCAGCATCTCGCCCAGCTTCGCCCAGTCGCGCGCATTGGCCCACACCATCGCGCCGCCCACCATGGTGCCCTGCCGGTCGTATTCCGCACCCAGCGACGTCAGGCCGAGCGGCCGAGCGAGGCGGGCTTGCAGGTAGCCGGCGACCGCCGCCTGCCGCTCCGCCGAGGTGCCGTCGGGGGCGAGCACATCGGCGGCGATGGCTGACAGGATCGTGCTGGTCGGGGTGGAATAGGCGAAGTTGGTGCCGGGCGGATGTTCCAGCGGCTGAGCGATAGCGAAGCGGGCGGTATCGTCGCGCCCGTCGCCGAACATCATCCGGACCTCCGCCGATTCGTATACCGGGTCGGCCATCTCCTGATGGCGCAGGCCGCTGCGCATCTGGAGGAGATGGCGGACGGTGATCTCGCCGCGGGGATCGCCGGCGCGCTGCCACAGGGTGACCGGCGCGGGAGCATCCAGCGCCAGCTTCCCGTCCGCCACCAGCAGGCCGATCAGCATGGCGGTGACGGACTTCGACATGGACCAGCCCTGGAACCGGCTGGCGGGGCCGAATCCGTCGGCGTAGCGTTCGGCCACCACCTGCCCGTTATGCATCAGCAGCAGGGCGCGGGTCTCCCCGATGTCCTCCCGCGCAAACAGCGCCTCCACCGCCAGGGCCAGCCGCGCACGATCGGCGCCCGGATCGGCGGCGATCGCGGCCAGCGTCTCGGCCGAAGGAGGCTGCGGCCCATTGCCGGAGCAGGTGGCCAGCAGGGCTGGCAGCATCAGGGCGGCGGCGATAGGGGGGAAGCGGCGCGGCATGGCGCGCGGACTCATCCGGCAGGGGCAGGCTGATGGCAATGGCAAATGGTCAGGTACGCCGGCGTATCTGGCCGCGGGCGGTGCTGGTGCTGCTCGCCATCGGCGGCATTGCCCTGTGGTGGCGGCACCCGGTCCTGAACGCTTACGCCACTACCGCCGCCGGTTTCGGCGCGCGCACCGCCTGTGCCTGCCATTACCAGGGCGGGCGACCGCTGGACGACTGCACCCGCGATTTCGAGCCCGGCATGGGTCTCGTGTTCCTGAGCGGGGATGAGGAGGCACGCAGCGTCACGGCAAGCGTGCCGTTCTATGCCAGCCAGACCGTCACCTTCACGCCCCCGTTCGGCTGCGTGCCGGAACGGTGGCAGGCACCGGGTTAGGCCGGCTCCGTCCCTTCGATCCAGCCGCCGCCCAATACCCGGGTGCCGGCATACAGCACCGCCGCCTGCCCCGGCGCGACGCCGTACTCGGGCGCTTGAAAGCGGACCGTCGCATCGGCGCCATCGCCCAGCGGCCCTTCCAGGGTGACGGGCACGGGCTTCGCCATCGAGCGTACCTTCGCATGGAAGGGCTCGCCGGGCGCAGCTTCGGGCAGCGGGCCGATCCGCACCGTGTCCGTCAGCCGCGCGGCGCCCACGGCCAGCAGCCGGCGTGGGCCCACGCGCACCTGTGCCGTCGCGGCATCGATCCCCACCACGTAAAGCGGTTCCGGCTGTCCGCCGATCTCCAGCCCGCGGCGCTGGCCGACCGTGTAGTGGATCACGCCATGGTGGCTGCCGAGCCGTTCGCCCGTCTCCGCATGGACGATCGCGCCGGGCGCCACGCCTTCCGGCCGGACCTTGCGCACGATCCGGGCATAATCGCCATCGGGTACGAAGCAGATGTCCTGGCTGTCGGGCTTGGCCGCGACGGCGAGGCCCATCTGTTCCGCCATCTGCCGCACATCGCCCTTGGGCAGGTCGCCCAGCGGGAACCGCAGAAAGGCGAGTTGATCGGCCGTGGTGCCGTACAGGAAATAAGACTGGTCGCGCGCCGGATCCGCCGCGCGGTGCAGTTCCGGCCCGGCGGCGCCCATTACCCGGCGCACGTAATGGCCGGTCGCCAGGCAATCCGCGCCAAGTTCGCGCGCCATCGCGAGCAGGTCCGTGAACTTGGGCCCCATGTTGCAGCGGATGCAGGGGATGGGCGTGCGCCCGTTCAGGTAATCGTCGGCGAAGCGGTCCACCACCTGTTCGCGGAAGGCGCTTTCGTGGTCGAACACGTAATGCGCGATACCCAGCCGATCCGCCACGCTGCGAGCATCGCGGATGTCGTCGCCGGCGCAACAGGCGCCCTTGCGCCCGGTCGCGGCACCGTAATCGTAGAGCTGGAGCGTGATGCCAACCACCTCCGCCCCCGTGGCGGCGGCGATGCCGGCGACGACGGAACTGTCCACCCCGCCCGACATCGCGACGACGATGCGGCAGTCGCGGGGCGGGCGCGGCAGGTCGAACAGGGCGGCAGGATCTGGGGCGAGCAGCGTGGTCATGCTGGCCGCGCCCCTACAGCATTGGGCGGGTCTTGGCCACGCCGGCGGGGCTTAACCGCTTGTTTGCCATGACCGGGCTACAGCGCACCGCATGATCCCGGGACTCCCCCTTCATACCGGTTGGCTGCCGACGGCGGCGCGGCGCCTGCCAGCGGCAAAGGCGAACGCGCCGTTAACCCAAGCCTTTCAGCGCCCACGAACACCCGCGGCCCGATGATGCGGCAGCTGACAGGAATGGCGGGAAGGCTGCAATGATGAAGACGGATGCAGGCCCGGCCCTGCGCATCGTGGAACGGGAGAGCGCGGACAGCGTCATCGGGCCGTTGGGGCTGCCGATCACGCTGGCGGATTTGCCTCCACCCGATACCAAGCGCTGGGTCATCCGGCGCAAGGCGGAAGTGGTGGCGGCGGTGAATGGCGGGTTGCTGACGATCGACGAGGTTCTGGCCCGCTACGGCCTGACGCTGGAGGAGTTCGCCGGCTGGCAGCGCGGCTTCGACCGGTCGGGAATGCTGGGTCTGCGGGTCACCCATGCCAAGCAATATCGGGACCGGTATCAGCGGCAGATGAAATACTGATCTGATCCGATTGAGCACAGTTTGCCACCCAACGGGGAACGCATGCACAAAGCTCCCGTTTGTCGCCTGTACGATCCGCCGGGCATTTTGCCAGGCGGGCATAAAGGAGACAGGGAATGGGCTGGATTGTGGCAATCATTGTTGGCGGTGTGGCCGGCTGGCTGGCCAGCATGGTCATGAACCGTGACGCCTCCATGGGCATCTTCTGGAACATCGTGGTGGGCATCATCGGCGCGCTGATCGGCAATGTGCTGGCCGGCGCATTGTTCGGTGTGCAGGGCACCATCCAGACGTTCAACATCACCGGCTTCATCATCGCCATCGTCGGCGCCATCGTGCTGCTGGCGATCGTCAACCTGGTCCAGCGCGGCCGGGTGCGGTAACCGCCGCGCCCCTTGCGGGCCAGAAAAGGGGCGGGCACCATCAATGGTGACCCGCCCCTTTACTTTGGCCGTTACAGGCGGACGTTCGGCACATAACCGTTCGTCGGCCGCTATCTGGTCTTGATGGAACGGTGCATTGCTACAAGTTGCGTAGGTGACTACACCACCGCCCGGAACCGTCGCCCGTGACGCCCGAGCCATGCCCCGCATGCGCCGGCCACGGCAGCGCCGCTGTTGAGGGCTGATCGCGCACATGAATTACGAAACAAGGTCGCTGGATTTCGCCGCCGGCACTGCGCCGGGCACCGGTGATTCGCGGGCCTTCGCGGCGGGCGCGTCGCCTGACCTCGACCAGCCGGAGGAGGAGCGTGCCCGGCGCACGCGCCGGCGGCTGCTGATCACCGGCGGCGTGGTCGTGGTGGCCCTGGCCGGCCTCGCCTTCCTGCTGAGCCATGGCGGCGGGCAGGCTGACTTCGCCCCGCAGGAAGTCGCGCAATCCGTATCGGTAGTGACGCCGGGCCGATCGTCCGTCGCGGGTACGATCACCGCGACCGGCACGCTGGCGGCGCGCCGGCCGATGCCGGTAGGCGCGGTGGGCGAAGGCGGCAATGTCGTGTCCATCCCGGTGGATGCGGGCGACTGGGTGCGGCAGGGCCAGGTGCTGGCCGTCATCGACCGTTCCGTCCAGACCGAGCAGGCGCGCAGCCTGCAGGCGCAGATTGACGTTGCGCGCGCCGATCTCGATCTCGCGCAGTCCAATTTGGAGCGCGCCAACCAGCTGGTCGAACGCGGCTTCATCAGTCAGGCCAATATCGATCAGCTGACCGCGACCCGCGATGCCGCCCGTGCCCGGGTGCGCGTGGCGCAGGCTCAGTACCGGGAGGCGCAGGCGCGCAACGCGCGGCTGAACATCGTGGCGCCCGCCGCCGGCCTGGTGCTGGAACGCAATGTGGAGGTGGGTCAGGTGGTCAGCGGCGGCGCGACCGCCCTGTTCACCATCGCTCGCGGGGGGGAGATCGAACTGCTCGCCCGCGTCGGCGAAACCGAATTGCAGCAGATCAGCACAGGCGTGCCGGCGGAGATCACGCCGGTCGGAACGCAGCAGACCTTCACCGGCCAGGTGTGGCAGGTGTCGCCGGTGATCGACCAGCAGAACCGCCAGGGCACGGCGCGCATCGCGCTCGCCTACAACGACGCATTGCGGCCCGGCGGCTTTGCCACCGCGCGGATCAATGCGGGCGCGGTGACCGCGCCGATGCTGCCCGAAAGCGCGATCCAGACGGCGACGGACGGCACCAGCTTCGTCTATGTGGTCGGCAACGACAACAAGGTCGCCCGCCGTCCGGTGCGACTGGGGCAGGTGACGCCGCAGGGCATCGCCATCGCCGAAGGGCTGACCGGCAGCGAGCGGGTGGTCCTGCGCGCCGGCGGCTTCCTGACCGACGGCGACACTGTACGCCCGGTGGTGCAGCGGCCGTCCGCCGCCGCCCGGCGCCCGAACTGATCGCCGGCACGCACCCCATGGGCTTCCGCAACATCTCCGCCTGGTCGATCCGCAACCCGCTGGTCCCGATCCTGGCGTTCATCGGCCTGATGCTGGCGGGCATCGTCAGCTTCATGCAGATGGATGTGCAGAACAATCCGGATATCGAGCTGCCGATGGTGATCGCCATCATCAGCCAGCCGGGCGCCGCACCGACGGAGATCGAGAACCAGATCACCCAGCGGGTCGAGGCGGCGGTGCAGACGCTGGAAGGGGTGGAGAACATCAATTCCACCGCGGAAGAAGGCGCCAGCGTCACCCAGATCGAATTCGCCCTCGGCACCGATGTCGCGCAGGCCGTGAACGAGGTGAAGGCGAACATCGACCAGATCCGCGGCGAACTTCCCGACGGCATCCTGGAACCGCAGATCTACCGCGTGCAGACCAGCAGCGAACCGATCGTGTTCTTCGGCGTCGCGGCCGACGACATGACGATCGAGCAGCTGTCATGGTTCATCGACGATACCGTGACGAAGCGGTTGCTGACCGTGCCGGGCCTGGCGGAAGTCAGCCGCAATGGCGGGGTCGACCGCGAGATCCTGGTGATCCTCGATCCGCAGCGCATGCAGGCGCTGGGCGTCACCGCCAGCCAGGTCAACGCGGCGCTGCGCCAGCTGAACCTCAACGCCGCCGGGGGCCAGGCCGAAATCGCCGGATCGCGCCAGTCGGTGCGCGTGCTGGGCAATGCGGAGGACGCGTACGAACTGTCGCAGACGCAGATCGCGCTGGGTGACGGGCGCACGGTCAAGCTGTCCGACATCGGCCGGGTCAGCGACGCCTATGGCGAATTGCAGTCGCTGGCCAAGATCAACGGGCGGCAGGTGGTGACCTTCGGCATGACCCGCGCCCGCGGCGAATCCGACGTCGCTGTCTATGACGGCGCGGTGGAGGTGCTGCATGCGCTGGAGGCGGAGAACCCCGGCATCCGCTTCACCCGCCTGTTCACGGAAGTCGATTACACCCGCCAGCAATATGACAGTTCGATCAACGCCATGATCGAAGGGGCGGTGCTGGCGGTGATCGTGGTGCTGATCTTCCTGCGCGACTGGCGCGCCACGGTGATCGCGGCGCTGGCCATTCCGCTGTCGGCGATCCCCACATTCTGGTTCATGGACATGATGGGCTTCACGCTCAACAGCCTGTCGCTGCTGGCGTTGGGGCTGGTGGCGGGCGTGCTGGTGGACGATGCGATCGTGGAGATCGAGAACATCGTGCGTCACATGCGCATGGGCAAGACCGCGTTCCAGGCCGCGATCGACGCCGCGGACGAGATCGGCCTGGCGGTGGTCGCCACCACCATGTCGATCGTGGCGGTGTTCCTGCCGGTTGGCCTGATGCCGGGCATCGCGGGCCAGTTCTTCAAGAATTTTGGCCTGACCGTCGTCGTGTCCGTCCTCATCTCCCTGCTGGTGGCGCGCATGATCACGCCGATGATCGCGGCCTATTTCCTGAAGGCGCATGGCCATGCCGAACATGGCGGCGGACGCTGGATGGACCTCTATATGCGGGCGCTGGCCTGGTCGCTGGACCGGCGCTCCGCCGACCGCAGGCTTGCAGCCATCGGACCCCGCAAGCCGTTCCGGCGCCGGTACGGCGCTGGCGCGGTGCTGCTGTTCGGCCTGGTCGGGCTGGCCTGGCTGGCAGGTGCGCTGGCGGTGATCGGCGGCGTCAACGTCATGCTGCCGGCGCTCGCCAGCATGGGCGCGTGGGCGGGCGTGTTCAGCTTCCTGCCGGACCTGCTGGCGCGGGTGCTGGGCTTCATCGCGTTGCTGGCCAGCCTGCTGCTGCTGCTGGCGGCGGCAGGGATGGCTAGCTGGCTGCTGGCGCGCGCGATGCTGCTGGCCACCAACGGTCTGTCGCGCCTCTTCGGCCACGGTTTCCGCGAATGGTACGGCCATCGCCGGGCCCGCTTCGGCGCGCGGATGCAGGATCATCGCGTATGGATGATCGGCACGGGCGCCGCCGCTCTGGTGATGACGGGCCTGCTGGGATACAATCTGCCCACGCAGTTCTTCCCCAATGCGGACAGCGATTTCTCGCGCATCAGCGTGACCATGGTGCCCGGCACCACCTTGCGCCAGACGGAGGCGGTGATCGACGCCATCGCCGAACGCATGCGGGAAGAGCAGGAGGTGCAGCTGGCGCTGGGCGTCGTGCGCGAGGGCGAGGGCACGGTCCGGCTGGTGTTCCGCGAGGATCGCAGGCGCACCAGCCTGGAGTTCGAGCGCGAGCTGGCGCCGGTGCTGCAGCAGTTCCCGGACGCGCGCGTCAACTTCCAGGACCCGAACGGCGGTGGGCCGGGCGGTGGCCGGGCGATCACCTCCATGTTGGCGGGTTCCGACAACGAGCAGTTGCAGCAGGCGGCGGCGGTGCTGGCCGAACAGATGCGCGGCGTGCCGGGCGTGGTCGCCCCGCGTGTGGAGGCGGACCTGCAACGGCCCGAGCTCATCATCCTGCCGCGGGAGGATCTGGCCGCCAGCCTGGGCGTCACCACCAGCGCGCTGAGCCAGGCGATCCGCATCGCCACGCTGGGTGACATCGACCAGAACGCCGCCCGTTTCAGCCTGTCGGACCGGCAGGTGCCGATCCGTGTGCGCCTGGACGAGCGTGACCGCCGCGACATCAGCAATATCCGCAACCTGCCGGTGCCGACCGCCAACGGCGGCTCCGTCCCGCTGGAACGGGTCGCCGACATCTCGTTCGGTGCGGGCCCCACCACGATCGAGCGCTACAACCAGAACCGTCGCGTCTTCGTCACCGCCGATGTCGCGCCCGGCTTCGCCAGCGGCGACGTGAAGAGCGCGATCAACCAGTTGCCGATCATGCTGGACCTGCCGACGGGCGTGTCCAACGCCCCGGTCGGGCAGGACGAATGGCAGCAGGACATGGTGCGCGACTTCGCCGTGGCGCTGGTCAGCGGCATCCTGCTGGTGTTCGCGGTGCTGGTGCTGCTGTACCGCCGGCTGGTGTCGCCGCTGGTCAACATGGCATCGCTGGCGCTGGCGCCGCTGGGCGGGCTGCTGCTGCTGACCGCGATCGGCCAGCCGATGAGCCTGCCGGTGTTCATCGGCATGCTGATGCTGTTCGGCATCGTCGGCAAGAACTCCATCCTGCTGATCGACTTCGCGATCGAGGAGATGGCGACCGGCGCGGAGAAGCGTGCTGCGATCATGGAAGCAGGGCACAAGCGCGCGCAGCCGATCATCATGACCACGGTCGCGATGACCGCGGGCATGATCCCCACCGCCCTGTCGCTGGGCGGCGACGGCGCCTGGCGCGCACCGATGGGCACGGTTGTGATCGGCGGCCTGATCCTGTCCACCCTGCTGACCCTGCTGATCGTACCCGCCGGCTTCAGCCTGGCCGACGGGCTGGAGAAGCGGCTGGGCCCGTGGATGCGCGGCCGGTTCCTGACCTACCGCCCAGGTGACGAGGTGCCTGCAGGAGCAGGTGCGCCGCACCCTGCCGAATGACGTGACGGTCGATCGCGCCCGGCAGATGCGCCGGGTCGCCACCGCGTTGCTGGTGGGCATGGCGCTGCTGTGGGCGCTGGCCCATGCGCTGGAACGTGGCGGCGGCCATCCGGCATGGGGGTGGCTGGCGGCCTTCGCGGAGGCGGCGATGGTAGGCGGCCTGGCGGACTGGTTCGCCGTGACCGCGCTGTTCCGCCATCCGCTGGGCGTGCCGATCCCGCACACCGCGATCATTCCACGCAACAAGGACCGTATCGCCGACACGATGGCGGGATTCCTGCGGGCGAATTTCCTGACCCCTGCGGTGATCGCCCGTCGGCTGCACGCCACCAATCCCGCGCGCCTGCTGGGCGAGTTCCTGCAGCGCCCTCAGGCGGAGCGTGGCACGCGCCTGCGCGCAGGGGTTGCGGGTTTGGCGGCGGACGCGCTGGAATCGCTCGATCCCCGCGCGCTGGGCGAACAGGTGCGACATCTGCTGGCGCGTCAGGCGGGGCGGTTGGAATTGGCGCCATTGATGGGCCACACGCTGTCCGCGATCATCGCTGGCGGACGCCACCGGCCATTGATGGACGCGATGATCCGCTGGCTCGGTACGGTGCTGGAGGGGAACGAGGCGCTGGTACGACGGATGGTCAGCGACCGCGCCGGATCGGTGCTGCGCTGGACAGGGCTGGACGAACGGCTGGGCAATACCGTGGTGGACGGCCTTTACCGCATGTTGGCCGAACTGCTGGTCGATCCCGATCACCCGCTGCGCCGGAAGGTGGACGAGAGCCTGGCGCGGCTGGCGCACGATCTGGTGCACGACCCCGAAATGCGCGCGAAGGTGGAGGCGGCGAAGGCGCGGGTACTGGCCAATCCCGCCGCCGGCGAATGGTGGATGGGGGTATGGGAACGGTTGCGGACGGGCCTGATCGCCAGTCTGCGGGACGGTGGCACCGCCGCATCGCTGGATGACAGCCTGGCGGAACTGGGCCGCGCTCTCGCGGCGGAGCCGCGGCTGCAATTGCAGGTGAACCGCTTCGCCCGGCGCACGCTGGTGGGTGTCGCCAGCCGGTATGGTGGCGGCATCGTGGCGCTGGTGTCCGATACCGTGAAGCGGTGGGACGCCAACACCGTGACCGCCCGGATCGAGGGGGCGGTGGGCCGCGACCTGCAGTTCATCCGCATCAACGGCACGCTGGTGGGCGGGCTGGTCGGCCTGCTGCTCCATGCGGTGACGCAAACGCTATGATCTGCCTGCTGACAGAACGCCTGGTGCTGGAGCCGCCCGATGCGCGCCACATTGCTGAAATGCGCGCGATCACCGATGATCCTGACACCCACCGCTATCTGGGCGGTCCGCAGAGCGCGGCGGACCATTTTACCCGGATGGCGCGCAATGCCGGCAGCTGGCAGCTCTACGGCTATGGTGGGTTCGCCGTGACGTTGCGGACCAGCGGGGCGACGGTCGGCAATGTCGGCGTGTTCCATTCCTGGCGCGGCCTGGGCGCCGACGTGGACGACATGCCCGAAGCCGGCTGGATCCTGGGGCGTCAGTTCGTCGGGCAGGGGCTGGCGCGGGAGGCGGTGACCGCCGCGCTTGGCTGGTTCGACGAGGTGCATCGCGGTCGGCCGATCTTCTGCATGATCGATCCCGACAATGCGCCGTCGCTCGCACTCGCCGCCCACTTCGGCTTCGTCCCGCTGCGCGATGCGCAATTGGGTACGGCGCCGGTCAGGCTGCTGCTGCGGGGATAATATGGCCGACCATTCTCCGCCGCTTTCCGCCGTTTCCGAGGAGGAACCGCTCACACCGCTGGACCGGCGGTACCTGACCATGGTGCGCTGCCTGACCGCGCTGACGCTGGTCGTGCCGTTGCTGGCCGCGGCGGGCGTGGAGCTTGCCGGGCTGCCGCTGCCGGGAATGGCGATCGGTCCGGTGCTGCTCATCGCGGCACTGCTGCTGCTGCGGCTGCCGCGGCGGCGTTATCGGGCGAGCGGATACGACATGGCGGCAGACCGCCTGCGCGTGGTGCGCGGGGCGTGGTGGCGGCGGGACATCATCGTGCCGTTCAGCCGCGTCCAGCACATCGATGTGGCGCAGGGCCCGGCAGAGCGGTTGTTCGGCCTCGGCACGCTGGTGCTGCACACTGCGGGCAACCACAACAGCAGCGTGGCGCTGCCCGGACTGGCGCAGCCGCAGGCGCTGGCCATGCGTGACGCGATTCGCGCGCATCTGGCGGCGGCCGCACGGTGAGCGACGTCGCCGCGCCTGCGGCGCAGGAGTGGCGGCGCACCGCCCCCATCGGCATGATCGCGCGGGTGCTGCACAGCCTGCCCAGTGCGGCGCTGTCGATCGTGGCGGCGCTGGTCGGCGTCCGCTCGATCGGCAACCCCTGGGTGGTGGCGGGGCTGCTGGCCGTGGCACTCCTCGTCACGGGCATCTGCACGGTGCTGGCCTGGCGGCATCACCGTTACCTGGTCGGCCCGGACGACCTCAGGATCGAGAAGGGGCTGCTTTCGCGCCAGGTGCGCGCGATCCCCTATGACCGGATCCATGACGTCGCCTTGCGGGAGCCGCTGGCCGCGCGTCTGTTCGGGCTGGTGGAAGTCGGCTTCGACACGGGCACGGGCGAGGATGAGGAGGGTCGGCTGGTCTTTGTCACGGCGGCCGAAGGTGCCCGGCTGCGCGATACGGTGCGCGCCCGGCGTGGCGGCATGCCGGCGGTCGAGGCGTCGGCGCCGCCTGCCGAGGCGGTGATTGCCGGGACCGGGAGCCGGCTGCTTTATCGCCTGACCCCTGCACGATTGCTGCTGCTGGGCGTGTTCGAGTTCTCGCTGGTGGTGTTCGCGGTGCTCGCCGGCGCCGCGCAGCAATTCGACTTCCTGTTTGACCTGTATGATTGGCGTAGCTGGGTGTCGATCGGCGGGGAGCCGCTGCGCTGGCTGCTAGGGTTGGGACTGGCCGTGCAGGTGGTGGCCGCGCTGCTCGGCCTGCTGCTGCTGGTACCGCTGGGCCTTGCCACCGGTATCGTGCGAACGGCGCTGCGTGAATGGGATTTCCGGCTGGAGCAGACGCCACGCGGGCTGCGCCGTCAGCGCGGCTTGCTGACGCGCAGCGATGTGGTGATGCCGTTGGAACGGGTGCAGGCGCTGGTCACGGCGACCGGTATAGTGCGGCACCGCTGGGGCTGGCACAAGCTGCAGGCGATCAGTCTGGCGCAGGACAGCAAGGAGGAGAAGAGCCACACGCTGGTGCCCTTCGCACAAACGCCGGAGATCGCGCCGATCGCGGAGCTGATCGGATTGCCGCTGCCGGGCGAGACGGCGGAGTGGCGGCGTGCATCCACTCGCTGGCGCGATCACCGCGCCGTGCTGGCCGCGGCGCTACCGGCCGCGACCGGGATGGCGCTGGTCGGGCTGGCACCGCTGCTGGCGCGCGACCCGGCGACATGGCTGACGATGCTGTTGCCGGCGGCGGCATTGTGGCTGCTGGCGGGCGTGCTGGTGTTCCGCCAATGGTATCTGTGGCGGCACAATCACCACGCGTTGCAGCAGGCGCTGCTGTGGTCGCGCGAAGGCTGGCTGTCGCCTCGGCTGGCTATAGCCACCCCGATCAAGCTGCAATCGGCGGAGCTGCGGCAAGGGCCGCTGGCGCGGATGGGCGGCTATGCCGATCTGCATCTGGGCCTTGCCGGCGGCACCCTGGCGCTGCACGGTCTGCCCGTGGCGGACGCCCGCGACATGCGCGACATCATCGTGTCCCAGATGGCGGCGGTCGATTTCAGCGCCGCCAACCTGCCGGCTTAGCTGGGGATCGGCGCCCGCAGGTCCGACCACTCAGGATGGCGGCGGAAGGCGGCCTCGACATAGGAGCAGGCGGGTTCGATGGTGAAGCCCTGCTCCTTCGCATCGGCGACCAGCGCCTCCACCAGTTGCATGGCGATGCCGCCGCCGCGCGCCTCTGCCGGGACGAAGGTGTGGTCGGCGATGCGGGTGGTGCCGCGCGCGCGCCAGGTCAGTTCGGCCGGGCGGGCGGCACCGGGGACCTCTGCGCGGTAGGCGCCATGCGTGGTCTCGTCGGTATGGGTGATTTCAATGGCCATCTGGTGCCTCCTGCTTGCGCCTGCTGCGTCACAAAGCCATGGCGGCGCCATGCAGTTCCTGTCCGACAACACCGCCGCCGTGCATCCGCGTGTGTGGGAGGCGCTGCGCGCCGCCGATGCACCGGATGCACCCTATGACGGCGATGCGCTGAGCCGGCGGCTGGACGAGGCGTTCGGCGCCTTGTTCGGGCGGGAGGTGGCGGTGCTGTGGACGGCGACCGGCACTGCGGCCAATTGCCTGGCGCTCGGCCCCATGGTGCCGCCGCATGGCGCAGTGTTGTGCCACGCGCAAGCGCATGTGGAGAATGACGAAGGCGGTGCGCCCGGCTTCTTCCTGCATGGTGCGAAGCTGATGCTGGTGGACGCCGCCGATGCCAAGCTGACGGTCGAGGCGCTGGCGGCGCGGCTGGATGTCATCGCGCCCGGCGTCCACTGGGTGCAGCCGCATGCGATCACGATCACGCAGGCGAGCGAACTGGGCTGCGTCTACCGGCCCGCGGAACTGGCGGCGTTGTCGGCACTGGCGCGGGCACGCGGGCTGTACCTGCACATGGATGGCGCCCGCTTCGCCAATGCCGCGGCGTTCCTGGGCGCGGATGCGGCGACGGCGTGCGGCGATGTCGATGCGCTGAGCTTCGGCTGCATCAAGAATGGCGGCATGGGGGCGGAGGCGATCGTGTTCTTCGACACCAGCCTGGCGGAGGTCGCCCGGCGGCGGCGCAAGCAGGCGGGCCAATTGGCCAGCAAGGGCCGATTCATGGCGGCGCAATTGCTGGCCATGGTGGAAGGTGACCTGTGGCTCGCCAATGGCCGCGCGGCCAACGCCGCCGCGGCGGAGATCGCCGGCAGCGCGGGCGACCGGCTGCTGCACCCCGTGGAGGCAAACGAACTGTTCATGCGGCTGGACGCGGGCGAGCGGGAGTCGCTGCGGTCGCGGGGTTTCGGCTTCTACGACTGGGGCGCGGATGCCGCCCGTTTCGTGACCGCATGGGATACGCGCCAGGAAGATGCGACGGCACTGGCCCGCGCACTGGCCGCGTTGTGAGCGCGTTGGGCACCCGCCCCGGCCACGCGCTGCTGCGGCCGGAGATTGCACTGCCGTTCCTGGCCGTCGCCCTGATCTGGGGATCGACCTGGTTCGTCATCAAGGATGGGCTGGCGCTGGCGCCGCCGAGCTGGTCGGTCGCCTACCGCTTCGCCATTGCCACATTGGGGATGTTCGTGCTGGCGGCGATCAGCAACCGGCGGATCGGCCGGCGCGGCTTCTCCATGACATGGGGCGGGCATGTGCTGGCGCTGTTCCTGGGGCTGTTCCAGTTCTTCGGCAATTTCAACTTCGTCTATCGGGCCGAGGTGCACCTGACGTCCGGCATCGTGGCGGTGCTGTTCGGTCTGCTGATGGTGCCCAATGCGATTGGCGGACGGCTGCTGCTGGGGCAGCCGATCACCCGTCGCTTCGTGGTGGGATCGCTGATCGGCATCTGCGGCATCGTGCTGTTGCTCGTGCACGAGGCGGCGAGCGCGCCGCCCACAGGCCAGGTGGGGCTGGGTGTCGCGTTCTGCGTGGCGGCGATCCTGTCGGCGAGCGCCGCCAATGTGCTGCAGGCGACGGATACGGCGAAGCGACGGCCGCTGCACCTGCTGCTGGGCTGGGCGATGCTGTGGGGGACGGTCGCCAATGTGGCGCTAGCCTGGGTGCTGAACGGGCCGCCCGTGCTGCCCGACAGCCCGCGATACTGGGGCGGCGTAGTCTACCTGGCGCTGGTCGGATCGGTGGTGACCTTTCCGCTCTATTTCCGGCTGATCCGCGATCTGGGACCGGGCCGGGCGGCCTATAACGGGGTCATGGTGCCGGTGGTGGCAATGGCGCTGTCGACCCTGTTCGAAGGCTATCGCTGGTCCACCGTCGCGGGCACCGGGGCGGTGCTGGCGATGGTCGGGCTGGTGGTCGCGCTGCGCGGCCGCGCGGCACCGATGCAGGAGCCGCCGGTGGAAAGGCAGGCGGTCAGCCCGCTGCGATAATCGGGGTAGCGCGGCAGCCAGCCGAGCACCCGTTTCGCCCGGCCGTTCGCCACCCGGCGGTTTTCCGCATAGAAGCCGCGCGCCATCGGCGACAATTGCGCCTGTTCCATCGATTGCAGCGGCGGCGGCGCGCGACCAAGCAGGCGGCAAGCCTCCTCGATCACCGCGTTCTGGCTGGCGGGCAGGTCGTCGGCCAGATTGTAGGCGCCGGGCGGCCCACCCAGCGCGGCCATGACGCCGCTGGCGATGTCGTGGACGTGCACCCGGCTGAACACCTGATCGGCCAGATCGATGCGGTGCGCGCGCTCGTCCGCCACCCGCTCCAGCGCGCTGCGACCGGGGCCGTAGATGCCCGGCAGGCGCAGCACCCGCGCGCCAAGCGCCAGCCAGCGGGCATCGGCCACGCTGCGCGCGGTGCGGCGGCCGGTGCCCACCGGTGCGCTTTCGTCCACCCAGGCGCCGCCCGCATCGCCATAGACCCCGGCGGAGGAGAGATAGGCCAGCACCTTGCCCGCCATCAGCGGGGCGTAGCGGTCCAGCACCGGGTCGCTGTCGCCGACCGGCGGCACGCTGGACAGGACATGGGTGGCGTCATGCAGCGCCCGCGCCACCGCGGCCTCATCGTCGAACGGGAGATCCCCGGCGCTGCCCGTGGCGGTGACCTGCCAGCCGGCGATACGGGCGATGGTGCGGACATGGCTGGCCGAATAGCCGAGGCCCCAGATGAACAGATGCGACATAGATGCATTGTAGCGTCATAAGGCCCCCGATCTGCAAGCGAGTCGCGTTACCGATGGATATTGCCCGCACCCCCGCCACGCCCGACGGCAACCCGCATCTGGCGGATGCACCCCCGCCGCCGACGCAACCGCCTGTGATCCGGCGGGAGGATTACCGGCCATTCCCCTGGACCGTGCCGCAGGTGCGGATGGATTTCAGGCTCGGCTTGGCGGAAACGGTGGTCCGGACGGAACTGGACGTCGCGCGCAACCCACAGGCGGAGGGTACGCCGGTCCTGCGGCTGAACGGCGACGGCCTGACTCCGCTGGAGGTGCTGGTCGATGGCGAGCCGCTCAACAGCTGGGTCATGGAAGGGCCCGACCTGCTAGTGACCTTGCCCGGCGATGCGCACACAATCAGCATCGTCACCAGCATCGATCCCAGCGCCAACAGCCAGTTGATGGGCCTGTATGCCAGCGGCGGCATGCTGTGCACCCAGTGCGAGGCAGAAGGCTTCCGCCGGATCACCTTCTTCCCCGACCGTCCGGACGTGCTGTCCATCTATCGCGTCCGCATGCGCGGGCCGCAGGCGGACTTCCCGGTGCTGCTGTCCAACGGTGACCTTGTGGGCGAGGGAACGGGCGAGGATGGCACCCATTGGGCCGAATGGCACGATCCCTGGCCCAAGCCGTCCTACCTGTTCGCGCTGGTCGCGGGCGACCTGGTGGCGCAGCGCGACAGCTTCATCACGATGAATGGGCGCGAGGTGCAGCTGGCGATCTACGTGCGTCCGGGGGACGAAGGGCGCACGGATCACGCCATGCAATCGCTCAAGCGGTCGATGAAGTGGGACGAGGAGGTGTTCGGCCGCGAATACGACCTCGGCATCTTCAACATCGTCGCCGTCAGCGATTTCAACATGGGCGCGATGGAGAACAAGGGCCTGAACGTCTTCAACACGAAGTACGTGCTGGCGGAGCCCGACACCGCCACCGACGGTGATTATGACGCGGTCGAAGGGGTGATCGCGCATGAATATTTCCACAACTGGTCGGGCAACCGCGTCACCTGCCGCGACTGGTTTCAGCTCAGCCTGAAGGAAGGCTTCACCGTTTTGCGCGACCAGCTGTTCAGCCAGGACATGGGCAGCGCGGCGGTCAAGCGGATCGAGGATGTGCGGGTGCTGCGATCGGTTCAGTTCCCGGAGGACAGCGGACCGCTGGCGCATCCAATCCGCCCCGATTCCTTCCGCGAGATCAGCAATTTCTACACGGCCACCGTGTACAACAAGGGCGCGGAGGTGATCCGTATGATGCGCACGCTGGCCGGCCCCGCCGCGTTCCGCGCCGGATGCGACCTGTATTTCGACCGGCACGATGGCGAGGCGGCCACCTGTGAGGATTTCGTGGTGGCGATGGAGGATGGTGCCGGCCTCGATCTCACGCAATTCCGCCGCTGGTACGGTCAGGCCGGCACGCCCGAAGTGCGCGTAGCGGTGAAGGCGCAAGCGAACGGGGTGGAGGTGGAGCTGGCACAGGCGACCCCCACGACGCCGGGGCAGGACGCGAAGGAACCGGTGCCGATCCCGCTGCGCGTGGCGCTGCACGATCGGGCAAGCGGCGAGCTGGGTTCGGAGACGCTGCTGCTGCTGACCGAGGGCGAGCAGCGCTTCACCCTGCCGCATGCGGGCATCGCGCCGGTCCTGTCGATCAATCGCGGCTTTTCCGCGCCCGTCGTCATCCGCCGCGCCCTGTCGGCGGAGGATCTGGTGTTTCTGGCCGCGCAGGACGATGATCCCTTCGCCCGGTACGAGGCGATGCAGGACTTGGTCGTCACGCATCTGCTGGCCGCGGTGCAGGGGGACACGGGCGAGCAAAGCGGGCGGGCCGCGATCCGGCAGGTGCTGGCCGCGGTGCTCGCCGATGAGGGTATCGACGACCTGATGCGCGGCGAGTTGCTGATCCTGCCGGGCGAAACTTACCTGGCGGAACAGCTGGCGGTGGCCGATCCCGGCCGCATCCACGAGGCGCGCGAGGCGCTGAAGGGTTGGCTGGCGCGCGAGCTGGAGGCGGAGTTCGTGGCGCTGCACGCACGCGCGAGCGGGGCTGATGCCGGCTTCACGGCGGCCGCGAAGGGCGCGCGCAAGGTGAAGACGCAGGCGCTGGTGTTCCTGGCCGCAGGCAACCCGGCGCTGGCCGCGCGCATGGCGGCGGCGCAATATGATGCGGCCGTGACCATGACCGACCGGCAGGGCGCGCTGATGGTGCTGGCCGGGCTCGACACGCCCGAACGGACCGGCAAGCTGCTCGACTTCTACCAGCGGCACCGGGACAATGCGCTGGTGATCGACAAGTGGTTCGCGCTGCAGGCGCAATCGCTGCATCCCAACACCCTGAGTCACGTGCAGGCACTGGCGCAGCACCCCGACTTCACGCTGCGCAATCCCAACCGCGCCCGATCGCTGTTCATGGCCTTTGCCGGCAATCCGCATGCCTTCCACGCGTCGGGAGGCGAAGGATACCGCATGGTGGCCGACACCATCCTGGCGCTGGACCCGATCAATCCGCAGACCGCCGCCCGCTTCGTACCGCCGCTCGGCCGCTGGCGCCGGATCGAGCCGGTGCGCGCTGGCCTGATGCGGGCCGAACTGGAGCGGATCGCCACCGCGCCAAGCCTGTCGCGCGATACGTTCGAGCAGGTGAGCCGCTCGCTTGGCTGAGCAGGTGTTGCAGGCGGACGTGCTGGCCGGCGTCCCGCACGGCTTCTCCACCGCTGCGGCGGGCGACATGGGCCTGCGCGGGATGGCGGCGGACGACGCGGCGCTGGCGCCGGTGCTGGTGGCCCGTACGCGAATGGCAGGTACGGTGCTGCCCGGCGCCCGGCTTACGGGCGTGTGGCAGGTGCATGGCGCTGCCTGTGTGGAAGCGGGCGACTGGGGCGACGATGCCCGTCCGCAGGCGGATGCGCTGGTGACGGACCGGCCGGGCGTGCTGCTGTCGATCCTGACGGCCGATTGTGCGCCGGTGCTGCTGGCGGATTGCGCCGCCGGCGTGGTCGGCGCGGCCCATGCCGGGTGGAAGGGCGCCGTCGGCGGGGTTGTCGAGGCGGTGCTGGCCAGCATGGAGCGGCTTGGCGCCCGGCGGGGTCGCATCGCCGCCGCGATCGGGCCGACGATCGGCCAGCCAAGCTACGAGGTGGATGCCCCGTTTCGCGAACGGTTCGGCGCTGGCGATGCGCGGTTCTTCGGGCCCGGTACGCAAGCGGGGCACTGGCAGTTCGACCTGCCGGGCTTCGTGGCGCGGGCGCTGGCGGAGGGCGGGGTGACGCAGGTGGAGGTGCTGCCCTACGACACCTATGCGGAAGAGGCGCGGTTCTTCTCCTTCCGCCGGGCGACACATCGGGGCGAGGCGGATTATGGACGTCAGATGTCATTGATCGGCCTACCCGCTCGGGCGTGACAGGATAGTTCGCAAGGAGAACGTGTGTCGGCAAAATCACTGTTGGCACTCACCCACCCCTACGCTACGCATTGAAAATTGCCGTAGCCGGGTGGAGTTCGATGCTGGCGCGGCGGGAGGACAAGGACAGGTCGCGAGCGGATCGGGCTCCATCGTTGGCGACCAACAAGGTAGAGTGATGGCAAGCACCACGGGCACCGCCCCCGATGACGCGATGACTCCCGATGGGCCTGCCGGCAGCATGACCGGTACGGGGCCGGTGCGCCGGCGCGACTTCATCAACATCGCCGCCGTCTCCGCCGCGGGCGTTGGCGGTTTGGCGGTGCTGTACCCGCTGATCAGCCAGATGGCCCCGTCGAAGGACGTGCTGGCCGAATCCACCACCGAACTGGACCTTTCGGCGATCCAGCCGGGGCAGGCGATCAAGGCGGTGTTCCGCAAACAGCCTGTGTTCGTGCGCAACCTGACTCCGGCGGAAATCGGGCAGGCCGATGCGGTGGATGTCGGTTCGCTGCGCGATCCCCAGACGCTGGAGGAGCGGACCAAGGAAGGCCGCACCAACTGGCTGATCACCATGGGCGTCTGCACCCATCTGGGCTGCGTGCCGCTGGGCGCGGGCGAGGGCGAGAACAAGGGCGAGTTCGGCGGCTACTTCTGTCCGTGCCACGGCTCTCACTACGATACCGCCGGCCGCATCCGGAAGGGGCCGGCGCCCAGCAACCTGCTGGTGCCCGACTACGAATTCACCACCGACACCACCGTCGTGATCGGTTGAGGGGAGGACACGGACGATGAGCTTCCCCTGGGCCAAGGCCTACGAACCCAAGGCGCCGCTGATGCGCTTCCTGGACGAGCGGCTGCCGCTGCCCCGCTTCGTCTACAATGCGGTGGGCGCGGGCTACCCCGTGCCGCGCAATCTGTCCTACTTCTGGAATTTCGGCATCCTGGCGGGGTTCTGCCTGGTGCTGCAGATCGTCACCGGCATCATTTTGGCGATGCATTACAGCGCCAATGCGCTGGTCGCGTTCAATTCCGTCGAGCACATCATGCGCGACGTCAATTGGGGCTGGATGCTGCGCTACGCCCACGCGAACGGCGCGTCGTTCTTCTTCGTGGTGGTCTACATCCACATCTTCCGCGGCCTGTTTTACTCATCGTACAAGGCCCCGCGGGAGATGATCTGGCTGCTGGGCGTGGTCATCTTCCTTCTGATGATGGCGACTGCCTTCATGGGCTACGTCCTGCCCTGGGGGCAGATGAGTTTCTGGGGTGCGAAGGTCATCACCGGCCTGTTCGGTGCGATCCCACTGGTGGGCGAGCCGCTGCAGATCTGGCTGCTGGGCGGATATGCGCCTGACAATGCCGCGTTGAACCGGTTCTATTCGCTGCACTTCCTGCTGCCCTTCGTGATCGCGGGCGTGGTGATCCTGCATATCTGGGCGCTGCACATCCCCGGATCGAGCAATCCCACCGGCGTGGAGGTGAAGAGCGAGAGCGACACCGTGCCGTTCCACCCGTACTACACGGCGAAGGACGGGTTCGGCCTGGGCGTGTTCCTGCTGGTATACACCGCGTTCGTGTTCTTCCTGCCCAACCAACTGGGGCACCCGGACAATTACATTCCGGCCAACCCGCTTTCGACCCCGGCACATATCGTGCCCGAATGGTATTTCTGGCCGTTCTATGCGATCCTGCGCGCCTTCACGTCGGACTTCCTGCTGCCCGCGAAGCTGTGGGGCGTACTGGCCATGTTCAGCGCGATCCTGTGCTGGTTCTTCCTGCCGTGGCTCGACCGCTCGCCGGTCCGCTCCGGCCATTACCGGCCGCTGTTCCGCAAGTTCTTCTGGTTCGGCCTGATCCCCTGTATGGCGGTGCTGTTCTATTGCGGCGGCGCCCCGGCGGAGGAGCCGTATGTGATGCTGAGCCAGATCGCGACGGCGTACTACTTCCTCCATTTCCTGGTGATCCTGCCGATCGTCAGCCTGGTGGAGACGCCCGAGCCGCTGCCCTTCTCCATCACGGAGGCGGTGCTGGGCACGCCGGCGGACGACAACACTGTGAAGGGCCACATGATCCAGGGCGAAAACGCCCGGCCGGCCGTCTGATCTGGCGCGAAGAGGAAATACGCACATGACGCGCCTGATCGGCATCCTGGTTGGCCTGGGCTTCACCTTCGTGGTGCTGCTGGCCTTCGTCTTCGGTGCCTGGACCTTCGCCACCGAAGAGGTCGCCCCCACCGCGGAGCACGAGTTCCACCTGGCCCCGCGCCATGCCAGCTACCAGTTCGACGGGGCGTTCGGCACCTGGGACTACCAGCAGCTGCAGCGCGGGTACCAGGTGTACAAGGAGGTCTGCTCCGCCTGCCATTCCATGAAGCTGGTGGCGTTCCGCAACCTGGCGGAGCTCGGCTATTCCGAGGCCGAGGTGAAGGCGGAGGCGGCGAGCTGGCAGGTGCCCGGCATCGACCCGGTGACGGGCGAGGCGAGCACGCGCCCCGGCACCGCGACCGACTACTTCCCCTCGCCATATCCCAACGACGTGGCGGCGGCGGCGGCGAACAACAATGCCGTCCCGCCCGACCTGTCGCTGATCACCAAGGCGCGCCACCACGGCACCGAATATGTCCGTTCGCTGCTGACCGGTTACCGCAACCCGGAAACCTTCTCCGTGGACGGAACGCGGCTGAAGGAGGAGTTCCCGGATTTCGAGACGCCGGCCGGGCTGCACTTCAATCCGTACTTCCCTAACCTCAACCTCGCCATGGCGCCGCCGCTGACGGCGGCGGGCCAGGTGACCTTCGCCGACGGGACCGATCCCACGATCGAGCAGATGGCGACCGATGTGTCCGCCTTCCTGACCTGGACCGCGGAACCCACGCTGGTCCGGCGCAAGCAGACGGGCTGGCCGGTGCTGGGCTTCCTGCTGTTCGCCACCGTGCTGGCCTGGTTCGCCAAGAAGCAGGTCTGGGCGCCGGTGAAGCCGGGGAAGCGCAAGGATTGATGCCGGTATGACGAAGGCGGCGGACCGGCTGCTGGCGCTGGTCCGCAATGTGCCGGACTTCCCGGAACCGGGCATCCTGTTCCGTGACCTGACGCCCATGCTGGCCGATCCGGCGGGGCTGTCACTGGCTATCGAAATGTTGGCCGCCGCAGCGTTGGCCGGTCCGCCGCCCGACCTGATCGCCGGGCTGGAGGCGCGCGGTTTCCTGTTCGGCGTCGCGCTGGCGGAACGGCTTGGCACCGGCTTTGTCCCCTTACGCAAGGCGGGCAAGCTGCCGCCGCCGGTTCATGCCGTCGATTACCAGCTGGAATATGGCACGGCGCGGCTGGAACTTGCCTGCGGGACCGTGCCGACCGGCGCCCGCGTGCTGCTGGTGGACGATCTGCTGGCGACCGGCGGCACCGCCATTGCCGGTGCCCGGCTGCTGCGCGAAGCGGGTGCGGAGGTGGAGCAGGCGCTGTTCGTGATCGCTCTGGAGCAGCTCGGTGGGCGGGCCGCGCTGGCGGCGGAAGGGCTCGCCAGCACCGCCTTGCTGGATTGTTGAGGGCACCTTTACGGCCTGCGGGCATTGGCAGTGCAGGGACTTTTGCTGCACTCCGGGGGTCATGGAACATCAGGCACTGGTAATCGCGCTGGTCGGCGTGCTGGGCATCGGCGCTCAGTGGATCGCCTGGCGCACCGGCTGGCCGGCCATCGTGCTGATGCTGGCGGCGGGCTTCATCGCCGGCCCTGGCCTGCACCTGATCGACCCCCACGCGGCGTTTGGCCCGCTGCTGGAACCGCTGGTCAGCGTGGGCGTGGCGCTGATCCTGTTCGAAGGCGGCCTCAGCCTGGAATATCGGGAATTGCGCAAGGTGGGCGAGGCGCTGTGGCGGCTGGTCATCTTCGGCGTGCCGCTGGGCTGGCTGTTCGGCAGCCTGGCGCTGTATTACATCGCGGGTCTGGTCTGGCCGGTGGCGATCCTGTTCGCCGGCATCCTGGTGGTGACCGGGCCGACCGTGGTGATCCCCCTGCTGCGGCAGGCGAGTGTGCAGCAGCGTCCGGCGGGCGTGCTGAAGTGGGAAGCGATCGTCAACGATCCGGTCGGCGCGCTGTGCGCCGTGATCGCCTACGAATATTTCCGCCTGTCGCAGGACGGCGCCACGCTGCTGGGTGTGGTTGGCCCGCTGCTGGTAGCGGCGGTGCTGGCCGGCATTATCGGTTATGCCGCGGCCTGGGCGATCGCCTGGGCCTTCCCACGCGGCCATGTGCCCGAATACCTGAAGGTGCCGGTGCTGCTGGTCACGGTGATCGGCGTGTTCGTCGGCTGCAACCTGATCGCGCACGAGGCGGGGCTGGTGGCGGTGACGGTGATGGGCATCGCGCTCGCCAACATGGATGTGGCCAGTTTGCGGTCGATCCACCCATTCAAGCAGAATGTCGCCGTGCTGCTGGTGTCGGGCCTGTTCATCCTGCTGTCCGCCAGCCTGGAGCTGGAGGCGCTGGCGAGTTTCGAATGGCGCTTCGGCGCGTTCCTGCTGGCGCTGTTGTTCCTGGTGCGGCCCGCGACCGTGCTGCTGAGCCTGCTGGGTAGCTCCATCCCCTGGAACGAGCGCCTGTTCCTGGCGTGGATCGCCCCGCGCGGCATCGTGCTGGTGGCGATTTCCGGCCTGTTCGCGCTCAGGTTGAACGAGCTTGGCTATGCCGACGGATCGATCCTGATCGGCCTCAGCTTCGCGGTGGTGGTGGCGACGATCGTGGCACACGGCTTCACGCTGAACCCGGTGGCGAAGCTGTTGAAGATCAAGGGGGAGACGCGGCCCGGCCTGCTGATCGTGGGGGCGACGCCATGGACCGTGGCGCTCGCCAAGCAGATGCACGACCTCGATACGCCGGTGCTGCTGGTCGACGGCAATTGGTCCCGGCTGCGGCCTGCCCGTGCCGCCGGCCTGCCGACCTATCATGGCGAGATCCTGCACGAGGCGACGGAGGACAATCTCGACCTGTCGCCGTTCCAAGTGCTGGTCGCGGCGACTGACAACGAGGCGTACAACACGCTGGTTTGTTCCGAGTTCGCGCCGGAGATCGGCACAGACCGCGTGTACCAGCTGGGCGACACGGTGGACGAGGAGGATCATCGCGCCCTGCCGATGTCGCTGCGCGGGCGGGCGCTGTTCACCGACCCGATCGCGCCCGACCAGCTGGCCGTCTGGCAGCGCGAAGGCTGGGTCTTCCGCCGGACCCGCCTGTCTGAGCATTGGACTCTGGCCGAGGCGCAGGAGAAGCTGCCGCCCGAAGCCCGGATGCTGTTGCTGGTCCGGCCGGGCGGGCAGATGCGGTTCTTCACCCATGCCAGCGCGCCGGAGCCGTCGGAGGGCGACACCATTGTCTCCTTCGGTCCGCCGCGCCAGCGCACGGCGGAGGAGGTGGCGCAGCGCCGCGCCGGCAAGCGGGAGGCGACGAAACCAGTGGAGGGAATGGCATGAAGGTAACGCTACGGCAGGGCGGCATGGCACTGGCGGGCGTGGTGGCGCTGCTGGCCGGATGCCGCGACACCGGCGTGCAGGAGCAGCCGGAGGCGGCTGCGAGCGAGCCGCCGGTGATCGCCGTGCCAACCGCCACCGCCAGCAGTTCCATCATCCGGCCCGAGGTGGTGAGCGAGCCTGTGGTGGACGCGCCGCCTGAGCCCGTGCGGCTGACGATCCGCTTCCCCGAAGGATCGCGCCTGCCCGCCGATGCGGCCGGCCCGCTGGCCGCCATGCTCAAGTCGGAGGCATTGGCTGCGGGGTGGCCGATTCTGGTGACCGGGCACAGCGACAGCGACGGCACGGATCAGGCGAATCTCGCCACGTCCCGCCGCCGGGCCGAAGCCGTGGCTGGCTGGCTGGTGGAGCAGGGCGTGGATGCCGCCCGCATCCGGGTGGTCGCCCTCGGCGAGCAGAACCCCGCCGCCCCGAACGCCCGGCCGGACGGGACCCCGGACGAGGCGGGCCGCGCCCGCAATCGTCGGGTAGAACTGGTGATCGCCCCGCCGGAAGGATCAGACGCCGCCACCGCTGAGGAACAGGCGCCCAGTGCCATGGAGCAGTTGGCCGATGACTGACAGCAGGTGCTTGCCCTGACGGCAGACAGGTGGCATCTGCGCAGGTGAGCGGGCGGGTATAGCTTAGTGGTAAAGCTCCAGCCTTCCAAGCTGGCTATGCGGGTTCGATTCCCGCTACCCGCTCCACCTTCCTCACTTCTCCCCAACCAGCTCGGCATGGTCGATGAAGCGTGTGGTCACCGCGCGATCGTTTACCAGCAACCCGTCTGAGGCCGCACGGCCGAAGCGGATCGGCTCGGCATCGACCGGACGCAGTGTGGCCGCCGGCGTGTGGGGTGTGGTGGCGAGGTAGCGCGGCTCCCCCGGCGTCAGCGGATAGAGGCCCAGCATCGCCCAGACATACCAGGCGGTCATCGTGCCTGCATCGTCGTCCATTCCGTCGGCAAATCCCTGTGGCGCCAGCGCGAAGCTGTGGCCGACCCACGGCTGGGGCCGCACGCCCGCATTGGTGTAGCGGTGCGGCACCGGGCGCGTGAGGTATCGGTCGACGATCCGCGCCGTCTCCTGCGGGCGGTCGGCCCACGCGAACAGGTAGGGGACGTGGATGTCCGGCTGGTTGGTCATGTTGAACAGGTTGCGGGCGAAGAACTGCTCCAGCTCCGGCAGGAAGCGGGGGCCGAGCGTCTCGGCGAGCCAAGGCAGGTCGAACACCGGGGCCCAGCGATACTGCGCCAGCGTGCCCTGATACAGCCCGCGAGCCTTTACGATGTCGGCGTCATCGCCCAAGTCGCGGAAGGTCTGCCGCCACATCTCGCGGTAGGACAGCGCCTGTCGACGGAAACGGTCGGCAACATCCTGCTGCCCGAGATCGGCGGCGAGTTCGGCGATGGCCCAGTCGTCATACGCGGCCTCGATCTGCTCGTCGGGCGTGGCGCGGGCCAGCGTCGCGCTCTCGGCGATCATGCCGGCGAGCGCCGCCTCGGCATCGAAATCGGTGATCCCTTTGCGCCAAAAATCGAGCAGCACGATGCCGGCATGTTCGGTGCGCACGGACAGGAACGGTTCGGTCGAGGTCGACCAGCGCTGCTTGCCTGACTGGTACAGTCGCACCAGCGAGCGGGCGATGGCGCCCGCGCGCGGTGGATCAATCAGGGCCAGCAACGGCAGCTGGGTGCGGTAATTGTCCCATAGCGCCCAGCTAGTGTAGTGCTGCTCGCCCGCCGGCAGCTGCGCGACCTGCCCGTCGCTTCCACGATAGCGCCCGTCCGGGTCAGCGATCGCCACCGGCGTCTGCATCACCCGGTACAGCGAAGTATAGAACAGCGCCTGTTGCCGGCGGTCACCGGTGATCGTCAGCCGGCCGAGCTCCGTGTTCCAAGCCGCCAGCGTGCCCGCGGCGATGCGGTCGAAGGCGCGATCCAGCAGCTCCGCCCGGCGGACATCGGCGGCAGCGGCCGGGTCGATGGAGGAGAGGCCGGTGCGCACCTCCACGGTGTCCCCCGCGGCGACCTGCAGCGACAGCACCGCCTGCCCGTCCGCCCCCGTGCGCCAGGTGCCGTCCGTAGGATGCCCCCGGTGCAGCACGCGGGAGGCGGAGTGGAGGTGGTAGGCGCCCTCGTCGCACACTGTGCCGGCGGAAAAGCTCGCCAGCAGGTCGCCGTTGTCGCTCGCCTGCCAGCTTTGCGCCAGCCGCCTGGAATAGCCCCGGTCGTAGCGGATTGTGACATCGACCGTGCCGGCGCGCGGCACGGTGAAGCGGATCGCGCCCGCGCCGCGCGTGGCGGTTAGTTCGGCGAGGATTCCGGGGCCGTAGCTGACGCGGTAAGCGCCGGCATGTGCCGCCTCGCTCGCCTTGTCCATGCGCTGCGGGGTGGCGTCGCCCGCATAGCCGAGCATGACCCGCACATCGCCGCCTGCCCCGCCGCAGCCGACGCCGACACCGCGCGTGTGGGAGAAGCCGGCGAGCTGATCCGCGGCGAAGTCGTAGCCGGCATGGTTGGCGGGCACCGTATCGGGACCGAGCTGGACCATGCCGTAGGGCGCGACCGCCGCCGGGCTCAGCTGCCCGAAATCGGCCAGCGTGCCGACGAACGGATCGACCAGCAGGCCGGGCGCGTCCTGAGCAGCGACAGGCAGAGGTAGGAAGGCGGCCACTGCCGCGAGCAGGAACAGCCTCATGGATCGAGCGGGTCGGCCGCTTCGACATGGAAGGCAACCGGGTCGGGCAGGAAGGTCAGCGTGAAGCGGGCAGAGTCGGGGTCGGGGTTGGGTCCGATGCGGCCGGGCTGGACCCCCATTTCCGCTAGGCTGCGCTCCTGCAGCAGCGGGCTGCCGATATACTGGATCGTCTGGTGGTCCGACACGATCAGCGCCGGCCGATCCGCCGGGAAGCCTGCCGCCAGCAGCAGCCGCGCCGTGTTCCGGGTGTTGGTGGTGGTGTGGCGGGCATGAGGTTCAATGAGGATGCGATCCGCCGGTACGCCATGTTCGGCGACCAGTATCCGCTTCATCTCTATCGCCTCGTTGAACGGCGTGCGGTTGGGGTGGACGTTGCCGCCCGACACGATGATGAACGGGGCTAGGCCACGGTGGAACAGCGCGGCCGCGATGCGCATGCGGATGTAGGCGAGCACGCCGGTACGCGATTGTGCGTCCTCCGGCCCGTGGCCGAATACCAGCAGCGCGGTGTGATCGTGCCCCGTCCAGTCGAAGCTGTGCACCGCCGCCACGGCGCTGGCGTTCTCGCCGCTGAGCAAGGGGCGGAAGCTGCCGGCCTCCATCCGCTCGTTCATGCGCAGCAGGCCGGTGGCGTAATCCAACGTGGCTGCGAAGAACGGCGCCTCGTCATGCACCAGCGCCGCAGTGGCGACACCGTGGGCGCGCAGCACGGCAGTGAAATCAGCGGAGTTCGCATCGAAGATCATCGCGTCGATCTTCGGATAGCGCGGCTCCGCCCCTTGGCCATAGACGGCGATCACCCGGTTCATCGCCGCCGCCACATCGGCCCAGGCGCGCTGCACCAGTGCCGCATCATCCAGCGCCGAATGGGCCGCGAATCGGCCGGAGGGGCGCATCTGCCCGGTCACCAGCGCGGCGGCGAGGTTCGGGCGGGTGGCGAGTGCGCCCAGTCGCTCGCCGACAATGGCGATCTCCGCCTCCGTCCACAGCCAGGCATCCGTCAGGCAGCGCGGTGCGGAGGTGCAATCCGCTGCGGGCATGCGCGCGGCCCGCGCGGCGGCGATGGCGCGCAAGGTCAGGTCGGCCTGCATCGCCGCCGCCCAGCCGGGCGCAGCCTCCAGCATCGCGAGGAAGGGGAACACCCGCGTCGCAAGCGTGTCGGCGAACGGCGCGGTGTAGCCCGCCGGATCCTGCGCCGCCGTTGACCCGATGGGCATGGCGGCAGCGATGGCGAGACCGAGCAGGAAGGCGGCGGGCTGCCCCATCAATCACCAGCTCCGGCTGAGGATGAAGCGGACATTGCGGCCGAACAGCGGCCGACCATAGATCGCGTCGGACGATCCCTGCCCGCCCAACTGGTCGGTGCGCGGATTGCCCTCCGTCAGGCCGCGGGCATTGGTGATGTTGTCGCCCACCACTTGGAACCGCCATTCGTCCACCGTCAGCGTCGCGCCCAGGCCCAGCGTCTGGTAGGCTGGCAGGCGGGTCCGATTGAACAGGTCGACATAGCGCCGGCCCACCCAGTCGAACCGGCCATACAGCTCCAGCTGTCCCCGGCCGACATCCATCGTGACGGTCGGGCGCAGATTGCCGAAGAACTTGGGTTCGCGGATGATCTGATTGCCGTTCACCGCGCCCGGGTCCGCACCCGCGCTGTTTTCCAGGTTGCGGTATTCCGGCTCCTGGTAAGTGACGGAGCCGACCAGCGCGAACCAGTCCGTCGGGGCGAAGCGCCCATCGACTTCCGCACCCAGCACCTGCGCTTCACCTACGAAGGGCACAGGCTGGTCGTTGCGGCCGGTCTCCGGGTTGAACGCTACGAACGATGCGTTGAACGGGTCGAACTGCGTGTAGAAGCCGGTGGCGTAGAGGTAGTTGCGGCCGAACGCGGCCTTCACGCCGAATTCGTACTGCCGCGCCTTGGTCGGCACGATGTTGGGCTGCGCGCTGGTCACCGTGCCGAGGTTCGGCGGCACTTCCAGCGTGGAGGCGCGGGCATAGACGCCGAGGCTGGGCGTGAAGTCGTAATTCGCGCCCACCGTCCAGTTGGTCGCGCTCGGCTTGAGCTGGTTGGTGATGATCGCCCCGCTGAAGGCGCGGGTGGTGTTGTCAGCCAGCGTCGTGGGGTCGCCCAAATTGGTCGCTTCGGACAGCAGCGCGATGCCGTCCATGTCGTACCATTCCTGGCGGATGCCGGCATCGATCCGCAGCCCATCCGTCACGTCCCACGTGTCGTTGGCGTAGAAGGCGATCATCTTGGCATCGCCATCACCCGAATTAAGCGTTGTGGTGTAGCGCAGCACGCCGTTGTCGGTGACGGAGCCCAGCACCTGGCCGGTTGCCGAATAGGCCAGCAGGTCCAGCGTGCGCGGCCGGCTGCGCAGCTCGATCAGCATGTCCTGGTAAGCGGTCACATTGTCGACGCCGTAGAACGAGGTGTACGTGCCGACGCGCAGATCATGCGAGCCGAAGCCGGTATCGAAACGGCGGGTCACGCTGAGGTCGCCCTGCGCGGAATAGAAGTCCGATTCCACCGCGCGGTACTGACCCGACAGGACCAGGCCTGACGTGGCGTCGGGGTCATAGGGCGTCGCGCCATTGGTACCGGCGATGGCGTAGCGCAGCGAGGCGACCGGGTTCGCCGCGGTGCCGAAGGCGGTGTTGGCGGCAGTGCGGTAACCGGCGGCGAAGGTGTCGGCATCAACCGGGTTGGTGGTGGAATAGAACGCATCGAAGCTGCTCTTACCCGATGTGTAGCCCGCCAGTGCGGACACCAGCCAACCGTCGAAATCCGCCTGCCATTGCAGGCCCACATTGCCGAACCGCATGTGGCGGCCATCTGCGAGGTCGCGCCGCATGCTCTGCACCACGCCCGCGCCGTCACGATACTTGACGTTGACGCCGCGTAACGACGGCGAGCTCAGCGTGCCCTCGTGATAGTCGATATAGGGATCGAGCGAGACCGAGGGATCGCGCGGATCGGCGACGGGGATCGGCAGGTAGAACGAGTTGCGGTCGTTCACATACATGCCGGTGACGCGGACGAAGCCGTTGTCGAGGTCGTGGCGCAGATTGGCGCGGATCTGCCCGCCCTTGTCGCTGGGGAAACCTGCGTCGCGATAGCCGTCATGCTGGCGAATGAAGCCGCCGATGGCGAAGGTGGTGTCGTCCGACAGCGGGCCGGACTGCACCGCATCCAGCCGGTAGAGACCGGTATCGCCGATCGTCACCTGCGCCCGGCCGCGCATCTCGGCCCCGCCGGTGACGGTGATGTTGTTGGCGATGGCCGCGGCATTGCTGGCGAATATCGGGGCGGGGCCGCCGCGCACGATCTCCACCCGCTCCGTCATCAGGTCGAAGCGGTTCATGCCGTCGCCCGAGTTCCAGAACACGCCATCGATCTCGTGATACAGCGGCAGGCCGTCCTGCTGGAAGATCAGGTAGCCACGATCGGTTGGGATGCCGCGCACGCGGGTGATATTCTGCACCTCGCCGCCGGTTGCCTCCACCTGAATGCCGGGTACGGTGCCCAGCAGGTCGGCGACGCTGCGCGGGGCGATGCGCAGCACGTCTTCCTGCCCCAGGGAGTTCACCGCGTAGGACACGTCGAAGCGGCGCTGCGCGCGCGCGGTGCCGGTGACGATGATCTCGCTCTGGTCGCCGCCGGCGGCATCCGCGTCCTCCGCCGTGGCAGTGCCGCTGGCCTGTGTGCTCGCGGTCTGGGCGGCGACGCCGGCCGGCATGGCCAGAACGCAGACGAGCGAAAGCAGCGGGCAGGCGAGGGCCTGCCGGGCGGAAAGGCGCATGGTTGATTTCCCCTGTGGTGTTCGGCGCCGCGCTTAGGTTTGGTTTGCTGCAGAACAATTACATGCCGCCCGCGCCCGCTACGGGGCTGCGGGCGGCGTGCGGCCGGAGGGAAGATCAGGCCGGCATCAGGGGCGCGGCCCGGTCGGCCGCCGCGGTGAAGCTGGCGGTCACCCGTCGTTCGAACGACCGCGCCAGGATGGTCGACACCGCGATGTAATCGGCGCGCGCCTGCACCGGGGTCAGCGTCACCAGCGCGTAGCCCTTGCTGTCCTGGTCGCAGAAGGCGACCTCCTCGTTCGCCGCCTCGATCAGCCGGCCGATGCCGGGCAGCAGCGAGCCGTAGGACGGACTGGTGATCGCGGTGCAGCCGACCTCGATTCCGGCCAGTCGCCCGGCGGCATCGTGCAGGTTGTTGGCCCAGGATGCATGGCTGTCGCCCGCCAGCACCAGCGGGCGTGAGCCGGCGCGGGCGAAGCTGTCGTACAGCCGCTCGCGCGCCGGGGGGTAGCCGTCCCAGCTGTCGAGATTGAACGGCAGCCCGGCGCGGTAGCCGGCGATCGCCTGGCCGATCCGTGCGCGGTACGCCTCCGGCATCTTGGCACTGAGCGCCGCGAACGCCTCTGCACCCAGCTGCGCCTCCAGATCAGGGCCGGCGACGCGGGCCATCACCACCTGGTTGCCCAGCACCTGCCACGGCTTGCCCGCCTGGACGGAGGCGGCGAGCACACCTTCCAGCCATTGCTGCTGCGCGGGGCCGAGCAGTTCGCGCGCCGGCTGCTCGCGCACGGCCAGGAGCGCGGGCACCTGCTCCGCCTCGGGCGTGTCGCCCTTGGGCACGGCCTGCTGGTCGCGCGCCAGCAGCCGCGTTTCCACCATCGCCAGCGTGGCGAGGTCGCCAAATTCAAACGCGCGGTAAATAGCCTCCTGCGGACGACCCGCCTCCGGATTGCGGATCGGCATCCATTCGAAATAGGCCTGCATTGCCGCCGCCTTGCGCGTGGCCCAGTCGCCCTCCGTCTCCGGCTGGTGGTTCTCCGCCCCGCCTAGCCAGCCATCGTTAGTGACCTCGTGATCGTCCCACACGCAGATGAAGGCGGCACGGGCATGGGCCGCCTGCATGTCGGGATCGGCCTTCACCTGCGCATGGCGGCGACGGTAATCATCCAGCGTCACGATCTCGTGCGGCGGGTCGGGCAAGCGGTTCAGCCGCTGGCCGATCTCCGCGCCGTAACCGTCGGCGCCATATTCGTAGATGTAGTCGCCCAGGTGCACGACCACGTCCAGCCGGGGCAGCGCGGCCATGTCGGCATAGGCGTTGAACAGCCCGCCGGGATAGAGCTGGCACGAGGCGACCGCCATCACCAGCTCCTCCACAGCGCCCACCGGCAGGGTGCGGAACCGGCCGGCGGGCGATTGCTCGCCGCCTGGCGCGGTGAAGCGATAATGGTATTCGCGCCCCTGCTGCAGGCCGGTGACGACGACCTTGGCCGTGTGGTCGGCGCTGGCGCGCGCGACTATCTCACCCTGCGCCACCGGCGCGCCATTGGCAGTCTCGGACACGATCCAGCCGAGTGCGACGTCACCGGTGAAGCCGGCTGGTCCGCTCGCCCGCGTCCACAGGACCGCGCCGTCGGCGGCGGGGTCGCCGCTCGCCACGCCATGGGCGAAGGTGATGGCCGGGACCTTGGCTTGCGCTTGGACTGCGCCGGGCACGGCCAGTGCGGTGCCGCTGCCCAGCAGCGCCAATACGCCGCGACGGTTCATGTCCATGGGTCGATGTCCTTTCAGAACAGGCGGGCGGTGGCTTCGATGCCGTAGAAGCGCGGCTCGGCCGGGATGAAGGTGGGGATGCCGAAGCCGCCGCCGGTATTGCCGGCGTCGAGCAGGTAATCGCGATTGAAGGCGTTGCGGATGAAGCCGGCGACCTCGAACCGCTCGTCCGCGAAGCTGACGCCGGCGCGCGCATTGACCAGCGTGACCGGCCCCTGGCTCAGCAATTCGCTGTTGGGCAGTTCGAAATACAGCTTGCTGCGATAGGTGACCGATGGCGTGGCGAACAGGCGCATCCCGTTGCCGAGATCGCGGTCCACCGTAAAGCCGCCTGCCGCCTGCCACTTGGGCTGGAGGCGGAAGCGGGCGCCGGCGAAATTGGCGGCGAAGGCGGCGTCATCGTCGATCTGCGCGTCGATATAGGCGCCGTTGGCGAACAGGCTGAGCCAGTCGGTCGGGCGTACCTGCAGTTCCGCCTCCACGCCCAGATTGCTGGCGGAGCCGGCGCTCTGCGTGAGGCTCGAGCCGTCGGGCTGCGTCACGCTGACCTGGAACCCGTCATAGGTCTGGTAGAACACGCCGAGCGTGCCCGACACATCGGCGGTCGCGAGCTTGGCGCCCGCCTCGTAGTTCCAGACCGTTTCCTCGGGCACCAGCTGCAGGTTGCGGATAGGTGCACCGGCAACGCGGGCGGCGGTGACCTGCACCACGGGCGAGCGGCGTCCTTTCGATACGGTGGCGTAGAAGTTCACCGCGTCCGTCGCGCGAAACAGGATGTTCATCCGCGGCAGCCACGCATCATAGCTTTCCTCCGCCTCGAACACCTGGCCGCCGGTATCGACCTGCCCGGGCACCAGCGACACCGCGAGGCTGGGCAGCGCGGCGAGCAGCTGCGTGCGCAGCGCCGCGGGCAGCAGCGCGACGAGCCGGGGTGCGGGCACGTTCGTGGTGTAGCCCGATCGGCGATCTTCCCACAGGTAGCGCAGACCACCCGTTACCTCGACCCGGCCCATGATGGCGGTAAGGTCCGCGAACACCGAATACGCATCGTTCTGCCCGCGGTTCTCGAAATAGGAGGTATAAGGAAGGTCCGTCAGTCGGCCGCCGGTGAACAGGCCGGTCAGCGCGGTGCCGGGCACCGTGCCGTTGGGGCTCACACAGGGTACGCCCGGCACCGCCGGGTTGCCGGTTTGCGCGGCGACCAGGCAGTTGATGAACACCCCCTCTTCGGTGGAGAAGGGAACGCCCTGGTTGCCGTCTTCGGTGAAGTAGTTCCAGCCGACCGAGCCGCGGAACACGTCGCCGGCATAGGCGAAGCGTCCCTCATGGCTGAACTGCCACCCTTCGGCGAGTTCGGCGAACTCCAGGAACGGCGCGGCGGAGCCGTCGGCGTCGAACACCTCGTCGCTATCGAATTCGCGGTAGCCGTTGACGGTGGTGAAGGCGATCTCGTCATTGAGCTGCCAGGTCAGCGTGCCGTTGAGGTCGTAGACCTCGCGGCGCAGCCCCAGCTCCGCATCGCCCAAATGGTCCGCCGAGTAGGGTGAGCCGCTGAGGTTGGCGGGGCCGAACGGATCGCCCGGCGGCAAGCGACGGCTGATGAACGGCGTACCGCTGTTGCGCTGCCGGTCGAACGTGCCGATCACGTCCAGCGTCACGTCGGCGGATGGGGTGAAACGCAGCGAGGCGCGCACGCCCAGATTGTCGCGGGCATAGAGGTCGTCCTGCGTGTCCGACAGGTTCTCGACATAGCCGTCGCGCTTGCGCCATTCGAAAGCGACGCGCCCGGCGATGAGGTCGTTGCCGGCATTGACGAAGCCGGTCAGCAGCGTCGCGTCGTAATTGCCGTACCCGCCCGTCACCTCGGCCGAGAAGCCGGGGCGCGGACGAGCGGAGACGAGGCTGATCGCGCCGACCGCGCTTGCCGTGCCGAACAGCGTCGCCTGCGGCCCCTTGATGACCTCCACCCGCTCCAGGTCGTAGATCGACTGGTAGCTGCCGCGCGAGCGGGAGATGTCGACGCCGTTATAATACAGCGTGACGCGCGGTCCCTGCTGCGCGGAGCCGGAATCGCTGGTGACGCCGCGGATCACGATGCCGGGATTGTTGGCGCTCTGTTCCTGGATGTTGAGGCCGGGGATGTAGTTCGACAGCTCGTCCAAATCGGTGACGCCCAGTTCCTCGATCCGCTCGCCCGTCACGGCGGAGATGGTGATCGGCACGTCCTGCGCGCGCTGGGCGATCTTCTGCGCGGTGACGATGATGTCGTTGCCGTTGGTCGCGGTGCCCGTGGTGTCCTGCGGCACGCCTGTCGCCTCCTGCGCCGAGAGCGGGGTGGCGACAAGGGTAGTCGTCAGCAGCAGGCAGCAGGCGTGGCGTGGTAACATGGCGGGTCCTTGATGCAGGTAAAATCAAGGAGCGCCGCTAGGGCGTCAGCGTGACTGCGCGGAGTCAGCGCCGTGACAGATCAATGAAATCCGCGCCTTATGGAGCGCCGGGATCGACCGGCACGATGGTGCCGTCCGCGCGGTAACGCAGCGGCGCGATCGCGACCTGCCGCCGGGCGTTGCGATATGGACCATCGCCGGCCTGTCCCTCCCAACGGTGATAGGCGATCATCTCCTGCCCGGTAACAGGATCGGTGAACAGGCTGTGATGGCCCGGCCCCTTGATGGTGCCGGCGCTGGACAGGATCGTGCCGCGATAGGTCCACGGGCCGGTCGCGGATTGCGCGGTGGCGTAGCGCACCGAATAGTCGGATCGATCCCAATGACCCGAGCTGTAGGTGAGGTAATAGGTGCCCGCACGCTCGTGCATCCAGGCGCCTTCCGTGAAGCAGGGTGGCTGGTCCACGGGTACCTCCCGCACGATGCTGACCATGTCCGGCGCCAATTCCCATACTCGGAGCAGCGATCCGTTGCTGCCCCCGGCATAGAGCAGGTGGCGACCCGTAGCGGGATCGGCGAAGACCATCGGATCGATCGCTTCAAATCGGAAGCGGCCCGATCCGGTGGGTTCCATTCCGTCCGTGCATTCCGGCCGAGCGCGGGCGGCGAGGTTGGCGGAGTCCGCGCCGTCCAGCAGGGGGCGGCCGCTGTCGGCACAAGGACCGGCGGGCGTGTCGCACACGGCGACGCCGATCTTGGCGGGCCATGGCTCCTGCGGGCCGACGGAGTAGTAGAAGTAATAGCGCCCGTTCGCCGCCGCCATGTGCGGGGCCCAGAGCTGGCGCTGCTCCGCCGCCGGGATCCAGCCGATCTGGTCCAGGCGGATCAGCGCCGGGCCGCGCTGCCACTGGCCGTCGGCCGAGCGGCGCCATGAATGCAGCGCGCCCTCGCCGCCGGTCGGGTACAGCCAAACCTGCCCGTCGGCTACCAGCGCCGCCGGATCGGCGCCGGCGAAGACGCTGCCATCCGCGGGCACCGTGGCGCAGGCCGGCAGCGTGAGGGTGGCGAGCGCGGCTGCCGCACGCCGCATCAGCGTGTCGCCGACTGCGCGACCTTCGGTTCGGCGGCGAGGCGGCGGATCAGGTCCGTCTCCGCCTGCCGGTACGGGGTGCCATCATTACGGAACACCTCGTGGAACCAGATCGTGGGCTCGTCGAAGGTGTAAGGCTTCTTCCAAGAATCCCACGGCAGGCGCGTCTGGCTCTTGCCGTCGACAAAGCCCCAGTTGATCATGGCGATGTTCATCCGCTTGCCCACCGGCAGCGACCCATCGAAGGTCGATCCGTTGCCACGCGCCATGTATTCGGTGCACAGGACCGGGCGGCCGTAGCTCAGCATCTGGTTGGCGCGGCGTTCGAACTGTTCGGGCCAATTGTAGTCGTGGAAGCTGTTCACGTCCGACTGGCTGACCTGGATTCGCTCCACCGCATCCAGCGTGTCGCGCTTGTCCCAGCTCTCGCCGATCCAGAGGCCGCTGGTCAGCGGCTGAGTGGGATCGGCGGAGCGGGCCCAGGCGAACACGTCGTCCAGCAAGCCGGCGACCAGCCGCGTCTTGTTGGGCGTTTCCGGGTAATTGCCGCCGCCGCCATTGTTGGGTTCGTTCCACACGTCCCAGGCGAGCACGCGCTCGTCATTGGCGAAATGCCCGACGACGTCCTTCACATAGGCTTCCAGCTTGTCGTACTGGCTGCGATCGGCCAGCCGCGCGGCGCCCGGCGCCTGCATCCAACCCGAATTATGGACGCCGGGAATGGGCGGGCGCTGCGGGCCGGAGACAGGGTTCGGGTCCCAGCAGCTGTCGAACAGCACGAACATCGGGCGGATATTGTGCCGCGCGGCGATGGTGAGGAACTCCTCCATCCGCCGCTTCAGCCCCTCCGCGTCATCCTCCCACAGCATGTTATGGAGGTAGACGCGCATCGTGTTCATGCCGATGCCTTGCGCCCAGCCCAGTTCCTGGTCGATCCGCTGCGGGTCCCAGGTTTCCGCCTGCCACATCTCAAACTGGTTGATGGCGCTGGCGGGATTGTAGTTCGCGCCGACCAGCCAGGGCTGCCGGTCGTACCAGCCATGCGCCTCTGCCGGGGTCCACATCTCGCGCGCCTGTGCTGGCGTGCCTGCGATCGCCAAGGTCGCCAAGGCGCCGGCAAGGAACAGTCTGGGTGCCATCGGCTCTCTCCTTTGGGGCGCGCCGGCTCTGCTGGCCGGTCGCGCATTGTTGTTCCGCGTGGGGCTCCGGTCAGAACCGGAAGCGCACGCCCAGCGAATAGGTCCGCTCCAGATAGATGATCTGGCGCGCGAACTCGTCGCCATTGTCGTTGAATTGGCGATAACGCTGCAGCGGATTGCCGAGCACGTTCACCACGTCGAATGCCACTGTGATGTTGGGGATCGGCGTGAAGGTGGTCGAGAAATCGAGCTGGCCGCGTCCCTGCTCCACCAGACCGCGGGTCCGCGGGCTGCCGTCGGTGCCCACATCCAGCGGTTCGATGCTGTAGTAGTTCACGAAGTCGGAACGGTAATTATACGCCAGTCGCGCAGAGAATTTCGGCCGTTCGTACAGGCCGATCAGGTTGTAGGCCCATTTGGACACGCCGTTGAAGCGCAGCTGTTCCCCGACGACATTGGGTGACCCCGCCAGCGCCGTCGCAAGATCGCCGGCAGAATCGATATAGGTCGCATTCGCTTGGATGCCGAACCCGCGCGCCCATTCCGGCAGGCTTTCCAGATCAAGGAAGCTTGTGAAGCCGATCTCGGCCCCCTGGAAGCGGGTATCGCCGGTATTTTCCGGCCGATCGATCCGCACCAGCCCGTAGACCGGATCATTGGCGAAGGTGATCGCGCGCGAGATGAACCCCTGTGCATCGCGCCGGAACAGCGCGCCCGTCAGCGACCCGCTGCGCGAGAAGTACCATTCCAGGCTGATGTCGTAATTGTCGGAGGTGAGCGGCGTCAGGTTCGGATTGCCGCTGACGATCCCGCGCGCCGCGCTGTTGGGATCGTTGGGATTGGGGTTCACCACCGGTGGCCCGACCGTGAGCGTCGGATTGAGATCGAAGAAATTCGGCCGGGTGCGCGTCTGCGTGTAGGCGAGCCGTAATTGCAGCTCATCCGTGAAGGCGATCCGCGCGCTGACATTGGGCAGGTAATCGGTGTACTCGTTCTCGGCCGTGATCGGCGTAAATACGGGGTTCGCCGGATCGGTCTCGTCCCGCTGGAAGCCGGTGATGCGCGTTTCGGTGCGCACCGCGCGCAGGCCGACCACGCCATCCACCAGCATGTCGCCGGGCAGGTCGAAGCCGTACTTGAACTGGCCATACGCGGCATACGCCTTCTCGTTGGCGGTGAAGTTCTCTGTCGGGTTGAAGGCCGGGCGTCCTTCCGGCGCACCATAGAATTCGCGCAGATCCACCAGATTATCGCGGATGCTGCTGGTGTTCGCCGCCGCGAAGTAGCGGACGGGGAAGCCGCCACCGAAATCGAAGCCGATAGGATTGTTGGTGAATTCCAGTGGCAGTGAGGAGATCGGCACGCGCGCCGCCTCGTTATTGATGTACGGCGCGCCGCGATCGCGATTGGCATCGCGGTCGTTGAAGCGCACGCCGAAGTCGAGCCGCTGCAGGAAGCCGCCGTCGAACTCGTATTGTGCATCGGCTCGCGCCTGGATGTCCTTGCCGCCGACCTCAAGATATTCCTGGAACAGCCCGCGGCTGATGTAATTGGCCGGGTCGCCCACATTGAAGTTCACGAACTCGAAGCTAGGCCCGCCATCATCGCCCTGTTCGAACTGCACGTTGCGCACGGGCGAACTCGCGAAGGCATAATCGATGTTGACGCCATCCAGCGTGTAGGTGCTGTCGGTATAAGCGACGTCGGCCGACAGGCGCAGCGCATCCCGTTGCCAGATCACGCCGCCACCCACCTGATAGGTGTCGGTCTTGCCGTTGAACGACCCGTAAAATCCGTCGGGCCGGAACGCGCCGGTGACGGTTGCGCTGTTGGCGATGGTTGGATCGCCTTCGCGGGTGGTCAGATTGGTCAGCGTGGTGCCGTCGCCAAAGATCGGGACGAACATGAAGCGATTGAAATCCTTGCCGCGATAACCCTGGAACAGGCCGTCGACATAGATTTCCAGTTCGGGCGTCGGCTTCCACTGGATCGCTGCATTCGCGGACGGACGGAAGCGGTCGCCATAGCCCAGGAACAACGCCTGTGCATCGGGATAGCGGACGCTGGGCCCTGAGCCGCTGGCCGGCGGCGAGGTGCCGATCACCAGCGATTGCTCGCGCGTGGAATCAAGGAAGTTTAGCCCGACATAGGACGCGTTCACCAGCACGCCGATCTCGCCGATGCCGGTGTCCCAGCGATTGCTGACCAGCAGGTTGCCATTCCACGACAGCTTGTCCGACTGGTCCCAGTCGACCCCGTTCAGCGATCCTGACAACTCGAATCCGGCGAAATCGAACGGGCGGCGGCCACGCACGTTCACCTGCCCACCGATACCGCCCTCCACCAGATTGGCAGTGGGCGACTTGAACACCTCCAGCGCGGCCACGGTGCCGGCCGGGAAATCCTGGATCTGGACGAAGCGCCCTTCCGCCGTGAAGATCTCCCGCCCGTTATAGGTGGTGCTGATATCGGGCAGGCCGCGTACGGTGACGCCGGCGGATTCGCCGCCACCCCGACTGACGGTCACGCCCGACACGCGGGCAAGCGCGGAGGAGGCGAAGGTGTCGGGCAGTTTGCCGATATCCTCCGCCACGATGGCATCGACGAATGCATCCGAATTGCGCTTGATCTCGGCCGCGGATTCCAGGCTGCGGCGCAGGCCGGTAACGATGATCTGGTCGCCTTCGGCCACCGGCTGACCCGGTGGATTGGCGGGCACCTGGTCGGTGGGATCGGGCGTGCCGGTGGCGGTGGTGCCCTGGCCTGCAGGCGGTACCTGCACGCCCTGAGCCAATGCGTGCGTATTACCGGCGAGGATCGCCAATGCAGACGCGGTGACGCGGAAAAGTGACTTCCTCATGCGTCGTTCTCCCCTGTCGCGGGCCATTGTGGCCTCTACGGGCGGCATGCGCCGCTCTTGTAAGATAAAGCTAGGACTGACCCGATTGGTTAGCAAGGACTTAGCGGGCGTGCCGCAGCGGCCCGGACTGCGCCCGTCGCATGGCCGGGGCGGCACGGCGTAGCGGGTGCCTTGCCGGGTAAGCGTGGCAGTCGCTATGGCGCGCGGCGATGCAGGTTGGGAAAGTTCGATCGCGCGGCGGATGGTGGCACCTGCCGCTGGCTTATGCCGATGCTGCGCGCCTGGCGCCGCGCGCCTTCGCCACGGCGCTGTGGTGGCGCATCCTGGGCAAGCGGGTGCGCGCCCGCGGACACTTCGCGCCGCTGCTGTCGGCCTCCCGCCACGCCTACGCCGTCTGGCTGTCGCGCGAGGCGCTGCCGGCCGGCAGCGGAACTGGCCCGGCGATCCTGGCACTGGTCGCACCTGGGGCCGGACGCGCGGCGACGCTGGCGAGCCTGGCGGCGGAAAGCGTGCCGGTGATCGGCAACGCCGCCGATGCGGCCCCCGGCAGCTGGCTGCTGCCGCTCTACCCGGGCGACGTGCTGGCGACGGGTGCGGCCGCGCTATACCGCGCGGCGACGGCGGATACGGCAGCGGACATCCTGTACGCCGATGACGACCTGCTGGTGGCGGGCCGGCGCACCGGTCCGCATTTCAAGCCCGGCTGGAACGCGGAACTGTTCGCCCACCACGACTATCTCGCCGGTACGGCGCTACTGCGTGCGCGCGATAGCTTGGTCGGCAGCGACGCGGCCGCGCTGCTGCGGGCGGCGATCGCCGCGTCGGACCAGCCGCCGCAGCATCTGCCCCATGTTTTGCACCACCGGCATGCCCGGCCCGCGCCAACCCTGCCGCCACGGCCCTTGGCGGTGGACCGGCAGGCGCTGCCGCCGGTGAGCATCGTTATCCCCACGCGCAATCGGGTGGACCTGCTGCGCCAGGTGACCGATGGCCTCGCCCGCACGGACTATCCCGCGACCGAGATCATCATCGTCGACAATGGCAGCGATGATCCGGCGACATTGCGCTGGCTGAGTGAATGGGCCGCACGCGACCCGGCCTGCCACATCGTGCTGCCCCAGCCAGGGCCATTCAACTATTCGGCGCTGAACAACCACGCGGTGCGGCAGGCGACGGGCGAGCTCGTCTGCCTGCTCAACAACGATATCGAGATGATCGGGCCGGACTGGCTGGCGATCATGGCGCAGCAGGCCCTGCGGCCGGAAGTCGGTGCTGTCGGCGCGAGGCTGCTCTACCCTGACGGCCGGATCCAGCATGCCGGCGTCGTGATGGGGGTAGGCAACGCTGCCGGCCACGCGCATCGCTTCCTGCGGCCGGAGGTGGAGGGATGGCACCACCGCCATTCGCTGCCGCATTTCGTCTCTGCCGTGACCGCCGCCTGCCTGGTGGTACGGCGCGACCGGTTCGAAGCGGTGAGCGGGTTGGACGAGGCGAACTTCGCCGTCGCCTTCAACGATGTCGACCTGTGTCTGCGGCTGAACCAGCGCGGCTGGCAGAGCCTCTACGAACCGCGTGCGACGCTGGTGCATCACGAATCCGTCAGCCGCGGACTGGACCGTGACCCGGTGGGCGCGGCCCGGTTCGCGGGCGAGCTGGCCGCTCTCAAACGCATCTGGGGGACCGAAACGCTGGTCGATCCCTGGCATCACCCTGAACTCAGCCGTGCGACCGAACGCTTCTCGGTAGGACTATGAGCGAACGATTGCCTTTGCCGCAGGTCACGCTGCTCGCGGTCACTTCGGTAAACCTGCCGGCGACGATCGCTGCCATCGATGCAAGCCGGCGGCAGATCGCCTTTGGTGCATGCAAGCTGCTGACCGATGCGCAGGTGGTAGCTCCGCATCCCGAGGTGGAGGTGGTGCCAATCGCGCCGCTTACCTCGTCGCGCGCCTATTCCGCCTTCATGCTGCAGCAGCTGGCAGATCATGTGACGACACCGTTTTGCCTTGTGGTGCAGTGGGACGGGCATGTTCTGGATCCAGGTCGCTGGCGGCCTGAGTTCCTTGACCACGATTATGTCGGCGCTAGCTGGCCGCAATTCCATGATGGCTTCGATGTGGGGAATGGCGGCTTCTCCCTGCGCAGCCGCCGCTTGCTGGAAGCCTGCCGGGCAGATCAGTTCGTGCCCCGCCACCCGGAAGACGTCGCGATCGGTCGCACCAACCGCGCCTGGCTGGAGGCGCAGGGCCTCCGCTTCGCATCGCGCCCGCTGGCCGACCTGTTCGCGGCGGAGCGGGCGGGCAACCCGGCAGCAAGCTTCGGCTATCACGGTGCCTGGCTGATGCCGCGCGTTTTGGGGTCTGCGCGGTTCTGGCAGCTTTACACAACCCTCGACGAGCGCGGGAGCATGGTGCGCGATCGCGGGATGATCGCTCGGCAGTTGGCTCGCGGGCCAGATGGCCTGAGGCGGGCGGCGCGGATGCTGCTTGACCTTGCGACCCGCAAGCGGTGAGGGAGCAAGACCTCCTGCATGGAAACCTCCCGCGCATGAACAATCCTTTTCCCGGCGTGCCGCACATCGAGTCCCCCCTGTTTCCCCGTTTGCGCGAGCAGCTGGATCTGACGGCAGAGGAAGCGCGGATCGCGGACGAGCTGTTCGCACGCGGCTATGCCGTGCTCGACTTCCCCGATCCGGAGATCGACGCACGGATGGAGCGGATCAAGACGCATCTGGGCCCCCGCTACGGCATCGACTTCGCCGATCCCCGATCGGACAAGACCGCAGGCGAACGACGGGTGCAGGATGCCTGGAAGTTCGACGCCGACGTGAAGGCGATCGCCGCCAACCAGGTGCTGCTGGGTCTGCTGAGCAAGCTCTATGGCCGCAGGGCATTTCCATTCCAGACCCTGAACTTTCCCGTCGGCACGCAGCAGGAGGCGCATACCGACGCGGTCCACTTCTCCAGCCTGCCCCAACGCTTCATGTGCGGCGTGTGGCTGGCGATGGAGGATATCGCGCCCGAGGCCGGGCCGGTGTTCTACGTTCCGGGATCGCACCGGTGGCCGCAGCTCAGCAACGCGATGATTGGCCGCCGCGGACATGGCAGCAGCCTGAGCTCGGCACAGGATCCTTTCGCCGAGGGCTGGCGCGCGCTGATGGAGGTGCATGGCGGCATGGAGGAACCGTTCCTGGCGAAAAAGGGCCAGGCGCTGATCTGGACCGCCAACCTGCTGCACGGCGGCAGCCGCCAGACCGACCCCCACCTCACCCGCTGGTCGCAGGTAACCCATTACTATTTCGAGGACTGCATCTGGTACACGCCCGCCTTCAGCGACGAGGCGCTTGGCCGGCTCCGAATGCGTGAACCGGTGGCGATCACCGACGGGGTGCAGCGCAGGAATAGTTGGCTGGGGGAGCCGGTGGCAGTCGATAGACCTGCGAAGCTTAGTCTGCTGCAGCGGGTGAAGCAGGTGAAGTGGCTTGGCCGCTGACACGCTACCCGTCTATCCCGACGCGATCGCCTGGCCATGGCAACGCCGGAAGCTGCGGCGTCGATCGCTGCCGCCCGGAACCGTCGTCCCGCCCCGCGCGCTCCTGATCTGGCGAGAGCGTCCGGATCTCAAGGCGGCGTTCGATCTCGCAACGATCGAGGGGCGGGAACACCTGGTCTGGTGGTATCTGCGCCATGGCTTTGCCGAGTATGGGCTGCAATTGCAGGATGATGAAGCGGGCCTGCTCTCGCTGAACGATCCAGTCCCGCAATGGCCGCAGCTAGCGCCGGTCCCGATTACCTGGCTGATGCGCGGGCTGGCCGATCTGGCAAGGGTAGAGGGTGCCGCCCTGCGGTCGGCGGACGGGCAGCATCGGCTGACAACGTGGTACTTTGCACGTGGCTTGGCGGAACGCCACCTGCTGTCCTTCCTGACCGCTGAGCAGGCCGCGGTGCTGCTGGCCGGGCTACCGGATCGTCGGGGCACCCCCGCTTTGCTGCAGATGGTGTGGGACAACGATCCGGCATTGGCGCAGCGGTTCGCCGATATCGAAGACCCCGCCTTTGCAGCCTGGTGCAGTGGCGCGGGTGCGCTTGCCGTCCCCTTGCTGCGCCACAAGTTGATCGGCATTGCCCCACCAAGATCGCGCCGGCCGGCCAGCGAAAAGCCTTTTGGCGTCAACCTGTTCGGCCACGCCCGCAGCCGCAGCGGCATCAGCGAGGATTTGCGCATGGCGGCGCAGGTGCTGGAATCGGCCGATATTCCTTACATCATCCGCGACGTGCCAGCAGGCCCCAGCGTCCCAGATGAGGAAGCACCCGCCATGCAAACGGCCAACACGTTGCCTTACGCCATCAACATGTTCGCCATGACTGCTCCTGCGACCATGGCTGCGGTGAGCGCACTGGGTGGGGCAGATGCCATCGGCGATTATTACAATGTCGGCTTCTGGCCGTGGGAATTGCCTGAATTGCCAGAGATATGGCGACACGCCTACGACACGGTGGACGAGGTCTGGGCGTCCAGCCGCTTCACGTGGCACGCCTTCTGCCGTTCGGCCCCGGTACCGGTGCGCCATGTCCCGTTCGCCGTCACAGCGCAGGAGAGTGCCGGACTGGACCGAGCGGCCTTTGGCATACCAGAAGGCGTCTTCCTGTTCGGCTTTGCCTTTGATGGCTTGTCAGGCTTTTCCCGCAAGGCCCCGCTTGCCACAGTGCAATCGTTCAAGTGGGCATTCGCGCCTGACGATACGAGCGTCGGCTTGGTGATCAAGGGCCTGCGGGTGGCGGGAGATCCCGCTTGGCAGCAGGTGCTAGCGGAAATTGACGAGGATCCGCGCATCCATCTGGTTACCCGATCGCTGGACCGCGGGAGCCTGCTCGATTTGTGGCGATCGCTCGACTGCTTCGTCTCGCTGCACCGGAGCGAGGGTTTTGGTCGCAACATTGCGGAGTGCATGCTGCTGGGCAAGCCGGTGGCGGTGACCGCGCATTCTGGCAACATGGATTTCACTCACAGCGACACCGCTGCGCTGGTACCGTGTGCTTTGCGGACGGTAGAGGCGGGCGAATACCCGTTCGGCACGGGGCAAGTGTGGGCCGAACCCGACATCGCCGCTGCCGCCGAGGTGCTGCAGCGAATTGTGACCGATGACCAGTGGGTTGAGGAAATCGCCGGCGCCGGGCAGGCGTTGGTGGCACGGCAGCATGACCCGGCTCTGCTCGCGCCGATATGGGCATCGCTGCTGCGCAAGGCCTGTCAGCAGAACACGATCCTATCGGCAAAGTAAGATAGCGTCAGCCGTGCGCTGCCCGGCTGAAACGCTGTCAGCCTGGCACCCGGCTCGGCGCCTGGCTACAGCTCCGCATAGGCGGCAAGGGCCGCGTCGAGGTTTTCGTATGCGAGCAGTTCCCCCTTGTCGAGGATCAGTGCCCTGTCGCAGAAAGTGTGCACTATGTCCGGACTGTGGGAGGCCAGGATCATGGTGCGGTCCTCCCGCTTCTCAAACAGCTCGAAATGACATTTGCGCTGGAAGTTCTGGTCGCCGACCATGATGACTTCATCAATCAGGTAACAGTCGAACTCAATCGCCAGCGACAAGGCGAAGGCGAGCCGCGCGCGCATACCGGACGAATAGGTCTTGACCGGCATCTTCAGCTGCCGGCCGAGCTCCGTGAAATCCTCCACGAAGTCGCGCATGGCGCTGTAATCGCGGTCGTAGATGCGCGCGATGAAACGGGCATTATCGTATCCGGTAAGGCTCCCTTGAAAGCCGCCAGCAAAGCCGAGCGGCCAAGATAGCGACATATGTCGCTCGATCTTGCCCGAATCAGGCATTTCCACGCCACCCAGCAGCTTGATCAGTGTGCTCTTGCCCGCACCGTTGCGCCCCAGCAGCGCCACCCGTTCGCCAGGCTGGACGGCAAGGTTGACGTTGCGCAATACCTGCTTGCGTCCATGCCCAAGCTTGTACGACTTGCACAGGTCCCGGCAGATGATCATCGGGCTGCCCTCAATCGACGGTCATGGTCCTGCGCACCCGGCGGCACAGAACAAGGCCGAACGGCAGCAGGATCATTGCAAAGACGATGGGGAACAGCGTGTCATAATAGGTCCTTACCTCGTCACCCCAGATGCCCTCGCGCATCATTTCCATGCAATGGACAAAAGGCGACCACATTAAGGCTTCACGGATGGACGGGGTCAGGAACGAAGCCATAGTGAAGGTGCCGGAAAACGGAATCATGATGTAGGTCGTCACGGGCAGGAATTTCTCCAACACCTCCGACATCTCCGACAGGGGGGCGATGATCAGGCAGATGGAGGCGGTCACGAGGAAGTACAGCATCCAGCCGAGGATCAGCAGACCCATGTTTTCCGGCAGTGGAAACTGGTCGAACGGCACCAGGACGATCGCGATGAACAGATAGGCCATCATTCCGCCCAGCAGTTCGATCAGCAGGCGGACTACCATGAAGTCGAGGATCTTGACTTGTCGGTGATAGACTAGGCTGCCATTGGCCTGGAACACGGCCGCGCTACGACCCACGCAATGGCGGAACAGCGTTAGCGGCAGATAGCCGCTGATGACAAAGGCGGCAATTTCAAGGCCGTGTTCCTCCGGCCCGATCATGATCCGCCACACCAGCGAGACCAGACCAGCAAAAAGCAGCGGTTCGACCATGATCCACAGAAAGCCGATGTTTTCCCGCCCGAAGCGGGTGGTCAGCTCGCGGATCATAAGCGCATGTATCACGCGCCACTGAATGCGCCAGCCATCGCGCAGGCGGCGCATGGTCGATTGTGTCATCTCAGTTGTCCGGCGCGTGCTCGAGAATGCCGACGATCAGCATCCAGCCGATGAAATACAGGCAGGTGGCCGCGGCCGCCACGATGATCACCATCAGCAGGCGGCGCGGCAGGACCGGCATGTCCGGCATATTTGGATCGACGATGCGTTCTAAGTAGTATTGCTGGCTAACCGCCTCCGCCCGGGCGCGGACCAGAGCCGCATTGGCCACGGTCAGGTTCTGCGTGGCGAATTCCTGTTCGACGAACAGGTCCTCGTACCCACCCAGCTTGGACGCGATCGCATCGCCGTCGACCCCCACGACCCGCGTGTCTTGCGACGCGATTTGGGCGGACATGGCGGCGACTTGGCTGCGGAGAGCCGGGATGGATGGATTGTCGGGCGTCAATCGCTGCATCTGATCGAGCTGCGCCTGCAGCAGGGCCCGCTGCGCCACCAATTCGTTAGCGATCGCAAGCACCCCAGTCGCCTGCGCCGCCGGATCGATCAGCTGCTGCCGGTTGCGATACTCGGTCAACGCAATTCGCGCCGTGCGGGCGCGGGCGGTCGCCAGATCGACCTCGCGCTGTGCCTCCGCTATGGCGCTGGTGCGGGCGCGGTTGTTCAGTTGATTGACCAGCCGTTCACTCAACTGCAGCAGATTGCGGTTAATCTCGAACGCGTCGCGCGGCGTGTAGGCTTCCACCTTCAGCACGGCCACGCCCGTCTCAGTGTCCGGCTGTGCGTTCACCTTGTCGCGGTAAAATTGATACAGATCCTCGAACGACCCCTCGCTGAACAATGACGGGAAGCGGCTGAAGAGGTCCGCCTCCGGCGTGGCAAAACGCGAACGTATGTCGATTTCACGCTGCAGCGCTGCCAGTGCATCGCGCGAGCGGATGAAATCCATGACTTCGTTTGCCTGTTCCTGTCCGCCGGTCAGCCCGGTGGTCTGTACCAAGCTGGCGAGGGTCGACATCTGCGCGCCGCGCTGGTCCGGGTTCTTGATGACAAACCGAGACTCCGACACGTACACGTCCGACGCGATGAGGCCGTAATAGACGGTCGCCAGCAGTGTGGGCAGAATTACGAAAAGCGCAAACCAACGCCGCTTGCGCAGCCAGGCCACCAGCCGGTTTTCCTGCCGGTGCCGGTTAGCGGTTTCCACCGGAAACGATTGTTCGATGTTCATAAAGTCCAGCAACATCTTCATGCAGGGGTGCCTGCGGGGTCGAAGCCGTACACCAGGGAAAGCTGGCTCAACAGTGCAGCCGTTCCGCTAGGCCAAGCCGGCGCGACTGGCAAGTGCGGGCATGTAAGCCGGGCACGCAAGGCCGGTGGTGGCCGGCGCAGCCTTGTATCCGGGCTCGACGCTGCTAGAGCGGAATGGACACTTCCCCCCAAGATCAGGTTACGAGTTCCCCCGCGATGCAGGTCAAGACGATAGTGGGGCTATGCCTGATGGCTGGCCTGGCAGGCTGCAGCACGCTTCCCAACAGTGGTCCAACCGGCCGTCAGGTGATCCGGTCCGCCACGCAGCCGGAGGTCGGTAGCCCGATCCGCGTGGTTCCGGTTGCGGTCGCAGCCGACCTGCCGCAGTCATTGCCGCCGCCGGCCATGTCGCTGCCGCAATTGCCGCCGCCGCCAACCGACATGGTCGGCCCGGGCGATGTGCTTGACATCACGATCTACGAAGCGGGCGTGACGCTGTTCACCGATCGCGGGGCGGCGGGTCCGACGGCCTCGGCGCCGGGCGTACGGGGGCAGCAATTGCCGCCTCGGCGGGTGGACGACAATGGTGACATTGTCATCCCTTATGCCGGGCGGCAGCGCGTGCTGGGCCGCACCCTGGCCGAGGTGCAGACGCAGATAAGGGAAGCGCTGAGCCGGATTTCGCAGAATCCGCAGGTGCTGGTGACGCTGTCGCAGCCGATCACGAACACGGTGATCGTCGGCGGGGAAGTCATGCGTCCCGGCCGACTGGTGCTGCAGACTAACCGGGAACGGCTGTCCGACGTGATCGCCCTTGCTGGTGGCACCCGGCGTGAAGCCCGCGACATGACGCTGCGCGTAACACGCGGCGGGCAGGTCTATGACATGCGCCTGGCCGATCTGGTCGAGTATCCGCAGCTGGACGTCGCCACTTATCCCGGCGACCGTATCCTGCTGATCGACAATCCCCGTTCGTTCTCTGTCCTGGGCGCGTCGGGCCAGGTGCAGCAGCTGCCGTTCCCCCGATCGGACGTGTCGCTGGCACAGGCGATTGCCACGGCGGGCGGGGCAAACCCCAACCTGGGTGATCCGGCAGCGATCTTCGTGTTCCGCTACGTGCCCGATGCGACGGGCACGCCGGTGCCGGTCGTGTACCACTTCAACATGATGAACGTCGGCACCTACTTCCTGGCGCAGCGCTTCATCATGCAGGACAAGGACATGCTGTATTTCGGCAATGCCCGCGCAAATCAGCCGGCCAAGGCATTTCAGCTGATCAGCCAGCTGTTCACGCCGCTGATAACGGTGGCCGCCGGCGTAAACGCGGTAAACGGGAACTGAGTGTCGCAGGCAAGCTAGCGCGTTTTGCGCTCGGCTACGGACAAAGTGGCTCGGCTGCCGATCGCAGATACCGGCGGACCAGTCAGGGCATCCGGCCCTCCATGGCGCCGTGGTTGAGAAAATGCTCCACCGGGTCCATTCCAGCCTGCGCCACGTCCGGGTGACGCGCTAGATAATCATCGCCATTGAAGATGCCGTCCTGCTGCAGCATGCGGCGGACGATTAATCGACGGCGATTCAGCGATGACAGTGCCCAGATCACGCGCCAGCGCAGCTTTTGGGCCAGAATCCGCATCCCGATTGCCGCTGCAAGTTCGGTCGGCGTTGCAGGCGGGCTCCGGCGCCCGGTATGCTTCGAGCGAGCAAGGCCGGCTTCTGTCGGTGCGTTGCTACCGTCGTTGAAGATTTGATGCGTATGCGTGGGTGGCCGGAACTGTTCCGCGTAACCTGCAACGTAAATGAAAGTGCTAGGCGCAGCCTTTGAGTTGGCAAAGCGGCGGTGGTGAGCAATCTCTTCCACCACATCGCCGACATGCGGGCCGCGCGCGGCCCATTCAGGCCGCCAAGCCACATCGCGCGACACCATTAAGCTATGCAGATCACGAACTAGGCGAGGCCGTCGCTCGGAATCTTGCCAGCCGACTACGCGATCGTCTCCGCGCATATGTGTCGGGTGAACAACAGATGTTCTTGCCTCCCCCAACGCCCGCGTGGTGGCCGGCCAATCTTTGAACTTGCCCGCGCTTACTAGGTGCGGCAGCACTTCTTCTGGTTCGCACAGCTGTTCGGCCAGCCTGTTCGTGGTCGCTGTATCGGCATTGTTGCCGGTCATCCGCAAGATCGTCTTGAGCCAAGCGCTGTCTATCACCGCGCGCGTCCTTTCTCCGCCACCACCCGGTCGTAAACGGCGAGCAGATCTCGAGCCATTACCTCAGTGCTGTATTTTTGCTGGAACTCAGCATAAGCTTTAATGGAAGCCTGCTTCAGTTCGGCGCGATCACCGGCGAGCCGATCGATGATCGTGCTAGCCTGGCCAATGAAGTCAGGTCCTCCCTGCACCAGCCACCCGCTGCTGCCGTCACCGATCACTTCGGGCAATGCTCCAGCGTCGAGCGCGAGAACCGGGCACCCAGCAGCCATGGCTTCAATCGCAACCAGTCCGAAGCTTTCGAAACGGCTGAGCATCAGCACCATATCAGCATCAAGATACATCTGGTCCAGCTGTTCGCGGCTGATCTTACCATGGAACTTGGCGTTCGTGAGTGTTGCGGGATTGATGTTCGCATCACTCAGCGCCTGAGAGATTGCGGTGTCGTCTAGATCGTGGCCGATAAAATCGAAATGAACCAGCGGATTGACCTGCAACGCTGCGGCCAATTGCAGTGCAAGGTCGTAGCCCTTGCGCAGTTCGAACCGGCCAGGCACCAGGATATGCAGCTTCGTACGGCTTTGTGCAGCCGCGAGCTTTTCTTCCAACGAGATTTCCGCGGCAGCCAGAAGATCTGGTGTGCCATGTACGACGATCGTCGCGCGATCTCTGACTTGAATGTCGTACTCGCCTTCGATCTGGTCGATAATTGTCTGGCTGTTGGCGAGCAGCAATGGCGCCTTGCCAAGAGCAGTCCGCTCCGCATTGATGATCCGGTCTACTGCCGAGCGGCCGTAGATGACGCGGGCATTCCACTCGGGCTTGAACGGACGGGCGAGCATGTAGGTCGTATGCAGACTCATTATCGTTGGGAGATCGGTCTGATCAAGCAGCGGCAATCCCTCCAGATCCCAGATTGGGAACGAAACAAGGTCGAGGCCAAATGTTTTTAGAAACGCAATCTCATCCTGCACCGCAGCCATCCATGCAGTAATTTCGGAGGAGGGCAGGTCGTACTTGCGGGCAATCTCCGGCTCCTCGCGCCCGCCGTTCACAAGGGCATGGACCCAGAACCCATTCTCGAACCTGCGCCATGGAACGTTCTTCGCCCGCGTAATGACGTGAACCGCCACTCCGAGGTTTGCCAGACCGTGGGCGACCAGTGACGTCCAGCGGGCGATCCCGGCATCGTTGTGTGGCGGATATCCCTGGGTGACAAGTGCGACGCGCAAGCGGGGGCGTGGCTGCAGGGGCAGAAAAGCATCAGGTATCTCGGGTATGCGCATGTCACCCGCGACCTTTCCGTCCGCAAGGGCTTTATGCGCGCGCGCCACACCTTCGCGCATCCCGTTCCTGACATCCAGATCGAGACTGCTGCGGTGCGCTGAACTGATCTCGGAATGTTCGGCCAGCCACTTGTTGGCACTGAACAGACGCTCTTCGTAGCCGCTCAATTCGTCGGACAAGCGGGCCCGCCCATCGTGGCGGCCGTGAACCGACGCGAAATACGACACGCTGACCACGGAAGGGTATAGCGTGCGAGGCTTGCGGGAAGTCGTCCGAACGTGGCTTTGTGCAAACTGATGAAAGACGAGCGCGTCGGGCTCATAAACGATCTGCCATCCAGCATCGACCAGGCGCAAGCAGACATCCGTTTCGTCAAGCAGGTAAGCAAATGTGTGATCAAACCCGCCGATCGCGTGCAATGCTTCGCGCCGAAAACTAGAATTCGTACCCAAGAGGCTGGGGTAATACGGCGTACCAGGAAAGTTAAGTTGTCGTTCGTCAAAGAACAGGTCCACGCTATGGGCATTGCCAAACCTGTCGCATACGGTCTTGCAGACCTGCCATTGAACGCCGGTGTTATCGACCGTAAACCCGCCGACACCGCCGACTTCATGATCCGCGTAGTGCTTGGCCAGGTTGGTCAGCCACTGTGGATGCGGCACCGCATCATCGTCGAGAAAAGCTACGATATCGCCTGCCGCAGCCTCGATGCCGATATTGCGGGATACGGAAAGGTTGGGCACGTCACATTGACGTATTTTCACCCGGTCGGCCCACGCGGCCAGCACCTGGGAAGTCGCATCAGTAGACGGTCCATTCACCACGATCAGCTCGTATGCCGGATAATCGAGCTGCGTAACGCCGCGAATGGCATCTTCCAGGTAATCGGCCCGGTTGTAGGTGTTGATTACAATGGAAAAGGATAGAGGCGAGTCAGCCATTTCAAAACTCATCTTCACGTAGAACGGCGAGCCACTCGAGATTGGCCCGGGAAAAGCGCGCATCTTTCATCAGAGCGCCGAGTACGGCGTCCATGCTGGGGCATGTGCGAAGCATTTCCAGCATGTCTGTGGGTGGCACCGTTTGGACCTGCCATGTCAATTGTACCAGGGCGACGACATCGGGTGCTCCCGGCGATTGCATCGGTCCCGGTTCCATGTTGCACAGGTGCAGCGGCATGGTATCCAAGGACGTTCCCTGGCGAACCAGCGCCGTTTCTAACGGTTCGCGCAGGCTGGCAGAGGACGCGCCGTAAGCGTGCGCGGTCCGCAGTGCAATCTCGGCAAAACCCCACTGTTCCAATGCCAGGTGTACCTGACCCTTGGCATGCCACAGATCGCGGCGCCGGGGCTCCTGCCTCAACTCTCGATCGCAAGCTATCGCCGCAGCTTGTGGTTCTCCTCGCGCGACCAGATCGGTGATCGCATCAAAGTTCACGTCTGACATAAATCTCTTTGAATGATCTTGATCAGCCTCGGAAGCCACGCGCACCCTCTATTTGGCAACGGCCATGCCGCACGGCTGCATATGCCACGGCGCGGTGAGTTGCCTATACCGATCTTGGCCCGGGAGTACATGAGCGGTTGCTCGCTCCATATGAATATCTCGCCTGAACGACCGGCTTGTGCCGGCGGGCTGACCTGCATATCAGGCTTCCTTCGCCGCTCCTTGCCGATCGGTGGCAGGCAGGCGCCACAGCAGTGCGGTTCACTATCTTCTCGGATTTGTAGTTCATGATAAGCATTTCGGTGGGTGAGGCGCTATCCCAAGGCTTGTGCAAAATCGTCAGCAATGACGGATGGCAGGAGGCGGATCATCCGAGTGTTCCAGGAACAGTCCTCAAGTGCTTCCGGCCTGACGCTGCCTTATCAATCCAGTGTTCGGCTGAAATTGAATCTCTCTGGCTTCTGAAGCATGCCTGGAGCGGTGTGGTCGAGATCAGCACGGCTGGCGATCGCATTCGCGAGCCGCTGTTCCACGCAGATGAGAAGGTTCGGCATTTCCGAAGCCTGTCCGATGCAGGTGCCGGTGAAAGGGTGATCACGCTGACCTCGGTCGCGCAAGAGAGCACTGACGCCGCGCATTGCGAGGTATGGCTTTTTGGATTTGGTCTGCGCACGGTGCCGCGGCTGGCGTCCCGATCGATGCTGCTCAACTCTCGCACCCGGTTCATTCAGGGGGACTGGGGCGATTTCCTGGTGCTGTCCGGTGATGCGGTGATCCCGAATGCGTTGATACGGGAGGGCTCCTGGGCCCCTGACGATATCGAAATCTTCCGACGGTATGTTGCCGCTGGTGATGCAGTTTTAGACGTCGGCGCCAACTTCGGCCACCACTCCGTAGTCTTTTCCAAGCTGGTGGGTGCCACAGGGCAGGTTCTTGCGATCGAGGCGCAAACACCAATTTTCCAGCTCACCAATGCAAATGCAGTGCTGAACGGGTGTCGCAACATCATTCCCGTGCATGCTGCTGCAGGAGCGGGTCGCGGCAGCGTCATGATGTACCCAATTGATTATGATGCGGCGGAAGCGAACTTTGGCTCCTTGGGTGTCAATCCGGATGCAGAAGCCGGGCGGTCAAACCTGAACGGCGAGGAAGTGGAGCTCTGGCCGGTCGATGAACTGCTAAGCCGGCACATGCCGGGGCGATCGATCTCCTTCGTAAAAATCGATGTGCAAGCCTTCGAGCTGTTCGTGCTGCAGGGTATGCGTGACCTTCTGGCGCGGGACCACCCGACAATCTTCACAGAAATCTCGCCTGTGTGGATGCAAAAGGCGGGGTATGACTATCGCGAAATCTACGAACTGCTTCGTGCTTTTGGGTATGAATTCACCCACACATTGCCAAATCTCGACCTGCTCAACGGCGTCCCGCAGGTTGACAACGGCACGGACATCGAATGGGATCTTCTCGCAGTGCATCCTTCGCGTCATTGAAGCAGGTTCCCGATTGCCGGTCACAAGGTGCAAGGGGCCGCGAGTTTTACGAAAACGCACATGCCGGTGTGGCGCACAAGGCCGAGCTGACAATGCAATTCACACCGTGCACGATATCTGGCCTCGCAATCCTGACCCCCCGCCGACACGGCGACGAGCGCGGCTACTTCGCCGAGACCTTCCGCGCCGACCTGTTCGCGGCGGAGATGGGCGCGTTCCGCTTCATGCAGGACAACGAGTCGCTCAGCCGTAAGGCCGGCACGGTCCGCGGGCTGCACTTCCAGTCCGATCCGCATGCGCAAGGCAAGCTGGTGCGCTGCACTGCAGGCGCCTTGTTCGATGTGGCAGTGGACATCCGAGCCGGCTCGCCGACCTTCGGTCAGTGGGTGGGGCAGGAGCTGACGCCTGAAAATGGCAAGCAGCTGTGGATCCCGCCGGGCTTCGCGCACGGCTTCTGCACGCTCGAACCCGACACGGTCATCAGCTACAAGGTGACCGGCGGTTATTACAACGCGGCGTGCGACAAGGGCGTCGCGTGGGATGATCCCGCGATCGCCATCGCTTGGCCCGACGTGGCCGATGCCGCGACCTTGTCGGTCAAGGATCGCCAGCAGCCGTTGTTGAGCGATCTGCCCTCCTACTTCACCTTCCAAGCCCCGGGGCAGGACTGACCATGCGCGTTATCGTCACCGGCGGGGCCGGTTTCATCGGCTCGGCCTTGGTGCGCCATCTGGTGGTCGACAAGGGCCATGACGTCCTGACAATCGACGCGCTGACTTATGCCGGGTGCGAGGCGTCGCTAAAGGCGGTGGCGGGCAGCAATCGGCACCGGTTTCTACACGCCGACATCCGCGACCGGGCGGCAATGGATGCCGCCATGGCGGATTTCCGCCCAGACCGGATCATGCACCTGGCGGCCGAAAGCCATGTCGACCGCTCGATTACCGGTGCCGCCGACTTCATCGAAACCAACGTGGTCGGCACCTTCACCCTGCTGGAGGCGGCGCGCCAATACTGGAACACGCTGCCGGCCGAGCAGAAGGCGGCATTCCGCTTCCTCCATGTCTCGACCGACGAGGTCTATGGCTCACTGGGCGACAGCGGCCTCTTTCACGAGACGACGCCCTACGATCCCAGCAGCCCCTATTCGGCAAGCAAGGCGGCTTCCGATCACCTGGCGAAGGCGTGGGAGCGGACCTACGGCCTGCCGGTGGTGGTCTCCAACTGCTCGAACAATTACGGGCCGTACCACTTCCCGGAAAAGCTCATCCCGCTGACCATTCTGAATGCGCTGGAGGGGCGTCCCCTGCCGGTCTACGGCAAGGGCGAGAATGTGCGCGACTGGCTGTTCGTGGAAGATCACGCTCGCGCGCTCGACCTCATCATCGAACGCGGCCAGGTGGGCGAGACCTACAATGTCGGTGGCCGCAACGAACGCCGCAACATCGATGTGGTGCGCCGGATATGCGCCGTGCTGGACGAACTGCTTCCCGCCGGGCGCTCACGCGAGGAGCTGATCGAATTCGTCACCGATCGTCCCGGTCACGATGCCCGCTACGCGATCGACGCCACCAAGCTGGAGGACGAGTTGGGCTGGCGCGCGCAAGAGGATTTCGACAGCGGCATAGCCAAGACGGTGCGCTGGTATCTCGACAATGAATGGTGGTGGCGCCCCTTGCGTGAGCAATATGACGGGCAGCGCCTGGGGCTGGAAGCCAAGGCGCCCGCATGAGGATAGCGGTCACCGGCAGCACCGGGCAGGTGGTCACCAGCCTGCTGGAGCGCGGCCCCCATGCCGGCCATGACGTGATTGCGGTCGGCCGGCCGGCGCTCGACCTCGCCGATCCGGTCACGATCCTGCCTGCGCTGGAGGCAGCGCGCCCCGACGCGATCGTCTCCGCCGCGGCATGGACCGCGGTGGACAAGGCGGAAAGCGAGCCCGACGGCGCCCATGCGATCAACGCCACAGGCGCGGGCGACGTGGCGGAAGCCGCGCTCAGCCTCGGCGTGCCGCTGGTCCACCTCTCGACCGACTACGTGTTCGACGGTAGCAGCGAGCGGCCTTGGCGGGAGGACGACCCGACCGGGCCCACCGGCGTGTATGGCGCCACCAAGCTGGCGGGCGAGCAGGCGGTGCTTGCCACCCATGCCGACAGCGCGGTGCTGCGCACGGCGTGGGTGTACAGCCCGTTCGGCACTAATTTCGTAAAGACCATGCTGCGGCTGGCCGAAAGCCGCGAGGCGCTGGGTGTGGTCGGCGACCAGTGGGGCAATCCCACATCCGCGCTCGACATCGCCGACGGCGTGCTGGCGGTCTGCGCCAACCTTGCCACCGGCAACGATCCGGCGCAGCGTGGACTGTTCCACATGAGTGCGCAAGGTGAGGCGAGCTGGGCCGACTTCGCCAGCGCCATATTCGCGGTTTCTGCGCGGCATGGCGGGCCGACTGCTCAGGTGAACGCGATCAGCACCGCCGACTATCCCACCCCCGCCACCCGGCCGGCCAATTCGCGGCTTGATTGCAGCCGCATTGCCCGCGTCCACGGCGTGACCCTGCCCCGTTGGCAGGATGCGCTGCCACAGGTGGTCGCCCGCCTGCTCGCCGACAGACCATAAGGATACAGGCATGAAAGGCATCATCCTCGCTGGGGGCAGCGGCACGCGGCTTTATCCCATGACGCTGGCGACTTCGAAGCAGCTCATGTCGGTCTATGACAAGCCGATGATCTACTACCCACTCGCCACGCTGATGCTTGCAGGCATCCGCGAAGTGCTGGTGATCTCCACCCCTCGCGACCTGCCCGCGTTTCGCGCGCTGCTGGGCGATGGGTCACAATGGGGCATGCGCTTTGAATTTGCCGAACAGCCGAGCCCCGATGGGCTGGCGCAGGCCTACATCATCGGGGCCGACTTCGTGGCCGGCAGCCCCTCCGCGCTGATCCTGGGCGACAACATTTTCTACGGCCACGGCATGCCCGAACTGCTGGCGGGCGCGCAGGCCAAGTCCGCCGGGGCGAGCGTGTTCGCCTACCACGTCACCGATCCCGAGCGCTACGGCGTGGTCGAGTTCGACGCGGACCGCCGGGCCGTCTCGATCGAGGAGAAGCCTGCCAGCCCGCGGTCGAACTTCGCCGTGACCGGCCTCTATTTCTACGACGAGCAGGTGGTCGACATTGCCGCCAATCTCGTACCCAGCGCGCGTGGCGAGCTGGAGATCACCGACGTCAACCGCGCTTACCTGGAGAGCGGGCAATTGAATGTGGAGCTGATGGGCCGCGGCTTCGCCTGGCTCGACACCGGCACGCCCGACAGCCTGCTGGACGCCGCTGTGTTCGTGCGCGTGCTGGAGAAGCGCCAGGGCTTTAAGATCGCCAGTCCGGAGGAGATCGCCTACCGTCAGGGCTTCATCGACGCCGCCGGCCTCGAACGCTGCTGCACCGCGCTGGGCAAGTCCGATTATGCCCGCTACCTGCGCGCAGTGATGGCGGAACGCTGACAGCATCCGTCCCGCCGCGACGGAGAACAGCTTGCCCTCTTCGATCATCACCGAAGTCACCGCCACGCTGGCCGCGCTGGAAGCTGCCCTGACGCCGGACCTCCTCGCCGGCGTCGAGCCGGTGGCGCAATATCTGGCGGATGTCTTGCGCGGCGGCGGCAAGGTGCTGCTGCTGGGCAATGGTGGATCAGCCGCCGATGCCCAGCATATCGCGGCCGAACTGGTCGGTCGCTATCGGACGGCACGCCCTGGACTTGCTGCGATAGCGCTCACCACCGACACTTCGATCCTGACCGCGTGGAGCAACGATTACAGCTTCGACACGCTGTTCAGCCGGCAGGTCGAGACGCTGGCCCAGCCGGGCGACGTGGTCTGGGGTCTCTCCACCTCGGGCAATTCGCCCAATGTGGTGCGAGCCTTCGCGGCTGCGCGGGCGATGGGCGTCGCGACGCTAGGGCTGCTGGGCGGGAACGGCGGGCAACTCGCCGGGCTCAGCGACATGGCCATCATCGTGCCGCTGGCAGAGACGGACCGTGTGCAGACCGCGCACCGGCTGATCTATCACGCGATCTGCGGCTATCTGGACGATGCCTTCACCCCGCCCGCCGAGCCCGCCACCGATGGCTGAGCGCGACTTGCGCACGCGCATCGCCGGGCTCCACGTCCTGGTGGTCGGCGACGTGATGCTGGACGAGTACTGGTTCGGGGAGGTGCGGCGCATCTCGCCCGAGGCGCCGGTGCCGGTCGTGCGTGTCGGCCGTCGCGAGGAGCGGCCGGGTGGCGCCGCCAATGTGGCGCGCAACATCGTCTCGCTGGGCGCGCGCGCCACGCTGCTGTCGGTGGTCGGGGCTGACGATGCCGCCGCGCGCCTGACGGGCGTGCTGAATGATGCCGGCGTCGCGCACCGCCTGTGCGTCGATCCGGCGCTCAGCACCACGGTCAAGCTGCGGGTCGTCGGCCAGAACCAGCAGATGCTGCGCATCGATTTCGAGGAGGTGCCCGCCCCGGCCGCGCTGGTTGAGTTGCAGGCGGAATACGAGCAGGCGCTGGCCGATGCCGACATCGTGGTGCTATCCGATTACGGTAAAGGCGCGCTGGCGCAGGTGGCCACGCTGATCGCCGCCACCCGCCGGCTGGACAAACCAGTCCTGGTCGATCCCAAGGGGCACGATTACGCCCGCTATGCCGGCGCGACCTCCATCACCCCCAACCAGGCGGAGATGGCGGAGGCGGCCGGCCCGTGGGACGATCCGGCACAGCTCGACGCCAAGGCGAACGCCATGCGGGCGGAGCTGGGGCTGGAGGCGCTGGTGGTGACCATGAGCAAGCAGGGCATGCGCCTCTATGCCGACGATGCCGTCATCCACCAGCCGGCCCGCGCGCGCGAGGTGTTCGACGTTTCAGGCGCCGGCGACACGGTGATTGCGGCGCTCGCCATCATGCGCGGCTGCGGCGCTTCATGGGAGGAGGCGGTCGGCTTCGCCAATGCCGCAGGCGGTGTGGCGGTGGGCAAGCTCGGCACCTCCACCGTCACCTATGACGAGGTGGCGGCGTTCATCGCCGCCGGCCCGCAATGAGCATCGCCGGCCGGATCGTCGCCGCCGCCGACCTGCCCGCGGCGGTCGCCGCGCTGCCGCGCCCGCTGGTGTTCACCAATGGCGTGTTCGACATCCTGCATCGCGGGCATGTCGAGTATCTGGAACAGGCGCGGATGCTGGGGGCATCGCTGCTGGTGGCGGTGAACAGCGATGCATCCGCCCGGATGCTAGGCAAGGGAGAAGATCGCCCGATCAACCCGGAGGGTGATCGCGCGCTGCTGCTGGCGGCGCTGCGGCCGGTACACCTAGTGACCCTGTTCGAGGAGTCGACGCCGCTGGCCGTGCTGGAACAGGTCCGGCCAGACATCTATGTCAAGGGCGGCGACTACGACATGGAGGCGTTGGCCGAAACGCGGCTGGTCCGCGGTTGGGGCGGACGGGCTGAGGCAATCGCCTTTCGTCCCGGCCATTCGACCACCACCCTCCTGCAGCGCATCCGCACCGGGCGATGAGCCGGCGTTCGCTGTTCCTCGACCGGGACGGCGTGCTCAACGCCGATACGGGTTATGTCCATCGCGCGTCAGACTTCGTGGTGCTGCCCGGCGTGTACGACGCCCTGCGCCGAGCATTGGCGCTGGATTATGACCTCGTGGTCGTCACCAACCAGTCGGGCATCGGGCGCGCGCTGTTCACCGCCGCCGAATATGCCGCGCTGGAGGCGCACATGGTGCAGCTGTTCGCGCGGGAGGGCATTACCTTTGCCGGCATCTACCACTGTGCGCACCATCCCGCCGCGGGCTGCGCATGCCGCAAGCCTGCGCCCGGCATGATCCTGCGCGCTGCCCACGACCATGGAATCGACCTGTCCCGCTCGATCATGGTCGGTGACAAGCCGTCGGACGCGGCCGCAGCCCGTGCCGCCGGGATCGGCCGGGTAGAACTGGTGGCGCCGGGCCGCGGCCTCTCTGAAATCGTCGCCGGGCTGTAACCGCCGGAACGGGCGTCCCGCTGCCTTGTTCTGGCTATCCGATTGAAGAGGATAACAGATTGGCAGAGCGGGCGGGCGATGAGGCGACGGGAGCACTGATCGGTGCACTGCTGGTGGAGCTCGGCAAGGGCGACCTGATCTTCGTCGCTCGGGACGAGGTCGTCGCCGCCGAGGTCGCCGCGGCACTGCAGGTGGGCCTGCCTGATGCGCCGGTGCTGCTGTGCCCCGGCAGCGATGCGCTGCCCGGCGACAACGCGCCGCCATCGCCCGCCAATGTCGGCCAGCGCGCCACTGCGCTGCGCCGCCTGCGCGCCGCGCTGGCTGATAAGAAGCGGGCGCATGTGGCGCTCATCACCACGGGGGAGGCGCTCGCCCGCCTTACCCCGGCCCCGGGCGAGTTCGACGCCGCCCCCCCGGTAGTGACGGTCGGCCAACCGCTTGATGTCGCGGTGCTCCGCGAAAGCCTGCTGGAAACTGGCTACCGCATGGATGACCGGGTGGACGAGCCGGGAGAGCTGGTCATCCGTGGCCAGGTGATCGACATCTACCCGGCCGATGCCGGCACCCCCTATCGCATCGAGCTGGCCGATGGCGCGGTCGCCTCCATCCGCCCCTACGATGCGCTGACGCAGCTGACCCATGGCGAATGCGAGCGGCTGGAAGTCGGCCGCGCGCAGGAACCGGAGCTCAGCGACCCGGTCCCGCTGACTGACCACATGCCCGCCGCCACGCTGCTGTGGCAGGACGGGGCGGAACAGCGACGGCGCGGCTTTTTGCAACTGGCGGCCGATGCCGGAAGGCGCAATCCGGCGCGCGCGCTCCGCAATATCTGCCTCGACGATCGCTGGCAGGAGGCGGCGGGACGGCACAAGCTCGCGGAGCTGCCAGAATTCGCCGGCGACCCGCCGCCGCGCTTTGCGGAACGCAAGTCACCTGCGCGGGCCTTCAAGGCCTGGGCGGGCAAGGAGATCACGGCCGGCAACCGGCTGCTGCTGCTCGGCACCCCGCGCGACCTGCGCTTCCTGGCACGACGGGCGGAGCGGGCTTTGGGCACCGCGCCTGTCGCGGTGGCCAGCTGGACGGATGCGCTGGCGGCGGAGCCGGGCACGGTGCTGATGCTGGCAATGCCGCTGCGCCGCGGGTTCCGGCAGGGCGGGCTGGTCGCGCTCGCCGCCGCCGACCTGCTGGGCAGCCGGGCACTACGCGACATGGACCGTGATCCCGTGTCCGCCGCGCAGGTCTTTGCGGCTGACGAGCTGCGCGTGAGCGACGTGGTGGTGCATGACGAGCACGGCATCTGCGTGGTCGCCGGGCTGGAAGCGTTGGGTGACGATGGCGGCGACGCGATAGTGCTGCGCTTCGCCGGCGACACCCGCCGCATGGTCCCGGTGGCAGAGGCAGCGCGCATCTGGCGCTACGGTGCAGACGAGGATGCCGTCACGCTCGACAAGCTGGATGGTTCGAGTTGGGAGAAGCGGCGGCGCGAGGTGGACGAGGCCATTGCGCTGACCGCCCGCCGGCTGGTGGACTTGGCGGCGGAGCGGCTGAAGGCGAGCGCCCCCGTGCTGGAGGCGGACGCGGCGGCGTATGAGCGCTTTGTCGCCGGTTTTCCGTTCACCGAAACCGCCGATCAGGGCCGCGCGATCAGCGCGGTGGAGGCGGACCTTGTTTCCGGCAAGCCGATGGACCGGCTGGTGATCGGCGATGTCGGATACGGCAAGACGGAGGTCGCGCTGCGTGCCGCCGCAATCGCCGCCTTGGCAGGGCATCAGGTGGCGCTGGCGGCGCCGACCACCGTGCTCGCGCGGCAGCATCTGGAGACCTTCCGCCAGCGTTTCGCCGGCTTGGACGTGGAGGTCGCCGGCCTGTCGCGCTTCACCCCGGCGGCGGAGAAGAAGCGGGTGCTGGCCGGCCTCAAGGATGGTTCCATCCGCGTCGTCATCGGCACCGGCGCGATCGCCGGCAAGGCAGTGACGTACCAGGATTTGGCGCTGGTCATCATCGACGAGGAGCAGAAGTTCGGCGCTGCCGACAAGACCAAGCTGCGCGGCCTTGGCGCAGGCCACGTCCTGACGCTGAGCGCGACGCCGATCCCGCGCACCTTGCAGGGCGCGCTGATCGGGCTGCAGCAGCTCTCCGTCATCGCCACGCCCCCGGCTCGGCGGCAGGCGATCCGCACGGTGGTGACCGCGTTCGACCCGGCAGCGGTGCGGACGGCTTTGCTGCGCGAACAGGCGCGCGGCGGGCAGAGCTTCGTGGTCGTGCCCCGCGTCGCCGACATCGCCCCGCTGGCGGAACAGCTCGGCAAGCTGGTGCCCGAACTGGCCGTGCTCCAAGCCCATGGCAAGCTGCCCGCGGCGGAGATCGACGAGGCGATGGTCGGCTTCGCCAATGGTGACGGGGACGTGCTGCTGGCGACCAACATCATCGAGGCGGGGCTGGACGTGCCGCGCGCGAATACCATGATCGTGATGCATGCCGATCGCTTCGGCCTGTCGCAACTGCACCAGTTGCGCGGGCGGGTGGGGCGCGGGGCGCGGCGCGGGCAGATCCACCTGCTGACCGATGGCGAGGCCGAGATCGCCCCGCGGACGCTCGCGCGCCTCCATACGCTGCAGGCATTCGATCGGCTGGGCGCGGGCTTTGCCATCAGCGCACGCGACCTCGACATGCGGGGCGCGGGCGACCTGTTGAGCGAGGAGCAAACCGGCCACATGAAGCTGATCGGCACCGACCTCTACCAGCATATGCTTGAACGCGCCCTGCGCGCCGCGCGCGGGCAAGCGCAGGAGGAGTGGCTGCCGCAACTGAACTTCGGCATCGGCGGTCGGTTCGATCCGGACTGGGTGCCGGAGGAGGATCTCAGAATCGGGCTGTATGTCCGGCTGGCGCGCATTGCCGACGTGGCGGAACTCGACAGCTTTGCCGAGGAGCTGGAGGACCGCTTCGGCGAACTGCCGGCGGAGGCGCAGCAGCTGGTGGCGCTGGCGCGATTAAGGCTGCTGGCGCTGGCCGCCGGGATCGAGCGGATCGATGCCGGCTCTGCCGCGATCGCCTTTACCCCGCATGGCAAGCGCAAGCTGGTCGATGCGGCCGGCCTGGAACGATCGGGCGACCGCCTGCTGCTACGCGAGCAGATCGACAGCGCGGAAGACCGGCTGGCGCGGGCGGAGGCGGTGCTCGCCGACCTTGCCAACGCCAGCTGAGCGCCGGTCAGTAAGTCGCGCTGACCCGGACGCCATAGCTGGCGGGCCGAGCCGGCTGCGCGATGTCAGCGCTGGTGAAGAAATTGCGGGTGAGGTCGTATTCCCGGTCGAAGATGTTGCGGCCCCACAAGGCCACTCGCCACGACCCGTCGGCCGGTGCCAGCGCCAGCTCCGCATTGGCGACGAAATACGCCGGAATGTCGTAGGTCGCGCCAAGCCAGGAAGGATAGCGGCTGCGCCAAGTCACCGTGGTGGAAGGTGTCAGCACCAGCCGGCCCAGCGGAAGATCCCAGGCGGCGCTGCCGCCCGCCGACCAGCGCGGGAAGGGGATCGTCTCACCCGCACGATCGACATAGACCGCCTGCCCCGCCGCGCGGCTGGCAGGCACGTCGAGATCGGTGAACTCCCGGTACTCGCCATGCTTGAAGCCGGCGAACGGCGCGATCGACAAGCCGGGGAGTGGGGTCAGCACCAGCTCCAGCTCCGCGCCAGCGATGCGCGAGCGATCGGCATTGGTGAAGCGGCCGACCGGACCGTTGGCACCGTACACCGCCGATAGCACCTGCTGGTCGCGGTAATCGTACCAGAACGCCGCCGCATTGACCTGCGCCCATGAAGCCGGCTGGCTCTTGATGCCGATCTCGTAGGCGTACAGCGTCTCCGGCGCGAAGGGTTCGATGCCGCTGCGATTGCCGGTGTTGTAGGTGGTGAACCCGCCCGACTTCACGCCCCGGCTGGCCGAGGCGTAGAGCAGCAGGTCGTCGGCTGGCGTCCATTCCAGCGCCAGCTTGCCCGTCAGCGGACGCATCCGGGTGCTGACATCAGTTGGCGGCAATGCCTGCGCCCCGCCGAAGGCACTGCCGAAGCCATTGAGGTCGCGCGTCTCCTCCTCATAGCGGAGGCCGGCGATCGCGCGCCATTGCGGGGCGAAGCGGTACTCCGCCTGCCCGAACAGCGCGGCGGATTCGACCTGCTGCGCGTAGGTCACGCGGGCGTAGGTGCCGTAGACGTCGATGAAGTCGCTGAAGTACCGCTCGTCGAGCTGCTGGTGCGACCAGTAGGCGCCCGCCGTCCAGTCCAGCGCGCCGCTGCTACCCGACAGGCGCAGTTCCTGCGACCAGACCTCCACCTCGCTGCCGAAGAAGGTATCGGCCTCGACGCTGGCGCTGGCATCCCAATCGCCGAACTGCCGGCGGTCCAGCCGGTCATAGGCGGTCAGGCTGGTCAGCGTCACTCCGCCGAGATCGTAGGCGATCCGCGCATTGGCGCCCCAGCTTTCATTGTCGACGCCGGGCTTCGCGCCCGCCGACAGCCCCACATCGGCGGCGAGGCGGGGCGAGACGCCCCAGCCGGTGGCGAAGCGGTCGCGGTCGGCCGGGATCACCGGGCCGGCGCCGGCACGGGTGGACAGGGGGTTCAGCAGGTACAGCCCGACCGCTTCGGACCGGTCCCGGCTCCAATGCACGTCGATCAGCGCATCGAGCGAGCTGCCCGCCGGCCGAACGGCCAGCAGTGCGCGGGTACCCAGCCGGTCGGGATTACCCAGTTCGCGTCCTGTGTTCCGGTCGCGCTGGTACGCGCCGCCCTGCTGCGTCGCCGCTGCAACGCGCAGCGCCACACCATCAGCCAGCGGCGCATTGACGAACGCCTCGCCCCGCAAGGCACCGAAGCGGCCCGCCTCCAGCAGCGCACCCGCACCCAGCCGATCCGCCGGGCGGTTGGTGACGATGTTGACCGCCCCTCCCGTGGTGTTGCGGCCATACAGCGTGCCCTGCGGCCCGCGCAGCACCTCCACCCGGGCAAGGTCGAACAGCAGACCCTGTGTCATCGCTGGCACCGGCTGCGCCACCTCGTTGACGTAGAGGCCGACGGTCGGCGCATTGTTGGTGGCGTAGTCCTGGAAGCCGACGCCGCGCAGCCTGAACTGCGGCGCGCCGCCGCCGAAGGCGGGCTCGATCTCTAGGCTGGGCGTCGCATCGGCGATGCCGTTCACATTGGTGATGCCGCGTTCCGCCAGCACCCCTGCATCCACGACCGACAGCGCGATGCCGACATCCTGCGCCGCCTGTTCGCGCCGCTGGGCGGTGACGATGATCGGCTCCGCCGAGGGCTCCTCTGCCAGAACGGGGGTGGCGAGGGCGAGCAGGGGAAGGGCGGACAGCAAGGTCTTCATGGCGGCGCGCGCCATAGCTGCCCTGCTGCACCTGCACACCCGGCGAGGTGCTGACGATGCGATTTGCTTGCGAAGAAGTGGCAGAAGCGCCACGGCAGCGCGATGCAGAGCTTCAACTGGAACCGCAGAACGGTGCTGGCGGCGGGCGGCGGCGCGCTTAGCCTGATGGCGGCTGGAGCATTGCGGGCGCAGGGCGCTGCACCGGCAAGCACGGGTCCGCGCAACCTCATCACCGATGTGGCGGGCCTGACCGTGGGGCAGGCGGATGACCCGCGCGTGCGCACCGGCACGACCGTGATCCTTGGCGACGGGCTGTTGCAGGCGGCGATCGACGTGCGCGGGGGCGGGCCTGGCACACGGGAAAGCGACGTGACCGATGCGCACAATCTGGTCCACGCGGTCAATGCGGTGACGCTGTCGGGCGGATCCTCCTACGGCCTCGCCGCCGCCGATGGCGTCGCGACGGAGTTGGGCGCGCGCGGCATTGGCTATGGCGGGCTGGCGCGCGATGGCGTGCCGGTGTCGCCCATCGTCACGGCCGCGATCCTCTACGATCTCGCCAATGGCGGCGACAAGGCATGGGGCGCGAACCCGCCCTACAACGATCTCGGCCGCCGCGCTTTCACGAGCGCCGGCGCGGACTTTGCGCTGGGTACGGCGGGCGCGGGGTACGGGGCGATGGCCGGCGGGCTGAAGGGCGGCGTCGGTTCCGCCTCCACGCTCGCGAGCGGCGGCTTCACCGTCGGGGCGATCGTGGCGGTCAATTCGCTGGGCTCCGTCATCGCCCCCGGTACGCGGCACTTCTGGGCCAGCCCCTTCGAGCTGGGGGATGAGTTCGGCGGTCTGCCGCCGCGCGCATTGCGCGCCGGACCGGAGGAATGGGGCCTGACCAAGCTCGCCCGCGCGCGGGAGAACACCACCATTGCCTGCGTCGCCACCGATCTGGCCCTGAGTGCGACGGAACTGAAGCGGGTGGCGATTATGGCGCAGGACGGCCTCGCCCGCGCGATCCGGCCGGTGCACAGTCCATTCGACGGCGACGTCGTGTTCGCCTTGGCGACGGCGAAGCGGGAAGCTCCGGCAGACGAGATGGCACGCCACGCCGTGACCATGCAGGTGGGCGCGATCGCTGCCGACACGCTGGCCCGCGCGGTGGCGCGCGGCGTGTTTGCCGCCACCCCGCCGCCAGGCGCGGACGTCACCTGCTGGCGCGACCTGCCCGCCTGATGATCCGCTTTTGGCCGGTGCTGGTGGGGCTGGTTGTCCCGCTGCTGCTGATTTTGGTGAGTGCGCTGCTGGTGCCCGCCGATGCGCCGCGCCTGCTGGGGATCAGCCTGGCCAATTGGTGCCTGTTCACCTGCGCGCCTGTCACCAGTGCGCTGCTGGCGTGGTGTTATCATCGGGGGCCGCCCGCGTGACGCTCGCGGTGTTCCTGGCGATCATGGCATTGTCCCTGCTGCTGGCCCTGTGGTCGCGCTGGGGGCACGGGCAGCAGGGCGCGCGCGCCTTCTTCACCGCGCATGGGCAGTTCGGTGCGGTGCTGTTCTTCTTCCTGTCGGTGGGGGAGACCTACTCGATCGCCAGCATGCTCGGCTTCCCCGGCGGGGTCTATGCGGGCGGCGATGCCTTCGTGCTGTGGTTCTTCGGCTATATCCTGCTTGCCTGCACGTGCATCTTCTTCGCCGGTCCGTGGATCTGGCGCGCCGGGCGGCTGTACGGCAGTGCGACCATCCCCGATTTCTTCCGCGATCACTGGAACAGCCGCTCGCTGGAGCTGCTGGTCGCAATCACCTCCATCATCCTGCTGCTGCCGATCGGCACCATGCAGTTCACCGGCCTGCGGCTGGTGCTGGGCGGGCTGGCACCGGACGCAGCGCCGCTGCTGCTGACTGGCGGGGCGGGGCTGCTGTGCTTTGCCTATGTGGTGATCGCGGGGCTGCGCGCCTCCGCCTTCGTGGCAGTGCTGAAGGACCTGCTGATGATGGGCTCCATCCTGCTGGTCGGCGGCCTTGCCATCGCTGACTGGCAGGCGGTGCCAGCGTTGGCACAGCCCGCCGCGGCCCCGGTCGCCACGCCGCCCGACATGGTGTTCGCCATTTCCACCATCCTGCTGCAGGCCGTCGGCTTCACCATGATCCCGCAGAACTGGGCGTTCATGTTTTCCGCGCGCGACCCGCAGGCGATCCGCCGGGCGCAGATCGTGGCGCCGCTCTATACGCTGATGTTCCCGCTGCTGATGGCGACCGCCACCTATGCGCAGGGGCATGGCATCGTGCCGGCCCAGGCGGACTACGTGTTCCTGGCGGTGGCGCAGGTATTGCTGCACCCTGCCGCTGTCGGGCTGGTCATGGCGGCGGTGGCGCTGTCGGGCCTGGTGATACTTGCGAGCGTATGCCTCGCCATCGGGCCGCTAGTGACTCGCAACCTGGTGCCCGGCCTGCCGGGCGACGCGCAGCAGCGCTGGAGCCGCTGGGTCGTCGCCGCCTTCCTGCTGCTCAGCCTGCTGAGCGCGGAGAGCGGCGGCACGCTGATGGCCCGGCTCAACAACCTGTTCTATTTCGGCGTGGTGCAGACCTTGCCCGGCTTCGTCGCCGCGCTGCTGCTGCCCCGTGTGCCCGTGGCGGCGATCGTCGGCGGTATCGTGGCGGGCGATGCCTGCGTGCTGGCCCTATGGCTGGGCGAGGTGCCGGTGGGCGGGTTGAACCTGGGCGTCATCGGGCTGGCAGTGAACGTGACGGTGCTGGCGGGGGTGACCGCATGGCGCCCGCGCGCCGGCGGCCGCAGCGTAGTCGCGGCGCTGAAGGACGCGGCCTAGCCGAACTTGCCGTCGTATTGCGGCACCACCGTGTCGGTCGGCGGGCGGGTGAGGTCTGTATCTGCCACCTCGTCCGTATGGACGTGGAAATGCACCAATTGCGCCGGGCCGAAATGCGTGGTGATCGCCGCATCCGTCGCATCGCGCCCGCGCGCCATCACGATACGGCCCACGCGCGGGCGATTGTGGCGCGCATCGAAGGTGTACCAGCGCCCGCCGATATACGCCTCGAACCAGGCGGAGAAATCCATCGGTGCGTCGATCGGGTCGATGCCGATATCGCCCAGATAGCCGGTGCAATAACGCGCCGGGATGTTGATCTCTCGGCACAGGGTCACCGCCAGATGCGCGAAGTCGCGGCACACGCCGACCTGCTCGCCCCAGGCATCGTGGCCGGAGCGGGTGTTGCGGGCATGGTGATAGCCGAACTCGATCCGGTTGTGGGCGAGGTCGACCAGCGCCTGCACCTTGTCCCACCCGGTGGCGAGGTGCGACGTCGCGCCCCACGCCTCCTGCGTCAGCTTGCCGACCTCGCAATAGCGGCTGCCAAGCAGATAGACGAGCACCTCGTCCGGCAGCTCCGACACCGGGTGCTGCACCGCTTGCGGCACGACGGGGTCGGCGGTTTCCGGCACCTCGATCACGAAATCGCTGCGCAGCCAGGTGTCGCCCGGCGGCAGCACGCAGCGCGTGGCGCGGTTGCCGAAGCCGTCCGTATAATGGTGCAATTGCAGCTCCGGCTCGGTCACGATCCGCTGCAACGTGCGCAGTTGCGGCTCATGTTCGGGCAGGACGCTCAGCAGCAGCATGGTGGGGATCGGCTGCCAGGTGCGGAAGCAGATATCGAATCCTGTGCGGATCAGCATGACTGTTGGCCCCCCTGCGGCTTGACGTGACCCGATCCCATCGGCTTCTCCTGTGGGGATGAACGCATCCCTGCTGCTGCCCGCAGATCCGCACCCCGTCTCCCTGATCGGTCCGCCTCTGGCGTCCGGACCGCTGGTGTTCCTGGGCGACCATGCCGGATCGCTGATCCCCTCATCGCTCGGCACGCTGGGTGTCGGGGAGGAGGATCGGCGCCGGCACATCGCGCTGGACATTGGGGTCGGATCGCTAGGACGGTTGCTGGCTCAACACTTCGGCGCGCCTTTCGTTTCGCAGGTCTATTCGCGGCTGGTGATCGACTGCAACCGCGATCCTGCCGATCCCACGGCCATGCCGCCTGTGACCGATGGAACGATGGTGGCGGGCAACCGGGACCTATCCGCCACGGACCGGGCCGACCGCGTGGCGGGGATCCACGAACCCTATCACGCCGCGATCGCGGACCTGCTGGATCAACGCATTGCTGCGGGCCTACCCAGCATAGTCGTCGCGCTGCACAGTTTCACGCCGATGCTGACGGCGACCGGCAAGGCCCGGCCATGGCAGGCGGGTGTCCTGTATGGTGGGCCGGGCGATGATTATGGCCGCCGCGTGCTGGCGCAATTGCAGCGGGTACCGGACCTGACGGCGGGCGATAACGAGCCATATGCGTTCGGCGGCACGGATTACACCGTGCCGCGCCATTGCTTCGCCCGCGGCCTCGAATGGCTGGAATTAGAGGTGCGGCAGGACCTGCTGGCCGATGATGCGGGGGTGGCCGCTGTTGCAGAATGGCTCGCCCCTGTGCTGCAGCGCGCCATCACGGGCTAGGCAGCGCGGCGGCGCCCGTTTAGAAGCTGGCACCGATGGCTTCCGAACCGCAGACCAACGCGCCGCACCGCATCGTCTTCGCCAACGAGAAGGGCGGGACGGGCAAATCCACCACCGCCGTGCATATCGCGGTGGCGCTCGCCTATGGCGGGGCTCGGGTGGCGGCGATCGACCTCGACCATCGCCAGCGCACGCTGCACCGCTATTTCGAGAATCGAGCCGACACCGCGGCACGGCGGGAGATCGAACTGCCCGGCGCCCGGTTCGATGTGTTCGCTCCTACCGGTGACGACCAGGCCGACATTGCCGAGCTGGAGCGCCGCGTGGCGGAGCTGGGGCAGGGCATGGACGTGGTGATCTTCGACACCGCCGGACGCGACGATCCGCTGGCCCGCCATTCCGCGGTGCAGGCCGACACGCTGGTCACGCCGATGAACGACAGCTTCGTCGATTTCGATCTGATCGGGCAGGTGGACGCCGAAACCTTCAAGGTTCGCCGCCTGTCCTTCTATGCCGAACTGATCTGGGAAGCTCGGAAGAAGCGGGCGATGCGCCAGCTGGAAGACGGGCACCGCCGGCGGGAAATGGACTGGCTGGTCGTGCGCAACCGCGTGCAGCGGCTGGACGCGCGCAACCAGAAGAGGATCGACCAAGCGCTGTACGAACTGTCCCAGCGCGTCGGCTTCCGCGTGGCGCACGGCCTGTCCGAACGCGTCATCTATCGCGAGCTGTTTCCCAGCGGGCTGACCTTGCTGGACAAGGGGCATCTGGGCGAACTCGGCACCAGCCACCTCGTCGCGCGGCAGGAACTGCGCACGCTGGTCGCGGCGCTTAACCTGCCGCGCTTTACCCCCGTAGCGGGCGCCCAGCCCGAACATCAGGCCGCCTGAGCCGATGGCCAAGCTGCTGGTCATCGCCGCACTGGCGGTGCTGGTGTGGTGGATGGTCACCGGCCGCTGGCCCTGGCAGCCCAAGCTGACACGTCGGCAGCGCCAGATCGAACGGGCGCGCCGGCTGCTGCAGGTGCCCGCACGCGCGGGCCGGGCCGACATCCAGGCCGCCCATCGCCGGCTGATGGCCACCGCGCACCCAGATCGCGGCGGCACTGCCGTCATGGCCACCCGCGCCAACGAGGCGCGCGACATTCTGCTGGCGGCGTTGCCCGCCGACCCCATTGCCGTTCCACCCAAGGAGAACCCATGAGCCACCAGTTCCACCCCACCGTGCTGCGCGAATACGACATCCGCGGCATCATCGGCGAGACCCTGGGGGCGGAGGATGCCCGCGCCATCGGCCGCGGCTTCGGTACGCTGCTGCGCCGCGCGGGCGGCAAGCTGGTGGCGGTCGGCTATGACGGGCGCGTCAGCAGCCCGATGTTGGAACATGCCCTGGTGGAAGGGTTGACCGCCAGCGGCTGCGACGTGCGCCGTGTGGGCATGGGGCCGACCCCGATGCTCTATTACGCGGAAGCGTCAGACGAACAGGTTGATGGCGGCATTCAGATAACCGGCAGCCACAATCCCGCCAATTACAACGGCTTCAAGATGGTATTTCAGGGGCGTCCCTTCTTCGGCGCGGACATCCAGACGATCGGCCGGATGGCGGCGGAAGGTGACTGGGACGACGGAACGGGTGAAGTTCACTCGCTGGAGGTCATGGACGCCTACATAGAACGTCTGCTGACCGGCCTCACCGGGCTCGACTCGGAACAGCTCGGTGAACTGCGCATCGGCTGGGACGCGGGGAACGGCGCCGCCGGCCCCGCGCTGGAACTGCTCGCCGCCCGCCTGCCGGGGGAGCATCACCTGCTGTTCACCGAAGTTGATGGCAATTTTCCCAATCATCATCCCGATCCCACCGTGCCGGAAAACCTTAATGATCTGATGAACCTGGTCGCGGAGAAGAACCTCCATTTCGGTGTCGCCTTCGACGGCGACGGCGACCGGATCGGCGCTATTGATGGCGAGGGGCGGATCATCTGGGGCGACCAGCTGCTGATGATCTACGCGCAGGACCTGCTGACCCGCCGTCCGGGCGCGACGATCATCGCCGACGTGAAGGCCAGCCGCGCGCTGTTCGACGACGTGGCGGCGCATGGCGGCCAGCCGCTGATGTGGAAGACCGGCCACAGCCTGATTAAGTCCAAAATGAAGGAAACCGGCTCGCCGCTCGCGGGCGAGATGAGCGGCCATGTCTTCTTCGCGGACGAATATTACGGCTACGACGACGCGCTTTATGCCGGCATCCGCCTGATCGCGGCCTCGGCGCGCCTGGGCAAGTCGGTGACGCAGCTGCGCGGCGAGATGCCCGCGATGCTCAACACGCCGGAAATGCGCTTCCAAGTGGACGAAAGCCGCAAGTTCGCCGCGATCGACGAGGTCAAGGCGCGGCTGTCGAACGCCACCGGCGTGGACGTCAATGACACCGATGGCGTGCGCGTGACCAATGACGATGGCTGGTGGCTGCTGCGCGCCAGCAACACGCAGGACGTGCTGGTCGCCCGCGCCGAAAGCTACACTCAGGACGGGCTGGACCGTCTGATGGCGCAGATCGACGAGCAGCTGGCAGCCAGCGGGCTGGAGCGCGGCCCGCAGGCGGCGCACTGATGCTGCGGCGCCTCCTGCCCACGCTATCGGTGGCCGTCCTCCTGGCCACCGCACCCGCGGCGGCGCAGGAGGCGGCGCCTGGGGCAAACGCTGTCTCGGCCATGCAGGCCATGTTCGCGGCAGAGCCGCTGACGGCGGAGCAGGAGGCGCGCCTGCCCGCGGCGCAGGGGGTAGCGGCGCAGGTGGTGCCAGACGGCGTCTATGCCGAGGTGCTGGACACCACCTTACGCACCATGATGGGGCCGATGGTGGATCTGATCGCCGGCGGCGGCATGGATGCGATGACCCTGGCCATGCGGCTGGGCATGGAACCGGAGAGTCTGACCCACCTGACGGAGGCGGAACGGCAGGAGATGACGCGCCTGCTGGACCCGGTCTTCGCCGAACGGGGCCGGCTGGCGATGGGCGCAATGATGGACCCGGTGGCCGAGATGGTCGCTACAGTGGAGCCGCAGCTGCGCAGCGGTCTCGCCCGCGCGTATGCCGTCCGCTACGATCCGGCCGAACTTGCGGCGCTCCAGACCTTCTTCGCCACGCCTGCGGGCGCGCGCTTCGCCGGTGACATGCTGCTGGTCTTCTCCGACCCGCAGGTGATGAGCGCCTCCATGGAGATGCTGCCCAAGATGATGGAGCGCATGCCGGAGATGATGACCGCCATGAGCACCGCGGTCGAGACCCTGCCGCCGGAGCGCGGCTTCGCCGACCTCAGCCCCGCTGAGCGCCGCCGTCTGGCGGAACTTGCCGGAACGGACGTGGCGACGCTGAAGAACAGAATGGCCGCGGCGCCGGTCACGATCCCCGCACCTTAACAAGTGTCAGCCACGGAACGGCGGTGTCCTGACATTCGTTAGGGCGCACACAGGATCAACCGGGCTAATCATCTCATGCTTGTCGCCGACGACGTCGCCGAGTTGCGGCGCGACGAACTTTTTGCGCAGATCGCGGAGGCGGGGTTCCCCTGCGTCGGCGCGAAGTCTGCGCTCGCGCGTGGCACGCTGAAGGTGCTGGTCGGCCATTCGCTGGAAAGCGCGTGGGACGATGTGCGCATCCATTCTGAACTGATCGACTGGGCGCAGGGCTGGCGGTCCGATCCGGAAGGTTTGCGGTCGCTGGCCGTGGTTTATGACAGCCCGACCGAGTTGACGGAGCAGCGCTTCGAGGCGCTGATGTGGGAACGCCTCCAATCCCTCGCCGACAAGGACGAATGGCGTGGCCAGCCCTACGACCGGCGGGTCAGTCCCGACCCGTCTAATCCGCATTTTTCCCTGAGCTTCGGGGGCGAGGCGTTCTTCGTCGTCGGCCTGCATCCCGGCGCCAGCCGCCCCGCGCGCCGCTTCCGGCACCCGACGCTGGTGTTCAACCTGCACGAACAGTTCGAGAAGCTGCGCGAGCAGGGTCGGTACGAGAAGATGCGCAAGACCATCCTTGACCGCGATCTGGCGCTGGCCGGGTCGCTCAACCCCATGCTCAGCCGCTATGGCGAGACCAGCGAGGCGCGGCAATATTCCGGCCGGCAGGTAGGCGAGGACTGGCAGTGCCCGTTCCATGACAAGCGCAGCGGGTCCGCTCCGGAATGAGCCTGCATGTCATTCCCCCGCGCAGCGGGGCCGCCTTCGTGCTCAAGGCTGGGCAATTGCTGAAGGTGATCGATCCGATGGGTGTGCAGGTTTCCGACCTGCTCGCCTACAACGCCGCCGACGTGCGGGAGGTGATCAGCAACGGTCGCACCTTCGATTACGAGGAGACGATCGCCCTGACCGCCGGCAACCGGCTGTGGTCCAACCGCAGCAACGTGCTGCTGGAGATCGTCGAGGATACCGTCGGCAGCCACGATTTCCTCCTGACCCCGTGCAGTGAGGCGACGTTCCGCCATTTCTATCCCGAGCACCCGGTCCATCGCGGCTGCTTCGGCAACCTGGCGGAGGCGCTGGCACCCTTCGGCGTAGAGCCGGACATGATCCCGACCGCCTTCAACCTGTTCATGAACGTGCCCGTGGCGGCGGATGGCACGCTGCGGGTCGATCCGCCGGTATCGCGCCCCGGCGATCACATCGTCCTGCGTGCGGTCACCGACTGTGTGATCGGCCTTACCGCCTGCTCCGCCTATGCTTCCAATGGCGGCAGCTTCAAGCCGATCCATTACCAATTGCTGGAAGGCTGACGGCCCGGCGCTGGACAGCGCTGTTCTGCGGATAAACAAAGCCTGCTAAGTATCGACTCGGGATGAATGGCGCGATGACGCCATATCCGGCGGAGGTTGCGCGATGGGGTTCCTGCAGCAGTTCGATGCCGCCGCCGATCCGCAGGCGAAGGCAGGTGTCGTGGTCGATTGGCTGCGCGGCGACTGGCGCGGCATGTATGCCGAATTGCGTGCCGAGCGCCCGATCCTGCCCACGCCGCTGTTCACCTTTGTCACCCGTGCGACCGATGTGCTGGACGTGCTTGAGCAGCCGACGCTGTTCTCCGTCCGCGCGAATCGCCGTACCATGGACGAGGCGGTCGGCCCGTTCATGCTCGCGCGCGACGAGACGGAGATCAACTGGGAGGAGAAGGGCCTGATGCGCGCGGTCCTCCGATGGGAGGACCTGCCGCGCGTGCGGGCGCTCGCCGGGGCTACCGCAGAAGAGGCGATCCGGGATGCGGCGGCCGACTCGCTCGACATCGTGCCGGCGATCGCCCGGCGCGTGCCGCTGCGCATCGTGCAGCGCATCTTCGGCTTCATGGCACCTGACGAGCGCCTGCTGCGCTGGTCCTTCGCCACGCAGCATGGCATGTTCCGCAATCTGCCCTTCAGCGACGAGGTCCTGAAACGCTGCCATGCGGCCGGTGCGGAGATGCGCGCGTGGCTATGGCCCTTCCTGGCGCAGAAATGGGCGGAGCCGCCTTCCGGCCGCAACGATGCGGTCAGCCGCCTGGTCGATCTCAGCCGGCAGCCGGCGGCGGGGCTATCGGCCGAACGGGTGCTCAGCAATGTGTGCGGCCTGCTGGTCGGCAGTATAGAGACCATGTCGCAGGCGATCATCCATGCGACCGACCAGTTGCTCGCCCATCCGGACTGGCTGGCGGGCGCGCTGGCGGCGGATGCGGCGGGCGACACTGAGGCGTTTGATGCGCATGTCTTCGAAGCGCTGCGCTTCAATCCGATCACCACCATCCAGTTCCGATTCGCCGAGGCAGACCGGGTGCTTGGCGCGGGTACGGATTACGAGACGACGATCCCGGCGGGCACAGTGCTGGCGCTGGGCACCGGATCGGCGATGTTCGACCCCGGCCTGATGCGTGATCCCGACGCATTCGATCCGGCCCGGCCGCCATCCTCCTACCTGCATTTCGGGCTGGGCCATCACGAATGCCTTGGCCGGCATGTCGGGCGGGTGGCCATTCCGGAGGCAGTGCGCCGCATCGTGCGCTTTCCGGGCATCCGGGCAACGGGTGATGCGACACGGCGGATCGACTTCGGCGCCGGACCTTTCCCGGAGCATTATCATGTTACGTTCAATGGCAGGCACCGGGCCTCGCCGTTGCCGGCGGTGTGAGGACCGCCCAAAGAAAAAGGGCCGGGGGATCGCTCCCCCGGGCCCGTTCTCTTGGTGCTTGGCGTGGACTTAGAAGTCCATGCCGCCCATGCCGCCGCCCGGCATCGCCGGCATGGCCGGCTTGTCTTCCGGGATTTCGCTGATCGCGGCTTCCGTCGTGATCAGCAGGCCGGCCACGGACGAGGCGTCCTGCAGGGCAGTGCGCACGACCTTGGTCGGGTCGATCACGCCAGCCGCAACCAGGTTCTCGTAGGTGTCGGTCGCGGCGTTGAAGCCCTTGGTCTCGTCACCTTCGCGCAGCAGGTTGCCCGACACGACGGCACCGTCATGGCCGGCATTCTCCGCGATCTGGCGCACCGGCGCGAAGATCGCCTTGCGGATGATGTCGATGCCGCGGGTCTGGTCCTCGTTCGCGCCGGTCAGGCCTTCCAGGGCCTTCGTGGCGTAAAGCAGGGCCGTGCCGCCGCCGGGGACGATGCCCTCTTCGACAGCCGCGCGGGTGGCGTGCAGCGCATCGTCCACGCGGTCCTTGCGCTCCTTCACCTCGACCTCGGTCGCACCGCCGACCTTGATCACGGCGACGCCACCGGCCAGCTTGGCCAGCCGCTCCTGCAGCTTCTCGCGGTCATAATCGGACGTGGTGGTCTCGATCTGGGCGCGGATCTGCTCGACCCGGCCCTTGATGTCGGTCGCATCGCCGGCACCATCGACGATGGTGGTGTTGTCCTTGTCGATCGTGACGCGCTTGGCCTGGCCCAGCATGCCCAGCGTGACGGTTTCCAACTTGATGCCGAGGTCCTCGGAAATCATCTCGCCGGCGGTCAGGATGGAAATGTCCTGCAGCATCGCCTTGCGACGGTCGCCGAAGCCCGGCGCCTTCACGGCGGCGATCTTCAGGCCGCCACGCAGCTTGTTGACCACCAGGGTGGCCAGTGCCTCGCCTTCGATATCCTCGGCGATGATCAGCAGCGGGCGCCCGCTCTGCACCACGGCTTCCAGGATCGGCAGCATGGACTGCAGGCTGGACAGCTTCTTCTCGTGGATCAGGATGTACGGGTTCTCCAGCTCCACGACCATCTTTTCGGCGTTGGTCACGAAGTAGGGCGACAGGTAGCCGCGGTCGAACTGCATGCCTTCCACGACATCCAGCTCGAATTCGAGGCCCTTGGCCTCTTCCACGGTGATGACGCCTTCCTTGCCGACCTTCTCCATGGCCTCGGCGATCTTCTCGCCAACTTCACGGTCACCATTGGCGGAGATGATGCCAACCTGGGCGATCTCGGACGAGCCGGAGACGACCTTGGAGCGGCTCTGCAGGTTCTCGACCACCTTGGTGACGGCCATGTCGATGCCGCGCTTCAGGTCCATCGGGTTCATGCCGGCGGCAACCGACTTCATGCCTTCGCGCACGATGGCCTGGGCCAGCACGGTCGCGGTGGTGGTGCCGTCGCCGGCCTTGTCGTTCGCCTTGCTGGCGACCTCGCGCAGCATCTGCGCGCCCATGTTCTCGAACTTGTCCTTCAGTTCGATTTCCTTGGCGACGGTGACGCCGTCCTTGGTGATGCGGGGGGCGCCGAAGCTCTTGTCGATCACGACGTTGCGGCCCTTCGGGCCCAGCGTGACCTTCACGGCATTGGCGAGCGTGTCCACGCCCTTCAGGATGCGCTCGCGCGCGTCGCGGCTGAACTTTACGTCCTTGGCAGCCATGTGCGTATTCCTTTCAGATAAGAGTTTGGGGAAGCGTCAGGGGTTCGGCTCAGCCGACCACGCCCATGATGTCGCTTTCCTTCATGATCAGCAGGTCCTCGCCGTTCAGCTTGACCTCGGTGCCGGACCACTTGCCGAACAGGATGCGGTCGCCCACCTGGACGTCGAGCGGCGTCACGGTGCCGTTCTCGGCGCGGGTGCCGGTGCCGACGGCGACGATCTCGCCCTCGCTCGGCTTTTCCTTGGCGCTATCGGGGATGATGATGCCGCCGGCCGTCTTTTCCTCGGCCTCGATACGGCGGACCAGAACGCGGTCGTGCAGCGGACGGAATGCCATGGTTATGACCTCTTCCTCTTGAATGATATCTCTTCTGGCACTCTCAGTCGTGGAGTGCCAGCGCCGCGCATATGTGCGGGCCGGCAGGTCGCGTCAAGACCTGGGGCGGAGCAGACCTAGCCGTGCACGACGGCGCCAGCGATGCAGCAGCAGCACTGATACGACGAACAGCCCGATCGCCAGGCCGAGCCACACGCCTACCCCGGCAAGAGGGGTGAAGAAGCCGAGCCAGATGGCTAGGCCGAAGCCCGCCAGCCAGTAGCCGGCGACCGCGTAGGCCATCGGCGTGCGCGTGTCCTGCAGCCCCCGCAGCGCGCCCAGCAGCACCGCCTGCAGGCTGTCGGCCAGCTGGAACGCGGCGGCGACCGTGAGGTAGCTGACGGTCAGCGCCACCAGCGCAGCATTGCCCGGCTCGCCCGCGTCGATCCACGGCGCCATGACCAGCAGCGGGGCCCCGATCATCAGGGCCGCACTGCCGAGTGCGATTAACTGCCCCAGCACGGTGCCGACCAGCCCGGCGCGGCCCACGCCCGCGATGTCCCCCGCGCCATAGAAATAGCCGACCCGGATCGTCGCCGCTTGCCCGATGCCGAACGGGATCTGGAAGGCGAGGGAGGCGATCGACAGCGCCACGGTATGCGCCGCCAGTTCCAGCGCGCCGAGCCGCCCCATCAGGAAGGCGGCGGCCCCGAACAGCCCCGCTTCCGCCACGATGGTGACGGTTACAGGCAAGCCCACTACGATGAGGCGGCGGATATGCGGCCAGTCTGGCCGCCAGAAATTGCCGAACAGGTGATAACGCCGCAACCGCCGGTCACGCTGAATGGCGATGACGTACATCGCCATGCCGGTCAGCGCGGTGAGCACGCTGGCGATCGCCGCGCCGGGCAGGCCCAGTTCCGGCGCACCCCAGGCGCCGTACACAAGCAGGTAGTTGCCCAGCGCGTTCAGCGGCAGTGACAGCAGTGCCACCACCGTGGCGAAGACCGGCCGGCCAAGTGTCGAGACAAACGCGCGCAGCACGTTGCTGACTAGCAGGGGGATGGCGGACCACAGCATCACGTCGAGATATTGCACGCTCATCGCGGTGATCGCCGGGTCCTGCCCCGTGACGCGCATCAGCCAGCCGCCCGAGGCGCAGATCGCCATCGCGACGAGGCCGCTCGCCACGGCCAGCCACAGGCCCATGCGGGTGATCCGGCGCACTTCGCGCAAGGCCCGGCCCTCGGCTCCGATCGCGGCGGCGGCGAGTGCGCCGACCTGCCCCGACAAGCCCGACAACGCCCAGATCGTGACGGAGAACAGCGCCACCGCCAGGCTGGCCGCTGCCAGCGGTTCCGGGCCAAGCCGGGCGATGAAGGCGGTATCGGTCGCGCCCAGCCCCATCTGCAGCAGGCCCGCAAGCACCAGCGGGCCGGCGAGGTGCAAGGTGGCGCCGAGTTCGGTGCGAAGGGCAGGGGACAGGCGCATGGCCGATGCCCGGTACCCCGTGCGGCGGCGGGTGGGAAGCCTTCCCTCCGCTCCGTCAGCCGCCGGGCCGGCCTTGCGAGGCGGTGATGGCGACCGCAAGGGCATCGGCAGCGTCGGCACCGGCCACCACTGCACCGGGCAGCAGGACGCGCAGCATCGCCTGCACCTGCCCCTTTTCGGCCGCGCCGGTGCCGACCACCGCCTGCTTCACCGACTTCGCCGCATGTTCGCTGACCGGCAGCCCCGCCGCGCCGCAGGCGGCGAGCACCGCGCCGCGGGCCTGCGCCAGCTTCAGCGTGGATTGCCCGTTCTTGTTGACGAACACCTCCTCCACCGCGGCGCGATCCGGGCGATGTTCCGCGATGATCGCGGAAATGGCGGCGTGGATGGTCGCCAGCCGGTCTGCCAGCGGAGCCCCGACGGGAGTCGGCAGCTGACCGTTGGCGATGTGGGTCAGGCGCGACCCCTCCGTCCGGATCAGGCCCCAGCCCGTGCAGGACAGCGACGGGTCGAGGCCAAGGATCAGCGCCATGGCTCAGGCGAGCGTCGCCATCACCTCGTCCGACAGCTCGTAATTGCCCCACACCGTCTGGACGTCGTCATCGTCCTCCAGTGCGTCGATCAGCTTCAGCAGCGTGGCCGCGTCACCTTCCGCAACATCAACGGTGAGGCCGGGCTTCCAGGCGAGCTTCACGCCCTCGGGCTGGCCCAGCACCGCCTCCAGCGCGGCGGCAACCTCGTGCAGCGATTCCATCGCGGTCCAGATCGTGTGGCCGTCCTCGCTGCTCTCTACATCGTCGGCGCCCGCCTCGATCGCGGCTTCCAGCACCTTCTCCTCGTCACCGGCGCTTGCCGGGTACTCGATCAGGCCCTTGCGCTCGAACCCGTGGGCGACCGCGCCCGAGGCGGCGAGATTGCCGCCGTTCTTGCTGAAAGCAGTGCGCATGTTGGTGGCGGTGCGGTTGCGATTATCGGTCAGCGCCTCGACGATGATGGCGACGCCGCCCGGGCCGTAGCCTTCGTAGCGGATCTCCTCGTAATCGTCGCCTTCGTTGGCGGACGCCTTGTCGATCGCACGCTGGATATTGTCCTTGGGCATGGACTGCGCCTTGGCGAGGTTGACTGCCAGTCGCAGGCGCGGGTTCATGTCGGGATCGGGCATGCCCGACTTCGCCGCCACGGTGATCTCGCGGCTGAGCTTGGAGAACATGGCGGAGCGCTTCTTGTCCTGCGCGCCCTTGCGATGCATGATGTTCTTGAACTTGGAATGGCCGGCCATGGGATCCCCGGATTGGTTGGTCTCGGCCCGTCTGGCAGGGCCGCTGCAATAAAGGCGGCGCCTTACACCGGTGGGGCGCGGGAGGGCAACAGCGGTCGCGGGCCGCGCCCCAAGCTGGAAGTTTACACTAAGTTGACACCTCCCGCGGGCCGGTCCGGTGGGCAGAGTGGCGCGTCAATCGGGCGGCGGAACGGGGTATGGGTCGGGGCAGGGCGCGACATGAGTGGGCTATGACACTTGCGCCCGATGTAGGACAGCGCGGCCTGGTGGCGCATCTCTCCGAACGGCAGAAAACGCCCCATAGCGGACACGCATCTTGGTCAACTCACGCGACGTTCGCGGCGAGCAGGCGTGTCCCCGTGCCGCGGTTGGTCGCGCCATGCCCCTCCACCATTCGCTGCGCGAATGGTCCCCCTCCCCATCATTGATGGGGAGGATTATTGGTGGCCGGTGTGGTCCATGGCCGGAGCGGCGGTTTCACCCGTCGGGCGGGCGGCGAGCCAGCGTTCCATCTGCTCGATCTCCTGCTGCTGGGCGTCGATGATGGTCTGCGCCAAAGCGCGTGCCTCGGGGTCGCGGCCGTGTTGCAGTTCGACCTCGGCCATCTCTACTGCGCCGCGGTGATGGGCCAGCATGCCGCGCATGAACGCCTCGTCCGCGTCAGCGGGAATGCTGGCCATGCCTTCGTGCATGCGGGCATTCGCGTCCGCGTAGGCCTGCTGCACCTCGTTCAGCGCCGGCGCATCGGCGGTGGGTTCGGCCACCGGCGTTTCCGCCTGCTGACAGGCGGCGAGCAGGGCGACGGGGGCAAGGACGGCGAGACGCATCAGTTCTGCTCCTGCAGATCGGGGGCGAGGGCGGCGGTGCGGAGCATGGCGATCGCCTCGTCCAGCGGCATGAAGCGCTGCTGCTGCTCGCCCAGCGTGCGGATGGCGACGGTGCGTTCCTCCGCCTCCCGCTTGCCCACGACCAGCAGATGCGGGACCTTCTTCACCGAGTGCTCGCGCACCTTGTAGTTGATCTTCTCGTTACGAAGATCGCTTTCCACGCGGATGCCGGCGGCGCGCAGCGCCTCCGTCACCTCGGCGGCATAGCCATCCGCATCGGACACGATGGTGGCGACCACCGCCTGCACCGGGGCCAGCCACAGCGGCAGGCGGCCGGCATAATGTTCGATCAGGATGCCGATGAACCGCTCGTACGATCCGAAGATCGCGCGGTGCAGCATGACCGGGCGGTGCCGATCGCCATCCTCGCCAATGTAAGTGGCGTCGAGCCGGTCGGGCAGCACGCGGTCCGACTGGATGGTGCCGACCTGCCAGGTGCGGCCGATCGCGTCGGTCAGGTGCCATTCCAGCTTCGGGGCGTAGAACGCGCCTTCACCCGGCAGTTCCTCCCACCCCTTTGCCGGATCGGCGAGGCCGGCATCGTGGACCGCCTGGCGCAGCTCGCCTTCGGCCTTGTCCCAGTCCGCTTCGGAGCCGAAGCGCTGGTCGGGCCGTAAGGCCAGCTTGATGGCGTAGGTGAAGCCGAAGTCGCGGTAGATCGAATCGGCCAGTTCGCAGAAGGCGCGCACCTCCGCGACGATCTGTTCTTCCGTGCAGAAGATATGCGCGTCATCCTGCGTGAACTGGCGCACGCGCATCAGGCCGTGCAGCGCGCCATGCGGTTCGTTGCGGTGGCAGCAGCCATTCTCGTACAGGCGGATCGGCAGCTCGCGATAGCTGGTGATGCCCTGCTTGAAGACCAGCACATGCGCCGGGCAGTTCATCGGCTTCAGCGCCATCCATTGCGCATCGCCGCTGACGACGGGGCCTTCATCCTCGATGTTGGGCACCTCGTCGGGGACGACGAACATGTTCTCGCGATACTTGCCCCAGTGGCCGGACTTCTCCCACTGCCGGGCGTCCATCACCTGCGGCGTCTTGATCTCCTGGTATCCGGAGGCGTCGATCTTGCGGCGCATGTATGCTTCCAGCGCGCGCCAGATGACGAAGCCATGCGGGTGCCAGAAGACGGAGCCGTGCGCCTCCTCCTGCAGGTGGAACAGGTCCATCTCCCGCCCCAGCTTGCGGTGGTCGCGCTTGGCGGCCTCCTCCAGCCGGGTGAGGTGTTCGGCCAATTGCTTCTTGTTGAGCCAGCCGGTGCCGTAGATGCGGCTGAGCATCGCGTTGTTCTGGTCGCCGCGCCAATAGGCGCCGGAAACGCGCGTCAGCTTGAAGGCGGCGGGGTCGAGCCGGCCGGTGGAGGGAAGGTGCGGGCCGCGGCACAGGTCCAGCCAGCCATCGGGCGCATCGGCGGGGCCGCTGCGATAGATGGTCAGCTGCTCGCCTTCGGGCAGTTCGGCGGCCCATTCGGCCTTGAAGCTCTCGCCCTTGTCGCGGAACCAGGCGACCAGCGATTCGCGGCTCCATTCCTCACGGATCAGCGGTTTGTCGGCGCGGATGATGTCGCGCATCTTCTCCTCGATCGCGGGCAGGTCCTCTTCGGTGAAGGGGCCGCGCGCACCGGGCGCGAAGTCGTAATAGAAGCCGTCGTCCGTCGCCGGGCCGAAGGTGATCTGCGTGTCGGGCCACAGCGCCTGCACCGCTTCTGCCAGCACATGCGCGTAATCGTGGCGCGTCACCTCCAGCGCGGCCGCTTCGTCGCGCGCAGTGATGAGGGCGAGCTGCGAATCGGCGGTGATCGGTCGCGAGAGGTCGCGCAATTCCCCATCGATGCTGGCCAGCATGGCGGCCTTGGCCAGGCCGGGACCGATTGCGGCGGCGACCTCTGCCGCCGTGGTGCCCGCCGGCATTTCGCGCACGGATCCGTCAGGAAGGCTGATCTTGACCATTTCACTCATGGGGAAGGCGCTTTTCTTGGCTGCGAAGAGGGGTTTTCGAATGTGGCGGGGCCATGGCACAGCACCGGGGCACGGGAAACCCCTGCCTGTCCCATGTTGTGACGCACAATGTTCGCTGTCGTACCGGGAACACTGCACCTTATCCGTAAGTATTGGTGCGGAGCAGGTTAACCATGTTGCGGTGCAGAATGGTCACTTGCCTTAATGACTGGTTAGCGATAGCTGTCAGTCAATCGGCGGGTCAGATCGTGTGACCCACAGACGGAGAATGGACATGAAGACACTGAAGACTTTGGTGGCCTCGCTGTCGCTGGCCACCCTCCTTGTGGGCCAGTCGGCGGCTGCCGCGACTCGCTCCTCGGCCTCGCTGCCGTCCAGCGGCGTGAGTGCCCCGGCCTCGATCGAGCGCGTTGGCTCCTCGATGGGTGCGGCCGAAGGGCTCGGCGACGAATCGAACGGGCTCGGCCTGATCCTGCTGATCTTCGGTTCCGTTGCCGCGTTCCTGGCGTTCCTGGAAGCGGTTGGCGCGATCGACATCATCGGCGACGATGACGACGACAGCCCGGGCTGAACCAACCAGTTAAATCACGATCAAACAGGAAGGCCCGTGCAGTTGCGCGGGCCTTTTTGCATGGCGGCGCCCGCGCGAAGGTTGCCGCGTGGCGACGCACCGGGTCGCTGGTGATGCGGCTTTGTTGCTCCCCGGCTGTGTTGTGCTAGGTTGCTGCTCCGGTTGACCGGCGATGGCGTTGGCAAGGGGAGAAACGCCAGCATGATGAGGGCCGCGACAGCGACGGCGATGCGGGCGCACGGATGGATTGCCGCCGGCTTCATCGGTGCGGCGCTGGTGCTGGGCGGAGGCGGATCGCCCGCGCCGCACAGCGAATTGCTGCTACAGCTTGTCGCCTGTCTGGCTTTGCTGGCCTGGCTGTGGCTGCCCGCCGGACCGGTTGGCGCGCCCCGCCCGATGGAGCCGCTGATCTGGTGGCTGGGCGCGTTGGTCCTGACCCTGCCGTTGCTGCAACTGATCCCGCTGCCGTCCGCGCTGTGGCAGGCTTTGCCTGGGCAGGAGGGGCGGTTGGCAGCGCTGCAGCTGGTCGGCGCGGCGGACAGCTGGCAGCCATGGACGCAGTCGCCGCCGCGGACGCTCGCCGCGTTGTTGTCGCTGCTGCCCCCGCTGTTCGCCGGGTTCGCCACGGCTGCGCTCGACCACGCGGGGCGGCAGCGCGTGTTGCTGGCGGCGGCGGTGGCGATTGGCGCCTCCGCGCTGCTCGGTGTGGCGCAGGTCAGCCTCGGCAGCGATGCGCTGCGACCCTATGCCGAGACGCACCGTGATTTCCTGGTGGGCTTCCAGGCCAACCGCAACGCCCAGGCGGATGTGCTGCTGATCGGGGTGATCATCGTTGCCGCGCTGGGCGCGCCGCTGATCGCCGGTGCCATCCGGCGCCCATCCCGGCACGGCGCGTCGGGAGTGACCCCGCGGGTGTGGTGGCTGCTGGGCGGCGGGCTGGTTGCGGCGCTGCTGCTGGCGACGGTGATGACCGGATCGCGGATGGGCATCGCGCTGGCGGCGGTCGCCGGCCTGTTCATGCTGCTGATCGTGCGGCCGCTGCTGCCTGCCGGAACCGCTCGGCTGGCCGGCTGGCTGACGGGCGGGCTGGCGGTGCTGGCGATTGGCGGGTACCTGTTGCTGCAGGGCAACTCGATGGTTCAGCGCACGGCCGAGCGGTTCGAGGTGACGGGCGATGCCCGCACCGAATTGTGGCAGGACACGCTGTTCGCGGTTCGCGAAAGCTGGCCCGCCGGCGTCGGCCTGGGCGGCTACCAGCCCGCGATGCTAGCGGCGGAACGGCTGGAGGTGCTGGACGGCAGCCGCCCCAATCGCGCGCATAACGACTATCTCGAATTCGTGCTGGAAGGCGGTTTGCCGGCGGTGCTGATCGGCCTGGCCGCGCTTGGCGTGCTGGCGGCGCTCGCCTGGCGGGCATTGCGTCTGTCAGGAGACGGTCGGGCGCAGGTTCTGTGCGGGTGCGGCATCCTATTGATAGTCGCACTGCATTCGTTCGTTGATTATCCGCTTCGATCCATGGCATTGGCGTGCATGTTCGGGGTGGGTGCGGGATTGCTGGCAAGGCCGGCAGGATCCGTCAATGCGCCTGTTCCGGGCGCGACAGTGACGGCCAGAGCGGGGGCAAAACTTGCTGCGTGATCTAAGATTCATCCTGTCGGCGCTCGGCTGCGTGACGGTGCTGGGGGCGTGCCAGCCGCAGCTCAACAGCGGGCTGCCGTTGGGTGCGCCCGCCTACGAGGCGCTTGGCGGCGCGGTCCCGGTGACGGAGGGTGTGTACCGCATCCGCCCGGGCGACCGCGTCAATGTGTCACTGTTCCAGGAGCCCGATCTTTCCGGTACGGACCTGCTGGTTGACGAAAGCGGTCAGGTCAGCCTGCCGCTGATCGGTGCCGTGCAGATGGCCGGCCGCACGACGGAAGAAGTGTCGCGCGAGATCGAGCGGGCGTATGGTGCCCGCTATCTGCGCGATCCGCAGGCCAGCGTCGCGCTGCGCACCATCGTGCCGCAGACGGTGACGGTGGACGGCCAGGTCACGCAGCCGGGCGTGTTCGAGATCCGCCCTGGCTACACGCTGGTCAGCGCCATCGCGCTGGCGCGGGGTACCACCAACACCGCCAAGTTCGACGAGGTGCTGATCATGCGCACCATCGACGGGCGGCGCGCCGTGGCCCGGTTCGACATCAACGCGATCCGCGCCGGCCGGATGGAGGATCCGCGTATCCTGCCCGGCGATCAGGTCGTGGTCGGTTTCGACCGGTTGCGCGGTATTTACCGTGACGTTCTGCAGGTCGGGCCGCTGCTCGGCGTTTTTACCCAGCTCTGACGTGAGAACAGCCGTGGACGCGACCTATCCCACCCAATCCACCCTGCCGGCCGCAAGGTCGGCCGCCGACACCGGCCCGATGATGGAGAAGGAGAGCAGCATCGGCCAGCTGATGCGCTACCTGATCGGGCTGGTGCGCCGGAACATCTGGCTGATCGTCATCGTCACGGCACTGGCGGTGATCGCCGCCGTCGTGCTGACGATGCTGCAGACCCCCCGCTACACCGCCATGTCCACGGTGGAGATCGCGGAAGAAACGCAACAGGTGCTGGGCGAGGATCTGGGCGCCGACACCACCATGAACGCCAACTGGGATATTGAGATGAACCTCAACACCCAGCTGGAGATCCTGCGCAGCCGCGCGCTGGCGGAACGGGTCGCGGCACGCCTCGACCTCGCCACGAACGAGCGGTTCTTTAACGCGATGGAAGCGGCCGACCTGGTCGAACTGACCGAGCAGCAGCGCGCGAATGCCGTGATCAACATGCTGCGCGGCAATTTCGGCGTCGACCTGCCGACCGGCACCCGCATCGCGGAGTTGAGCTTCACCAGCACCGATCCCGGCATGTCCGCCACCGTGGTGGACGCCTACGCCCAGGAGTTCATCCAGGCGAACCTGCAGCGCAAGTTCGACTCGTCCGCCTATGCCCGCAGCTTCGTGGCGGAACAGCTGGAGGAGGCGCGGGTCCGGCTGGAGAATTCGGAGCGTGAGCTGAACGCCTATGCTCGTGAGGCGAGCCTGATCCGCACCCGTGATCCGGGCGCCGAAGAGGGCAGCTATGCTGGCAGCATGACCGCGAGCAGCCTGCTGCAGCTGAACGAGGCGGCGAACCAGGCGCAAGCCGCGCGGATCACGGCGGAAGCGCAGTGGAACGCGGAGCGCGCGCAACCGCTGCTCTCCTCCCCTGCCGTGCTGGAAAGCGTGGCGGTGCAGGGGCTGATCCAGCAGCGGGCCGAGCAGCAGGCGGCACTGGACGCCGCACGCGAACGTTACCTGCCCGATCATCCGGCGGTCACGCGTGCGCGCACGGCGCTGCGGACGACGGAGACGAGCCTGACCCGCGCCGCGAACGAGGTGCGCAACTCCATTCGTGCCGGTTACCAGGCAGCAGCCGCGGCGGAGACCAGTCTGCGCCGGCAGGTCAGCACGCTGGAAGGCGACACGCTGGCGGAGCAGGACCGGTCGGTCCGCTACAACACGCTGGCGCGCGAGGCCGATACCAACCGGCAGATCTATGACGGGCTGCTGCAGCGCTATCGCGCGCTGAACGCCGCCGCCGGGATCACCGCCAGCAACATCGCGGTGGTCGACCGGGCGGAAGTGCCGACCACGCCCTCTTCCCCCAACCTGCCGCGCAACGTGCTGCTGGCGGTGGTCCTGGGCCTGGCCTTGGCCGGTGCGGTGGTGTTCCTGCGCGACCAGATGGACGATCGCCTGCGGGTGCCGGAAGACGTCGAGAGCAAGATCGGCCTGCCGCTGCTGGGCGTAGTGCCCACGGCGGAAGGCGATCCGCGCGCGGAGCTGGACGATCCCAAGTCGCCCGTCGCCGAAAGCTACAACGCGCTGCGCACCGCGCTCATGCACTCCACCCGCGAAGGGTTGCCGCATCTGCTGCTGGTCACCAGCGCGCAGGCTTCGGAAGGCAAGACGACGACCAGCTATGCCGTGGCGCGGAGCTTTGCCCGCGTGGGCAAGCGCGTGCTTCTGATGGATGCGGATCTGCGTCGCCCCAACGTGCACAAGATGGCCGACGTGCCCAATCGCGCTGGCATGTCCACCCTGCTGGTGGGTGAGGCGACGTTGGAAGAGGTGGCGGTACCCTCCGCCTATCCCGGCCTGACCGTGATCCCCGCTGGTCCGATCCCGCCGTCGCCGGCGGAACTGCTGTCATCGCCCCGCATGGCGGCGCTGCTGGAGCAGGTGGAGCGCGACTACGACTTCGTGGTTATCGACAGCGCACCAATCTTGGGCCTGGCCGATTCGACGGAGCTGTCGACGCTGGCCGATGGCGTGATGCTGGTGGTGGAGGCCAATCGCGGCCGTGGCGGGCAGCTGAAGGGCGCGTTGCGCCGGCTGCGCGCGCTGAACCCGGTGATGGTGGGCGCGGTGCTGACCAAGTACGATCCGAACAAGGGCGGCAGCTACTCATATTACGGATACAATTACTACCGTTACGAAAGCGACGAGAACACGGCGGCGTGAGGCAAGCGGCGTGACCACCGCTTCACGCCCCATGCTCCGGCGGTTGACGGCGACGGTCGGGGTGCTGGCGCTGGCGGGTGCGTGCCTTGCCAGCGGGCTCGACCGGGTTGGTGCCCGCTCCTTCGCGGTGGCGGTCAGCCTGCCGCAGACCGTACGGGCGCAGAGCCACCGCCCCGTCTCGCAGCTCGCGCTTGCCACCAACCGACCGCAGGCCGCGCTGACCGCAGCCGAGGCGGCGGTGCGCAGCGATCCGGTCGATCCCGCCTCCACCGCCCTGCTGGGGTCGGCGCGTCTGCTGCTGAACGACTTCGCCGGGGCGGAGCAGGCCTTCCGCGTCGCCGCCGCCTTTGGCTGGCGCGAGGCGATGACGCAGCGTTACTGGTATACGGCGGCGTTGCAGGGCGGCGATTACCCGCGCGCGGCGGAGCGGCTGGACGCCCTGCTGCGTACCCACCGCAACCTGCCAGGCGCAGATACCCTGCTGGCCGCGCTGGAAGGCGAGCCGCAGGCGCGCGCTGCCCTGCTGGCCCGGCTGGCGGCCCGGCCACTATGGCTGCCGACCTATCTGCGTCCCGGTCCGCAGTTGGATGATGCGGCGCTTGCCCGGCGGAGCGACGTGTTGGTGGCGCTGGCCGGCAGCGGCACGGTGCTGGGGTGCGAGGCGGTCAGCCCATGGGTGCGCGGAGTGCTGCAACGGGGCAATCGCGCCAGCGCGCAACGTGTATGGCAGGCGCATTGTCCTGACGCCCGCACGGCGGGCCTGCTGGCCGACAGCGACTTCAATGCCCTTGGCCGCGGCACCGCCGCCCCGTTCGGCTGGACGGTGGAGCGATCGGGCGACGTGCTGATCCGGGCGGAGGAAGCGCAAGGCGAATACCGGCTGTCGCTGGAGAACCGTTCCGCCTTCAGCCGCCGCGTGCTGGTGCAATCGGTCGCGCTGGCGCCCGGTCGCTACCGCCTGCGCGGAGTCGGCAGCGCCGGCGTGTTCGCCGCGTCGCTCGCCTGCGGCACGGTGCCGGCGATGCCGCGGCTGGTGGATGGTGAGCTGGCCGGCGAAGGGCAGGTGCTGCGCGTGGCCGAACCATGCGAGCGGTTGCAGCTGGCGATCTGGCTGCGCCCCACGCCTGAACGCGTGACGCTGGACCGGCTGACGCTCCAGCCGCTGTAACTCCGCTCAGCGCCGGTCGAAGCGCCGCTGCTTCAGCAGGGTAGCGGGGTTGCCGCGATAGATGCCCATCGGGGCGGCATCCTCGAACAGGGCGGCGCGGGCACCCAACACTGCGCCGTCGCCCATGGTCACGCCAGGGCCGACGAACGCCTCCGCCGCGACCCAGCACCCGGCGCCGAGGGTGATCGGCCGCAGCACCAGTGCGAAATCGGGATCGCCGACCCGGTGCGTGCTGGCGCACAGCACAGCGCGCTGGCTGACGACGCTGTTGGCGCCGATGCGCACCTCGCCCTGATTGTACAATTCCACGCCCGGCCCGATCAGGGCGCCCTGGCCGACCTCCAGCCGGCGGGGCAGCCAGATGCGGGCGCTGCCATAGATGCGCACCCCGGTTCCGATCCGGGCGCCGAACGCCTGCAGCAGCCAGCGACGCCAGCGGTGGAGCTGCGGCGGGGTCCAGCGGGCCAGCAGCAGCCAGACAAGGCCGAAGGCCACCCGCTCCAGCTTGTTGGCAAGGGTGAACGGAGCAGGTGCGCCGAGCGGGCGGAACCGGTCGGCCGGGCCGGACGGCACCGTGCTCATCGCAGCAGACCGCGATAGGCGTCGACCCAGGCGCGCGTGACCTCCGCCGGGGAGAACCGGCCACGGGCGAGCGCCAGCGCAGCCTCGCTCATGCGGTGCCAGGCGGCGGTGTCGGTGCGCAGCGCCTGTTCCAGCGCGTGGCGAACGGAAACGGCATCGGTGCCGCAGGGAAGGGCGGCGCCTGCCTCGATTCCTTCGGGCAGGTGGCAGGCGGGAGTCATGATGGTGGGCGTGCCCGCGGCCCAGCTTTCCAGCAGCGCCATGGGCAGGCCTTCGCTGTGCGACGGCAGGATCATCCAGCGCGCCGCCGCCAGCAGCGCCGCCTTCTCCGGCCCATGCACCGCGCCATGGAACCGGACGGAGGGCGGCGCGGCGGCGAGCGCCTGCTGGAAGGCGGGCATGTCCGCCGCATCGCCCCAGCCGGCGATGTGCAGCTCTGCCCTCAGTGGCAGGTCGGCGGCGGCCCATGCAGCGAGCAGCGCGTCGAGGTTCTTCTTGGGGTGAATGCGGCCGAGATAGAGGATGTGCGGCGCACGTTCGGCGGTGGCGCCCGCGCGCGGCGCCGGACCGGCATTGGGGATCACCAGCACCGGACGGTCGGTGCCTGTCTCCCGCGCGATATCGGCCGCCTCGTCCCGGGTCAGCGCATGCAGCGCGGCGGCGCGGCGCCAGCTGTCCCGTTCGTAGCCCCACCGCGCCACGGCCTTCTTCAGCCGCCCGCGCGCGGTGATCCAAGGGTCGAGCATGCCGTGGGGCGAGACGAGGTAGGGCCTGTCGGTGCGCCGCGCCCATTGCGCACCCTCGCGGGAGGGATACATCCAGATACCGTGGAGGTGCAGGATGTCGGGCGACGCCTCCGCCAGCCGGGCGGCGAGCGCGGGGGCATAGCCGATCTGACGCGGGCCCTGCACCGATGCGGTCAGTAGCGTGATGCCCGGCTCGTCCGGCACGCCGCCGCCGTCATCAGCCAGCGCCACGATCGTGACGCGGCCACCGGCGTCGCGGATCATGCGCGCCTGCTGCCACACCGCGCTTGCGACCCCGCCACCGAGGTGCGAGGCCCATGCGGTGAGCAGCGCGACATGGATGCCGCGCAGCCCCGCAGCCGCGCACGGATCGTCGGTGACCTGTGCTGTCGCCATTGCCCCGTGCGCCCCCTGTTGCACCTGCGAGCAGGTGTTCTACCCGCCTGCCCGGCGGAGGCAAGCGGAGCTAGTCGGGAACCTTGAAGGTGCCGGTGACGCGCCCGCTGGAAGCCGATGCCCCTGCGGGCCCCGGTGCGCTGCCGCGCCCGTCCACGCTGGAAATGCCGGTATTGAGGTCGATCGTCAGGCGCCCGCCGTTCAGCGTGTCGCCGCCGCGGCGCAGCGCCACGCCACCCGACAGTACGATCAGCCGGCGGTTGAAATCGTACACGCCCGCCGCCCCTTGCGCGCGTTCGTCGCCGCGCACGACGGTGACACCGCCATTCGCATCGATCCGCTGGATCTCCAGCCCGTCCGCATCGGTGAAGGCCACCGTGGTGCGCCCGGCGGTGAGCCGAAGGTCGCCCTGGTCGATCACCACGTTGCCGGACAGGACGACGCGGTTCTGCCGGTCCTGCAGTTCGATTCGATCGGCGGCGTAGTTCACCGGCTGGCGGCTGTCGAACCCGCTGAACGACTGCGCGCCCGCCCCGCCGCCAAAGGCGAGCGCGACCAGGCCGGATGCGGCAAAGGCGACGGCGAAGGAGCGCAATGCCAGGCGGTGAAGCGGGAGCCGGTTCATGACCGGTTCCATACGCGGACGCGCCCGATCATGGCAATCGCAACTCGCCCGGGATCATGGTCATCCGCGCATTGCCGTCCAGCGTGACCGTGCGGGTGTCGAGATCGGCAAGCACCCGGTCCGCGCTGAACGATCCCGCCGGCACCGTGCCTTCCACCCTGCCCTGGCCGACGAGCGCCCGGTTGGGCAGGTCAATGGCGACGCCACGCGCCACCATGCTGTAGCCGTCCGCCGCCAGGAAGCGCACCGCCCCGTCGATGCCGACCTGCTGCCGGTCGATCTGATACGCGCCGCCGGGCGCGGTCAGCTGTGCCGGCCCTTCTGGCAGGAGCATGCGCGCGGTCAGGTCCTGCAACCGTACGACCGGCTCGCTGGCGGAACGCTGCAGCGCCTCGGCGGCGGAGAGCGAGAATGGCCGGCCGGTATTGTCCTGCCCGCGATAGCGCGCGTCATCCACCCGCAGCCGGTCGTTGGCAGTCGCCACTTTGTTCCGGTCCAGCAGGAAGCTGACCTCCCCCTTGGGCCGCAGCGGCGCGATCAGCATGGCGGCGGCGAGCGCGCCGATCAGGGCGGGCAGCACCAGGCCGAGCAGCCGGACCGTGCGGTCGAACGATCCGCCGGGCGCGGCAAAGGCGCGCCGCCGGCCGCGCTGGGTATCCGCCTCAGTCGTCATGGCCGGCAGATAGGGCCTTACCCTTCGTGAGAGAAGATGTCCTTCTCCGCCCAGCCGGCAATATCCAGCGCGGCGCGGGTCGGCAGGAAGTCGAAGCAGGCCTGCGCCATGGCGCTGCGGCCTTCCCGTTCCAGCCGCTGCGCCAGGATGTCCATCAGGCGATGCAGGAAGCGTACGTCGGACGCGGCGTAGTCACGCTGCGCATCGCTCAGCACCGGGCCACCCCAATCGCTCGACTGCTGCTGCTTGGAGATGTCCTGCCCCAGTAATTCTTGGATCAGGTTCTTCAGGCCATGGCGGTCGGTATAGGTGCGCGTCAGCTTGCTGGCGATCTTGGTGCAGAACACCGGCCCGGCCGTGACACCCAGGTAATGCTGGATAGCGGCCAGATCGAACCGGGCGAAATGGTAGATCTTGATGCGGTCGGGGTCGGCCAGCACCGCGGTGAGGTTCGGCGCGTCGTAGGCGCTGCCGGGCGCGAAGCGTACCAGGTGCTCGTCCCCCCGGCCATCGCTGATCTGCACCACGCACAGCCGGTCACGATACGTGACCAGCCCCATGGTTTCGGTATCCACCGCCACCGGGCCGGGCGCGAGCACGCCGGCGGGCAGGTCTTCCTCGTGAAAATGCACAGCCATGGCATGGGCCTTAGGCGCAAAGCGCATGGTGGGCTAGGGGCGGCGGCATGGACGAATTCATCCCACCCGACTGGCAGGCGGCACTAGCCCCGGCGCTGGCCGATCCCCGCCTCCACGCACTCGACGAATGGCTGCGGGCGGAGGAGGCGGGCGGCACGCCGATCTATCCGCCGCGCGGGCAACGGCTGCGCGCGCTGGAACTGACGCCGCTGGTACAGGTGCGCGTGGTGATCTTGGGGCAGGACCCGTATCATGGGACGGGCCAGGCGCACGGACTGGCCTTTTCCGTGCCCGCCGGCGTGAAGCTACCCCCGTCACTGCGCAACATCTTCAAGGAGCTGGCAGGCGATTGCGGCGTGGCGCCGCGCACCGATGGCGACCTGAGCGGCTGGGCACGGCAGGGCGTGCTGCTGTTGAACACCACGCTGAGCGTGGCTGAGGGGCGCGCCGGCAGCCATGCGGGGCGCGGGTGGGAGGTGCTGACCGATGCGGTGGTGCAAGCGGTCGCCCGGCAGGCCGCGCCATCGGTATTCATCCTGTGGGGCAACCATGCGCAATCAAAGGTGGCGCGCATCCCCGAACTGGGGCCGGGCACGCCGCACCTGCTGCTACCGTCGGTCCACCCCAGCCCGCTATCGGCCAGCCGTGGCTTCTTCGGATCCAAGCCATTCAGCCGGGCGAACGCCTTCCTGGAGGCGAGCGGACGGGGCCGCATCGACTGGTAGACGGCTGGATGGCGCTTGGCCGGCGGCCGTCCTGCCTATCAGTGATTGCCGCGCTCGTTATCGGCGCTGCGGGTCGTGGCATTGGCGGTGGGCTTGCCTTCCTCACCCGCCTGGCCACCGCCATGGTAGCCGATCTCCGTCTGGCCACCATGGCCCATGAGGCCGCCCTGCGTCGGTTCGCGGCCGGTGTGCGGGTTGGGGTACGCGCCGCCTTCGCCATCGCCGCCCGACGTGCGGCCCTGCACATCAACTCCCCTGGCCGCGGCCGGCGAAGCGGAGACGCCATCGGGCTTGCCCTTGTCAGGGCCGCCACCACTGGCCTGGGTCGGAAACTTCTGGTCGTTTGCCATGTCTCGCGCTTTCTCCGTCTCTCCGCTGCTTTACGGACCGGCCGTGATGGAGTTCCGCACCGGCGCCGGGGCGAGGAGCCGGCGGGATAAGATGACAATCTCTCGCAAGAAGGTTGTTGCAAGCGCCTCGCAACAATGGCAGGCTGCGCGGCATGGATCAGATGATTGCCCTTCGCCGCGGCGAAATGAGCTGGGGCCTGCTGGCCCGGTCGGTCAGCCCGCGGGTGCGCCTGCTGCGCAACCTGCTGGCGGCACGGACCGACGAGGCGGAGCCGGGCGACTTGCCGACCGGCGCGCTGACCGTGCTGGCGCTGGTCTCCGCCAATCCGGGCACATCGCAGACGTTGCTGGCGCGGCGGGCAGGGATCAACAAGTCGGCACTTGTGGGGATCGTCGACCAGTTGGAGGCACGCGCACTGGTGGCGCGGGACCGGTCCGCGGTGGATCGGCGGCGCAACAGCCTGTCGGTGACGCCCGAGGGAGAGGCGATGCTAGAACAGCTCCATGCCGCGACCTGGCCGGCGGAGGCGCCGATCCGCGCGGCGCTGGATGCGGGCGAGCAGGCGCAACTGCTCAACCTGCTGGACCGGGCACTTGCGGCGATGGAGAGTGCGCCCACTGGCGCAATGGATCGGGCGGCCTGACGGCGCGCCCGATCGCATTCGGTCAGTTGGCGATCAGCGCGGCAGTTCGCTGACGCCCATCAGCGCCTCGTCCACCGCGCCGGCGGCCTGACGGCCCTCGCGGATGGCCCAGACCACCAGCGACTGGCCCCGGCGCATGTCGCCACAAGCGAAGATCATGTCCTCGCTGGTGCGGTACGCCACGGTGTCCGCCTGCACGTTGCCGCGATCGGTCAAGGTGACGCCCGCCTGATCGATCATGCCGGTGCGCTTGGGGCCGACGAAGCCCATTGCCAGCAGGATCAGGTCCGCGCGCAGCACGAATTCGCTGCCCGGCACTTCGCGCATTTGGCCGTTGTCCCATTCGATGCGGGCGCATTTCAGGCCGGTCACCTGCCCGCTTTCGCCGACCACTTCCTTGGTCAGCACGGCCCAGTCCCGCTCCACACCTTCTTCGTGGCTGCTGGAGGTGCGCAGCTTCATCGGCCAGTTGGGCCAGGTCAGCGCCTTGTTTTCCTTTTCAGGCGGGCGGGGCATGATCTCGATCTGGGTAACGCTGGCCGCGCCCTGCCGGTTGGAGGTGCCGACGCAGTCCGACCCGGTATCACCGCCGCCGATGACGATGACGTGCTTGCCCGTGGCGGTCAGAGTGCCGCGGGGGGCGGCGCGTTCCTCGCTGTCGCCTGCCACGCGCTTGTTCTGCTGCGTCAGGAATTCCATCGCCAGCCGCACGCCCGGCAGTTCGGCGCCCGGAATCTGCAGCCCGCGCGGGTTCTCGGCGCCGCCCGCGAGCACGATCGCATCGAAGTTCTCGCGCAGCGACTTGATCGACACGTCCACGCCAACTTCCGTGCTGGTGCGGAAGGTCACGCCCTCCGCCTCCATCTGCACGGCGCGCCGGTTGATGAGGTGCTTCTCCATCTTGAAGTCGGGGATGCCGTAGCGGAGCAGGCCGCCCAACCGGTCCGACTTCTCGAACACGGTAACCGAATGGCCAACGCGGGCCAGTTGCTGCGCGCAGGCGAGGCCGGCGGGGCCGGAACCGACCACCGCGACCCGCTTGCCGGTGCCCTTCGCCGGCACGGCCGGGCTGATCCACCCTTCCTGCCAGCCGCGATCTACGATGGCGCATTCGATGCTCTTGATGGTCACCGGCTGGTCGACGATGTTCAACGTGCAGCTCGCCTCACATGGGGCGGGGCAGACGCGGCCGGTAAATTCCGGGAAGTTGTTGGTCGAATGCAGGACCTCCAGCGCATCGCGCCAGTCGCCTTCATAGACCAGGTGATTCCAGTCCGGGATGATGTTGTTCACCGGACAGCCGTTGTGACAATACGGGATGCCGCAGTTCATGCAGCGGGACGCCTGCTTCTTCAGCCCGTCCTCGCTGTGCGGGATCACGAATTCGCGATAATGTCCCAGACGCTCCGCCGGATCGGCATAGGTGCGATCCTGCCGGTCAAGCTCCAGGAAGCCGGTTTCCTTGCCCATTCTACTTACCCCTATTCGGCGGCCACGGAGGCCGCCTCCTCCCGCTCGGCTTCCAGCAGCTTCAAGGCCTGCGCGTAGTCGCGCGGCATGACCTTGACGAAGCGGGCGAGCGCATTGTCCCAATCGTCCAGCAATTGCGCGGCGCGCGGCGAGCCGGTGTGCAGCTTGTGCCGTTCCACCAGGATGCGCAGCCGCTGCGCATCGTGGCGCAGCATGTCGCCCATGCCCGCATCGGCCACGTGCTGGCCGCGCTGCTGCGGGACGTTGTCGTAGCCTTCGTCGGCCGACGCGGGCCCGATCGGCTGGAGATCGACCTGCGCCAGGTTGCACCGCTGCGCGAAGGTGCCGTCCTCGTCATAGACGTAAGCCACGCCGCCCGACATGCCGGCCGCGAAGTTGCGGCCCGTGCGGCCCAGCACGCAGACCACGCCGCCGGTCATGTATTCGCAGCCATGGTCGCCCGTACCCTCGACCACCGCGACCGCGCCCGAATTCCGCACGGCGAAGCGTTCGCCGGCGACGCCGTTGAAATAGGCCTCCCCCGCGATGGCGCCGTACAGCACGGTGTTGCCGACGATGATGTTCTGCGTGGGATCGCGCTGGATGCCCGCAGGCGGGCGCACGATGATGCGGCCGCCCGACAGCCCCTTGCCGACATAGTCGTTGGCATCGCCCACCAGGTCCAGCGTGACGCCATGCACCGCCCACGCGCCGAAGCTCTGCCCGGCGACGCCGACGAAGTTTACGCGCAGCTGTTCCGGCTGGAGGCCGGCATGGCCGAACGTCTTGGCGATGGTGCCCGACAGCATGGCGCCGGCGGTGCGGTTGACGTTGCGGATCGGCCGGTCGAGCACGACGCTCTGTCCGGCCTCGATCCCCGGCATGGCGGCCGCGATCAGGTCGCGGTCCAGCGTATCGTCCAGCTGGTGGTCCTGCGTCTGGCTGTTGAACAGCGTGTTGACCGTCACCTTGGGCTGGTGGAGCAGGCGCGACAGATCGACGCCATCGGCCTTCCAGTGGTTGATCGCCTTGCCCATCTCGATCCGGTCCACCCGGCCGACCATGTCCTGCACCGTGGCGAAGCCCATCTCCGCCATGATCTGGCGCAGCTCCTCCGCCACGAAGAAGAAGTAGTTGATGACGTGTTCGGGCGTGCCGGTGAACCGCTTGCGCAGTTCGGGGTTCTGGGTCGCCACGCCGACCGGGCAGGTGTTGAGGTGGCACTTCCTCATCATGATGCACCCGGCCGCGATCAGCGGCGCGGTGGCGAAACCGAACTCGTCCGCGCCCAGCAGCGCGCCGATGGCGACGTCGCGTCCCGTGCGCAGGCCACCGTCGACCTGCACCACGATGCGGCTGCGCAGATCATTGAGCAGCAGCGTCTGCTGCGTCTCCGCCAGGCCGATCTCCCACGGGGAACCCGCATGGGTCAGGCTGGTCAGCGGTGAGGCGCCGGTGCCCCCTTCGTAGCCGGAGATGGTGACATGGTCCGCGCGCGCCTTGCTGACGCCCGCCGCGACCGTGCCGACGCCGACCTCCGACACCAGCTTCACGGAGATGCGGGCATCGGGGTTCACGTTCTTCAGATCGTGGATCAGCTGCGCCAGATCCTCGATCGAGTAGATGTCGTGGTGCGGCGGGGGTGAGATCAGGCCCACGCCCGGCGTCGAGTGCCGGGTGGCGCCGATGGTCTTGTCGACCTTGTGGCCGGGCAGCTGGCCACCTTCGCCGGGCTTCGCGCCCTGCGCCATCTTGATCTGGATGTCGTCGGCGTTGACCAGATACTCGGTGGTCACGCCGAAGCGGCCGGAAGCGACCTGCTTGATGGCGGAACGCATCGTATCGCCGTTTTCCAGCGGTACGAACCGGCGCGGGTCTTCCCCGCCTTCGCCGGTGTTCGACTTGCCGCCGATCCGGTTCATGGCGAGCGCCAGCGTGGTGTGCGCTTCCCAGCTGATCGAGCCATAGCTCATCGCCCCGGTGACAAAACGCTTCACGATCTCGGCGGCGGGTTCCACCTCGTCGATCGGTATTGCCTTGTCGGCCGGCTTCAGCTGCATCAGGCCACGGATGGTCAGCAGGCGTTCGGACTGCTCGTTGATGGAGCGGGCGAACTCGGCATAGTTCTCCCAATTGTTGCCGCGTACCGCATGCTGCAGGTTGGCGACATTGGCCGGGGTCCAGGCGTGTTCCTCCCCGCGCAGGCGGTACTGGTAGATGCCGCCCACATCCAGCATCCGCCGGTAGATCGGGTTGTCGCCATAGGCGGATGCATGCCGGCGCACCGACTCCTCGGCCACTTGCACCAGGCCGATGCCTTCGATCGTGGTCGCGGTGCCGCTGAAATACCGGTCCACGAAGGCCGTCGACAGGCCGATCGCGTCGAAGATCTGCGCCCCGCAATAGGACTGGTAGGTGCTGATGCCCATCTTGGACATCACCTTCAGGATGCCCTTGCCGATCGCCTTGATGTAGTTCTGCTGGACCTTATCGGGCGCGATCTCCGGCACCTTGTCGGCGCGGATCTGCTCCAGCGTCTCGAAGGCGAGGTAGGGATTGATGGCTTCCGCGCCGTAGCCCGCCAGCACGCAGAAGTGATGCACCTCGCGTGCCTCGCCCGTTTCCACCACCAGGCCGGTCTGCATGCGCAGGCCCTGCCGCACGAGGTGGTGGTGCACGGCGGCTGTCGCCAGCAATGCGGGCATGGCGATCCGGTCGCCATCCTGCGCGCGGTCGGACAGGATCAGGATGTTCTTGTCCTGCAGCACCGCTTCGGTCGCGGCCCAGCACATCTCCTTCAGCGCCTGTTCCAGCCCGGCGGCGCCGCTTTCGGCGTCCCAGGTCATGTCGATCGTCGCGGTACGGAACGCGCCGTCGAGCGATGCCTCCACCGACCGGATCTTCTCCATGTCGCCATTGGTCAGGATCGGCTGGTCGACCTCCAGCCGGCGGTGTGTGCCGGCATCGTGGCCCAGCAGGTTGGGCCGTGGGCCGATCATCGTCACCAAGCTCATCACCAGCTCCTCGCGGATCGGGTCGATCGGCGGGTTGGTGACCTGGGCGAAGTTCTGCTTGAAGTAATCGTACAGCAGCCGGCTGCGGCGGCTGAGTACCGCGATCGGCGTGTCGGTGCCCATCGACCCGATCGGGTCGTCGGCATTGATCGCCATCGGCTCCAGGAATTTGCCCAGATCCTCCTGCGTGTAGCCGAAGGCCTGCTGGCGTTGCAGCAGGCTGGTCTCGCCCACCTGCACCGCCCCTTCGTCGATCTCGATCGCCTCAAGGTCCTGCAGCTTGTATTGCGCCTGCCGCAGCCATTGCTCGTAAGGCTCGGCGCCGGCGAGCTCGGCCTTCAGCTCCTCGTCCTCGACGATGCGGCCCTGTTCCATGTCGATCAGCAGCATGCGGCCGGGCTGCAGCCGCCACTTGCGCACGATCTCCTCCTCCGCGAACGGCAGCACGCCACTTTCGGAGGCGAGGCAGACGATATCGTCCGTCGTCACCACGAAACGCGCGGGGCGCAGGCCGTTGCGGTCCAGCGTGGCGCCGATCTGCCGCCCATCGGTGAAGCACACCGCCGCGGGGCCGTCCCACGGCTCCATCAGCGCGGCATGGTATTCATAGAAGGCGCGTCGCTGCGGGTCCATCTCCGGGTTCTTGCCCCACGCCTCCGGCATGAGGATCATCATCGCGTGGCTCAGCGAATAGCCGCCGAGCAGCAGCAGTTCGAGCGCGTTGTCGAGGCAGGCGGTGTCCGACTGGCCATGCGGGATGATCGGCCACAGCTTGTCGAGATCGGCACCCAGCAGGGGCGATTCCATCGTGCGGCGGCGCGCGTTCATCCAGTTCACGTTGCCGCGCACCGTGTTGATCTCTCCATTATGGGCGATCAGGCGGAATGGGTGCGCCAGCTTCCAGCTGGGGAAGGTGTTGGTGGAGAACCGCTGGTGCACCAGCGCCAAGGCGCTGGTGCAGTCGGGATCGCGCAGATCGTCATAGAAGCTGCCCACCTGCGTCGCCAGCAGCAGCCCCTTGTACACCACGGTGCGGCTGGAGAAGCTGGGCATGTAGAGCTGCGTCAGCGCGGGCATGCCGTGCTTTTCCGCCAGCGCCGCCAGCGGGTTCTGGGTCTGCTTGCGGATCACGATCAGCTTGCGTTCGAACGCATCCTGGTCCGCGCAATTCGCCCCCCGGCCGATGAAGCACTGGCGGATGACCGGCATGCTTTCCAGCACCGTCTTGCCCAGCCCGTCGGTGGTGACAGGCACGTCGCGCCAGCCGATCAGCTGCTGGCCTTCCTTGGCCACGAACTTCTCGAACTGCCCGGTGATGAAGTCGCGCGCGGCCCCATCCTGCGGCAGGAAGCACATCGCCACGGCGTAATCGCCGGCCGGCGGCAGGGTCAGGCCCTGTTCGCCCGCCCAGCGACGGTAGAGCGGATCGGGGAGTTGCATCAGCAGCCCGGCGCCGTCGCCCAGCAGCGGGTCCGCACCCACCGCCCCGCGATGATCGAGGTTCGCCAGCACTTCCAGCGCCTGGCTTACGATGGCGTGCGATTTGATGCCTTTAATATGGGCGACGAAGCCCACACCGCATGCATCATGTTCGTTACGCGAATCGTAAAGGCCCTGGGGCTGGGGATACTCGGTCAACGCACTGGCTTCCTGTTGCGGTCCGGCAGGCGGGGCCCGCCTCTGTCCGGTCGCCCGGACACGAAGCGCGACTCACCCCGAACGGAGCGGTTGCTGAAATTCCGCGAACCGCCCCCATGCCGCCAGGAAAACGATTTGGCAAGAATTTGCCGCGTGGGGAGACCAAATCTTGCTCTGATTTGCTGGTGCTATCGCGAATAGCTGTCAGGTGACGCCGGATTCCTGCGTGCGGCGCTTGCGCTTCGGCTTGGCTGCCGGGGTCGCCGGAACCGTGCTGCTGCTGTCGGTGATCGCGTGCTGGCGCATCCAGTCCTCCACCACCGGGGCGATGCGGTTGCGCCACTTGCTGCCGTTGAAGATGCCGTAATGGCCCACGTCGGGCGCCAGCAGGTACTGCTTCTTCGCGTCCGGCAGATGCGGCGCCAGATCCAGCGCCGCGCGCGTTTGGCCGATGCCGGAGATATCGTCCCGCTCCCCTTCGATCGCCAGCAGCGCGGTGTCGCGGATGGCGTTGGGGTTGATGGGCTTGCCGTGATGCACGAACTCGCCCTTGGGCAGGGAGTGCTTCTGGAACACATGCTCGATGGTCTGGAGGTAGAACTCCGCGGTCATGTCGCAGACGCTGAGATATTCGTCGTAGAACTTCTTGGTCGTCGCGGCGCTGTCCGTGTCGCCCATCGTGAGGTGCTTGAACATCTCGTAATGGCTTTGCATGTGGGATTCGAGGTTCATGGAGATGAACCCGGCAAGCTGCAGGAACCCCGGATAGACCTGCCGCCCGGCGCCCGGATAGTTCACCGGCACGGTGGCGATGACGTTGTTGCTGAACCAGCTGAGCGGCCGGGTCACGGCCACGTCGTTCACGCTGGTCGGGCTGGCGCGGGTGTCGACCGGGCCGCCCATCATGGTCAGGCTGGCGGGGCGGCACGGGTCATTGTCCGCCCCCATCACCGCCGCTGCGGCGAAGGCGGGCACGGATGGCTGGCACACCGCCAGCATGTGCGTGTTCGGGCCGATCACCTGCAGGAACTCGATCAGGTAGTCGATGTAATCGTCGAGGTCGAAGCGCCCCGCGGACAGCGGCACCATCTTGGCATCGGCCCAGTCGGTGATCCACACTTCCTGGTTTTCCACCATCCGCGCTACCGTGCCGCGCAGCAGCGTGGCGTAGTGCCCGCTCATCGGCGCGACGATCAACAGCTTGGGCGCATCCGCCGGTAGCCCATCGCGGCGGAAATGGCGCAAGGACCCATATGGCTTCTCGAACACGACATCCTCGGTGACGGCATATTCCTCGTCATCTACGACCACCGCCTCGATCCCGAAATCCGGCTTGCCCTTGTTCTCGTAAAAGCCGGCGAACACCTGCAACGCGCTGGCGACCGCGGGACCCATGCCCCAATAGCCGATCGGCAGGGCCGGATTGTTCAGCAGGTTCGCCCCGATCGCGGCCCAGCTGCTGGCCGTGGCCATCAGCGACCGCTGCATCTCATACGCCTGGTAGATCACGCCCGGTTCCTTTGTTCAGCATGGCGACGGGCATCGTGCGCCCGCAATCCTTGCTGCTTCATATAACGGTCCGCCGCCTTCTGCACAAAGGGGCGGATGTCCGACTTATCCCTTCAAAGCCCCGGCCCGATGGGCTAGTTCCCGCCGCCATGCCCGTGCCGCCATCCCCGCCCGACGTGCAGCCTGCGACCAGCATCGCCCCGTTGCGGATGATCGCCCGTGCCGCCGCCGCCTATCCCGGCTACATGGCGGCGGCGGGGCTGGCGCTGATGGTGACCGCCGCCGCCACGCTGGCGATCCCCGCAGGCTTCCGCCTCATCATCGACCGCGGCTTCACCGCCGGTACCAACCCGGCGGAGATCGCACGCTGGTTCCGTTACCTACTGGGGATCGTGGCCGTGCTGGCGGTGGGCACCGCCTGCCGATACTATTTCGTGTCGCTGCTGGGCGAGCGGGTCGTTGCCGACATCCGCCGCGGCGTGCAGGCCAACCTGCTGCGCCTGTCACCCGCCTTCTTCGAGGAGAACAGCCCGACGGAGATCGCCAGCCGGATGACCGCCGACACCGCGCAGATCGAGCTGGTGGTGGGCGCGACCATCTCCATCGCGCTGCGCAACCTGCTGATGGCGATCGGCGGCACCGCCTACCTCCTCTGGCTGGCGCCGGGACTGACCGCGATCCTGTGCGTGATCGTCCCGCTGGTGCTGCTGCCGCTCGCCTGGTTCGGCCGGCGTATCCGCCGGGTCAGCCGCGAGAGCCAGGACCGGGTCGCCGACATTGGTGCGCAGGTGGCGGAGGTGCTGGGGGCGATGAAGATCGTGCAGGGCTTCAACCAGGAGGCGCGCGAGCGCGACCGGTTCGGCGACGCGGTGGAACGGTCCTTTGCCACGGCGCGGCGCCGCATCTGGCTGCGTGCGATCATGACCGGGGGGGCGATCGCCGCCATCTTCGGCGCGATCGTCGCACTGATGTGGCGCGGCGCGCTGCAGGTGGCGGAAGGCACGCTGTCGGGCGGCACGATCGCCGCCTTCGTGCTGACGGGCGTGCTGGTTGCGGGCGCATTCGGCGCCCTGACGGAGGTCTATGGCGACCTGCTGCGCGGCGCGGGCGCTGCCGAGCGGTTGCAGGAACTGCTGAACCAGCAGCCCACCGTCGCGACGCCCGCCCGGCCACAGGCGCTGCCGGTGCCTGCGCGCGGGGCCATCGCTTTCCAGAACGTCACCTTCCGCTACCCGACGCGCCCCGAAAGCGCTGCGGTCCATGGCTTCGACCTGACGGTGGAGCCGGGGGAGACGGTCGCGCTGGTCGGCCCGTCCGGCGCGGGCAAGAGCACGATCTTCCAGCTGGCCGAACGCTTCTACGACCCGCAGGCGGGTACGGTCAGGATCGATGGCGTGCCATTGGTGCAGGCCGATCCGGAGGAGGTGCGCCGCCGCATCGCGCTGGTTCCGCAGGAAGGCGTGCTGTTTGCCGCCAGCGCGCGCGACAATCTGCGTTATGGCCGGTGGGACGCGGACGAGGACGCGATCTGGCAGGCGGCGGAGGCGGCCAATGCCGCCGGCTTCCTGCGCGCGCTGCCGCAGGGTCTCGACACCTTCCTGGGCGAAGGCGGCGCGCGCCTGTCCGGCGGCCAGCGGCAACGGCTCGCCATCGCCCGCGCCCTGTTGCGCGATGCGCCGATCCTGCTGCTGGACGAGGCGACGAGCGCGCTCGATGCCGAGAGCGAGCGGCTGGTGCAGGATGCGCTGGAGCACCTGATGGACGGGCGCACCACCCTGGTCATCGCCCACCGGCTGGCGACCGTGCGCGCGGCAGACCGCATCGTGGTGATGGATGGCGGCCGCATCGTGGAGCAGGGCACGCACGGCCAGCTCGCCGGCGCGGGTGGGCTTTACACCCGGCTCGCGGCCTTGCAGTTCGACGATCTGGCTGCCTGATAGCGAACATGAATGGGGGCTTGCCTCAGTCTCCGTTCATGCGAGAAGTATCAGTTGCAAACTGTTGCCGGGCGGCCGCCCGGGCGCTTATCTCTTTGAAAGGCTTCCATGCTTCGTCGCATCCTTGCCGCAACGGCGTCCTCCGCCGCCCTGATGCTTGCCATGCCGGCTCTGGCGCAGGATGCCGCGCCTGCCCCCAGTTCCACTGACGCGAGCCCGGAACGTCCGCCGACCCCGACGATGAGCTTCGGCAGCTGGGGCGTCGATCCGGCGCTGATCGACCGCACTGTCGATCCCGGCGATGACTTCAACGCCTACGTCAACGGCACCTGGCTGCGCGACAACCCGATCCCGCCCGAATACAGCCGCTTCGGCGCGTTCAACATCCTGGCGGAGAAATCGACCGCCGATGTCGAGAAGCTGGTGAGCGACCTGGCCGCGACGGAGCCTGCACCCGGCACGGCGGAGCGGCGCATTGTCGATGCGTACCGCGCTTTCATGGACACGGACGCGATCGACGCCGCGGGCCTCGCACCCGCCCAGCCGATGCTGGGCCGCATCTACGGTGCAGGCGATGTGGCCGCGCTGGTGCGGCTGTTCCCGGAAGCCGGCATCCCCAGCCTGGTCGATGCGGGCGTCCGGGTCGATCCCAAGGACCCCAACAGCTACATCGTCAATGTCGGCTTCTCCGCCCTGGGCCTGCCCAGCCGTGATTATTACCTGGACAGCAATCCGCGCAATGCGGAGGTGCAGGCCGCCTACCGCGATTATCTCGCCTTCGTCTTCGGGGAGCTTGGCTATGCCGATCCGCGCAAGGCGGCGGACGCGGTCTACGCCTTTGAGCATCAGGTGGCGCTGATCGAGTGGGACCGCGCGGTGATGCGCAACCGCGATCTCACCTACAACAAGCTGACCCGGACGGAACTGGCGGCACTGGCCCCGGCCTTCCCGACCGGCGCGCTGCTGGATGCCGCCGGCTTCGGCCAGGTGTCGAGCTTCCTGGTGCCGCAATTGCCACCCACGGCGGAGGAACTGCGTGAGTTCGGGTGGAGCGCGGATCAGCTCAATTCCATTGGGGGCGGCCTGCCGGCCATGATGGAGCTGGTGACCACCACTGACCTCGCCACGCTGAAGGCGTTCATGGCGGCGCAGTTCGTCACCGGTCACTCCTCCGTCCTGCCGCGCCGGTTCGACGAGGCGGCGTTCAACATGTTCGGCAAGGTCTTGAGCGGCACGCAGGAGCAGCGCCCCCGCTGGAAGCGCGCAATCGGCGCGACCGAGGCGCAGCTGGGCGAGCAGCTGGGCGCGCTGTATGTGGAACGCTACTTCCCGCCGGCCAGCAAGGTGGCGATGGACGATCTGGTCGCCAACATGCGCAAGGCGCTCGCCGCCAGCCTGGCGGAAAACGACTGGATGACCGATGCCACGCGGCGTGAAGCCGTGGCGAAGCTCGACGCGTTCACGCCCAAGATCGGCTACCCCGACACGTTCGAGGGATATGCCGGGCTGGAGATCCGCCCGGGTGACGCGCTGGGCAACCGCGTGCGTTCGATGGCGTGGCACCAGGCGGACGACCGGGCGAAGCTCGGCCAGCCGGTCGATCGCACCGAATGGGGCATGCTGCCGCAGACGGTGAACGCCTATTACAACTCGGTCTTCAACGAGATCGTGTTCCCCGCCGCGATCCTGCAGCAGCCGTTCTTCGGTGCGTCAAACGACCCGGCGGTCAATTATGGCGGCATCGGCGCCGTTATCGGCCACGAGATGGGCCACGGCTTCGACGACCAGGGCGCCAAGAGCGACGGGAAGGGCGTGCTGCGCAACTGGTGGGCGGACAGCGACCTTGCCCGCTTCACCGAACTGGGTGACGAACTGGCGGCGCAGTACGACAAGTACTGCCCGCTGGGCGAGGGCGAGCCGTGCGTTAATGGGCGGCTGACGCTGGGCGAGAATATCGGCGACGTCGGCGGTCTCAGCCTGGCGTACCGCGCGTACCGCATGTCGCTAAACGGGCAGGAGGCGCCGGTGATCGACGGGCTGACCGGCGACCAGCGTTTCTTCCTTGCATGGGCGCAGGTGTGGCGCGCGGCGACGCGGCCGGCTGCGCTCCGTCAGCAGATGCTGACCGATCCGCACAGCCCCGAACAGTTCCGGGTGAACGGCGTCGTGCGTAACAACGATGCCTGGTACAAGGCGTTCGACGTGCAGCCGGGCGACGAACTGTACCTGCCGCCGGAGCAGCGCGTCCACATCTGGTAACATCCAGCCATTGTGCGGTGCAGCGAAGCGCTTGACTTCGTTGCACCGCGCCGTGACACGTCGCGTCCATGGACACTACGATCACCGCCATCCTGCTCGGCATCCTGGAAGGGCTGGCGGAATTCCTGCCGATCTCCTCCACCGGGCACCTGATCCTGGCGCAGAGCTTCTTCGGCTACGACCCCGGCCAGTGGGCGCAGTTCAACGTAGTGATCCAGCTTGGCGCGATTGGCGCCGTGGTGGTCACGTACTGGCGCCTGTTCTGGACCATGGGCCTCGGCCTGCTGCGCCGTGACCCCACGTCCTGGCGGTTCCTGCGCAACATCGTGCTGGGTTTCCTGCCGGCGGCGGTGATTGGCCTGATTGCCAAGGACGCGATCAGCGCGATGCTGGAAAGCCCGCTGGTGGTGGCGATTGCGCTGGTGGTGGGCGGTATCGCCATCCTGGTGCTGGAACGCACCGTGCGTCCCGGGCCCGACACGGGCGTCGCCGCAATGCCGATGCGTACCGCGGTGGCAATCGGTTTCGCTCAATGCCTCGCCATGATCCCAGGCACCAGCCGGTCCGCCGCGTCCATCCTGGGCGCGCTGGCGATGGGCACGGGTCGCAAGACTGCGGCGGAATTCTCCTTCTTCCTGGCGGTGCCCACCATGCTGGGCGCTTCCGTCGTGAAGATCGCCGACGATCCGACGCTGTTTGCCGGCACCAGCGCGATCGGCTGGACGGAAATCGCGCTGGGCTTCGGCGCCGCGTTCCTGACCGCGCTGGTCGTGATCCGCGCCTTTGTCGCCTATGTCAGCCGGCGCGGCTTCGCCCCCTTCGCCTGGTACCGCATCGTGCTGGGCGGCGGCACGCTGGCCTGGCTGCTGCTGGGCTGATCCGCCTGCCGGAACCAATTCCGCGACCGAACGATTTGCTGTCTTAAGTTAAGGAACAAGGCAGCATTTCACGTGGGTTTCATCTTCCTTCTGGTGGTCGGCGGCGTGCTGGGGCTGGTATCAGCCTGTGCCGCTGGTTGCGATCATGGACGGGGTGTGATGCGCAACGTGGCGCTCGGTATTTTAGGCGCGCTGCTGACCGGACTGGTCATCAACCCCATGGCGGGCGGGGCCAGCCTGCTCGGCACCCACTATGATGCAGGTGCGCTGCTGGTGTCGCTGGCGGGATCGCTGGCGCTGGTAGCAGCGGTCAACCTGCTGCGGCCAGACCTGATCCGCTGAAGTTTTACCTGCAAGCAACAAGGGAGTTTGCTCATGAAGACCGTATTTAGCCTGGCTGCCGTCGCCGCCCTGGGCCTGACTGTCGCGGCCTGTGACAGCCCGCAGGAAGAGGCGGCCGAGGAAACCGCCGAGGCGATCGAGGATCGCGCCGATGCGCTGGAAGACAGCGGCGTCATCAACGACGCGCAGGAAGACGCGATGGATTCACAGGCCGATAACATCGAAGACGCGGCCGAGGGTGACAGCGACACGCTGACCCAGCCGGTGGAAGACGCCGCGAACTGATCGCGCGCTGAAGAACGGGGAAGGGCCGGTCCGCTATTCGCGGGCCGGCCCTTTTTCCTGCGCGGTATCCGGCCGCTCGGCCAGCATCGCTTCCGCCCGGCGCAAGCTGGCCTCCTCCCCCTGTTGTGGGACGGGCGCCTGTTCGGCCGGGCCGCAGGCGGCGGGCGCTGTTGCCAGCAGCAGCAGCAGCAGCAGCGCCGCGCGCCGGTGCATCACATGCTGCTTTCGGCCGCCTGCGTGGCCGCTTCGGCGGCAGCAGCCTCGGACTCGATGTCGGCCACGGCAGCCTCTGCCGCGTCGGCGGCTGCGGCGGTGGTGTCAACGTCATCTTCCACCGGGGCGCCGGCGTCGATCGCCGGCTCGGGCGCGGTGATCCCGGCATCGGGCGCGGGCATCGGCGCTTCGGTCATGGCCTGGTCGGCGGGCATCTCCACGGTATCGGCGATGGCATCCTCGCTCGCATCGTCGGAACTGCCGCAAGCGGCCAGCGCGGCGAGCAGCGGAGCGGCGGCGAACAGGGCGATCTTTCTCATGGGCATATCTCCTTGAAGCGCCACAGATGGGCTTGCCGGTGCCTTAGTCCAGCGCGGGCCACAAGAAAACCGCCGCCGCGCTTGCCCCCGCATGCGGCCCCGTGGCACGGCGGTGCGCATGGATAGTGCGACCTTGGACCGGGCCGAACACGCGCTGCGCACCACCTTCGGCTTTCCCGCTTTCCGCGGCGTGCAGGGACAGGTGGTGGCGCGCGTACTGGCCGGACGGTCCACGCTGGCGGTAATGCCGACGGGTGCGGGCAAGTCGCTGACATACCAGTTGCCGGCCACGCTGCTGGCGGGCACCTGCATCGTCATCAGCCCGCTGATCGCGCTGATGCACGACCAGCTCCGTTCCGCCCGGATGAACGGCATCCGCGCGGCGGCGCTGACCAGTGCCGACGCCGACCGGGCGCAGACGGTGGCTGCGTTCCGCAACGGAGAGCTGGACCTGCTCTATGTCGCGCCCGAACGCGCCAGCCAGCCACATTTCCGGGAACTGCTGGGAAGCGCCCCGTTGGCGCTGTTCGCGGTGGACGAGGCGCATTGCGTATCCGAGTGGGGCCACGATTTCCGCCCCGACTATCGCCAGTTGCGTCCGCTGATGGATGCGTTCGTGCAAGTGCCGCGGCTGGCCCTGACGGCGACGGCTGACGGGCACACGCGGGCCGACATCCTGCAGCAGCTTGGCATCCCGGCGGATGGCCTGATCGTCGCCGGCTTCGACCGGCCCAACATCCGCTACCACATCCGCCCGCGCCAGGGCGCCGGCACCCAGTTGAAGCAATTGCTGGCCCAACATGACAGGCCGGGGATCATCTACGCGCCAACTCGCCGCAAGGTGGAGGATATTGCCGCGGCGCTGGATCAGCCGCGCGGTCGGCGGGTGCTGCCCTATCACGCGGGCCTGCCGCCGGAGCAGCGGGCCGAGCATCAGGCGGCGTTCGTCGCCAGCGAGGACATGGTGATGGTGGCGACCGTCGCCTTCGGCATGGGGATCGACAAGCCGGACGTGCGCTTCGTCGCGCATGCCGGCATCCCCAAGTCGATCGAGGCCTATTATCAGGAAACCGGCCGCGCCGGGCGCGACGGCGACCCGGCGGAGGCGGTGCTGCTGTGGGGCGCGGGCGATTTCGTCGCCGCGCGCCAGCGGGTTGCCGAGGTCGAGCCGGAGCGACAGGCGGGCGAACGCACCCGGCTGGATGCGCTGGCCGCGCTGGTCGAGGCGCCGGGCTGCCGCCGTGCGATCCTGCTGCGCCATTTCGGGGAGGACCCGCCGGCGACTTGCGGCAATTGCGACAATTGCCTGTCGCCGCCGGGCGTCATCGATGCGACGGACGTGGCGCGCAAGCTGCTGTCGGCCGTCTACCGCACCGGGCAGAGCTACGGTCTGGGGCACCTGACCAAGGTGCTGACCGGGGCGGAGGACGAGCGGGTGCGGCAGCGCGGGCATGACCGGCTGAGCGTGTTCGGCATTGTGGAGGGCGAGGAGGCGCGTCTGCTGCAACCGCTGGCCCGTGCATTGCAGGCGCGCGGCAGCCTGGTGGCGAATGAGCATGGCGGGCTGAAGCTGGACGGCGACGCGCGTGCGATCCTGAAAGGGGAGGCGGAGGTTGCCATCGTGCGCCCAGCACCATCGGCCAAGGGCGGCCGTCGCGGTCGGGGTGCGCCCGCCGGCGACTACCCGCCCGATCCGCTGTTCGATGCCCTGCGGGAGAGGCGCCGCGATCTCGCCAAGGCGGCGCAGGTGCCGCCTTACGTGATCTTCCACGACTCCGTGCTGCGCGAGATGGCCGCCGCGCGTCCGGCCACGCGCGGCGCGATGGCGGCTATCCCCGGCGTGGGGGAGCGCAAGCTGGAATTGTACGCCGACGCCTTCCTGGAGGTGATCGCCGGGGGGTAGCCCGATCCGGTCAGCAGGCGTGGGCGAAATCGACCGGCGATGCCAGTTCGATCCGGTTGCGCCCGCTGGATTTCGCCGCATAGAGCGCGCGATCGGCGGCGGACAGGAGGCCGGAGAGGCTGGTGCCATCGGCGCCATGTTCCGCCACGCCGATGCTGACGGTGGCCCGCAGCCCGGGGAACCGCGGATCGCTTGCGACCGCCTGCGTGAATGCCTTGGCGATGGCCTGGCCGACCAGCCTGGATCGCTGCGCCCCATGGTCCGGCAGCAGCGCGGCGAACTCCTCCCCACCGATCCGGGCGAGTACGGCGTCGCCGCCCGCCTTCGCCTGCGCCGCGCGGGCGAACAGGCGCAGGATCTCGTCCCCGGCCGCATGTCCGAAGCGGTCGTTGATCGACTTGAAATGGTCGAGGTCGAAGGCCAGCAGAGCGGTTTGCCGGCATGCGGGCGCGTCGCGGACGATGCGCTCCCCTTCCTCGAAGAACCAGCGGCGATTGGCGAGGCCGGTCAGGTAATCGGTGCGCGATGCGCCGAGCACGTGGTTGTGCGCCTCCTCACGCACCAGGCTCAGCAGCGCCATCGGCAAGCCGACGGAATACAGCACGCCTTCATACATGGTCGCCTTGGCGACGATCGTCAGGGCATCGGGGCCGAAACCCGCCGCCACCAGTGGCAGGATGGTGGCGCGGGCGACGTAGAACAGGGCGTGACCGCCGCTGACGGCGACGATGACGTGCCGTGATCGCAAGGCGCGCAAAAGGTAGCTGCCGTGCACCTCGCGCGCGGTCATCGCGCACACCGCCGCGATCGGCGCGGCGCTGATGTAGTTCCACAGCGAAGCCTCCCACGCCGATCCGCCGATCGTCCAAATAACTGCGAGGAGCAGGATGAGGGCGACGGAGGCGCGGCGATATGTCCGGCCGTTGATGATCGCCACCGCGTTCAGCACGACCAGATAGCCCGCCGTCAGGACCAGATTGCCGAGCGCCGCGCCCATCGCCGCCGGGAAGTGCGCCCGGGCCGAAGCGATCGCGCAGCCGAGCGCCAGCACGCAATAGCCGGTCGCCGCCAGCCGCAGCTCGCGGCCACGCTGCGGATGCGCGTGCCGTTCCCACAAGGTCAGCCCCGCGCTGAGCAGCAGCGTGCCGATGGCGAGGTAATAGAGAGTAAGAAGGTCGAAATGCATTGCTCACCCCCCAAGCCCGAAGGCCGGATTGGGGCAAATTTGCAAATTTCTGCTTAACGGTTCCGCCCGCCGCTATGTCAGCAGGTGCCCTGCCGCATCGCGTTTCGTGGTGAGGTAGCGGTGATTGTGCGGGTTTCCGGGCAGTTGATGGGGGACGCGTTCGGTGACGGTGACCCCGGCGGCCTGCAATGCGGCGAGCTTCGCCGGATTGTTCGTCAGCAGGCGGATGGTGCGTGCGCCCAGCAGGTCGAGCATGCGTGCGGCAACCGGGAAGTCGCGCGCTTCCGCCGGCAGGCCGAGGCGGATGTTCGCTTCCAGCGTGTCGAAGCCCTGATCCTGCAGGCGGTAGGCGCGCATCTTGTTGACGAGACCAATGCCGCGCCCCTCCTGCCGCAGATACAGCAGCACGCCCCAGCCGCCCGACGCCGCCTCCGCCGCCATGGCGTGGAGCGCGGCGTCGAGCTGCGGGCCGCAGTCACAGCGCAGGCTGCCCAGGATGTCGCCGGTCAGGCATTCGGAATGCAGCCGCACCAGCGGCACCCGCTCGCCCGACTGACGGCCGATGACGAGTGCCACATGCTCCCGCAGGTCGTCCGGCGCGCGGAACACGGCGATTTCCGCCTCCTCCGCCTGCGCGACTGGCAGCCGGGTGCGAGTGGCGAGGAACAGGCGGCCGGGGTCCTGCAGCACGGCAAGGTCGGCGGGGGCGACGGTGACCGGCTCCGCCGCGGGCTCCGCATCGACCAGGAAGGCGGGCAGGATGCCGGCGATCCGCGCCAGTTCCAGCGCCGCCGCCGCACCGTCCGCCCATGGCAGCGCCTCGCTGGCGAAAGGGCCCTTCAGCGGGGTCGCCAGATCCAGCGCCGGGTCGGCGATGGCGCGGGCGCTGACAAGGTCCACCGGCGCGATGTCGCGGATCAGCACGGGGGCGTGCGGATCGGCGGCATCGCGCTGGTTAGCGAGCTTCAGCGTGGCGGCGCGGGCGGCCGACAGCAGCAGGCGGGGCGCGGCGGCGCGGTCGTCGGGCGCGGTCTCCACCGGCAGCAGCGGCGGCGTGCCGGGCAGCACGATCGGCCAGCCATGGCGCAGCGCATCGACCGCCTGCGCCGCCCGCCTGCCGGAGCCGGCGTCGCTCAGAGCGCGAACTCCGACACCAGCGGCACATGGTCGCTCGGCCGGTCCCAGGCGCGCGCCGTTTCCAGCACGCGATGATCCACCATCGTGGCGGCAAGGTCGGGGCTGGCCCACATATGGTCCAGCCGCCGCCCGCGATCGTTCGCCTGCCAGTTGGGGGAGCGGTACGACCACCAGCTGAAATAGCGCGCCGGAGCCGCGATGTGCTGCCGCCCGAGGTCGACCCAGCCATGCGCGGCGCGGAACCGTTCCAGCGCCTCCACCTCGATCGGGGTGTGGCTGACGACCTTCAGCATTTGCTTGTGGCTCCACACGTCGGACGGCAGCGGGGCGATGTTGAAGTCGCCCACGATCAGCGTCGGGCGGTCCACCCGTTCGGCCCAGCGGGTCATGCGTTCCACGAAGTCCAGCTTCTGGCCGAACTTCACGTTCTGCTCCCGGTCGGGGATGTCGCCGCCCGCGGGAACGTAGACGTTCTCGATCACCATACCGCGCGTTTCCGGGCCGGTCAGTTCGACGCCGACATGGCGCGCCTCGCCATTGTCCTGCCAGTCATGGCGGCTGATCTCCCGGATCGGCACGCGGGCGATCGTCGCGACGCCGTGATAGCCCTTCTGCCCGTGGATCACCTGGTGGGTGTAGCCCAGCGCGGCGAGGTCGGCGGCGGGGAAATGCTCGGCCGCGGTCTTGATCTCCTGCAGGCACAGGACGTCGGGCGCCTCTTCGCGGAGGAGGCGTTCGACCAGCGGCATGCGCAGGCGGACGGAATTGATGTTCCAGCTGGCGACAGTGACCATGGCCCGCCACCTAGGGTGCCGCTTGCGCGGGAACAAGCCTTGCGCCAATGACGGTTGCAATCGCAACATTCACGTGCCGGGAGACACCCGTTGAAGCGCCTGACCGCCCTTGCTCTTGCATCGATCGCACCGGCAGCGCTGCTGGCCGGCTGCGCCACCACCGCCACCGGCCCCAACGGTGCCCCGCTGGCCGCCAATGCCGCGCTGACCACCCAGCCGCTGCCCGCCAGCACCAACACCGACCTGCCGCGCACCGCGCGCCCGCTGCATTACAGCATCGACGTGGTGCCCGATGCGGCGAACCTCAGCTTCGTGGGGACGACGGCGGCGGACGTCGAGGTGTTCGAGCGGACGGACACGCTGGTGATGCATGCGGTGGACCTGACCTTTTCCGCCGCCCGCCTGCTACCCGCCGATGGCAGCGGCACCGCGATCCCGCTGCGCTGGACCGTCGATCCGGAGGCGCAGACCGTCAGCCTGAAGGCGCCGCGCGCGATCCAGCCGGGCCGCTACCGCGTGGACACCAGCTATAGCGGGATCATCAACACGCAGGCGAACGGCCTGTTCGCGCTCGATTACCCCGACAAGCGCACCGGCCAACAGGTGCGCGGCCTGTTCACCCAGTTCGAGGCGCCCGACGCGCGCCGCTTCGCGCCCATGTTCGACGAGCCGAGCTACAAGGCGACGTTCGACCTGGCGGCGACCGTGCCCACCGGGCAGATGGCGGTCAGCAACATGCCCGTCGCGGGTGAGCAGGATCTGGGCAACGGGACCAAGCGGGTGACATTCCGCACCAGCCCCAAGATGTCGAGCTACCTGCTGTTCTTCGGCCTGGGCGATTTCGAGCGGGTGGCGAAGCAGGCGGCTGATGGAGTGGAGGTCGGCATCGTCGCCCCCACCGGCAGCGGCACGCAGTCCGCCTACGCGCTGGATACGCTGGCGCCGATGGTCGGCTACTACAACGACTATTTCGGCGTGAACTACCCGCTGCCCAAGCTCGACAACATCGCGGGCCCGGGCGAATCGCAGTTCTTCGGCGCGATGGAGAACTGGGGCGCGATCTTCACCTTCGAGCGCATCCTGCTGGAGGATCCGGCGGTCGCCAGCGCCGCCAGCCGGCAGCAGCTCTACACCACGCAGGCGCACGAGGTGGCGCACCAGTGGTTCGGCAACATCGTCACCATGGCATGGTGGGACGATCTGTGGCTGAACGAGGGCTTCGCCAGCTGGATGGAGACCAAGGCCACCGACCACTTCAACCCGCAATGGCATGCGCTGCTGAGCCGGGTGGGCGGACGCGAGGGCGCGATGGATCTGGACTCGCTCGCATCGACGCACCCGGTGGTGCAGCCGATCCGCACCGTCAGCGAGACGAACCAGGCATTCGATGCCATCGCCTACCAGAAGGGCGAGGCGGTGATCGCCATGCTGGAGGCGTTCGCGGGCGAGGATGTGTGGCGCGACGGCATCCGCCGCTACATGGCGGAGCATCAATACGGCAACACGGTCAGCGACGATCTATGGACCGCGGCGGAGGCGGCGGGCGCCGAGGGGCTGACCGACATCGCGCATGACTTCACCCGCCAGCCCGGCGTGCCGCTGGTAACGGCGGAGGCGACCTGCGCCGATGGCCGCACCCGGCTATCGCTGAGCCAGAGCGAGTTCAGCCGCGACCGCAAGGACGCGGTCGCCGCCAATCCCACCCGCTGGCGCGTGCCGCTGAACGTGCAGGTCGGCCGCACTGCGCCCGTGCGCGAGGTGTTGCAGGGGCAGACCACCATGGTCCTGCCCGGCTGCGGCCCGGTGGTGGTGAACGGTGGGCAGCTCGGCTATTTCCGCACGCTCTATTCCGCGCCGATGGTCGCCGACCTGGCGAAGGCGATGCCAACGCTGCAGCCGATCGATCAGCTCGGCCTGATGCGCGACAATTGGTCGCTGGCGCAGGCGGGTTACCAGCCGGCCGGTCCGGCGCTGGACCTGCTGTCGGCGATTCCCGCCAATGCCAACCCGGTGGTCAGCGAAAGCGCGGTGGCCCGCTGGGGCGCGGCCTATGCGCTGCTGGATACGGATGCCGACAAAGCGCGGCTGCGCGACCTGGCGGTCGCCAAGTACCTGCCGGTGCTGCGGCGGATGGGCTGGGAACAGCGCGCGAACGACACGGTGGCCGATGCGAATCTGCGGGCCGAGCTGATCGGGACGCTGGGCGACATGGGCGAGCCGACCGTGCTGGCCGAAGGCAGCCGCCGGTTGGCCGGGCTGGCGAGCGATCCGCGCAGCCTGGACGGTCCGCTGAAGGCCACCTGGCTGGCGCTGACCGCGCGCAACGCCACGCCCGAACAGTGGGAGTTGCTGGCCCGCCTCGCGAAGGAATCGACCAGCACCGTGGAGCGGCAGACCTATTACCAGCGGCTGGGTGCCGTCGCGGACGAGGCGCTGGCGCGTCGCGCCCTGGCGCTGGCGCTGTCGGGCGAGGCGGGCACGTCCAGCGCCCGCATCATCAGCGCGGTGGCGAGCGAGCATCCGGAGATGGCGTACGACTTCGCCATCGAGAACCGCGCGGCGGTGGAGAAGCTGGTCGATAACTCGGCCCGCGCCCGCTACTTCGCCGGGCTGGCCGCGCAGTCGCAGGACCCGGCGATCCTGAACAAGCTGGCGCTGCTGAGGTCCGGCACCCCGGCGGACGAGCAGGTGGCGATCGACCGCGTGGTCGGCGGGATCGAACAGCGGCTGGAAAGCGCGCCCCGCATGCGCGAGCAGATCGCCGGCTGGCTGCGGCTGGAGGCGCGCTGAACCTATGTTCCTCCCCACTTGTGGGGAGGTGGCAGCGGCCGCAGGCCGCTGACGGAGGGGCGGGCCGCCAGCGCGGCACATGCGGCCCGCCCCCTCCACCACCCTGCGGGTGGTCCCCCTCCCCGCAAGCGGGGAGGATGATCCGCTACCGCATCAGCCCGCCGATCAGGTTCCTGACAAAGCGCCCCGCCAGCGGGCCCATCAGGTCGCCGGCGATGGAGCCAAGACCGTTGGTCGCGGCATTCTTCATCGGGCTAGCGCGGCTGCGGCGGCCGCTGACGGCGCCCGCGGCGATTGCTCCGGCGGAACTCGCCGCTGCACCAGCTGCGCTTTTCGCTGCCTTGCCCCAGATCGAGGGCGACTTGCGCTCGCGCTTCATCACCTCGGCCTCGCCCCGTTCCGCCACCTCCTGCGCGGTCGCGGCGGCATCGGCGGCCTTCTGCGCAATGACCTCCGCCGCGCTTTCCCGGTCCACCACCCGGTCGTAGCAGCCGCCAATGGGGCTGGCCGCGCGGATGGCGGTCCGCTCCTCCGGCGTCAGCGGCCCCAGCCGGCTGCGGGGGGGCTTGATCTTCGTGCGCTGTACCATCGACGGCGCGCCATCGGGCAGCAGGGTGGAGACGAGCGCCTCCCCCACCTTCAGTTCCGCGATGGCGGTCGCCACGTTCAGCGCCGGATTGGTGCGGAAGGTTTCCGCCGCGGCGCGGATCGCCTTCTGGTCGCGCGGGGTGAAGGCGCGCAGCGCATGCTGCACCCGGTTGCCGAGCTGCCCGGCGATCTTCTCCGGAATGTCGATCGGGTTCTGCGTCACGAAATAGACGCCCACGCCCTTCGACCGGATCAGCCGCACCACCTGCTCAACGGTTTGCAGCAGCGCGGGATTGGCGTCGGTGAACAGCAGGTGCGCCTCGTCGAAGAAGAAAACCAGCTTGGGCCGGTCGAGGTCGCCCACCTCCGGCAGCACCTCGAACAATTCGGCGAGCAGCCACAGCAAGAAGGTGGCGTAGAGGCGGGGGGACCGCATCAGGCGATCGGCAGCCAGCACGTTGACGATGCCGCGACCGCCCTCGTCATGGGCGATGAAGTCCTCGATCTCCAGCGCCGGCTCCCCGAAGAACATGTCGCCGCCCTGCGATTCCAGCGCCAGCAATTGCCGCTGGATCGCGCCGACGCTGGCGCGGGTGACGTTGCCGTAGCGGGCGGACAGTTCCTTCGCATTGTCCGCCGCATGGGCCAGCATGGCGCGCAGGTCCGCCATGTCGAGCAGCAGCAGGCCTTCCTCGTCGGCGAAGCGGAAGACGATGTTCAGCACGCCTTCCTGCGTGTCGTTGAGGTCGAGCAGGCGGGCGAGCAGCAGCGGGCCCATCTCGCTTACCGTGGTGCGGACCGGGTGCCCCTGTTCGCCCCACAGGTCCCACAGCACCGCCGGCGCGGGCTCGTAGGCATAGTCGATAACGCCCAGCTCCGCCGCGCGCGCCTCCAGCGCTGCTGCGCTGCGGGCCGTCGGGCTGCCGGGCATGGCGATGCCGGACAGGTCGCCCTTCACGTCGGCCAGGAACACCGGCACGCCGGCGCGGCTGAAATCCTCCGCCAAACTCTGCAACGTCACCGTCTTGCCGGTGCCGGTCGCGCCCGCGATCAGGCCGTGGCGATTGGCGCGTGACAGGTCCAGCACCTGCCGTTCGCCGCCGTCCGCAGAGCCGATGAAGATGCCGTCTGCCATGCCTTGTCGCTCCTTCTCCGCGCCCTGCCTGCCAGTATGATAGACATGCGGGCAATTGCGGCTAGAGCATCGTGCCCATGGCCGCCTCCCACCCCTTCGTGCTGCTGGACGATGCCCGCGACAATGGCGCGGGCGCGGTGCTGCTGCGCGACCCGGTGCAGGTGTTCGTCGCCCGCACGGCCGACGAGGTGCTGCCGGTGCTCGCCGCCGCCGATTCTGCACGGCAGGGGCAGGGCGGGACGCTGGCGGGCTATCTCGCCTACGAGGCCGGACTGGCGCTGGAGCCGCGACTGGCGGACAGCGCCCCTGCGCGAAGCGGCGCGGCGGGGCCGCTGGCGTGGTTCGGCCTGTTCGTTGGCGGTGAGGCGATCGCGGATGTGCCGGGCTGGCTGGACGGGCAGGACAGCGGCATCGGTAGCGACCTGCCGGCGACGATCGGCCCGCTGGAGCCGGCGCGTCCCATCGGCGATTACCTCCAGGCGTTCGACCGGCTGCAGGAGGCGATCCGCGCCGGCGACATCTACCAGGCGAACCTGACCGTCCCGCTGGCGGGCGGCGCGACCGGCGATCCGTTCGCGCTCTACGCCGCGCTGCGGGCGGAGGCGAGGGGCGCGCATGGGGCGCTGGTGTTCGACGGCAGTCACTGGTTGCTCAGTTGCAGCCCGGAACTGTTCTTCGCCGTAGAAGGCGATGCGATCACCGCCCGGCCGATGAAGGGCACCCGCCCGCGCGGGCGTGACGCAGGCGAGGACGCGGCGCTCGCCGCCGAACTGGCCGCTTCCGCCAAGGAGCGGGCGGAGAACCTGATGATCGTGGACCTGCTGCGCAACGACCTCGCCCGCGTGGCGGCGGCGGGCAGCGTAGCGGTCAGTGACGCATTCGCGGTGGAGACCTATCCCACGCTGCACGCGATGACCTCCACCGTGACGGCCACGCTGGCGCCGGGGCAGGGCGCGGCGGACGTGCTGCGCGCGCTGTTTCCCTGCGGATCGATCACCGGCGCGCCCAAGATCCGCGCGATGGAGCTGATCGGAGAGGTCGAGCCCGACGCGCGTGGCCCCTATTGCGGCGCCATCGGGCTGATCGGGCCGGATCGGGCCAGCTTTTCCGTCGCGATCCGCACCGTGCGGCTGACGCCGGGGGAGAACGGGCGGCACCAGGCGGTGGCGGGCGTGGGCGGGGCGATTGTCGCCGACAGCGACGGCATGAGTGAATGGCGGGAGACCCAGGTCAAGGCCGGCTTCCTGCGCGGGCGCGCGGGCGGGCACGATCTGATCGAGACCATGCGCTTCGCACCCGATGGCGGGGTCGCGCTGCTCGGCCTGCATCTCGACCGGCTGGAGCGGAGCGCGGCAGCGCTTGGCTTCGCCTGTGACCGGGAGGCCATCGCTGCAGCGGTGGAACACGCGGCAGCGCATCTGGCGGCGCCTGCGCGGCTGCGGCTGGTGCTGGCCCGTTCGGGCGCGCTGGCCGTCACGAGCGCGCCGTTGCCGAGCCCGCTGGGCGAACCCGTGCCGGTGCTGGCCTTGCCGCTGCCGGTCGATCCCGGCGACTGGCGGCTGCGGCACAAGACCAGTGATCGCGGCTTCTACGCCGACGCGCTGACCGTAGCCCGTGAGGCAGGGGCGCAAGAGGCGGTGCTGGTGCGGCCCGACGGCTTCGTGACGGAGGGCAGCTTCACCAGCATCTTCGTCGAGCGGGACGGTCGGCTGCTGACCCCGCCGCTGGCGCATGGCCTGCTGCCCGGCATCGCCCGGCGCGCGCTGCTGGAGGAAGGCCGCGCCACCGAAGGCGCGCTGACGCTGGACGATCTTGCCGGCGGCTTCCTCCTCGGCAATGCCCTGCGCGGGCTAGTGCCGGCACGCCTCCTATGACCGACCGCCTCAGCCCCGCGCTTTCGCGCATCGCCGCCAGCCCGACCACCGCGATGACCGACCGGGCCAGTGCGCTCCGGGCGGAGGGGCGCGACATCATCAGCCTGTCCGTGGGGGAGCCGGACTTCGCCACCCCGCCGCATGTGCTGGCCGCAGCGCATGCAGCGCTGGACGCGGGCGACACCCGCTACACCCCCGTGACCGGCACGCTGGCGCTGAAGCGCGCGGCGGCGGAGCATTTCGCGCGCGACCTGGGCCTACCCACCGATCCGGCGCAGGTGATCGTGACGGCCGGCGGCAAGCAGGCGATCTTCGAGGCGCTGGCCGCCACCGTAGGACCGGGGGACGAGGTGATCGTGCCCGCGCCATGGTGGGTGTCCTACCCGCAGATGGTCCGCTTCGCCGGGGGCACGGTCGTGCTGCTGGAAACGCGCGCGGCGGATGGCTTCCGCTTTACCGGTGCGGAGTTGGAGGCGCTGGTCACGCCGCGTACCCGCTGGCTGCTGCTGAACAGCCCCGGCAATCCGACCGGCGCGGTGTTCCCTGCGGCCATGCTGGACGAGGTGGCGGACGTGCTGCGCCGCTACCCGCACGTGCTGGTCCTGTCCGACGACATCTACGCTCCGCTGATCTACACCGGTGCCCCGCACGTGACGTTGGCCGCGCGGCATCCCGATCTGGCGGACCGCGTCCTGACCGTGTCGGGCGTGTCCAAGAGCCACGCGATGACCGGTTTTCGCATCGGCGTCGCCACCGGACCCGCCTGGCTGATCGAGGCGATGGGCCGGTTGCAATCCAACGCCTGCGGCAATCCCGCCTCCATCAGCCAGGCGGCGGCGGTGGCGGCGTTCGCCGGGCCGCAGGACTTCCTCGGCCAGTGGCGGGAGGTCTTCCGGCGGCGGCGGGATCAGGTGGTGGCGGCGGTGAACGCGGTGCCTGGCCTGTCCACGCCCGTGCCGGACGGGGCGTTCTATTGCCTGGTCGATGCCGCGCCGCTGGCGGACCGGTTCGGCGGGGATGACAACGCGCTGGCGCTGCACCTGCTGGAACATGGCGTGGCGGTGGTCGCGGCCAGCGCCTTCGCCGGGCCGTTCGGCTTCCGCATCAGCTTCGCCGCGGACGAGGTGGTACTGGCAGAGGCGATGCGGCGGATCGGCGCGGCGCTGGCGTAAGGCTCAGTGCGGCGTGGCGCCGAGCTCCACGCCCGTCTTGTCGTGCAGCGCGAAGCGGTCGACCAGGTCGGCGCTGGCGCGGTTGTAGCCGGTGACGGTGACCTCGCGCCCCTCCCGCCGCAGCCGGTCCACGATCCGGTCGAGCGCGCCGACAGCCGAGATGTCCCAGAAATGCGCGGCGGTGACGTCGATCAGCACCTGCCGGGCAGGCTCCGCGCCCTGGAAGGCGCGGGTGAAGCGGTCGACGGAGGCGAAGAAGATGTTGCCTGCCACACGGTAGGTCGCCTGCGCCCCGTCGGCTGACAGTTCCCGCTCGACCCGGAACATCCGTTGCACCTTGCCGGCGAAGAAGATGCCGGACAGCAGCACGCCCGCCAGCACGCCCAGCGACAGGTCGCGGGTAGCGACGACCACGCCCATCGTCGTCAGCATGACCGCGGACGAGGTGGCCGGGTGGCGGCGCAGATTGGGGATCGAGTTCCAGCTGAACGCGCCGATCGACACCATGATCATCACCGCCACCAGCGCCGCCATGGGGATGCGCCCCACCAGCGGGCCGAGCGCCGCCAGCAGGAACAGCAGGAACGCGCCCGAGACGAAGGTCGACAATCGACTCCGCCCGCCGGCGGTGACGTTGATGATGGATTGCCCGATCACCGCGCAGCCGCCCATCCCGCCGAACAGGGCGGCGACGATGCTGGCGCCGCCTTGCCCCGCGCATTCCTGCCGCTTGTCGCTGCCCGTGTCGGTCATGTCGTCGATGATCTGCGCGGTCAGCAGTGATTCCAGCAGCCCGACCACCGCCATGGTCAGCGAATAGGGCAGGATGAGGCGCAGCGTTTCCAGGGTCAGCGGCACGCTGGGCAGGGCAAGGCTGGGCAGGCCATCGGGCAACTGGCCCATCTGCCCCACCGTGTTGACCGGCAGCCCCAACCAGATGCTGATCACGCTCAGCACCACGACCGCGATCAGCGTGGATGGTACCGCGCGGGTCAGGCGCGGCATGCCGTAGATGATGGCGAGCCCGCCCGCGACCAGCGCGTAGGTCTGCCATGTGACGCCGACCAGTTGCGGCACCTGGGCCAGGAAGGTCAGGATGGCGAGCGAGTTGACGAAGCCGGTGATGACCGATCGCGACACGAACTGCATCGCCAGGTGGAAGCGCAGCAGCCCGGCAACGATCTGGATCACGCCCATCAGGATCGTGGCGGCGAGCAGGTACTCGACGCCGTGATCGCGCACCAGCGGTCCCACCAGCACCGCGACCGCGGCGGTCGCGGCCGAGATCATGCCGGGCCGCCCGCCGATCAGCGAGATGGTGATGGCGATCACGACGGAGGCATAGAGGCCGACGCGCGGATCGACCCCGGCGATGATCGAGAAGCCGATCGCCTCCGGAATCAGCGCCAGCGCGACGACGATGCCGGCCAGGATGTCGGCGCGGGCGGCGGCGGCGCCAGTGAACCACTGGCGGCGATAGGCGGGCAGATCGATAATCATCGGCGAAGTCCACAACAGGGCACGGGCGCCACCACGGGGAGTGGCGCATCACGGGCGATCGTGCATGTTGTTGTCCGGCGGATCGGCGGCCGGAATAGCCACCCGGAATCTCACCGGGTCCTTGCGAATGACGGCCCCTTAGCCGCCTGACCCGCCCTTTGACAATCGCCTACTCCGCCGCTTCCGCCAGCCCCTCGTCCACATCGGCCTCGTCCTCCGCATCGGCGTTCGCCTCCACCAGCGCCTCGTCCGCCAGGGCGGCGTCGGTGATGCCGAAGCGCGCGGCGACGTCGGGGGCGTAGCGGACGAGGTCGCCGCGCAAGCGCAGCAGCGACAGGTCCTTGCTCTTGCCCTCCAGCATGACGTCGAACACGAGGCCTTCCGCCATGCGCATGAAGGTGGCGAATTCGAACGGATTGGTGAAGTCGGCATGGCCGGTCCAGACCGGCGGGCGCAGCACCGTCTTGATGCGGGCGCCGGGCTTGGGCTTGTTGAGCAGCAGCTCGCCCTTCTTCGGCTTCTTCCCCGCCACGATCTTCTGCTTGATCTCCCGCAGTTCCGTGCGCGGCGAAGAGAAGTGCATCTTGGGCCGGCAGCCGTCGGGCCAGGTGTTGATGAACTTCTCGAACGTGTCGCGGATTTCCAGCCGTTCGGGATTGAGGCACCAGAAATGCTGGTAGTCGAACACCAGCCGCACGCCGGTACGTTCGTGGATCCACAGCGCGTCGGCGGCGGAAAAGCGGATGTCGTCGTTTTCCAGCACCAGACGGCGGCGCACATGTTCCGGGCACTTGTCCCAGCCTTCGATCCAGCGGGCCCGCGACGCTTCCGGATCGCCATAGACGCCGCCGACATGGGTGATCATCACCGCCTCGTCATCCAGCTCCATCCGGTCGAGCATCTCGGCCTGGCTGGACAGGTCCCAGATGCTCTTGGCCGTCAGGTCCGGGTCCGGCGAGTTCAGCAGTACGTACTGGCTGGGGTGGAACGACAGGCGGATACCCAGGCTTTTCGCCTTGGCGCCGAACGCCCGCAGCTCCGCATCGGATTCCGCCACCATGGAATGGAACTGCGGCATGTCCGGGTGCGTGGCGTAGGGCGCGATGTCCGACGACAGCCGGTACATGTCGATCCGGACCTTCGCGAGGTAGTCCAGCACCTTGTCCAGCAGCTCCAGCGAGCATTTGAGGTGCGGATCCTTCTGCCAGCGGCGGGTGTCCTGCGTCTTGATGCCGGGGCGCCCCATCACCTTCACGGGGAAGCCGAGGCGCATGGGCTGGGTCGGATCGGTCATGCGCGTGCAACGCCCGCGCCCGGCATATCGGTCCTGCGAAAAGGCTGTTAAGGGCGCCGCCATGACCCTGCCGATCCTGTTCGAAGATGCCGAGGCCCTGATCATCGACAAGCCTGCCGGCCTGTCCATGGACCGGCCGCGCGCCGGCGGACCGGCGCTGACCGACCATCTGGACGGGCTGCGGCTGGGGTTCCAGCGGCCGCCCGCCGCCGTGCATCGGCTGGACACCGATACCTCCGGCTGCCTGTTGCTGGCACGCAATCCCAAGGCGTTGAAGCGGTTCGCCGCCGCGTTCGAGGCGCGACTGCCGGTGAAGCGCTACCTTGGCGTGCTGGCGGGCGTGCCGACCGAGCAGGAGGGCGTGGTCGAGCTGAACCTTTCCAAGATCAGCAGCGCGGAAGGCGGCTGGCGGATGATCCCGGCGAAGAAGGGCAAGCCGGCGCTGACTCGCTGGCGCGTGCTGGACGTGCAGGGCGGCCGCACCCTGGTGGAGTTCCTGCCGGAAACCGGCCGCACACACCAGATCCGCGTCCATGCGGCGAGCGGCATCGGCATCCCCCTGCTGGGTGACCCGGTCTATGGCCAGAAGGGCAGCGCGCGGCGCACCCTGCTGCATGCCGCGGCGCTGATCATGCCGCGCGAGGGCAAAGACCCGGCGGCGGCCATCGCCCCGCTGCCGCACGACTTCGTCGCGCTGGGCTTCGCCGATGGATGACGTCGTCGCCCGCGCGCTGGCGCTGGCGAGCGAAAGCTTCGTCACCGCCAGCGGGCCGGGCGGGCAGAACGTCAACAAGGTGGCGAGCGCGGTGCAGCTGCGCGTCAACATCTACCAATTGCGGCTGGCGCCGGAGGTCTTCCACCGGTTGAAGGGGCTGGCGGGCAGCCGGCTGAGCGCGCGCGGCGACATCCTGATCGATGCCCGGCGCTTCAGGACGCAGGAGGCGAATCGGGCCGACGCGCGGGAGAGGTTGGCCGCGCTGATCGCGGAGGCGCTGGTCGCGCCCAAGACGCGGGCGAAGAGCCGGGTGAACCGCGTGGGCAAGACGGCGCGCCTCGCCGGCAAGAAGGCCCGTGGCACGGTGAAGGCGAACCGCGGCAAGGTGGAGTGGTAGCCGCTTTTCCTTGACTCACGGCGGCCCTTGCAGCACAGGCGCGCCCGATGGGCGGCGCTTCCATGCGTCGCCCGTACTGTTTTGGCGGGGCGCCCCCGCTGCCTCAAGTTTACGGAATTGGACCCATGGCGAAGCCCGCAACCGTCAAGATCCGGCTGAACTCCACGGCCGACACCGGTTTCTTCTATGTCACCAAGAAGAACCCGCGCAACACGACCGAGAAGATGACCTTCCGCAAGTACGATCCGGTCGCGAAGAAGCATGTCGAGTTCAAGGAAGGCAAGATCAAGTAATCTGCCGGCTGCGACGGGAATACCCCGCCGCGGCAAGGATTCAGGTGCGGTTCAAAGCGCGAAGCACAGGGCCGCACCCATGATCACCCGTACTTTCCTGCTGTCCGCCGCCGCCTTCGCGCTGGCGGCCCCCGTGGCGGTTCTCGCCCCCACTGCCCCCGCGATTGCCCAGAACAGGGTGGATCAGCGGGATCAGGTCGTCGCCGCGCTGCGTGCGATCAGCACCATGCAGGCCGACTTCACCCAGACCGATCGCGCCGGGCGCACCGTCAACGGCACGCTGACGCTGAAGCGGCCGGGCCGCATCCGTTTCCAGTACAGCCGCGACGTCAACATGCTGGTCGTGTCGGACGGCCGCGCGCTGACGCTGGTCGATTACGACGTCCGGCAGGTGCAGCGCTGGCCGATCAGCAATTCGCCGCTGGGCGCGCTGCTCGACCCCAATCGCGACGTGCGCCGCTATGGCCGGCTGGTGCCGACCGGCAATCCCAACGTGCTCAGCGTGGAGGTGAAGGATCCGGCGAAGCCCGAATACGGCACGATCACGCTGGTCTTCACCCGCGATGCCGGTGCGCCGGGCGGGCTGGAACTGACCAGCTGGGTGGCGCTGGATGCCCAGAACACGCGCACCACGGTGCGCCTGTCGAATCAGCGGTATGGCATGAACGTGCCGGACCGCACCTTCACCTATAACGATCCCCGGCGTTCCCAGCGGCGCTGATAGGCGCCCTTGATCGGGGGCAACATATCGTAACACCCACAGCCGCCTCATTCATCCTGCCGCAAGCCCTGCGGCCTATAACGAATGAACAAGGCGCGGCGCGGCAGGTTTCCCCCCTGTTGCCCTGCTGCTTGCCACTAGCGTCTTGCGAAGCGTGACGAACGCTCGAAAACGGAACCCCCGTCCCACAGCCCCCGGGACGGGGGTTTTTCGTGTCCGCCGCCGATCAGCCGCCCTTGCCGTGGTCGCTGCGGCCGAAATCAGGTCGTGCATCGTCCTGCCCGAAGGCCACGATGGAGCGACGCACCGACCGGGTGCGGGTGAACAGGTCGAACATCGTCTGCCCGTCACCGGCGCGAATCGCTTCTCGCATCAGCGCGAGGTCGGTCAGGAACGTGTCGAGCATCCCCAGCACCGCGTCGCGATTGTTCAGGAAGACGTCACGCCACATGGTGGGATCGCTGGCGGCGATACGGGTGAAGTCGCGGAAGCCGCCCGCGGAAAACTTGATGACCTCGCTACGGGTCACCTGCTCCAGATCGCTGGCGGTGCCGACGATGGTATAGGCGATCAGGTGCGGGATATGGCTGGTGACGGCCAGCACCATGTCGTGATGCGCCGCGTCCATGCATTCGACCAGCGCGCCCAGCGCTTCCCACAGGGCGACCAGTTCCGCCACCTTGTCCGCAGGAGCGTCGGCCGGTGGGGTCACGATGCACCAGCGCTGCTGAAACAGGGTGGCGAAGCCCGCTTCCGGCCCGCTGTTCTCCGTACCCGCGACGGGATGCGCGGGGATGATGCAGCGGCCGGGCAGGGCGGCCTGCAGCGCCTGCGTCACCGTCACCTTGGACCCGCCGACATCGCTGATGATCGTATCGGGGCGCAAGCCCGGCAGCATGGCCGCCGCCGCCGCGCCCATCGCGCCCACCGGCACGCACAGGATTACGAGGTCCGCCCCGGCCACAGCCTCGGCGGCGGTGTCGTGCATCTGCGCCACCAGCCCCAGCTCGGTGGCGCGGCGGCGCACGTCGGGGTCGGCATCATGCCCGCTGGTGACGACACCCGGCAGGAAGCGCTGGATGGCGAGGCCGACCGAGCCGCCGATCAGCCCCAGGCCGATGATCGCAACATGGCCGATGCTCATGCCGCCGCATCCGCCAGCCGGGTCAGGATGCCGGCGATCGCATCCATCTGCTCCGCCGTGCCGATCGTAATCCGGAGGCCATGCGGCAGGCCCTGCCCGGGCAGGTGGCGCACGATGTAGCCCTGCTCCGCCAGTCCGGCCAGCGCGTCGGCCGCGGTCAGCCGGCCTTCGAACAGTACCAGCACGAAGTTCGCCTCGCTCGGCACGGCGCGCAGGCCATGATTGCCGAGCGCCACGATCGCCGCGACGAAGCGGGCGCGTTCCGCCGCGTTGTGCTCGCGCGAGCGGCGCACGAAATCCTGGTCAGCCAGAGCTGCCAGGGCAACGGCCTGCGCCCCGCGATTGACGTTGAACGGCCCGCGAATGCGGTTCAACGCGTCGATCACCGCCGGCGCGCCATAGCCCCAGCCGACCCGCTCCCCCGCCAGCCCATACGCCTTCGCGAAGGTGCGCGTCACCAGCACGTTGTTCTGCGCGGCGGCGAGCGCCAGCCCGAAATCGTCATCGTCCGGCGCGACATATTCGGCATAGGCCTGGTCTAGCACCAGTAGCACATGCGGGGGCAGCCCGGCATGCAGCCGCGCGATCTCGCCTGCATGGAGGTAGCTGCCCGTGGGATTGTTCGGGTTGGCGACGAACACCACGCGCGTCCGCTCCGTCACGCAGGCCAGCAGCGCATCGACATCGGTGCCGTAATCGGCATCGGGCGCCTCCACCGGGGTCGCGCCGCAACGCTGCGCGGCGATGGGGTAGAGCGAAAAGCCATAGCGGACATACAAGACCTCGTCCCCCGGCCCGGCGAAGGCACTGGCGGCCAGCGTCAGCAGCTCGCCCGAACCGGTGCCGCATACGATGCGCGCCGGGTGCAGGCCGTGCAGTTCCGCGATGGCCGTGCGCAACGCGGTCGAGTCCGGATCGGGGTAGAGGTGCGCCGGTCCCGCATCCGCCCGCGCTGCATCGGCGGCGGGGCTGGTGCCGAGCGGGTTCTCGTTCGCGGACAGCTTCACCAGTGGGCGCCCGTCCGCCCCGGCGCTGCGGCCGGGGACATAGGCGTGGATCGCGGCGATCCACGGCTTCATCTGCGGGGCGGTCGGCTGCGAGGGCATGGGATCGGTCACGGCGCCACCGCATAGTCACCTTGCGCGCCGATTGACAGCCCGCGTGCCAGCGCCCAAGTCGGCGCGCGAAATGGCGACCGCGCGCCCCCTGCCTCTCACCAGCCTGCAGCTGCCCCATCCCCTCCCGCTCGACAGCGGGCAGGTGCTGCATGGCGTCACCATCGCTTACGAGACCTACGGCACTCTGGCGCCGGATCGCGGCAATGCCGTGCTGGTGCCGCACGCGCTGACCGGTGACCAGCACCTCGCCAGCCAGCATCCGATCACCGGCAAGCCGGGCTGGTGGGCACGGATGGTTGGGCCGGGCAAGCCGATCGACACCGACCGCTTCTTCGTGATCTGCGCCAATGTCATCGGCAGCTGCATGGGGTCGAGCGGGCCGTCCGCGCCGCACCCCGACGATGGCCTGCCCTATGGCATGCGCTTCCCCGTCATCACCATCCGCGACATGGTGCGCGGCACAATCGGCCTGCTGGACGCGCTGGGGATCGAGCGGCTGCACGGTGTCGTCGGCGGGTCGATGGGCGGCATGCAGGCGTTGAGCCTGGCGGCCAATTTCCCCGATCGCGCCGGGCGGATCATGGCCATCGCCACCACCGCGCGCCATTCCGCGCAGAACATCGCCTTCCACGAGGTCGGCCGGCAGGCGATCATGGCCGATCCCGATTGGCAGGGCGGCGAATATTACGGCACCGGCCGTTCGCCGGACAAGGGGCTGTCGGTCGCCCGCATGGCGGCGCACATCACCTACCTGTCGGAAGCCGGCCTCACCGGCAAGTTCGGCCGCCGCTACCAGGCGCGGCTGGACGGCACGGCGGGTGGGCGTTCGTTCGGCTTCGACGCAGATTTCCAGGTGGAAAGCTACCTCCGGCACCAGGGCCTCGCATTCACCGACCGGTTCGATGCCAATTCGTACCTCTACATCACCCGCGCCACCGACTATTTCGACTTGGCGGAGGAGCATGGCGGCAGGCTGGCGGACGCTTTTGCCGGCACGCGGGCGCGGTTCTGCGTCGTCAGCTTCGACACCGACTGGCTGTACCCCACTGCCGAATCGCGCGCGGTGGTGCACGCGCTGAACGCCGCCGCCGCCGCGGTCAGCTTCGTGGAGCTGAGCGCCCCTTATGGCCATGACAGCTTCCTGCTGGACGTGCCGGCACTGGACCGCGTGGTGAAGGGCTTCCTGGAATGACCGAGCTTCCCGCCGGGTACGAGATCATCGGCGATCAGGCCCGGATCGATGCAGTGGCGGCGCACGCCTATTTGACGCGCAGCTACTGGTCGCCCGGCATCGCCTTCGACATCGTGGCGAAGGGTATCCGCAACAGTCTGTGCGTGGCGGTATTTAACGGTGATGCGCAGGTGGCGATGGCGCGGGTCGTCACCGACTACACCACCATGGCCTATCTCGCGGACGTCTATGTGCTGGAGGAGCATCGTGGGCGCGGCCTAAGCCATGCCATGCTGGACTGGCTGCACGCCCATCCCGACCTGCAGGGCCTGCGCCGCTGGGTGCTGTTCACCGCCGACGCCCACGCGCTCTACGCCGCGCATGGCTGGACGGCGCACCCCCATCCGGAGCGGTTGATGGTTCGCGTCGATCCGGCAGCCTTCGCATGAGCCTGCGTCCGGACCTTGCCGTGATCGCCCGCCATGTCGCGCCCGGCACCCGCGTGCTGGATGTCGGCTGCGGCGAGGGGGAGTTGATGGCGGAGCTGCAGGCGAGCCGGCAGGTCGATGCCCGCGGGCTGGAGATTGACCCCGTCGCGGTGGAACGCTGCGTCGCGCGCGGCCTGTCCGCGGTGCAGGGCAACGCCGACCGCGATCTCGCCGATTACCCCGACAGGGCGTTCGACTATGCCATCCTGTCGCAGACACTGCAGACTGCGCGCCGGCCGGACCTGTTGCTGGATCAGCTGCTGCGGATCGGCGATCACGCCTTTGTCAGCTTCCCCAACTTCGCACACTGGCGCAACCGCATGGCGCTGCTGTGGCGGGGCCGGATGCCGGTAACGCGGCACCTGCCGGTCACCTGGTACGAGACGCAGAACATCCACCACCTGACCGTCGGCGATTTCGACGAATTGCTCGCGCAGTTGAACGTCACCACGGAACGCCGCTGGTTCTTCGCGCATGATCGGGAGATCGGGCCAGGCGGCGCAAACTGGCGGGCGGAATACGCGGTGTACCTGCTGCGGCGCTGATTGTGCAGCTGCGAAGACTGGCAGAAGACGCGGCGGCGGTGTAGGCAACGTCGCGGATCGGCCGATGCTTTGATGGGGGCGTGATGCACGACATGCTTGTGGCGACGTGGTTCGTCGCAGACCAGCAGGGTGAAGGCACGTGGTTCCCGCAGATCGGCGGCAATTCGGCCGATGCCGGGGCGAAGGCGATCTACTGGCGGTGCGTGGTCACGTTCTACGCCACCAGCCTGGCGCACAACCCGCACAATCCGCACGCCTTCTTCACCAACACCGACCTCCCCAGCGTGGACGGCGTGGACATCGCCGCCCTGTTCGCCCGTTGGGAGGTGGAGGTGATCCATGTCCCTATCACCTACCGCATCCCGCTCGGTCGCGTGGATAGCTGGGGCAACCAGTTCTACATCTTCGACATCATCGATTTCTGCGCGAACAGCGGCCGCTGGCCATCCGCCGTGATCCTGGATTCGGACGTCGTGTGGACTTCCCCGGCCCAGCCGCTGGAACGGCAGGTGCTGGCAGACGGCGTGGTCAGCTATGTCCACGATCTCGACGCCTACCCCGCCGGCACGCCGATCAACGGCGTCATGCGGGAGGATCTGGCCCGCTTCATGGCGCGCCATGGCGGGCCGGTGCAGGACACGATCGTCTATTGTGGCGGGGAGATCTTCTGCGCCACGCTGCCCGCGATGCGGCGCATCGCCGAACAGGTGCCGCCGCTGTGGCAGGCGATCCTGGCGGGTGAACCGGACGCACCCAAGGAGGAGGCGCATCTGCTGAGCCTGCTCTATATCATCGACGGCTATCCGCTGGGCAACGGTGACGCCTTCATCAAGCGCATGTGGACGACCTTCAAGTATCACGACGTGGTGCCGGGGGACGAGCGGCTGGCCATCTGGCACCTGCCGGCGGAAAAGCGCAGCGGCTTCCCCGATCTGTTCGCCCGGCTGGTGGCGCACGGGCTGGAGAAGAAGGCTCCGGCGGAACTCGCCGTCAGTCGGGAGGAGATGGGCCGCATCTTCGGCATCCCGCGCCGTTCGCCATCCAAGTGGCTGCGCGACGTGCGCAGCAAGGTGGCGGAGCATGCCGGCCGGCGACTAGCCCGCGCGCGCTGACCCCTTCACCACTTCCAACACGCTGTCGGGACGCGCCAGGCTCCACAGGGTGAGGCCGGCAGCACGGGCGCGCGCCTCCGCCAGGCTGGTGGGCAGGGAGATGGTGACCAGCGTCGTCGCACCCGCGCGCACCGCCTTCTCCACGATCTCGTACGAACAGCGCGCGGTGGACAGCACGAACCCCGATGCGGCCGACTGCCCGGTGGCGGCGAGCGCGCCGACCAGCTTGTCGAGCGCATTGTGCCGGCCGACATCTTCCCGCACGGCGATGATCGTGCCGTCCGCCTCGCACAAGGCGGCGGCATGGGCGGCGCCGGTGGCGCGGGTCAGCGGCTGGTGATCGCGCAGCGCCGCCAGCGCGGCGAAGATGGCGGTGGGCGGGATGGCGTTGTGCGCGGCGACCGGCGGCAGGGGGCGGGCGACCGCCTCCAGGTTCTCGATCCCGCACAGGCCGCACGAACTTTCGGCCACCCGCGCGCGCACCCGGTCGGTCAGTTGCGCGATGCCGAGGCCGGCCAGCTGCGCCCGCACGATCCAGCCGGCGGGCACCTCCGCCACGGCAAGGTCGGTCACGTCCCGCGGATCGCCGGCCAACCCCTCCGTCAACGCGAAGCCGAGCGCGAAGTCGGTAAGGTCGGCCGGCGTCGCCATCATCACGGCGTAGGACAGGCCGTTGAATTCCAGCGCGACCGGCGCCTCCGGCACGAAGGCCCGGTCTATTGCGCGGGTGGTGCCGTCGGCGCGGTGTTCAACCGCCACCCCGCTGCTCCAGCTGGGCGAGGTCGGCGGGCGTGTTGATGTTGGCGGGGGAGGCCGGCAGCGTCACGGGGCGCGCACCGCATGCCTCGACGAAGGCCATCATCGCATGGCTGCCATCGCCGGCCAGCAGCTCCTCCAGCAGCAGCGCATCGGCGGGGCGCCAATGGCCGACGACCGGCTGCGTCGCGAGGTAGGCGGGGGCCGGCCCCAGCAGCGCCGGCAGGTCGGCCGGCAGGTCCAGCGTATCGACGCCGATCGTCAGCACGCCGGCATAGCCCTCGTCCTGCGCATGGCGCAGGCCCGCGAGGAGGCCGCCGAGCGGGCCCATGCCGGATCGCGGATGGTCGGGCACGGTCGGGGCGGGCGCCTCCGCCCGCCCGGCGACGATCACATGCTCGCACCAGCCGCTCAGCAGGTCGACCGCATGGGCGAGCAGCGTGTGGCCCTGATACTCGGCCAGCGCCTTGTCGCTGCCGAAGCGGGTGGACAGCCCACCGGCCAGGACCACGCCGAGAGTCATGGGGGGCATCATGCGTTCAGCCTTTCCGCGTGCCAGGCGACATGATCGGCCATGAAGCTGGAGATGAAGAAGTAGGAATGATCATAACCCGGCTGCAGCCGGATCGTTGCCGGAATGCCCGCCCGCTCGCACGCGGCCTGCAGCAAATGAGGCTTCAGCTGTTCATCCAGGAAATTGTCGGCCGTGCCCTGGTCCACCAGCAGTTCGGGCAGGCGGGCGCCATCGTCAATTAGCGCGCAGGCATCGTAGGGGCGCCAGGCGGCGCGATCTGGCCCCAGATAGCCGGTCAGCGCCTTGTCGCCCCACGGGCAATCGAGCGGGCTGGAGATCGGGGCGAAGGCGCTGGTCGATCGGAACCGGCCGGGATTGCGCAGCGCCACCGTCAGCGCGCCGTGCCCGCCCATCGAATGGCCGAAGATGCCCTGCCGCGCCATGTCCGCCGGGAAATGCGTGGCGACCAGCGCGGGCAGTTCCTCGTCCACATAGGTCTTCATGCAGAAATGCGGCGCCCATGGCGCCTGTGTCGCATCGACGTAGAAGCCGGCGCCTTGGCCCATGTCCCACGCCGGATCGTCGGCCACCCCGTCGCCGCGGGGCGAGGTATCGGGCGCGACCAGGATGATGCCGTGCGCGGCGCAGGCGGCGCGGTACTCGCCCTTGTCCATCACATTGGCATGCGTGCAGGTGAGGCCCGACAGATAGAACAGCACCGGCAGTTTGGCGCCGGGTTCATGCGGCGGGACGTAGACGGCGAAGGTCATCGGCGTGCCGGTCGCGCTGCTGGTGTGGCCATATACGCCCTGCACGCCGCCATGGCTACGCGCGGTGCTGATTGTCTCGATCGTCATGGGATGGCTTCGTCCTGTTCGGGGTCGGTCAGGGGCAGCAGCCACAGCAGCGCCGCGCCGCATACCGCACCGACTGCCATGATCGCGGCCACCACCGGCAGCTCGGCGTCGCCCAGCGCGGTGAACAGCAGGCCGGCGACGATCGGGGAAGCGGCGGCGCCGGCGCGGCCGACGCCCAGTGCGATGCCGCTGCCGGTGCCGCGGGCATAGGCGGGGAAGCCGCGGGCGAAGGCGGCGTAATAGCCCACGATGGCGGCGTTGAGGAAGAACATCGACGCGAAGGTCAGCGCGCGCCAGCCCCACAGGCTGTCCGCCCCCGTGCCGAAGCCGACCACCGCCGCGGCGCCCAGCAGCGATGCGGCGATCGTCGGCCCCTTGATGTCGAACCGCCGCAGGAACAGGCCGAACAGCGTCCCGCCGATCGCCCCGCCGATATTGGCCCAGGTCAGCACGCTGGCGGCCTCCGGCTGGCTGAAGCCCGCATCGGCGACGATCGTCACCGCCCATTTCAGGATGAAGTAGAAGGTCAGCGTGTGGCACATATAGCCGAGCGAGAGCAGCACGGTGACCCGGCGCAGCGCTGGCTTCGCCAGTACGTCGCTGGCGCGCGGCCGGGCGTGGGCGGGGGGCGGCGGGGGCAGGTCCGCGATGGGCGGCTGGCGCAGGCTGCGGAGCGACCGGTTGATGCGGGCAAGGGCATCAGGCGGGCGCTTGGCGGCGAAGAAGGCCGGCGTCTCGGGCACCAGCAGCACGGTCAACGGGATCATCGCCGCGGTCGCCGCGCCGCCGAACAGGAACACCGCGCGCCAGTCATATTCCACCAGCAGCCAGCCCTGTGCCGCGAAGCCGCCGATCACCGCGCCCAGCGGGTAGCCGATGACATAGATCGCCAGCGCCTGCGCCCGCGCCGCCCGGCTGGTGCATTCGGCGGTGACCGCGTTGGTCGCCGCCAGCATGCCCCCGATGCCCAGCCCGGTCAGCAGCCGCCAGGCGATCAGTTCGGGCACGCTGCCGACAAAGGCGGCCATGAACATCCCGGCGGTCATCACCAGCAGGCATGACAGCAGCATCGTGCGCCGGCCCAGCTGGTCCGCCAGCCCGCCCAGAAACAGCGATCCCAGACCCATGCCGACCAGTTCGGCGGACAGCACCACACCCAGCGCGTCGGGCGGCAGGCCCCATTCCTGCCGGATGCCCGGCCCAGCAAAGGCGCTGGCGAGCACGTCGAAACCGTCGAGCGCGTTCAGCAGCGTCATCAGCGCGACCACGATCCACTGGCGCGTGGTCATGGGATTGCCGTCGATGACCGTGCGCGGATCGGTCGGCGCCACGCCTGTTGCTGCTACCATGTGCCTGCCGGTCCTTCCCATCGCCCGGCCGGCTATAGCGAGCCTAGCCGAGCCCGGTCCAGTGGAGCGCCTTGGTCTCCAGATATTCCTCCAGCCCCTCGGCCCCGCCTTCCCGGCCAAGGCCCGATTGCTTGATCCCGCCGAACGGCGCCATCGCCAGGCTGATCGCACCCGTGTTCAGGCCGACCATGCCCGCCTCCAGCGCCTCCCCCACGCGCCATGCGCGATGGAGGTCGGTGGTGCAGTAATAGGCGGCGAGGCCGTAGGGCGTGGCATTGGCGAGCGCCAGGCCGTCCGCTTCTGTCTCAAAGCGGTAGATCGCGGCGACCGGGCCGAAGATCTCTTCCTGCGCCGCGCGCATTTCTGGCGTCATGCCGGTCAGCAGCATGGGCGCGGTGAAGCGGCCGGCGGCGGGCGCCTGCGCCACCAGCGTCGCGCCCTTGTCCTGTGCGTCGGCCACCATGTCCGCCACCTTGGCGCGCGCCTTGTCGTCGATCAGCGGCCCGATCTCCACGCCGTCCTCAACGCCCGGCCCGACCCGCAGCGCACGCACCCGCGCGGCCAGCCGGTCCACGAAGGCATCGTGGATGCCCGCCTGCACCAGGATGCGGTTCACCGCGACGCAGCTCTGCCCGGCATTGCGGAACTTGGCCGCCACCGCCGCCTCCACCGCATTGTCGAGGTCGGCATCGTCGAACACCAGCAGCGGCGCATTGCCGCCCAGTTCCAGGGCCAGCTTCTTGATGGTGGGCGCGGATTGTTCCATCAGCTTCGCGCCCACCCCGGTGGATCCGGTGAACGACAGCAGCCGCACCACCGGGCTCGCCGTCATCGCACCGCCGACCGCCGCCGCATCGCCGGTGACGATGCCCAGCACGCCTGCGGGCACCCCCGCGCGGATCGCCAGCTCGCCCAGGGCCAGCGCGGTGAACGGCGTCTGTTGCGCGGGCTTCAGCACGATGGTGCAACCTGCCGCCAGCGCCGGGGCCAGCTTGCGCGTGATCATGGCCGCTGGGAAGTTCCACGGCGTGATCGCGGCGCATACGCCGACCGGCTCCTTGCGGACCATGATGCGCCGGTCGGCGGTGGGTGCGGGTACCTCCTGCCCGTGGCTGCGCTGTCCTTCGTCGGCGAACCAGGCAACGAAGCTGGCGGCATATTCGATTTCCGCCTGCGCCTCCGCCAGCGGCTTGCCCTGTTCCGCGGTCAGGATGCGGGCGAGGTCCTCGGTCGCGGCCAGGATCAGGTCGTTCCAGCGCCGCAGGATGGCGCAACGTTCGGGCGCCGGGCGGGCGCGCCAGGCGGGCAGCGCCTGCTCCGCCGCGGCGATGGCCCGCTCCGTCTCCGCCGCGCCGCAATCGGGCACTTCCCCGATCGTGTCGCCGGTGGCCGGGTCCTCCACCGCGATCGTGGTGCCGCCATCCGCGCCAATCCATTCGCCGCCCACCAGCGCGCGGGTCCGCCACAATCCGCGATCCGTCAGTCTGTCCTGCATGCCGAAGCTCTCCTTTGCGGTGCCATGTGGGGCGGCTGGTGAAGGTCGCAACCGCACGGTTGGGGAGGAGGCGGCGCGGAACCGAATGCTGCGTCCGTGCCTGTTGCAGGTAAAGCAGCAGAGGAACCGATCACATGCTCCGCCTCCTTCCCGCCATCGTCGCCGCCCCGCTGATGCTTGCCGCATGCAGCGAATCGCCCGAACAGCCCGCCGCGCCGGAGGAGACCGAGACCGGTGTTGCCGGCGAACAGGCCGTCGCCGCGCTGGAAACGTCCGACGGGCAGCCTGCCGGTACAGCCACCGCCACCGTGTCCGGTGATGCGCTGATGCTGGTGGTCGCGGTGCAGAACATGCCCGCGGGCGAACATGGTGTGCACGTCCACATGGTCGGCCGCTGCGACGCGCCCGACTTCACCACCGCCGGCGCGCACTGGAACCCGACCAGCCAGACGCACGGGCTGGAAGGGGCGGCCGGCCAGCACGCAGGCGACATGCCGAACCTGACGGTCACGCCGCAGGGCACCGGCACGCTAGAATACACGCTGGAAGGCGGCGCCACCTTTGCCGGGCTGATGGATGCCGACGGATCGGCCTTCGTGGTGCATGCCGATGCCGACGACCAGCAGACCGACCCGTCGGGCGAAAGCGGCGGGCGGATCGCCTGCGGCGTGTTTACCGCCGGCTAGGCCAGTCTGAGGTCGAGCAGGGTCGGCCCGGTCTCGGCGAAGCTCCAGTCGAGCGCTTCGTCGAGCTGGTCCACCCGCTCCACCCGGCGTCCGGGCACACCTTGCGCCTGCGCCAGTTGCACGAAGTCGATGCCGCTGAGGTCGCAGCCTGGCACGTGGTTAAGGCCGAATTCCCCGGCGAAGCCGGTCAGCGCGGCGTATCCGCCATTGTTGAGGATGACGAAGGATACGGCAGCGCGCTCGTTACGCGCGGCATAGAGGCCTTGGATGGCGTACATGGCGGACCCGTCGCCCAGCAATGCTATCACGCGGGCGGACTGCGCCAGCGCGACACCGATCGCGGCGGGTAGCCCGTGGCCCAGCCCGCCGCTGGCGCAGGTGTAGAAGCCGCTGCTGCGGGTGATTGGCAGGTGATCGTGCATCGCGCCGCGTGCCGTGGGCGCCTCCTCCACGATCATGGCGTCCGCTGGCCGCAAGGCGGCGATGCGCGACATGACGTGGTCGGGTGCCATCGCGGGAGCGGGCGGGTCGACACGCCGGGCGGCGCGCAGGTGCCGGCGCTGCGGCTGCAGCAGGTTCGCCAATGCCGACAGGCCCAGCGCCGGGTCCCCCAGCACGCCTTGGCCGCCGGGTAGGGCGGCGAGGTGCTGCGGATCGTCGCTCAGCAGGGCCAGCGTGGCGGCGGGCGGCCAGAATGGTCCGCTGCCCTCGACATGCCAGGTGAACACCGGCGCACCCACGACCAGGATCGCATCATGTGGCTGCAACAGGGCGGATAACCGGTCCCGCCAGGCGGGTAGGAAGCCGGCGAAGTTCAGGTGATCCTCCGGGAACACCTCCCGCGCGGCATAGGGCGCGACCCACGCGGCGGCGCCGCTCGCCTCCGCCAGGGCGATCGCCGCATCCCACCCCCCGGCATTGGCGATCCCGGTGCCGAGCACCAGCGCCGGGTTGCGCGCCTCTGCCAGCATCGTCGCCAGCGGCGCCAAAGCGGCCGGATCGGCGGCGGTGCGGGTGACCAGCGATGGGAGCGCCGGCATCGTGCATGACCGGTCCCAATCGTCCACCGGGATCGAGACGAAGACAGGTCCCATCGGCGGCGTCAACGCCACGGCGAAGGCGCGAGCCAGGGCGAGCGGCACATCCTCCGCCCGCGCCGGCTCCGCCGACCACTTGACGTAAGGGCGCGGGAACTCGGTCGCGCGCTCGGCGAACAGGAAGGGATCAAAGGGCAGGATCGGTCGCGCCTGCTGCCCGGCGGTGACCACCACCGGCGCATTGTTCTTCCACGCGGTGAACAGGTTGCCCATGGCATGACCCGTGCCCGCCGCGCTGTGCAGATTGACCAGCGCCGCCCGCCCGCTGGCGCGGGCATAACCATCCGCCATCCCCAGCACGACCGCCTCGTTCAGGCCCTGCACGTAGGGGAAAGGCAGGCCGCGCAGCAGCGGCAGTTCCGTGCTGCCGGGATTGCCGAACAGCCGGTCCACGCCCCAATGCGCAAACACGGCAAAGGCGGCCTCGCGTACAGTCGTCTGTGTACCGGGTGGCAAGGGCTGGCTGGTGATGGCGCATCTCCTGACAGGACGTGGCCGCGGTTACGCCAGCGACCGGCGCCTTGCCAGCGGATGCTTGCGGTTCAGATTCAGCGGGGTAGGGCTGGCGGCATGATCCGTCGCCCTCTCGCCCTGCTCGCCGCCACCCTGCTGGTCCTGCCGGCCCACGCGCAGGATCAGGCCCCGCCGGCTGCACCGGCCGACTTGCCGGCACTGACACTGGAACAGACCACGGTGTTGCGCTGCGCCACCGCTTTCGCCTTGGGCGAGCATATGCAGCGGACGAACGATCCGGAGGCTGCCGCCTGGCCACCCCTGGCGGTGCAGGGGCGGGAATTCTTTGTCCAATCCTCCGCCCGGCTGATGGCGGAGGCGGGGCTCTCGCGCGAACAGATCGCCGCGCTGGTGATGAATGCCGGGCAGGAACTGGCGGCAGAAGGTCAGCTGGTGCGCATGATGCCGGCCTGCCTGCAAGTGGCCGGGATCAAATAGCACACCCTACGCGGCTAGCGCGCTGTCCTGCAGGTCGCGCAGCACGTAGCCGCGGCCCCATACGGTCTCGATGTAGTTCTCGCCCGCGCAGGCGGCGGACAGCTTCTTGCGCAGCTTGCAGATGAACACGTCGATGATCTTCAGCTCCGGCTCGTCGATGCCGCCATACAGGTGGTTCAGGAACATCTCCTTGGTCAGCGTCGTCCCCTTGCGCAGGGACAGCAGCTCCAGCATCGCGTATTCCTTGCCCGTCAGGTGGACGCGGGCGCCATCGACCTCCACGGTCTTGGCATCGAGGTTCACCGCCAGTTTGCCGGTGCGGATGATCGACTGGCTGTGCCCCTTGGACCGGCGCACGACCGCGTGGATGCGAGCGATCAGCTCGTCCCGGTGGAACGGCTTGGTCACGTAATCGTCCGCGCCGAAGCCGAACGAGCGGACCTTGCTGTCCAGTTCCGCGATGCCCGACAGGATCAGCACGGGGGTCTGCACCTTGGCGACGCGTAGCTTCTTCAGCACGTCGTATCCGTGCATGTCGGGCAGGTTCAGGTCCAGCAGGATGATGTCGTAATCATACAGCTTGCCCAGATCGAGGCCTTCCTCGCCCAGGTCCGTGGCATAGACGTTGAAGCTTTCGGTGGTCAGCATCAGCTCGATCGCCTTGGCGGTCGTCGGCTCGTCCTCGATCAGCAGCACGCGCATTGAACAGCCCCCCTTTGCATACCCCTGTGGTATCTGTGGTGCACGGCCAGTTGCGCGTTAACCAACCCGATTCTCAATGAAAAAGGTAAATCATCCGTAATCGTGCGTAGCGTTCAGGCGGGCACAATACGGTCACGCCACGCGGGCGATCTTCTTCTGCCGCCGCCGCTGGACGGAGGAGCCGATGCCGATCGCCTCCCGGTACTTGGCGACGGTCCGGCGGGCGAGGTCGAAGCCCTTGGCCTTCAGCAGGTCGACCAGCGTGTCGTCGGACAGGATCGCATCGGGCGCTTCGGCATCGCACAGCGCGCGGATCGCGGCCTTCACCGCCGCCGCGCTGGCGGCGCCCTCGCCATCGGCGGTGGCGACGCCGCTGGTGAAGAAGTACTTCAGTTCGAACAGGCCGCGATGGCACTGCAGGTACTTGGCGCTGGTGACGCGGCTCACGGTCGATTCATGCATCCCGATTGCATCGGCCACCTGGCGCAGCGTCAGCGGGCGCAGCTGCGACACGCCATGGCGGAAGAAGCCTTCCTGCTGGGTCACGATCTCCGCCACGACCTTCAGGATAGTCTTCTGCCGCTGGTCCAGCGCCTTGATCAGCCAGTTGGCGTCGGCCAGCTTCTCCCCCAGCCAGGCGCGCACCTTGGCATCGGCGCAGGATTTCAGCTGCAATGCATAGGGACGGTTGACCACCAGCCGGGGCAGGCTGGCGGGATTGAGGCGGATGTCCCAACCGGGTGGCAGCGGCGCGATCAGGATGTCGGGCACCACCGCCACCGGCTCCGCGCCGGCGAAACGCAGGCCGGGCTTGGGGTCGTACCGGCGCAGTTCGCGCAGCATGTCGGCGAAATCCTCCTCGTCCACCCGGCACAACCGCATCAATTGCGGGAAAGCGCCGCGCGCGACGAGGTCGAGATTGTTAAGCAATGCCGCCATGCACGGATCATGGCGGTCCGCCTCCTTCGCCTGCAGCGCCAGGCATTCGGCCAGGCTGCGCGCGCCGACGCCTGTGGGGTCGAGCGACTGCACCGCCGCCAGCGCCCGCTCCGCACACCGGCGATCGATGCCGAGGTCGCCGGCGATCTCCTCCAGCGGGGTGCCGAGGTAGCCCGCATCATCCAGCAGGCCGATGATGTGGCGCGCGACGAACAGCGTCTGCGGATCGCCAGCCGCCGCGCCGATCTGCTCTTCCAGATGCTGTACCAGGGTCGGCGCACCGGCATCGCGCTCGCCAAAATCGGCGGGCAGCTCGTCGCCCAGCGGGCCGCTGCCGCCGCCCGCCGCCCAGTCGCCGGTGTCGCGGTCACGGTCCAGCGCCGTCGGGTCGATGTCGAGCGGCGCGTCCGCCTCCCCCGCGCCGCGCCCGATCAGCTCGTCCGCGGTGGGCGGATCGGGCGGGCCATCGGGTTCGGGGCCGGCCGGCGCAGGCGTGGCTTCCTTCATCCGCAGCTCGCCCGCTTCCAGCAGCGGGTTGCTGTCCAGCGCGTCGGCGACGAAGGTCTCGATCTCCAGGTTGGACAGCGCCAGCAGCTTGATCGCCTGCTGCAGCTGCGGCGTCATTACCAGCGATTGCGACTGCCGCAGGTCGAGCCGCGGGGAGAGCGCCATCGCCAAGCTACCTGCGGAAGCGGGTCACAGCGTGAAGTCCTCGCCCAGGTACAGCCGGCGGACATTCTCGTCCGCCACCAGCGCTTCGGGAGAACCGGCGAACAGCACCTGCCCGCCATAGATGATGCAGGCGCGATCCACGATGTCGAGCGTCTCGCGTACATTGTGGTCGGTGATCAGCACGCCGATGCCGCGCTGCGCCAGGTCCTTCACCAGCATGCGGATATCGCTGATCGACAGCGGATCAATGCCGGCAAACGGTTCGTCCAGCAGCATGATGGAAGGCTTGGCGGCCAGCGCGCGGGCGATCTCGCACCGGCGCCGCTCGCCGCCCGACAGCGCCATAGCGGGACTGGAGCGGAGGCGCGTGAGGCCGAACTCGTCCAGCAGCCGCTCCAGCTCAGACAAGCGGGTCGCCTTGTTCGGCTCCACCAGTTCCAGCACGGCCGCGATGTTCTGTTCCACCGTCATGCCGCGGAAGATGCTGGTCTCCTGCGGCAGATAACCCAGGCCCAGGATCGCGCGGCGGTACATCGGCAGGCGCGTCACATCGACGCCGTCCATCAGGATACGGCCCGAATCCGGCCGTACCAGGCCCATGATGGAATAGAAGCAGGTGGTCTTGCCGGCGCCATTGGGGCCGAGCAGGCCCAGCACCTCCCCCTTGCCGACGGACAGGGAAATGTCGGTCAGGACCGGCCGCTTGTCGTAGCTCTTGGCGATGGAGATCACCTCCAGCCCGCCCTGCGGAATGGGCGGCGCGGCATTGGCGGGTGCTTCCGCCATGCTGTGGGCCAGCGCGTCCGTATCGATCAATTGGTCAGCCATCGCCGCGCCTATCTAGCATGGCCGCGGTCCGAGTGAAGACCCGGCTGGCAGGATACGTGCATGGTCGTATCCGATGGGGGCGGCCGGGCCAGGCCGCGCCGCCCCCTCTCAGGTCAGGCGCTGGGCGTGGTCGTGCCGTCACCGGCAGGCGCGTCCTTGCCCGCTTCGGCGGCCCGCTCGATCGCCTCCAGCACGATCTGGCGCGCCTCGGCGGCGGTACCCCAGGTGCCGACGCGCACCCACTTCTCCTTCTCAAGGTCCTTGTAGTGGGTGAAGAAGTGCTCGATCTGCGCGAACAGGATCTCCGGCAGGTCGTCCTTCTCGTGCACGTCGCTGTAATAGGGGAAGGTCGAATCGATCGGCACGCAGACCAGCTTCTCGTCGCCGCCGTGCTCGTCTTCCAGGTTCAGCACCGCGATCGGCCGGGCGCGCACGACGCAGCCGGGCACGAAGGGCGACCGGGCGACGACCAGCGCGTCGAGCGGATCGCCATCGGGCGACAGCGTGTGGGGCACGAAGCCGTAATTGGTGGGGTAGCGCATCGGCGTGTGCAGGATGCGGTCCACGAACAGCGCACCGGACTTCTTGTCGAACTCGTACTTAACCGGCTCCCCGCCGACGGGCACTTCGATGACGACGTTCAGGTTCTCGGGCGGATTGTCCCCGGTGGGAATATGTTCGATGCGCATAGTATCTCCCTGACCAGCCGGTCGGCTGCGTCATTGCCTCAGTTGATCTTCAATTAACGCGGGCGGTATCGCTTGACGAGGGGGCATCTGCTGCACTGCATCAAAGTGCGACGCCCCCATTAAAATGCTTCCTACCGGGTGGCGGCACCTTCCGTCGCGCGGGCGGTTAGCAGGCGGTCCAACGGCTGCTCGCCTTCGCCCGCTGGCTCCAGCCAGGGATATTGCAGCCCGCCGTCATAGGCGATCTCCAGCGGGGTGATCGCTTCCCCACGCTTCACGATCAGGCGGATCGGCTGGTCGGACGTCTTCGCATTGGTGATCGCCGCCTTGATGGCGTCGCCGCTATATTCCTGCCCGTCCGCGGACACGATCGTCATGCCGTCGACCAGCCCCGCCTTGAAGGCCGGCCCGTCCCACAAGGTCGCGGTGACCTGGCCGGAGGAGGAGAGGTTCACGCCCAGCGAATACATGAGGTCGAGGAAGCCGGTGGAAGCCATCTGCCCGGCGCGCGCGGGGTTCGGCTCCTCCTTCCACACCAGCCGGTAACCGGCGGCCTCGATCCCTTCCACGGGAGCGGGCAGGCCGGCGGTGCGCATGTTCAGCGTCAGGAAGGTGCGCCAGTCATGCGGGTAGACCTGGTTCAGCGTGTCGGCGATCTCGTCGAAATCGTAGGTCCGCTGGCCATAATCGCCTTCGGTGGCGGCGAAGAAGATCTTGGCGAAATCATCAAGGCCCTTGGCGCCGTTCGTACCGTTGCGGATGATCTGATCCGCCTCCAGCCACATCAGCGCCCCTTCGTTGTAGTAATCCTCGTCCCGGTGAATCGAGGTGAAGGGGCGTGCGCGGCGGCTGTTGATGATGGGGTCGAAGGTGGTGTCCTCCACCGACCGCCAGGCCCGGCCCGGCTGGCGGGCGTAATAGCCGGCGCTGGTCGCCATCGCGCCCAGCACGACGTCCTTGGGCTGGATGCCCGAACGCGCGGCCAGCACCAGGCCCCAGAACTGCGTCTGCCCTTCATACATCCACAGCAGGTTGTCGCGCATCGGTTCCCGGTAATCGGGCGTCCACAGGCCGGCGGGACGGCGGTACTTGCCGTTCCAGCTATGCACCAGCTCGTGCGCGATCACGTTGCGGTCCCACCCCATCGTGTCCCAGTCGATGAAAGTCGTCGGCTCGTAGGTGTTCTCGCTCGACCGGTGGTGTTCCAGCCCGATGCCGCCCAGCCGGTCCGTCAGGCCCAGCAGGAACTCGTAATGGTCGAACGGGCGCGACCCGAACAGGGTGACGGCCTCGTCCATCAGGCGGTTGTAGGTCTGCATGTTCTCGGGCTTGATCGCCAGCAGCCGCGCCTCGTCCGCGATCACGTTCATCTCCATGGCGCGGCCGATCTGCCAGCTTTCGGCATGCTTGCCGGCGAACACCGGCGAATCCACCAGCACCTCGTAATCGGTCGGCGACCAGGTCACCCGGTTGCCGCGCCCGCCCGCGGCGGACTGGCCGTCCAGCGCGGTGTAGACCGTCCAGCCTTCGGGGAAGGTCACGGTCGGCTTCATGGTGATCTGGCGCACGTAGTGGCCGGCGGGATACAGGCTCATCTTCTCCCACTGCAGGTTCAGCATTTCCGGCGTCATGCTGATGCGGCCCTGCCCGTCGATCGGGCTGGTATGGATGAAGCGGGCTGTCACCTCCCGCGCATTGGCGGGCAGCGGGATGCGGAAGGCGTAGACCTCCACCGGATCGCGTGCCCAGTTGACCGGCTGGCCATCGACGGTGAAGCTGATCTGCGCGATCTGGTTCAGCGGCCCCTTGGGGCCATGATTGCCGGGCAGCCATTCGGGCAGCTGCAGGATCAACTCCTGCGTGCCGCGCTGCACCGGGAAGGTCTGCGTCACCCGGTACAGGTTGCGCACGATATCGCTCGCATCGATGTCCAGCGTGATCGTGCCGGGATAGGCGACATCCTGCGCATCGGGCACCGGAGCAGGCAGCGGCGCGGCCACGGGGGCGGACCGGGCGACCCCTTGCGCAAGGGCCGGCTGGCTGATGGTGGCGAGGAGCAGGGCGGCGATGAGCGACGTGCGCGGGAGCTTGTGGATCATGACCTTGTCATGCAACGATGTTTCGCCGCGTACAAGGTTCGCCGCCGCTCAGGGGCGGTTCACCGCCTCGATCTCTGCCGCCGACCAGCCGCCGCCCATCGCCTGATACAGCGCGACATAGCTGGTCAGCTCGTCCGCGAAGGCCTGCACCAGTGACAATTGCGCCGTCAGCAGGTTTCGCTGCGCGTCCAGCTGCTCGATATAGGCGGAATAGCCGGCGCGGTACCGGGCGGAGGCATTCTCCAGCGCCCCCGATGCCGCCTCCGCCTGCGCGGCGAAGTCGCGGGCCTGCTCCTGCGATCGGGCGACCCCCGCCAGCGCATCCTCCACCTCGCGGAAGGCCGTCAGCGCGACCCCGCGATAGGCGATCGCCGCCTGGTCTCGCCGTGCGGTCGCCACCTGTTCCTGCGCGCGCAGCCGGCCACCGTCGAACAGCGGGGCCAGGATGCTGCCGCCGGCATTCAGCAGGCCGACCGGATCGGCCAGCGCGGTGGACAGCGCCACGCCCGCGGTGCCGGTCAGCGTCAGGTTGGGCAGCATGGCCGCGCGCTGGCTGTCCAGCGTCAGGTCCGCCGCAACCAGCGCCTGTTCTGCCTGGAACAGGTCCGGGCGGCGGCGCAGCAGGTCAGCCGGCAGCCCGTCGGGGATCGCCGGCTCCGCCAGCCTGTCGATCGCCTGCCCGCGCCCGATCGCGCGCGGTGCATCGCCGGTGAGGCGCGCCAGCGCATTCTCCTGCCGGGTGATCGCCAGCTCCGCCGCCGGGACCAGCTGCTGCGTGGCGGCGTATTCCGCCTCCGCCTGGCGCAGCTCCAGCCGCGCGGAATAGCCGGTCTCGTACCGGCGGCGCGCGATCCTTAGCGCCTCCGCCCGCGCGGCCAGCGTGTCGCGGGCAATGGCGAGCCGCTGGTCCAGCGCGCGCAGGGTGATGTAACCGCTGGCGGTCTGCGCCGCGACCGCCAGCCGCACCGTATCGGCGGCGGCCTCGCTCGCCAGCAATTGCGCGCGCGCGGCGCGGGAGGCGAGCCGCAGGCGCCCGAACAGGTCGGTATCGAAGCTGGCCACGAGGGCTGGTTGCGCCGATACCGCATCGCTCGGGCTGCCAAGCGGGCCCAGCGTCTGCCCGCCGGTGCCCGCGACCTGCCCGTTCACCTGCGGCAGCGATTGCGCGCGGCCGAGCGCCTCTGCCGCGCGCGCTTCCTCCACCCGCTCCGCCGCCAAGGCGATGTCGGTGTTGTTGGCCAGCGCCCGCGCCACCAGCGCATCGAGCTCGGCATCGCCGAAGGCGCGCCACCATTGCGCCTCGATCGGGCGAGCGCCGCCCGCATCGGGGCCGATCGCCGCGCGCCAGCCGGGCGGCGGCACGAAGGCGGCTTGCGGCGGCAGCGCCGCGCGCGGGCCGGGCAGGGTGCAGCCCGCCAGCAGAAGCGCAGCCAGCAGGGGGGCGGGGCGGATCATGGCGCGCCCGCCGTATCGATCCGCGCCTCCACCGACATGCCCGGCCGCAGGCGGTCGGCGCCACGCTGGCCAGGATCGATGCGGATGCGGATGGGGATACGCTGCGGCACCTTGGTGAAGTTGCCGGTGGCATTGTCCGCCGCCAGCACCGCGAACTCGCTGCCCGCGGCGGGGCTGATCCGCTCCACCCGCCCGGTGAAGCGGGCATTGGCGAGGCCGTCCACCGTGAAGCTGGCGCGCTGGCCCACCGCGATGCGGGCGGTCTGCCCTTCCTTGTAATTGGCGATCACCCAGACCTCGGGCGGCACCAGGAACATCAGCTGGCTGCCGGCGGTGACATATTGCCCGACCCGCACGTCCACTTCCGACAGGCGGCCATTCTCCGCCGCGCGGATCTCCGTATTGGCGAGGTCGATGCGCGCCAGGTTCAGCGCCGCCTCCGCCCCGGCCACACTCGCCGCCTGCCCGCCGCGGCCGACCTCCACCGCCCTGATCTCCTGCCGGGCGATCTCACGCTGCGCCTGTGCCGCCCGCACCGCCGCCTCCGCTTGGCGCAGCGCGGCCAGCGTCTGGTCCCGTTCGCGCAGGGAGACGGAGCCATCGGTGACGAGGTCGTTGACCCGTGCCATGTCCGCCTGCGCGCGCTGCAATTGCGCGCGGGCATTGGCGAGCGCCGCGTCCTGGCTGGCGAGCCCTGCGGTACGCCCGGCCAGCGACTGACGATTGTTCGCCAGCTCCGCCTCCGCCGCATCCAGGTTCGCCTGCGCCTGCTCCACCCGCTGCCGGTAGATCCGCTGATCGATTACCGCCAGCAACTGCCCGGCGGTCACGTCCTGGAAATCGCGCACCAGCACCTTGGTGACATAGCCGGGCACCTGCGGCGCAATCACTGTCACCCGGCCCCGGACATAGGCGTTGTCGGTCTGCTCCGCCGCGCTGGCGAACGGCCAGATGCGCCAGGCGGCCAGCACCAGGCAGATGCCGAGCAGGGCCAGCGCCGCGATCACGGCGACGGTGCGCCATTGCAGGCGCGGCGGGCGCCAGCCCGAACCGGCCGGCGGCGTGGCTGGCTCCGTGGCCGCGGCCGTGACCGGGCCATCGGTGGCTGCGGCCTTTGCCTCTGTCATTGGGGTCGGGGATACGGGGGTGGAGCTCATAGGGCAGCCGCCTTGTCGCGCCGTTCACGCCAGTGCCGCCGCAGCAGCAGGAACAGCATGTAGAAGAATGTGAGGCCAGCCAGGACGGAGATCAGCCGGAACACGTCATTATAGGCCAATACGTTGGCTTCCCGCCGCACGGCCCCGCTCAGCTGCGCCCCGCTGGCCGCACCGCGCAATGTGGGGTCGCCGATCACCGGCGCCAGTCCCGCCGCCCCGGCGCGCAGGCGCTGCTGCACCAGCGGATCGCTCGGCACGACCGTCTCCACCAGAGCGGCGCTGTTCTCCTGCTCGCGCGCGACCTGATACGTGCCCAGCAGCGCCGACCCGGCAAGCCCGCCCAGCGAATTGACGATGCCGAACAGCGCGATGAAGCTGATGATGTGTCCGGTCCCTTCCTTCAGCGCGCGGAACATGCCGAAGATCAGCGCCGGGCCCAGGAAGAAGGTGCCGGCGAAGGCGATGGTCGCCTGCGTCAGGTACAGCTGTTGCGGGCGGGTCTGGCTAGTCGAATGCGAATCGATGAAGGCAGCCACCGCCACCAGCCCGATCGCCAGCACCACCGGGTGGCTGAGGCGGGCAAGGTCCAGCGTCGCCGCGCTCAGCACCACGCCGGCGACGCTGGCGAGGAGGAGCACCAGGAAGAACGGTCCCAGCTCGTCATTGTTGAGGCCCAGCGTGTTTAGCAGGCCGACCACGCCGACGTTCTGTTCCGACAGCACGATGCGCGCCATCATGGTCACGATGGCGAAACGCATGATGTCGGCGCTCGCCAGCCAGCGGGTGTTGAGCAGCGGGTTGGTTCGATGATGCTCGATCAGGACGGCCGCGGCGAACAGCACAATGGCGCCGATCAGCGCCCAGGCGATCCATGGCGCGTTGGTCCACCATACGATCCGGCCGAGCCCCAGCACGGAGGCGGTAAGCGCCGCCGCGCTGCCGAACAGCACGAAGGTGACGAAGTCCAGCGGCTCGAACGCCTTGATCCGCTCCGTCGGCGGCAGCCGCACCAGCAGCACCGCCGCCAGGCTGAGTGCGGCGAGCCCGCATTCGAACAGGTACAGCGCGCGCCACTGGTCCATGGCGAGCAGTTCGGGGGAGAACAGCCGCGCTAGCGGCGTCGCGCATTGCGGCAGGCCGATGCCCAGCACCACGGCCCGCAGCCGCCATTTGGCAGGGAACGCCTGCATCATGTAGTACAGGGCGAAGGTGGTCAGCGGCGCCGCCGCCATGCCGCTCGCCGCGCGCACCAGCAGCGCGCTGGCGAAATCCTGCACGAACAGGTGGGCGACGGTCAGCAGCAGGTACAGCGCCAGGAACACCACGGCGAACGGGCGCAGGCCGAATTGCTGGCGGAACTTGATCAGCAGCAGGTTGATGGAAACATTGGTCGCCACGTAGATCGTCGGCAGCCAGGCGACTTCCACCGGGTCCAAGCCCAATGCCCCGCCCAGGATGGTCGTGTTCGCGCTTATCAGCCCGTTGCCCAGGCCCCCCGTCAGCCCCACCAGCACCGCCACCAGCCCGTACAACACCCGGCGCCGGTTGGGGTGATCGGGTGACCCGGGCGATCCGGGCATCATCGGCCGCTCGTGCGGGGCGAACTCCCACCGCTCCTCGGCGAGGAATTCGCGCAGGCGAGACAGGGCGTTCATGGACAGGCTGTAATCCCGATCGGCCCGGCGGCGCCAGTCCCTTGCGGCCACGCCAATGCCGCTCTTTTCGCAACAGCTGTGACCGTCTAAGCGCGCGCCCATCATGAGCATCAAGACACCCCAGGCCGTGCGCGGCACGCAGGACATCTTCGGCGCCGAGGCGGAAGCCTTCGCCCATGTGGTCGGGACGTTCGAACGGGTGCGCCGCCTGTACCGCTTCCGCCGGATCGAGATGCCGGTGTTCGAACGGACGGAGGTGTTCAGCCGCTCGCTGGGCGAAACCACCGATGTCGTTTCGAAGGAGATGTATTCCTTCAACGACCGCGGCGACGAATCGCTGACCCTGCGGCCGGAATTCACCGCCGGCATCGGCCGCGCCTATCTCACCGACGGGTGGAAGCAGTACGTCCCGCTGAAGGTCGCCACCCACGGCCCACTGTTCCGTTACGAACGCCCGCAGAAGGGCCGCTATCGCCAGTTCCACCAGATCGATGCCGAGGTGATCGGCGCGGCCGAGCCCCAGGCGGACGTGGAACTGCTCGCCATGGCGGATCAGTTGCTGAAGGAACTGGGCATCGCGGGCGGCGTGACGCTCAACCTCAATACGCTGGGCGACGGCGCCAGCCGCGATGCCTGGCGCGCCGCGCTGGTGGAGCACTTCCGGGGTGTGCGGGCCGACCTCAGCGAGGATTCGCAGGAGCGGCTGGAGAAGAACCCGCTGCGCATCCTCGACAGCAAGGACGAACGCGACCGCCGTTTCGTGGCCGACGCGCCCCAGATCGACCAGTTCCTCTCCGCGGAGGCGCAGGACTTCTTCGCCGCCGTTACCGGCGGGCTGGACGCGGCGGGCGTGGCGTGGACGCGCAATGCGGCGCTGGTGCGCGGCCTCGACTATTACCGCCACACCGCGTTCGAATTCGTGACCGACCGGCTCGGCGCTCAGGGCACCGTGCTGGGCGGTGGCCGCTATGACGGGCTGATGGAAAGCTTGGGCGGGCCGCAGACGCCGGCCGTGGGCTGGGCCGCCGGGATCGAGCGGCTGGCGATGCTGGTCGGCACGCCGGCCGAAGCACCCGCGCAGGCCGCCGTCGTGGTCGAGGATGACGCACTGCTGGCGCAGGGCACCGCAATGGTTGCAGCCATCCGCCGCGCCGGCTTCTCCGCCGAACTCGTCGCCAGCGGCTCCCCCCGCAAGCGGTTCGACAAGGCGGTGAAGGGCGGCGCGCTGACCCTGTTCGCCCTGTCCGGCGAAGGCGTGCGGACGAAGGGCGATGCCGACCTGCTGGCCCAGGTCGGGCAGGCGATCGGGGGTACAGCGTGACCGCAATTGACAGGCGTCTGGAACTAACCTATATGGTTGTAAAGTCGCGCAAGTTTAGCCGCAAGGTAGACCCGGCAGGCACCGTGTTCAGGTGTCAACTTAGTGTAAACTTCCAGCCGGCATGACCATTCCAGAGGACCGCCTGGCCCAGATCGCCAACCGCTTCGCGGAGCTGGAGGCGCGCCTCGCCTCCGGCCAGCTGGAGGGGGAGGCGTTCGTCGCCGCCAGCCGCGACTATGCGGAGCTGGAACCGGTCGCCCGCACCGTGACCGAAGTGCGGGCGATGCGGGCGGAGATCGCCGAACTCGCCGCGCTGACGCAGGACCCCGAAATGGCCGCGCTCGCCGGGGAGGAGCTGGGCGAACTGCGCCAGCGCCTGCCGGAGGCGGAGCATCGCCTCGCCATCGCCCTGCTGCCCCGTGACAGCGCCGACGAGCGGCCCGCCATGCTCGAGATCCGCGCCGGCACGGGCGGGGACGAGGCGGCCCTGTTCGCCGGCGACCTCTACCGCATGTACGAACGCTTCGCCGCCGAACAGGGCTGGCGGGTGGAACCGGTCAGCATGAACGCCGCCGAAGTGGGCGGCTTCAAGGAGATCGTCGCCAACGTCACCGGCACCGGCGTCTTCGCCCGGCTCAAGTACGAAAGCGGCGTCCACCGCGTGCAGCGCGTGCCCGTGACGGAAAGCGGCGGCCGCATCCACACCAGCGCCGCCACCGTCGCCGTTCTGCCCGAACCGACCGAGGTGGACGTGCAGATCGAGGACAAGGATCTCAAGATCGACATCTACCGCGCCAGCGGCGCAGGGGGGCAGCACGTCAACACCACCGATTCGGCGGTCCGCATCACCCACCTGCCCAGCGGCATCGTGGTGACGCAGCAGGACGAACGTAGCCAGCACAAGAACCGGGCCAAGGCGATGCAGGTGCTGCGCGCCCGCCTGTACGAGAAGACCCGCGACGAGGCGCAAGGGCAGGAGGCGGAGGCGCGGCGGGCGATGGTCGGCAGCGGCGACCGCTCCGAACGGATCCGCACCTACAATTTCCCGCAAGGCCGCGTCACCGATCATCGCATCGGCCTGACCCTGCACAAGCTGGCGGAGGTGCTGGAAGGGCCGGGCCTGCGTGAACTGGTCGATGCTCTGACGGCGGAGGACCAGGCGAAGCGGCTGGCCGCGCTGGATGGCTGAGGTGACGGTGGCCGCCGCGATCCGCGACGCCGCCGCAAACCTCGCCGCCACCAGCGACACCGCGCGGCTGGATGCGGAACTGCTGATGGCCCACGCGCTCGGCACCACGCGCTCCGCCGTGTTGCTGCGGCACATGGCCGACCCGTCGCCGTCTGCCTTCGCCGCGCTGGTGCGGCGCCGGGCGGGGCATGAGCCGGTCGCCTACATCACCGGCGTGCAGGACTTCTACGGCCGTCCCTTCCGCGTCGGTCCCGGCGTCCTGATCCCCCGCCCCGACAGCGAGACCATCGTGGAGGCCGCGCTTGCCGCCTGCCCGACGCCACAACGGGTGCTGGATCTCGGCACCGGATCAGGCGCGCTGCTGTTGACGGTACTGGCAGAGAGCGGGGCAGCGGAGGGTGTCGGGCTGGAGCGTTCGGCAGAGGCGCGGGCGATCGCCGCCGCCAACGCCGCCGCCATCGCCCCGAAGGCGCGGATTATCGGCGGTGACTGGCACCGGTTCGGCTGGGCTGACACGCTGGGCCGGTTCGACCTCGTTCTCGCCAATCCCCCATACGTGGAGGCTGCGGCCGACCTGTCGCCGGACGTGCGCCTGTGGGAACCTGCCGGGGCGCTGTTCGCGGGCGATGACGGGTTGGACGATTACCGCGTGATCGTGCCGCAATTGCCGGGCCTGCTCACGGCGGGCGGTGTCGCGGTACTGGAGATCGGCTGGACGCAAGCCGCCGCCGTCACTGCGCTGGCGGCGAGGGCGGGCATGGCCACCACGCTCCACCGCGACCTTGCCGGCCGCCCCCGCGCTCTGGTGCTGCGGCGCAATTAACGCTTGGCAAAGGGGTGACGAGTAATTACCTGAATGAATGTAGGCCTTGGGGTGCGGAAACGGTTTCCGGCACACAGGCACCACATCCAGCATTTGCCATGAAGGTCCGGCGGCGTTCGCCGGGCGAAGGTTGCAAGTGCGGATCGCGCCGGTAGGCGCCCGCATGGCGGGGCTCCGGCGTGAACGGGGGCGATGCGACCGGCGCGACCGGTCCCCAGTGAGGAAGCGAATTCCCTTGAACACCAATCGCAACAACAATCGCCGTCGCGGCCGCAACAACAATCGTGGGCCGAACGGGGGCAATGGCGGCGGCAACCGGATCGACAGCCGGGCGCGCGGCAATGCGCCGCAGCTGCTGGAGAAGTATCGCAAGCTGGCGCACGACGCCTCGCTGAACGATGACCGGGTGCAGACCGAATATTACCTGCAGTTCGCCGATCATTATTTCCGCGTTCTGGCCGATTCTCGCCAGCAGAAGGACGAGGTGCGCGGCCGCCAGCAGAGCGACCGAGGCCAGTCCTTCGACGAGTACGAGGAAGAGGAGGACGAGTTCGACGCCGCCCCCCGCTACCAGACCCGCGGGCGCGACCAGAACCGCGATCAGCCGCGTGACAATGGGCAGGATCGCTCCCGGCGCGAGGCCGAGCCGGCCGAGGTCGAGGCGCCTGCCGCCACCATCATGGAACAGCGCGGCGTGGAAGGTGACGAGATCGACGTCGCCGCCGACGAGAACCCCTTCACCCGCGACGCAGGCCGTCGCGGTCGCCGTAGCCGCACGGCCGAGGCTGGAGAGGCGCCTGCCGCGGAAGGGCGCGGCCGTGGTCGCGGTCGTCCGCCACGCGCCGCCGCTCAGCCGGCGGAGCCCGAAGCGGAAACTGGCCTCAACGCCATGATCCTGCCGCCGTCCATCCCGCGCACCGATGCCGATGCGGACGGTGCCGAGGGCGAGGTCGACCCGGCCCCCGCACCCCGCGCGCGCAAGGCGCCGGCTCGTCCGCGCCGCCGCGCTGCCGCTACCGAAGGCAATGGCGGTGAGGACGGCACTGGCGAGCCGCTCGAAGCCGTCGGCTGAGGCTGACTCCCAAGGCGGACCTGACAGCCCGTGCGTAACGCGACCGACCGCTTCACCGGCCGGGCCGGTAGTTTTGCCGCGCTGGCGCTGGGCGTCGGCGCGGCCATCGGGTTCGAACCCTTGCATTACTGGCCCATCGCGCTGGTCGCGATGGGCCTGTTCGCCGCTCTTGCCGCGCGCAGCGAAACCGTGGGCCGGGCGGCGTGGCTTGGCTGGCTATTCGGCTGGGCGCATTTCACCTTCAGCAACAACTGGATCGCCACCGCCTTCACCCATCAGGCGGAGATGCCTGCGGTTCTGGGCTGGGCGGCGGTGCCGCTGCTGGCCATCTATCTGGCCGTCTATCCTGCCATCGCCACGCTGGGCGCACGCGCGCTGGTCGGGCGCGGCCGCCCCTTCGCCTTCGCGCTGGCGTTCGCCGGCTGCTGGACCGTGGCGGAGCTGCTGCGCGCCAGCGTGTTCACCGGCTATGCCTGGAACCCGTTCGCCATGGCAGTGCTGGGTGGATGGGACCGGCCGGGCCTCGCCGTGTTTTCGCCGTGGATGGGCACCTATGCGCTGAGCGGGCTGGCCGTGCTGCTGGCGGCGCTGACCACCGGCTTGGCACTGCGGCGACGCTGGTTGCCGGCATGTGCGCTGGCGGCTGGCGTGATCGCGGCCATGCTGGCGCCGGGCAGAACGGGTCCTGACGGCACGGTGCCGGTCACGCTGGTGCAGCCCAACCTGCCGCAGGAGCGGTTGGCCGAACCGCAGTTCTTTGAAGCAAACTACCTCCAGCTCGCCAGCCTCTCGCGCCCGTCGCGGCCCGGTTCGACGCGGCTGGTACTGTGGCCCGAAAGCGGCCTCGCCGATTACCTGCGCCCCGGCTATCCGCAGCGGTTCTACAACGCGACCACGGCACTCGGCAGTCCGGATTTTGCGCGTCGCCGCATCGGCCGGCTGATCGGGCCCGGCTCCCTCCTGCTGACCGGCGCGGTCGACCTGGAGATCGCGCGGGGCCGCGCCGTCGGCGCTTACAACTCGGTCACCGCACTCGATGCCGGCGGCACGATCCGGGGCGGGTATGCCAAGGCGCATCTGGTGCCTTACGGCGAGTACCTGCCCATGCGCGAGGTCCTGGAGCCGATCGGCCTGAGCCGCCTGGTGCCGGGCGCGATCGACTTCCTGCCCGGCCCCGGCCCGCGCACCCTGGCGCTGGGACAGCATGGCCGCGCCGGAATACAGATCTGTTACGAGATCGTGTTCTCGGGCGAGGTCGCCGATCGGCGTGACCGACCCGACTTCATCTTCAACCCGTCAAACGATGGCTGGTTCGGCGCCTTCGGTCCGCCGCAACACTTGGCACAGGCACGCATGCGGGCGATCGAGGAAGGGCTGCCGGTTCTGCGCGCCACCACCACCGGCATCAGTGCCGTGATCGACGCGCGGGGCATCGTGCGCGAGCACCTCGCCACCGGCGTCGCGGGCCGCATCGACACCGCCATTCCCGCCGCTCTGCCGGCGACATTGTTCGGCCGGCTCGGCAACATGATCGGCTTTGCGTGGGCCGTGCTTTTTCTTGGGGGCTCGCTGGTTGCCATGCGTCGGAGCCGCCCCTAGACCGACGCCCTTGTTGCGAGTGAACGAAAGTCAATCATGCGTCAGAACTACCTGTTCACGTCCGAAAGCGTGTCCGAAGGTCATCCGGACAAGGTCGCGGACCAGATTTCAGATGCCATTGTCGACCTGTTTCTGTCCAAGGATCCGGAGGCGCGGATCGCCTGCGAGACGATGACCACGACACAGTTCGTCGGACTGGCGGGCGAAATCCGCTGCAAGGGCGTGTACGAGAACGGCGAATGGGCGCCGGGCGCGCTGGAAGAGATCGAGCGTACCGTGCGCGAGACCGTGCGCGACATCGGGTACGAGCAGGACGGTTTCCATTGGGAGAAGTTCACCTTCCAGAACCGGCTGCATGGGCAGTCGGCTGAAATCGCGCAGGGCGTCGATGCCAGCGGCAACAAGGATGAAGGCGCGGGCGACCAGGGCATCATGTTCGGCTACGCCTGCAGCGAGACGCCGGACCTGATGCCCGCGACGCTGGATTACAGCCACAAAATCCTGCAGCGCATGGCCGCCGACCGCAAGAACGGCGCCGCCCCGTTCCTGGAACCGGACGCCAAGAGCCAGGTGACGCTGCGGTTCGAGAACGGCGTGCCGGTGGCCTGCCCGGCGATTGTCGTGTCCACCCAGCATGCCCGCGGGTACCACACCGGGGCCGAGGAGGCCGAGCTCAAGGCCTATGTGAAGGGTGTCGTCGCCGACATCCTGCCTGCCGGGCTGCTGTCGGACAGCACGCAATACCACATAAATCCAACCGGCGCGTTCGAGATCGGCGGACCTGACGGCGATGCCGGGCTGACCGGGCGCAAGATCATCGTCGACACCTATGGCGGTGCCGCGCCCCACGGCGGTGGCGCGTTCAGCGGCAAGGACCCGACCAAGGTCGATCGCTCCGCCGCTTACATCACCCGCTATCTTGCAAAGAACGTGGTTGCCGCGGGCCTGGCGACGCGTTGCACGATCCAGATCGCCTACGCGATCGGCGTGTCGCAGCCGCTGTCGCTGTATGTCGATACGCATGGCACCTGCGCCGACGGCGTAACCGATGCCGGGCTGGAACAGGCGATCCAGTCGCTTGGTTCGCTGGGCGGCCTGACCCCGCGCGCGATCCGCACCAAGCTGCAGCTCAACAAGCCGATCTATCGCCAGACCGCAGCCTATGGCCATTTTGGCCGGACGCCTGAAGGTGACGCCTTCCCGTGGGAGCGGACCGACCTGGCGGACGAGCTGAAGGCGGCACTGGGGCGCTGACCACGACCACCTCGTCATTGCGGGTGTAACGCCCGCAATGACGGGCAGCGTGGACCCTGTTCCGGAACGAGAAAGGGCGCCCCGTGGGCGCCCTTCTTGCTTTCAGGTCAGGAAATTTGGTGGCAGGTCGCTTACAGAGCGATGCGACCGGTTGGGCTTTCGTGCGCAGCACCATTGTCCAGCATGTAGGGTCGAGGATCGACCGGCTCGCCCGCAACACGCACTTCATAATGCAGGTGCGGGCCGGTGGAGCGGCCGGTGCTGCCGACATAGCCGATCAGCTGCCCCTTGGTCACCCGCTCCCCAGCGGTCACGGCGAACCCGGACAGATGGCCAAAGCGCGTCTGCAGGTCGCCGCCATGTTCCAGCGCGATGTAATTGCCGTAGGAGCCCCATGCATCCGCGCGGCTGACCAGCCCGTCGGCCGGGGCATAGACCGGGGTGCCCGTCGGCGCGGCAAGGTCCACGCCATTGTGCTGCCGGCGGCCACCGATCACGGGGTGGGAACGCATGCCGTAATTGCTGCTCAGCCGCATCGCATCCAGCGGCATGCGGGACGGGACAGATACGCGCTGCGTCGGCGCGATGGCGAGGCCACTGGCGGCCGCGGTTTGCACGGCGCCCGATTGCTGCCAGCTGGCGAACAGCTCGCTGAACTCCGCATCGCCGGTGCCGGTGGCGGCCGGCGCCTCGATCACGCCGGTGATCTGCGCGCTGGTCAGCTGGGTGGCGGCGGCGGTGCTTTCCTGGGCCATGGTGGGCGACGCCAGGATGGCGGCGATCCCGGCGGCGGCAATGGCGAGCTTGCTGAACATGGGTCTTGCGATCCGTCCTTCTGCTCCGCCACGCTGGACGGAAGAGCTGCGTTACGGCGCAACAACATTGCGCCAGCTACGGGCTTGTTCTGGTTTTAGAGAAGGTCGGAACCCCCCGCCGTCTCGATGCTTGATGGGTAACCGGGGGAACTCGCGTCACGCAAGGGCGTGATAGATGCTGCGCGGCAGACCGGCAGCTTGCCGCGCTGAGTCGTTGAACGGTGGCTTTAACCTTCCGCGAAAGTACCGCTGAACAAGGGTTTTCCAGTAGTTTTCATAAGTCTGTCCGCGAGCCCGGGCGACAGAATCGAGGTGCTTGGCACCGGCGGCGACGTGGCCGACTTCATCGTCAAGGATTCGCTGCAGGATGCGCGCGCCGCCTTCGTCACCGCTCGCCCGCACTCGGTCACGCATGGCCGGCGTCACGTCCAGCCCGCGCGCTTCCAGCACCATCGGTACGACAGCCAGCCGCGCGGCGACGTCGCCATTCGTGTCCTCCGCCGCTTGCCACAGGCCGTCATGCGCCGACAGCGCGCCGTAATGGCTGCCAAGGGTGTGGAGCTTGCGGGCGATCAGCGCCCAGTGCATCGCCTCGTCCGTGGCGACGGCCAGGAAGTCGCCGACAAACTCGGGCCCCTGCGCTTCGCCGAAACGGCCGGCGGCATCCAGCGCCAGGTCGATGGCAACGTATTCGATATGCGCAACCGAGTGCCACAGGGCGATGCGCGTCGCGGCGGACCCGGCTTTGCGGCGGGGCGGCATCTGTGCAGGCGGCAGCAGGCGCAGGCCGGCAGGCACCGCCGGCCGATCGGGCATCGGCGTCTCCCACGTCCAATCCAGCGCACCCTTGCGCCACGCCCGTACCAGTGCGCGAACCTCCATCGCCTTGACGCGCGGCTCTCCATTGGTGAGGGCGCTGGCGATCCCGGCGGAAATGGAGGTCATGCTGCCGGGAAGCTCATAGGGCCTGTGCCGCCGCCAGCACCTCCGCCGCGTGGCCTTTCACCTTCACCTTGCGCCAGATTCGCGCGATGCGGCCGTCGGCGTCCAGCAGATAGGTGGCCCGCTCCATACCCATATAGGTGCGGCCATACATGCTCTTCTCTCCCCAGATGCCCATCGCATCGCTGAGGCCGTTCTCCGCCGCGTCGGAGGCGAGCGGGACGGTGAGGCCATGCTTGGCGGTGAACTTGGCATGTTTCGCCGGCGGGTCCTTGCTGATCCCCAGCACCGCGATCCCCGCTGCGGCGAAGTCCGGCAGCAGGGCGGAGAAGTCGAGGCTTTCCGTTGTGCAGCCTGGCGTGTCATCCTTGGGATAGAAGAACAGCACCGCCTTGCGCCCGGCGAAATCGGCGGGGCGCACCGTGGCGCCGTCTACACCGGTCAGTGCCACGTCGGGCATCGCGTCACCAATGTCGGCCATTCAAACCTCCAGATCCACTTGCAGCACATCGTGCCAGGCCTGCGCCACGGCTGCGCGTGCCTGTGCGCTCGCCTGCAGCAGGGCAGGGTAATCGGCAAGGCCGCATGCGGCGGCGAGGGCAGGGCGGGCAACCTCTGCCGGTTCCCCGCCATCCGGCGCGAACAGCCGTTGCGCCACCAGCACCCGGGCCAGCACGGCATGGTGGTCGGCAAGTGCGGCTGGCAGCAGGCCCAGTGCAATCAGGTCCGCGAGCGCCAGGCCCAGTTGCGGGTGCAGCGCGACGCCGCCGCGCAATTGCAGGAAGTGGATGACGAATTCCAGATCGACGAGGCCACCGCGCAGCAACTTCACATCCAGCGGCCCGGTCGCCGGCTTGTGCGCGGCCATCTCCGCCCGCATGGCCAGCACCTGCGCCCGCAGGTCGGCCGCGTCGCGCGGCATGCGCAGGACCTCGCCCAGCAGCGCGGTAACATCGGCCCGGTCCTGCGCCGTGCCGAACAGCGCGCGGGCGCGGGTCAGCGCCATGTGCTCCCACGTCCACGCCTCCTCCCGCTGGTAGCGGGCGAAGCTGTCCATGCTCACCGCCAGCGGTCCTTGCGCGCCCTGCGGCCGCAGGCGGGTATCGACCTCGTACAGCGCGCCTTCGGCGGTCGGCACGCTCACCGCCGCAGTAACCCGCTGCGCCAGCCGGTTGAAGTAGAGCGAGGCGGTGAGCGGGCGCAGCCCATCCGATTCCACGCCGATGCCGCCGGTGAACAGGTAGACGAGGTCGAGGTCGCTGGCATGTGTCGGCGCCCCACCGCCCAGCCGGCCCAATCCCAGGATCACCAGCCTGCCGCCCGGCACACGGCCATGCGCCGCTTCGAAAGCGGCGATCGCTGCCTCGCCTGCGCAGCCCAGCGCCGCCTCCGCCACGCGGCCCAGCCCTTCGGCGATGGCGACCGCATCGTGCCGCGCAGCGACGAGCTGCGCGCCCAGGGCGAAGCGTTCCTCCCCCACTACCTGCCGGATACGGTCAAGCCGCGCCTCCAGATCACTGGCAGTGTCGGCGGGCCGCATTTGCTGTGCCAGCGCCGGCACGGACGGGGGCAGGTCGCGCGCGGATGGATCGATCAGCCGGTCGAGCAGCGCCGGCCGCGACGCCAACGCATCGCCCAGCGGGCGCGACAGCGTCAACAGGCGCAGCACCTCGTCCAGCAGGCCGGGGCGCTGCTCGAACAGGCGGAACAGGTTCACGGCGGAGGGGAGACGCGTCAGCAGCCGTTCCCACCGGGCCATCGCCTGCGGCGGATCGGGCGCCTTGTCGAATGCGTCCAGCAACCAGGGCAGCACCGCATCGAACGCCGCGCGCGCTTCCACCCCGCGCAAGGCGCGCAGGGTGGCGCGCCAGCCTGCGACCCGGTCCGCGTGGTGCTGTGCCAACGCTGGCACGGACGGCGCGGCGCGATCCTCCCCCAACAGGGAGTCGTAATGGCCGGCAACAATCCGGGTCAGTTCCGCAAGCTCCGACACCAGCGCCGCTCCGTCGGGCAGGCCGTCCAGTTGCGCCACATTGTCCAGCGCTGGCACCGTGCCCGGCAGGCTATGCGTCTGCCGGTCGTCCACCATCTGCAGCCGGTGCTCGACCGTGCGCAGCCGGTCATAAGCGGTGCCGAGCGCGTCCGCCGTGTCGGCGGCGATCAGCCCCTCCGTCGCCAGCGCATCCAGCGCAGCGCGGGTGCCGCGCAGGCGCAATGCCGGGCGCCGCCCCCCGTGGACCAGCTGATGCGTCTGGGCGAAGAACTCGATCTCCCGGATACCGCCGCGCCCACGCTTCAGGTCGAAGCCGGGGCCAGGCTGCCGCGGGCCATCATAGGCCTCCCGGATGCGGCGGGTCAGGCGGCGGATGTCCTCGACCGCGGTGAAATCCAGGCTGCGTCGCCAGACGAACGGGGTGATCGCCTGCAGGAAACGCTGCCCCGCCAGGATGTCGCCGCCCGCCGCGCGCGCGCGGATGAAAGCGGCCCGTTCCCAAGCCACCGCGCTGCTTTCGTAGTGGCTCAGCGCCGCATCGAAGGAGATGGCGGGCGGGCTCACCTCGCTGGCGGGCCGCAGGCGGAGGTCGACGCGAAAGACGTAGCCGTCCGCATCCTGCCGCCCCAGCATCTCCGTCACGGCGCGGGCATAGCGCTGCGCCGCCTCCGCCGGTTCGTCCCGCGAACGGCGGGGCAGGGTGGCGGGATCGTACAGCAGGATGGGATCGATGTCGGACGAGTAGTTGAGCTCGCCCGCGCCCTGCTTGCCCAGCGCCAGCGCGACGAAGCCCGCCGGCGCGGCGTCCGGCACGCGCGCGGTGATGGCGTGGGCGATTGCCCGGTCCAGCGCGCGATCGGCAAAGGCGCTGAGTTCGCCCATGACTTGCGCCAGCGGAAATGCGCCGGCGAGGTCGCCCACCGCCAGCACGGTGGCGAGCGCCAGCCGCTGCCGCCGCAATTCGGTGGCCAGATCGGGTGCGACAATCGTCTTGGCCTGCGCCAGTGCTTCCGTGCCCCGCCCCTCTGCCAGCAACGCGGCGAGGGCCGGCTGCCGCTCCAGCGCGCGGGCGAGGAAGGGGGAGTGGCGCCGGGCGCGCGCCAGTGCGTCGGTCCAGGCATGCTCCATCGGGCGAAGCCTATGGCGGCGGTGGCGGTGGGCGCAAGGCCTTGAACCACCGGGGCGTGCCTGCCAGTACGGCCGGCAGATATTCAGGGGACTGTCATGGTGCGAATGGGTCTGGCGGCGGGCTGTCTGGCAATGATGCTAAGCGGCTGCGCCACCATGGATGCGGGCGGCGCGGCCGGCGCACCGGCGATCAGCGCCACCACCTTGCAGGATGTCGTCCGCACGCTCTCCTCCGACGAGTTCGAGGGGCGCGAACCCGGCACGCCGGGCGAGGAGAAGACCGTTACCTACATCGCGGAGGCATTCGCGGCGGCCGGGCTGCAGCCCGGCAACAAGGGTAGTTGGTACCAGGACGTGCCTCTGGCGGAGATCACCGCGAGCAATCACGAGAAGCTGCGCGTCGGCGACATGCAGTTCACGCAAGGCACCGACTGGGTGGGCGTCACCTACCGGGAACAGGACCGCATCGACCTCGACAATGCGGAGCTGGTTTTCGTCGGCTATGGCATCAACGCGCCGGAGCGGGACTGGAATGATTATGCCGGGATCGACATGCGCGGCAAGGTGGCGCTGATCCTGGTCAATGACCCCGATTACCAGCACGAGGGACTGGATGGCCCGTTCGGTGGCCGGGCGATGACCTATTACGGCCGCTGGACCTACAAGTTTGAGGAAGCGGCCCGGCAGGGCGCCGCGGGTGCGCTGATCGTGCATGACACGTTCCCGGCCTCCTACGGCTGGAACGTCGTCGAAAGCAGCTGGACCGGGCCGCAGGCGCATGCCGCGCGGGGTGACAAGGGCGCCAGCCAGACGCTGATGAACGGCTGGGTGCAGAAAGGCGTGGCGGAACGGATCGTTGCCGCGACCGGCGGGGATCTCGCCGCGCTGGCCGCGGCGGCGCAGCGGCCCGGCTTCGGGGCGATGCCGCTGGGGATCAATGTCGGCACCGGCTTTGACAACAGCATCCGCCGGTTCCAGTCGCGCAATGTCGTCGGCCTGCTGCCAGGGGCGGAGCGGCCGGACGAATATGTGCTGTATTCCGGGCACTGGGATCACCTGGGCCGCTGCACTCCCGCGCCCGATGGCGACGACATCTGCAACGGCGCGATCGACAATGCCACCGGCATCGCCGCACTGGTCGCCCTGGCGGAGGCGAACCGCGCCGCCGGCCCCGCCGCGCGCAGCCAGGTGTTCCTCGCCGTGACGGCGGAGGAATCCGGGCTGCTGGGGAGCGAGTATTACGGCGCCAACCCGGTGTTTCCGCTGGCGCAGACCGTGGGCGGCGTAAACATGGATGCGATTGCCATGGCCGGCCCGGCGCGCGACGTCACGGTGATCGGCGGCGGCAAGAGCGAGCTGGACGCGGTGCTGGAACAGGCGCTGGCCGCCAGCGGGCGCAGGATTACGCCCGACGCCGCGCCGGAAGCGGGCTATTATTACCGTTCCGACCATTTCAGCCTGGCGAAGCGGGGCGTGCCGATGTTCTACATCGATGGTGGGCAGGACCTGGTGAACGGGGGCACCGCCGCCGGCGCGGCATGGGACGCGGCCTACCGCGAAAAGGCCTATCACGGACCGAAGGACGAATACGATCCGAACTGGACGTGGGACGGGGTCACCGCTGACGTCGCCCTCTACTATCGGCTTGGCCGCACGCTGGCGGATGGCACGACCTGGCCCAATTGGTACCCCGACGATGAATTCCGCCGCATCCGTGACCAGAGCTGCGCCGCCAGCGCGGCCGGGTGCTGAGCGGATGACGACGCGATGGCAGATGCCGCCCGAATGGGCGCCGCAGGACTGGCTGTGGATCGGCTTCCCGCATGATCCGGCCGAATGGCCCGATTTGGCGGCCGCGCAGGTGCAGCTCGCCGCTTTTGCCAGCGCGGTGGCGGAAAGCGGGCAGGAGGTGCGCCTGCTGGTGCGCGACGCCGCGAACGAGCAGCGCGCGCGGGCGCTGACCCATGGTGCCGTTCGGCTGGAACGGCGCGAGTTCGGCGATGTCTGGCTGCGCGACACCGGACCGCTGGTGCTGCGCGATGGGGGCGGCAGGCGGCTGGGGCAGCGGTTCGGCTTCAATGGCTGGGGCGGCAAGTTCCTGATGGCTGGTGACGAGACAATCGGCGCGGAGCTGGCGGGTGATGCCGGCCTGCCGGTGCGCACCGCCGACTGGGTGCTGGAAGGGGGTGCCGTCGATGGCGACGGCACCGGTCTGGTCGTGACGACCGAGCAGTGCCTGCTGAACCCCAATCGCAATCCGCACCTCTCCCGCGAGGAGATCGAGAACCGCCTGGCGGCCGATCTCGGCTTCGACCGGGTGCTGTGGCTGGGTGACGGCCTGCTGGGCGACCATACGGATGGGCATGTCGACAACCTCGCCCGCTTCGTCGCGCCGGGCCGGTTGGCCCTGCCGCAGGCGAGCGCGCCCGACGATCCGAACCGCGATGTCTTTGCCGATGCGCGGCGGCGAGCGGAAGCGGCGGGGCTGGAGGTGCTGACCGTCCCCTCCCCCGGATGGATGGGGGAAGGCGACCAGGCGGAACCGGCAAGTTACATGAACTTCGTCATCTGCAACCGCGTGGTCGTGGTGCCGACCTACGGCTCTCCGCTGGATGATTCGGCAGTCGCGGCGATTAACGCGATGTTTCCCGATCGAGAGGCGATCGGCCTGTGGGCGGATGCCATCCTGGGCGGCGGTGGCAGTTTCCACTGCGCCAGCCAGCAGATGCCGAGCGCCTGAAACAACGCTCTACCGCAATGCGCGCACGTTTTGTGCAGTGCAGCAAAGATAAGTTACATTAGCGTCCGGGAAATCTCACACACATCGCGCATATAGCAGCATGAATGGTCGCAGATGATGTGAGATTGGCAGACATGGGATTGCAGAGCGCGATGCGCGCCCAGCGGCGCGAAGCCTGGTTCGGCACTGTGCTGCTGTTCCTGTTCGGCTGCAGCGTACTGGGCTTCCTGGTGGCTAAGGACCGGGTGCCGTGGCTCACCGCCGCCCATGCTCGCGCGGAGCTGACGGAGGTTGCCAGCAAGGTCGATAACAAGCTCGGCCGAAAGCTGCAGGAACGCAGCGCCCGATGATCGTCACGCCCGCACCCCGGCTGGGGCACATCATCGCCGGGGTGTGGCGCCCGTTGGCGCTGCTGTTTGTGTGGGACGTCATCGTCACCGTCACATATTACCTGCTGCCGTTCACCGCGCCTGGCCTGCCGGTGACGCTGTTCGGCACCGTGCTGGGGCTGTTCCTGGGGTTTCGCAGCAATTCGGCCTATGCCCGCTGGTGGGAAGGGCGCCAGCTCTGGGGTCTGATGATCAATGCCAGCCGCAACATCGCACGCGCGGCGGTAAACTTCCTGCCCGATCCAGAGGCGGTCGGGCTGAAGCAGCGGCTGGTCCGCCGGCAGATCGCCTATGTCAACGCGCTGCGCTGCCAATTGCGCCGCCAGCCGCAGGAGGAGGTGGTCCACCGCTACCTCCGCCAGGGCGAGACGGACGAGGCGCTGTCCCGCGTCAACGTTGCCAACGGCGTGCTCGACGGCAATGGCCGGCTGATTGCGGAGGCGCGGGACAAAGGCTGGCTCGACACGATCCAGCAGGCCCAGATGGAGGCGGTGCTGGTCGACATCGCCAATGCGCAGGGCGGGATGGAGCGGCTGAAGAACACGCCGCTGCCGCATCAATATCGCTGGTTACCGACCGTGTTCACGCACCTGTTCTGCGTACTGCTGCCGATCGGCCTGGTCGAGACGCTCCAGTATGCGACGCCGCTCGGCTCCACTTTGGCGGGCGTCATGTTTCTGGCGGTGCTCATCATCGGCGACCAGCTTGTCGATCCGTTCGCGGGGGAGGTCCACGACCTGCCGCTGACGCAGATGTGCCGCACGATCGAAATCGACCTGCTGCAAGCAATTGGCGAGGACGCGCCACCGCCAATCCAGCCCGATGCGGACGGTGTGCTGTGGTAGACAGCGCCGGCATGAACGACCCGACGCCTTGAAGGGACAGGCAGGTCCGGGCTAGCGACACCGGTGTCCACCGAGGGCGCAAGACCAGTCCGGAGCCAGCATGCCGCCTTCAAGCCAGCCCCATCCCTATCGCGATCTGCCGGAACACAAGTTCTGGCGGCGGTCGATCGCCGCGGTGGAGGCGCACCGGGTGGACCCGGTCACTGATGTTCGCTTCACCATCGACAGGGATGCGCGTGTCGCCACGGCCGGCAGCTGCTTCGCCCAGCATATTTCCCGCAGGATCAGCCAAAGCGGGTACCGCTACCTGGTGACGGAGGACGGCGCCGATTTGCCGGCAGAGGAACGGACTGCCGGCGGCTACGGCGTTTTCCCGGCGCGGTTCGGAAATATCTACACGACCGTGCAGTTGCTCCAGTTGTTCGACGAGGCCTTCGGCAAGCGCGATGCCCCATCGGAGGCATGGCAGCGCCCGGATGGGCGGTATGTCGATTCCCTGCGGCAGCAGGTCGAACCACGCGGCTTCGCTACGCCGGACTGTGTTACCCAGGATCGGGCCCGGCACCTGCCGCAGGTCCGCCGCATGTTCGAGCAGGCCGACCTGTTCATCTTCACCCTGGGTCTGACGGAAGCGTGGCGATCACGGACCGACGGCACCGTCTTCTCGGCGGCACCCGGCGTAGTCGCCGGAACGTTCGACCCGGCGAAGCACGAATTCGTGAACTTCTCGGTTCAGGAAAGCTACGCCGCGTTGCGGGAGTTTCTGGCGAAGCTCAGGGAGGTTAACCCTGCCGTGAAGGTGGTGCTGACGGTCTCCCCGGTGCCGTTAATGGCCACGTTCAGCGACAGATCCGTCCTGGTCGCGAACAGCTACAGCAAATCCGTGCTGCGGGTCGTTGCGGAGATGGCGGTCGAGGAGCACGATTGGGTCGCCTACTTTCCGTCCTATGAGATCATCACCGGCAGTTTTGCAGGAGGGCTGTATTACGAGGCCGATCACCGGGAGGTGAATGCGCTCGGCGTCGCTCATGCAATGCGCTGCTTCATGCGGCACTACATTGCCGGGGGCGAAGATACCGTGCCGGTGAACGATGCCCTCTTCGTCGATCATCAGGCAAGCCAAAACGTGCTTTGCGACGAAGACGTGCTCGATGCGGCGAGGGGTTGAGGCGGTGGAACGCTGGCTGGTCGTCTCCAACTGCCAGACGGTCGGTGTGGCGAACTGCATCCAGGCGCAGGCGCCGGATGTGTCGGTCGTTCCGCTCGATCCCGGCAAGTTCAACAAACGGCGCTGGCGACCCAATGCGCAGATCGCGGGCTTCGATCGCCTGCTGATCTACCCACCCGTTCAGGCCGAGATGCCCCGCGCGAGGATGGACCGGATCGCGACGCACATCCGACTGCCGATCATCACCTTCCGCGCCTACCACCCCGATCTCATCTACCTGCATCATCGGGGGCGGCCGCTCGGCGGGCCGATCAGCCATTATCATTCGGCCATCGCCTTCGCTTGCTATCTGGAAGGGATCGGCGCGGCCGATGCGATCGGTTATTTCAACGGCGGCTTCTATGAACGCTGCGGCTACCTCGGCCTGTGGGACGCGGAGCGGGATCGCCTGCTTGGCGCATTCGCGGCGGAGGGGCTCGATATTCGGCCCTACTTCCGCGATTGGGGGCGGCGCGCCGCGTTCATGTATTCGTATAACCACCCGCGCATCCGCCCGCTTTACGACATGGCATCAGCGGTGCTGGCACACCTTGGCATGGTCCCTCGCCGGTCGGACCTGCTGCCGCATGACAATCTGGCCAACAGCGCGATCTTCCCGGTCTATCCGGAAATCGGCGAAACGCTGGGGGTCTATGGGCAAAGCGACTTCCGCCCTGCCGGAACCTACCGGTCGATCCCCTTGCGGGACTATGTCGATCGATGCTTTGCCCTGTATGCGACGCTGCAGATGGCCGACACCGAGCCGTTTCACGAGTTCCGGGAGCAGGTGCGGCATATCAGGACATTGCTGTAGCTGGGTAGCCTGATGCCCGCGGGCGCGGCGGTGGGCGGCGTTACAACAGCCGCTGCCACCAGCCGACATCGCGCCAGCCGCCCAGCTTCCAGCCGACCTCCCGATATATGCCGACGGGCGTGAAGCCGACCGCTTCGTGCAGGGCGATGCTGGAGGGATTGGGCAGGGCGATGCCGGCAAAGGCGGCGTGGCAGCCCTGCGCCGCCAGCAATGGGAACAGTGCCTGGTACAGGGTGCGGCCAATGCCGTTCCGGGAATACCGCGCGCCGACATAGATCGCGACGTCGCAGGACGTGGCATAGGCGGCGCGGGTGCGATGGGGGGAGCCGTAGGCGTAGCCGGCGATCGCGCCATCCACCTCCGCCACCAGCCAAGCGTGGCTGGTGGCGTAATCATCGATGCGGCGGGCCATCTCCGTCACGGTGGGCAATTCCAGTTCGAAACTGACCCAGCTGTCCATCACATGCGGCGCGTAGAGCGCGCGGCATGCGGCGGCGTCGCTGGCGAGCGCCGGTCGCAGCAGCGGAGTCAGACGCGTACCGCCGTGCCGCTGGCACTGACCATCAGCATGGAACCGGTATCGCCGATCACCTCGTAATCGAGGTCGACGCCGACCACCGCATTGGCGCCCAGCCTTGCCGCTTCCGCCTGCAGTTCGGCGATGGCCTGTTCGCGCGCGTCCTTCAGCACCCGCTCGTACGATCCGGCACGGCCGCCCACGATGTCACGGATGCTGGCGAACAGGTCGCGGAACATGTTCGCGCCGATGATCGCCTCCCCCGTGACCACGCCCAGGTAATCGCGCACCGGCCGCCCTTCGATCGTGGGCGTGGTGGTGACGATCATGGCGGTGGCGGCGCGGTAATGATCGTCGCCGTCATCGCCGCGCCCGGCACTGGCCCAGGGACTAACCATTGACGACGGTCCCGCCGTTCGGATGTAGCACCTGCCCCGACATGTAGGACGAATCCTCGCATGCCAGGAACAGGAAGGACGGGGCGACCTCGTTGGGCTGGCCGGGGCGGCCGATCGGAGTGCCTTCGCCGAAGGTCGCCAGCTTTTCGGGCGTGGCGCCGCCGGATGGGTTCAGCGGGGTCCAGATCGGGCCGGGCGCGACCGCGTTCACGCGGATGCCATGCTTGATGAGGTTTTCGGACAGGGACCGGGTGAAGGCGGTGATCGCCCCCTTGGTGCTGGAATAGTCCAGCAGTTCGCCACTGCCCTGGTACATGGTCACGCTGGTGCAATTCACGATGGCCGCGCCTTCCTGCAGATGCGGACGCGCCGCCTGAACCAGGTAGAACATGGAGAAGATGTTGGTCTGGAACGTGCGCTGCAGCTGTTCCGGCGTGATCTCGGTGATGTCCTTGTCCGGATGCTGTTCCCCGGCATTGTTCACCACGATGTCCAGCTTGCCCCAGCGATCGATGACCGCGCGCACGAAGCCGTGGGCATGGCGCGGATCGCCCAGATCGCCGGCGGACAGCATGACCTCCGCCCCTTCAGCCTTGCACAGGGCTTCGGTCTGGTGGGCGTCGTCATGCTCGTTCAGGTAGGCGATGGCGACGTTTGCGCCTTCACGGGCGAACAGGATGGCGACTGCCCGACCGATCCCGGAATCACCCCCGGTGACGATCGCCACCTTGCCCCGCAACCGGTTCGCTCCGGCATATCGGGGCATGTAGTCGGGCTGCGGGTCGAGCGTGCTTTCGTGGCCGGGCAAGCCGGGCTCTTCGGGGATCGGCTCGATGAAGGCCTGTTCGGTTGCGGGCGGCGGGGGCGTGCTCATGGCGGGCAATCCTTGGTGCGAAGGTATCTGCCCTTCAATCGCCGCCCGCCGCGAACCGTTCCGATCCTGACCTATCCCAGGCGTACCCTAGCCCAGGCCAAGCGCCGCCTTGTAGGTGTCGAGCACCATTTCCATTTCCTTGCGGTCGTCGGGCTTCATCTTCCTGAGGCGTACGATCTGCCGCATGATCTTGGCATCGTAGCCGACGGCCTTCGCCTCCGCATAGACGTCGCGGATGTCGTCGCTGATGCCCTTCTTTTCCTCCTCCAGGCGCTCCACCCGCTCGATCAGCAGGCGCAGGCGGTCGTCGGTGGTTTCGGCCATGAAGGGATGCTCCAACAGAATCAGGGAAGGCGCGGCTGATAGCCAGCCAGCGCCCGCCCGTGAAGGTCCCCGGGACGCTTAATGGTCAGGCGCGTTCAGCTTCATGCTCGCATCCATCCGTGCCAGCTGCTCCGGCGTGGCGGGGGTGGTGTGGCGGGCCTTCCACTCGGCGGACGGCATGCCGTGGATCAGCGTGCGCGCGGCTTCCTTGTCGCCGGGATAGCCGGCATCGCGGATCCAGTCGGCCAGGCAATTGCGGCAGAACCCGGCCAGCCCCATCAGGTCGATGTTCTGCGCATCCGTCCGGTGCTGCAGGTGATGCACCAACCGGCGGAAGGCGGCAGCGGCGACCGCATCGGGCAGGGTTTCCAACGGGTCGATCCCGTGCGTAGTTTCCACGATGTGCTTCGTCCTTGTCTTGTCGTGATTGATCGCCATAGCCGTTAACCATGACGACGATCGATCCCAGGAAGCTCGGGCCGCGTGCCCGGAAGGTCAAGATTCTCGCCACGATCGGCCCCGCGAGCGCCGATCCGGACATGCTGCGCCGGCTGGTCCGTGCCGGCGCCGACGCCTTCCGCGTGAACCTCAGCCATGGTGAGCACGAGACGCATGCCCGCTCCATCGCCGCGATCCGCGCGCTGGAAAAGGAACTGCACCGCCCGCTCGCCATCCTGTGCGATTTGCAGGGACCCAAGCTGCGCGTCGGCGCCTTCGCCGAAGGGCGCGCACTGATCCCGCACGGGGCGCGCTTCACGCTCGACCGCGATCCGACACCCGGCGATGCCACCCGCGTGCAACTGCCGCACCCTGAACTGTTCGGCCTGATGGACAAGGGGCAGCGCCTCCTTATCAATGACGGCAAGATTCGCCTGCGCGTGGTGGAGGCGAGTGCCGACGCGATCACCTGCACGGCGGAGGTCGGCGGCGTCATCTCCGACCGCAAGGGCGTGAACGTGCCCGATGCGGAAGTGCCGATCCCCGCGCTGACGGAGAAGGACCGCCGCGACCTCGCCTTCGCCATGGAGCAGAACGCCGACTGGATCGGCCTCAGCTTCGTGCAGCGGCCGGAAGATCTGGTGGAGGCGCGCAAGCTGATGGGCGGGCGCGGCGCACTGTGCGCCAAGATCGAGAAGCCGCAGGCGATCAAGCGGCTGGCCGAGATCATCGAGCTGGCCGACGGCGTGATGGTCGCCCGCGGCGATCTGGGCGTGGAGCTGAACCCGGAGGAGGTTCCGCCCCTCCAGAAGAAGATCGTCAACGCCACCCGCCTGCTGGGCAAGCCGGTGATCGTGGCGACGCAGATGCTGGAGTCCATGATCGAGAGCCCCGCGCCGACCCGTGCGGAGGTCTCCGACGTCGCCAACGCGGTCTATGACGGGGCCGATTGCGTCATGTTGTCGGCGGAGACGGCCGCCGGCCAGTGGCCGGAGGAAGCGGTGCTGATGATGGACGCCATCGCCCGTCAGGTGGAACGCGACGATGCCTACCAGGGCCGCGTCCGCATGCTGGCCACCCCACCCGATCCGACCACGGCGGATGCGCTGGCGCATGCCTGCATGACAATCGCCGACACGGTCAGCATCGGCGCCATCGCCGTGTTCACCAGCACGGGCGTGTCCGCCCGCCGCGTGTCGCGCGAACGGCCGAGCGTGCCCGTCATGGTGCTGACCCCGTCGGTGGCCGTCGCTCGCCGCGTTGCGTTGGTATGGGGCGCGCATTCGGTGGCGACCAAGGACATCGGCAGCTTCGAGGAGATGATCGGCAAGGCCAAGCGCATGGCGCTGCGCCACGGCATGGCCACCAAGGACAGCAAGCTGGTGGTGCTGGCGGGCGTGCCCTTCGGTGTCGCCGGCGCGACCAACCTGCTCCACGTCGTCACCCTGAAGGGCGACGAGCTGGAGCAGCACGGGGGCTGACGGACGGCCTTACCCGCCGATCCGCGCCAGGGGCATGCCCGCGCGGATCGGCTGGCCTTCCGTCAGGTCGTGCAGCAGCGGGGCGTTGGCGGGCAGGAACACCAGGATGGTGGAGCCATGCTCGAACCAGCCCATCTCCGCCCCCGCCGGCAGCTTTGCGTTCACAGCTCGCCGCCCGGCGCCTCCGTCGCGCAGCAGGGCCGGGGTGTCGAGGAAGGTCAGCCGGATGCTCGCCACCAAGATTGCGGCAACGGGCACGAGCAGCAGCGGCGTGCCGTCCGCCAGCCGTGCCTCGATCACCGCACGCTCGTTACGGCAGAACAGCCGCTCGACCCGTTTCAGCGCGATCGGATTGACGTTCCAGCAATCGCCGGACTGATATGTCACCCCCTCCATCGTCAGGTCGGTGGGCGCGTGGAAGCGGTGGTACATGCCCGCGGTCAGGCGCAGGGTGACGAACCAGCCATCAGCATAGCGGGCCGCCAGCGCCGGGTCGGGCAGCAGTTCGTTCAGGCGATAGGGGTAGCCCTTCACCTGCCAGGCGGTGCCATCCGCTACGCGGCCATGCGCGCCGACGATCGCGTCGCACGGGCTGGCGATCACGCCCGGATCGGTGGGGAAGGGCCGCGCACCGGCCCTGAGCGGGCGGGTGAAGCCTTCGCCCAGGGACCGGAAGCTCGTGGCCGCTGCGTCGGATAAGTCGACCCCGGCGAAGAAGCGCCACAGCGCCAGCGCTGGGCGCGCGATCAGCGGATGTTCGCTGCGGGCGATCCGCCCGACGATCCGCGTCGCCCAGCGGCGCGGCAGGCGGTTGGTCAGCAGGAAATTCAGATCTTCCTGCAGCAGCAGGCGCATCAGGCTGGCAGGGGCTGTCACGCCGGTGTCACTCCGTTGCGGTGAAAGCCGGCATGGCTCCGATCCTTGCCGCCCTTCTGGGCTCGACCGCCTTGCTCGCCTTCACCAAGGGGCGCCGCCGGCTTGCCCTGTCGCGCGCCAAGCATAAATCGCTGGGCGGCCATGTGCGCATGGCGAAGCGGGTGGCAGGGCAGGTCGGCGCGTTCGACCAGCCGGCCGACAGCTTCTTCGCCGCCGATGGTGCGGCCGACGATATCGCCCGCTGTCGGCAGGCTGGCTTCGACCGCCTGGGCGTGCTGTTCGCCGAACGGTACAGGGAGACGCTGGCGTTGACGCGGGAGGTCAGGCCCGGCCTGTCCGACCTGCAATTCACCGGCAGCTACCGCGTGCCGTTCCCCTTTGCCCGGCGCGTGCGCGAAGTGCTGGGCACCGGCGCGTTCCTGCAGGCAAGCGACGGGCCATGGGTGACCGACCTCGACGGGAACCGGCTGATCGACCTGACGGGCAGCTACGGCGTGAACCTGTTCGGCTACGACCTCTACAAGCAGACCATTGCCGAAGGGGCGGCGGCGGTCGCCGATCTTGGCCCGGTACTGGGCGCGTATCACCCGCTGCTGGCCGACAACGTCGATCGCCTGCTGGCATTGTCCGGCATGGACGAGGTGTCGTTCCACATGAGCGGGACGGAGGCGGTGATGCAGGCCGTGCGGCTGGCGCAATACCATACGGGCCGCCAGCGGATCGTGCGCTTCGCCGGCGCCTATCACGGCTGGTGGGGCGATGTGCAGCCGGGCATCGGCAATCCGGTTGCGGCCGACCGCACGCTGACGCTGGCCGACCTGTCCGACAAGACCTTGCACGTCCTCGCCACGCGGCGAGATATTGCCTGCGTGCTGGTGAACCCGCTGCAGGCGCTGCACCCCAACGGGTCCGCCCCGTCGGACAACCAGCTGGTCGACAGCGGCCGGCGCGCGGGTACGGACCTTCCCGCCTACCGCAAGTGGCTCCACCGGTTGGCAGAGGTGTGCCGGGCGAACGGCATCGTGCTGATTTTCGACGAGGTGTTCCTGGGTTTCCGCCTGGCGCCCGGCGGCGCGGCCGAGTATTTCGGCGTGCGACCGGACCTCGTCACCTATGGCAAGACGCTGGGCGGTGGGTTGCCGGTGGGCGTGTTGGCAGGCCGCGCGGCGCTGATGCGGCGCTGGCGCGATGATCGCCCGCTGGACATCTGCTTCGCCCGGGGCACCTTCAACGCGCATCCCTACGTCATGGGCGCGATGAACGCCTTCCTGCAGCGGCTGGACACGGCGGAGGTCCGGTCGCTCTATGACGGCCTCGACGCCCGCTGGGATGCGCGTGCCGCCGCCATGAATCAGGCGCTGGCCGCCGCCGGCGTGCCGGTGCAGGTGGCCCATCTGCAGACGGTGTGGACCGTGCTCTACACGCAGGCTGCGGCGTATAACTGGATGCTGCAATACTACCTCCGCGCCGAAGGGCTGGCGCTGAGCTGGGTTGGCACGGGCCGGCTGATCTTCAGCCTGGATATCGACGATGCCCTGTTTGCCGAGATCGTCCGCCGCTTCGTTGCCGCAGCGCAGGCGATGGCGGCGGATGGTTGGTGGGACACCCCCGCCGGCCTGACGGACAAGGCGCTGCGCCGCGGCGTCCTGGCGCGCGCCGCGGCGGCTCGCCTGCTACGCCGGTGAACCGTCCGGATAATCCATCCGCTCACCCCGCAGCAACCGGCGGGGCGCGCCCTTGTACAGGCGAAAATCGCTAAACGGATCGGTCACGATCTTGGTCGCCCAGACCAGCCCAGTTTCCACGTCGCGGATGAAGAACAGGTGGATGGAGCGGAAGGCGATCGCGCCCACGCCCAGGATCAGCCAGCCGATGCCGACATGGCGCAGATACCCCTCCGCGCCATCTGGCGGCAGCAGCGTACCCCACAGCGTCGGCTGCAGCAGCAGGACGACCGGAACAGCCAGCCACAGGCTCATCAGCACCCATTTGCGCTGGAGGTTGTAGCCGATCTTGATCTCTTCCTTGTGGTCGTGCGTCGCGTCGTTGACGTGGTCGTAGCCCTTGGGTTCGAAGAAGAAATGCCCCGCCTGTCGGCTGGTCATGGCGACGCCCCAGGCCAGCAGGCTGGCGACCGCCGGGTCCACCCACAGGATCAGATAGGCCGTTATGAAGGTGCAGGCGCTGACGAAGTGCAGGCTCTGGTTCACCAGGCTGTGGTGATAGAACCGGTGGTCATCCCACCTTTGTTCGGCGAGTTGCGCGCGGAAACCGGTCATCGGGTCTGCTCCTGCGGGCCGAGCTTCTGGTAACGGACCAGCGAAAAGTGGCCGAGCGGCGGCAGCGGGCGGTTCTCGGCCAAGCGCACGTCACTGCGGGTGGCGGCCCAGTTCTCGTACCGGCTCCATGGGAATTCGGTGCGGAAGCCCAGCCGGCTGGTCAGTGGCATCAACGTCCGCTCGATCGCGCCGCGCAGGCCCTGTCCCGCGCCGACGCGGGTGGTGATGATGATCTCGCCACCGGGCCGGCAGATTCGGGCAAACTCGCTCAGCGCCCGTTCCGGGTGAGGGCAGGCGGTGACCACGTATTGCGCCACCACCGCGTCGAAGCTGTTGTCCTGGTAGTGCAGCGCCTCGGCATCGCCGACCGCCAGCTCTTCCACCTGACCCAGCGCCTGTTCGCGGACACGCGCGCGGGCCTTGTCCAGCATGGCGGGCGACAGGTCGATGCCGGTGATTCTGACATCGCGCGAATATTGGGGCAGCGAGATGCCGGTGCCGACGCCCACCTCGATGATCCGGCCGCCGACCCGTTCGGCGGCGACGATCGCGGCGGAGCGGCCGCGGCGGAAGACCGGGCCGAACACCAGGTCGTAGACCGGGGCCCAGCGATCATAGGCGCGGGCGACACCCGCGGTGCTCATCTGCAATGCCATGGCGAGAAGCTTTTTTCCGTCTTGTGACGGAACCGTCATCGCAGGGGCAGATGACGCTTGCGCGGCAGCTTGGTTACAGTTCGGGGAAGGGCTGCAAGTTTGTGACGCCGATCTGGCGAAACCGGTGCAGCGAGAACCGCTGGAGCGGGCGAAGGGATTCGAACCCTCGACCCCAACCTTGGCAAGGTTGTGCTCTACCCCTGAGCTACGCCCGCTCTGGCGCTTCACCGGGTGGCTGCGAAGGGCCGCTCCCGGTGGGGAGGCGCGCCAGTAACAAAGGGGCATCGACCCTGCAAGCGCAAAAACACGACCCTTGGCAAACGCGCCCGTCGGGCCACATAGGACACGTACGCGCAGCGATAGGGAGCGGCACACTTGGCAAGCATGGGACTCAGCATCGACGAGCAGAAGGCGGTGGACCGGTTCCGCAAGGACGTGGTCGAGCCATCGCGCGACAAGCTGGTGATCCTGGATTTCTGGGCCGAATGGTGCGGGCCCTGCAAGGCGCTGACCCCGGTTCTGGAAAAGGTCGCCGCCGAATATGCCGACAAGGGCGTGATCCTGGCCAAGCTGAACGTGGACGAGGAACAGTTCATCGCCAGCCAGTTCCAGGTCCGGTCGATCCCGACGGTCTATGCCATGTTCCAGGGTCAGCCCGTCGCCGACCTGACGCCGGCGCGCACCGAAAGCCAGTTGAAGCAGGCGCTCGACGCCCTGCTGGCGCAGCTGCCGGTGACGGCGGGCGCCGCGGGCGAGGAAGCTGCGCCCGACATCGCGCCGCTGGTCGCCATGGCCGAGCAGGTGCTGGCGGATGGCGATGCGGAACGGGCCGCCGGTATCTTCGCGCAGATCGCCGACATGGCGCCCGATGATGCGGCGGTGCAGTCCGGTATGATTCGCGCGTTGGCCGCCGCCGGCCACGCGGAAGAGGCGCAGGCCGCGCTGGATGCGCTGCCCGCCGACCTGCAGAAGGACCCACTGGTGGCGCAGGCCGCCGCCGCACTGGCCCTGGCCGGCAGCGGGGTCGACCAGTCGGAGCTGCAGACCCTGCGCGCCGCAGCGGCGGAGCGGCCGGCTGACATGGACGCGCAGTTCGCCTGGGCGCAAGGGGCGTTCGCCGCCGGCCTGCGCGATGATGCCGCCGACACGCTGCTCGGCATGATCCGGACCGATCCGCAATGGAACGAGGGCGCGGCCAAGGCCAAGCTGCTGCAGATCTTCGAGGCTGTCGGCATGGAGGACCCGTGGGTGTCCGCCACGCGGCGGCGGTTGTCGCTGCTGCTGTTCGGCTGAGCGATCCGCCGATGGCCGCCCTCCGCCTCGCCATCTTCCCGCTGACGGGCGCGATCCTGTTTCCCGGCCTGCAACTGCCGCTGCACATCTTCGAGCCGCGCTACCGCGACCTCGTCGGCACGCAACTGGCGAAGGACCGGCGCATCGGCATGATCCAGCCGCGCGCGGTGGCCGAAGGATCGCCGTTGTTCGAGATCGGCTGCGTCGGCCGGATCGAGGATGTCGAGGCGCTGCCCGACGGCCGCTACAACATCGTGCTGGAAGGGGAGCGGCGCTTCCGCCTGCTGCGCGAGCTGGATGTCACCACCGCCTTCCGCCAGGTGGAGGCGGAACTGATCGCCGACAGCGAGGATCAGGCGCTGAGCAGTATCGAGCGCGCTGCGTTCGAGCAGGAGGCCCACCGCTTCGCCGACTTGCAAGGCTACCAGGTCGACTGGAACTCGGTCGAGCGGCTGGACGATGCCAGCCTGATCAACGGGGTCAGCCAGATCGCCCCGTTCGATTCGGCGGCCAAGCAGGCGCTGCTGGAGGCAGGCGACCTGTCCACCCGGTGCGAGCTGCTGATCCAGCTGATGCAATTCTTCGGCCGCAGCGACCCGGACGAGGATCGGGTGACGTTGCAGTAACAACCGGCCAGGCCCGGCCTAGCGTGACGCGAAGGCCGGCCTTGTGAAAAGCGCGGGGAACGCAGGTGGACGAACAAGGACGCAGGCTGATCCAGAGAGCATGGCTGCGCTGGCTGGTGCTGTTCACTCCATTGCTGGCGCTGGCGTCTTTGGCGTCGATCTGGATCGACTTCTCGATCGTCATGGCTGCCCTGCTCGTCACCTTGGCAGGGGTTCTGTTGTATCAGCGGTTCGTCAATCGCCGCTCCTGGCGATCGATCATGTGGGGCGTTCACGCGGAGGGCGGTTGACCACCTCCTGATGATCCGGCGTTAAAAACTCCCCCGCAGCCCGTCGATCACGTACTGCGCGGCCAGTGCCGCCAGCAACACGCCTAGCAGCCGCGTCAGCACCGCCTCGAACCTCGGTCCCACCGCCTTCATCAGCGGACCGGCCGCGAGCAGGGCGGCCAGCGTCAGCGCCATGACCAGCGTCAGCGCGCCCAGCACCACCAGCGTGCCGGAAAGGCCATCGGCATTGCTCTGCAGCAGCATGACGGAGGCGATGGCGCCGGGACCGGCCAGCATCGGCATGGCCATGGGGAAGATCGATACGTCATCCTGCGCCGGGTCGGCCATGACCTGTTCGGCCCGCTGTTCGCGCCGCTGGGTGCGCTTCTCGAACACCATGTCGAGCGCGATCAGGAACAGCATGATGCCGCCTGCGATGCGGAAGGCGTTCAGCTCGATATGGAGGGCGCCCAGCAGGCGCTGCCCGAACAGCGCGAAGAACACCAGGATCGCGCCTGCGACCACGCAGGCGCGGATCGCCATGGTGCGACGCGCCGCGCGGTCGAACCTTGCGGTCAGCCCGGCATAGATCGGCGCGCAGCCGGGCGGGTCGATGACCACGAACAGCGTGGCGAAGGCGGACAGGAACAGGTCGAACAGCATCAGCGGGTCCCCGTCACGGGTTGTGCATGGACCTGCTCCCACCCGTCCGCCGCCTGCCACCAGGCGGTGAAGGCGGCCGGATCGACAAGGTCGGCAGTCCAGCGCAGCGTGTTGTCGCGCGCCAGCCCGGGCGTGACCGGATTGCCGGCGTCGCGATCCCGGGTGGCAGGTGCGCGGTCCGCCGGACAGGGCGCGGTGCGGGCGCGGATGGCGTTCAGCGCCTCCACGGTGATGGCGTCGTCCTCCGCATCGGCGCTGCGCTGCGCTGCCTCCGCCCGGCGCATGGCGGTGAGTTCGGCGTCGGGCTGCCACACGGTCACGGCCCAGCGGAACTCGCGCCCGGCGCGCTCCCAAACGCGGGTGAAGCGGCTCCAGTTACCGGCGGCGTCATGGCCGACGCCGGCGATCACCACTGCCGATCCGTCGCAGCTGGTCCATGCCTCGCGCGCCTGCCAGCGGTCCGGCGTCGCGGGTGCCGTGCGGCCGGCCAGCCAGGCGGCGGCGGGCGCGGGCGGGCCGTTCCAGGCGATCTGCGCACCAGGCTGCGCGCGTTCGGCCAATGCGGTCCACTGCCCGTTCTCCCGCGCGGCGCGGGCAAGCGCGATCTCCGCCGCGATCACGTTGGTGGGCTGCGCATAGGGGCGCATCGGCGGCGGCCGCCGATTGCCGCGCATCCCCCCGCCACCACCCGGCCCGCCGCTGCACGCGGCGACGGCCAGCATGGGCACCAGGGCGAGCAGCAGCGCAGCCCGGCCGCGCATCAGCCGGCCATCTGGCTGTAGGCGAGGTTGCGCAGCACGATGTTGATGATGTTCAGCACCACGATCAGCACCAGCGGCGAGAAGTCGATTGCGCCCGTATTGGGCAGAATGCGGCGGATCGGCGACAGGATCGGATCGAGCAGCGCGTTCACCGACTGCCAGATGGCGGCGACCCAGTTGCTGCGCATGGAGATGACGTTGAACGACAGCAGCAGGCTCAGCACGAACTGCACGATCACCAGCACGATGATGATGGAGATGAGGTAGCCGATGATCTGCGACAGGGTGAGCAGGAACACGGGGCAGGACTTTCGTTAGAGGGCTGGCGCCAGGGTCTTGGCGTCAGGAGCGGGCGGACCGTTCCAGCGGCTCCACGAAGGTGGAGGAGCGGATCGTCCAGCGCAATTGTTCAGGCGTCGCGCCGTCCACGTCATTGACCCGGCGCAGCACGATCTCGCCCGTGACCGGCGGTTTGGCGCCATCGGCGGCGTCGGTCAGCGTGCCGGGTACGGTGCAATAGAGCGAGCCGGCGGCTCCCTCCTCGCCCGGCTGTCCCCAGGTGAAGCTCGGCCGCTCGTACCCCGCCAGCAGGCTGCGCAGCCGCTCGCCATCGATCACCGGATCGGCCCAGGCGAGGGCGGCGCCCGCGAACTGCCCGGCGGCCAACGCTTCGCCATAGAAGCGGACAACATCGATGCAGGTACGGCTGGAGAGCGCGGGGAAGTCCGCTACCTGTGGCGGCAACGTAACCGGAATGGCGAGCGGGTCGGAATGGGCGGCTTCCTCCATCGGGTTGTCGTCGGGCACCGGCGCCTCACCCCCACAAGCGGCGAGCAGCAGCGGGAGGGTGGCCAAGGCAAGGTGCTTCATGGCGCTTATGCCTCCCGCGCGGCGCGGATCAGCGTGCCCGCGCCGCGGCTGGTGAAGAATTCCAGCAGCATGGCATGGGGCACGCGGCCGTCCAGCACCACCGCCGCCTCGCACCCGGCGCTCACCGCGTGGACGCAGGTTTCCAGCTTCGGGATCATGCCGCCGCTGATCGCCCCTTCCGCCGTGAGGCGGCTGATGTCCGCCGGCGTCAGGTCGGTCACCAGCTGCTTGTTCGCGTCCAGCACGCCCGCCACGTCGGTCAACAGGAACAACCGCGCCGCACCCAGTGCCGCGGCCAGCGCGCCCGCCATGGTGTCGGCATTGATGTTGTACGTCTCCCCGTCCACGCCCGCGCCGATCGGGGCGACGATCGGGATCATGCCCGCTTGGCTGGCGGTTTCCAGGATGGTGGTGTCGACCTCGCACGGCTCCCCCACGAAGCCGAGGTCGATCGCCTGTTCGATCAGGCTGTCGGGATCGATGGAGGTGCGCGTCAGCTTGGCTGCAGTCACCAGGTTGCCGTCCTTGCCCGACAAGCCCAGCGCCTTGCCCCCGGCGCGCGCGATCCAGCCGACCAGTTCCTTGTTGATGGCGCCGGACAGGACCATCTCCGCCACTTCCGCCGTGGCGCGGTCGGTCACGCGCAGGCCGTCGATGAAGCGCGTCTCCACACCAAGCTTTTGCAGCATGGCGCCGATCTGCGGGCCGCCGCCATGCACGACCACCGGGTTGATGCCGACCGTCTTCAGCAGCACGATGTCATGCGCGAAGGCGCGCGCCATGGCGGGATCGCCCATCGCATGCCCGCCATACTTCACCACGAAGCTGCGCCCGGCATAGCGTTGCAGGTAAGGCAGCGCCTCGATCAGCACTTCCGCCTTGGCGAGGTTCTGCCGTTCCGTGTCAGCTTCCATGATCAGGAGCCTTAGCGTCTGCCTGCGGCACTGTCACCGCCTCGCGCCGCCCGATCGGCCCTGCAACCATGGCCGTCGACCCCGCTCTGCCGTCAACCGGGCGATTTGTCCCGTCGGTTGAGCAACTTGACCGCTTGTGGGTGGTTGCCAGCCGGTCATCCTATATGGTTATAAAGGCGAACGATGCCTACTCTGCGGCAACTGGAATACCTCGTCACCCTGGCCGACACACAATCCTTCGTGGAGGCGGCGCGGCTGGCGCAGGTGTCGCAACCCACGCTGAGCCAGCAGGTCCGCGCGCTGGAGGATCGGCTGGGGGTGCGGCTGCTGGACCGCGGGCCGATGGGCGCGGTGCTGACCCCCATCGGCCGTTCGATCGTCATCACTGCCCGCCGCATGCTGCGCGACGCGCGGGAGATCAGGGCGCTGGCGGACGATGCGCAGGACGCGCTGACCGGCACGCTGCGGCTGGGCACCACCTCCACCATCGGGCCCTACCTGCTGTCGCCGATCATCGCGGAACTGCACCGCGTCGCGCCCGGCCTGCGGCTGCATGTGCGCGAAGGCATTCCGGAAGACCACCTGCTGGGCCTGCCGCGCGGCACGATCGACGTCGTGCTGGGGCCGCTGCCGATGTCGGGCGACGCGCTGGAGGTGGAGCCGCTGGTGCGCGAGCCGCTGTACCTGGTCGCGGCGGCGGATCATCCACTGGCGAGCGGCGCGGAACTGCCGGCGGAGGCACTGGCGGGCGCCGCCATGCTGACGCTCGACCCCCGACACCACCTGTCGCAGCAGGTGACCGACATCGCCGCGGCCCACGACATGGTGGTCGTGCCCGATTATTACGGCACCAGCCTCGACAGCCTGCACCAGATGGTCGCCAGCGGCTTTGGCCTGACGGTCCTGCCCGGCCTGTACCTGCGCTCCCCGGCGGGTGGGCGGGAGGGACTGGCCGTGCTGAAGGTCACCGGGTGGCAGCGGCACCGCTCGCTCGCGCTCGCCTGGCGGCGGCAATCCAGCATGGACAGCGCGTTTCGCCTGATCGCCGAACATGTGCAGGCCTGTGCGGAGACGCTGCTGGCCGCAGCGGGGTAGCTTTCGCGGACAAGAATGTTCAGGGCGGCTTAACGGCCGGGCGGCTTTGATGCTGCCGGTTCATGAAATCACCGGGATGGGTACAGGTCCGATGCTTGCAAATTCGATCCTTCGCGGGCGGCCATGGGGCGCCGTCCTGGCGCTGGCGGCCCTGCTGGTCGCGCCACTGCCCGCCGCGGCGCAAGGCGTGACCACGATTGATCCCGATGCCGCGATCGACGGCGATCTGGACGGCAACGCGGCCCCGCCGCCCGCCTACAATGGCGGGGAACTGGCGCCGGCCGACGGCACGGTGCCGACGCCTCCGGTGCAGCAGCCGCCGGCCACCACGGTCGATCCCTACGCCGCGCCTGCCGCTGCCGCGCCACGGGCAGCCGCCGATCCGGCCGACACCTATCAGGAAGACGACCTGATCGGCGCGGCCGAAGGGCTGTTCGGCCAGGGTGCGGAAGGGCTCGCCCGGATGATGCAGGACATCCTGAAGAAGCAGGGCCAGCCCAACGCCTACATCGTCGGGCGGGAGGCAAGCGCCGCCTTCATCGTCGGCGCGCGCTATGGCTCGGGCAAGCTGTTCCACAAGGTGGAGGGGGAGCGTGACGTATACTGGACCGGCCCGTCCGTCGGGTTCGACGCGGGCGCGAATGCCGGCAATACCTTCGTGCTCGTCTACAACCTGTTCGACACGGACGAACTGTATGGTCGCTTCCCGGCGGGCGAGGGGCAGGCCTATTTCGTGGGCGGCTTCACCGCGTCCTACCTGCGCAAGGGGAACACGGTGCTGATCCCGATCCGCGTCGGTGCGGGCCTGCGGGCCGGGGTCAATGTCGGCTACATGAAATTTACCGAGGATCAGACCTGGGTGCCGTTCTGATGGCGTGCGGCGGCGCCATCACGCAATAAAGCGGTTGCCCACGACGTTTGCGGGGGGCATGGGCGCACCCGCTATGCTGAACCGTCTGACTCAACAACCGCCCGATGCGCTGCTGGCGCTGATCAAGCTGTACGACGCCGATCCCGCGCCCGACAAGATCGACCTCGGCGTGGGCGTGTTCCGCACGGAAAGCGGCGCGACGCCGGTGTTCGGCGCGATCAAGGCGGCGGAACGCCTGCTGGTGGAGCGGCAGGACAGCAAGTCCTATCTCGGCCCGGAAGGCGACATGGGCTTCGTCCACCGGCTGATGCCCTATATCTTCGGCGACCGGCACGACAGCCCGCTGCTGGGCGGCATGCAGACGCCGGGCGGCACCGGCGCTGTGCGGCTGGCGCTGGCGCTGGCGAAGCGGGCCGGCGTGACGCGGGTGCTGATGGGCACGCCGTCCTGGCCTAACCACGCGCAAATCGTGGCCGACCTCGGCCTGGAACTGGTCGCCTTCAACCATGCCACGCCCGACGGCGTCGCCGATGTGGACGCATTGCTGGCGGCGCTGGGCGATGCTGGAGAGGGCGCCGCGGTGCTGCTGCACGGCTGCTGCCACAACCCGACCGGTGTGGACTACACGCCCGCGGAATGGGACCGGATCGTCGCGGCGCTGGCCGCCGGCACCGTGCTGCCGATCGTCGACCTCGCCTATCAGGGGCTGGGCGCCGGCATGGAGGAGGACGCCTACGGCGCCCGCGCCGTGCTCGCCGCCGTGGCGGAGGCGCTGGTCGCCTATAGTTGCGACAAGAATTTCGGCCTCTATCGCGACCGTGTCGGCGCGCTCTACTGGCAGGGGGAGGATGCGGACAGCGTCACCCGCACCACCAGCAACGGCTATGCCCTGGCGCGCGCCGCGTGGTCCATGCCGCCCGATCACGGCGCCGCCGCCGTGCGGCTGGTGCTGGAGGACGAGGCGCTGACCGCCGACTGGCTGGCGGAGCTGGAGGGTATGCGCGATCGCATCCGCAGCGTGCGGCAGGCGCTGGCCGCGCATGGCACGGCCGGATCGCTCGACCTCACCCCCTATGGCCGGCAGCAGGGCATGTTTGCCATGCTGCCGCTGACCCCGGCTGAGATCGCCGCGCTCCGGGCCGATCACTCGATCTACATGGCGGGCAGTGGACGGATCAACATCGCCGGGCTGACGCCGGGCAACATCGACAAGTTCACCGGCGCGTTGGCGGCGGTGACGCAGACGGTGGTCGCATAAGGCTGAAAGGTATCGTCCCGGCGCAGGTCGGGACGATATGCGCGATCAACGCCGCAGCAGTTCCAGCCGGCGCAGATAGCGGGCGACGGTGTCGATCTCCAGATTGACGGTGTCGCCCGCCGCCAGCGGACCCAGCGTGGTCACCTCCCCGGTATGCGGGATGATGTTGAGCGTGAAGTCGGCCGCGCCGTCCGGCAGGTCCGTCACCGCATTCACCGTCAGCGATACGCCATCGACACAGATCGAACCCTTGGGCGCGATGAACGGCGCGAGGTCGGCAGGCGCGCGCAGCGTCAGCACGGTGGAACCGCCCACCGGCTCCGCCGCGATCACCTGGCCCGTTGCATCGACATGGCCGGACACGATGTGACCGCCCAGTTCATCGCCCACGCGCAGCGACGGCTCCAGGTTCAGCCGGCGGCCTTGCGTCCACATGCCGGGCGCGGTGCGGCTGACCGTTTCCGCCGACAGGTCCACCGCGAACCACGCGTCGCCCGCCACGCCGCCCCGGTCCACCACCGTCAGGCACACGCCCCCACAGGCGATGGATGCGCCGATGGCGATGCCGGCGGGGTCCCACGGACAGGTGATGACGAGGCGCAGGTCGCCCTGCTGCTCTGCCTGGGCGATGGTGCCGATGGCGGTGACGATGCCGGTGAACATGGGCGGGGGCCTTAGCGTGTGCGGGTATAGATTTCGAGGGTGTCGGGCGTGAAGTGGCGCCGGTCGGCCAGCGCCCAGCGGTCGTGCGCCTGCCACAGCCCGGCAAGCCCCAGATCGGCCAGCGCCGGCAACCCACCGCCCAGCAGCACCGGCGCGCGGTACAGCAGCAGCCGGTCCACCAGATCGGCGCGCAGGAAGGCGGCGGCAGCCTCCGCCCCGCCTTCCACGAACAGATATTGCACGTCCGGCAGATCGTGGATCGCGGCCGGGTCGGGCAGGGCGGTCCAGCCGTCCGGCACAGCCTGCCGGGTCAGCACCAGCCGTCGCGGTGCGCGATCTTCAAGGCCCGGCAGGCGCACGTCCAGCTTCGGCGCATCGGCGCGCAGCGTGCCGCCGCCGACCAGGATGGCATCGGCGCGTGCCCGTTCCCGATGGGCATGCGCGCGGGCGACCGGCCCGGTGATCCACCGGCTGGTGCCGTCCGCCAGCGCGATACACCCGTCGAGCGAGGTGGCGAGCTTCAGCGTCACGTGCGGCCGACCCAGCGCGGCGCGCGCCAGATAGCCGGAAAGGCTGGCCGCGGCTGCCGGGTCGCCGCAGCTTTGCGCCGTGATGCCGGCCGCGCGCAGCCGTGCCTTGCCCCGTCCGGCGGTGCGCGTGTCGGGATCGGTGACACCCGCCACCACGCGTGCGACGCCGGCTGCCGCCAGCAGGTCGGCACAGGCGGGACCGCGTTCGGAGGCGTGAGCACAGGGCTCCAGCGTGACGTAGCAGGTCGCGCCCTTCGCCAGCGCGCCAGCCTCGGCCAGCGCCATCGCTTCAGCATGGGGGCGCCCGCCCGCCTGCGTCCAGCCACGGCCCACGACCCGTTCATCAGCCACCAGCAGCGCGCCGACCGCCGGGTTGGGCCGGCTCAGCGGTCGGCCACGCTCCGCCAGGGCGGCGGCGGCGGCGAGCCAGCGCTGGTCGTCAGTTGGCAGGGGCGGCGCCCGTGGCGGCTTCGCTGGCCCGCGCCGCGGCGGCGGCTTCGTCGGCGGCGATCTTGCGCTCCATCTCGTCCACGTCGAGGAAGGTCGCGCGGCCCAGTTCGCGGTACAGGTTCTTGCGGATCTCCTCCCGCTTCGCCAGCCGGGCGGCGATCTCGTCCTGCCGCTGCTGGTTGGCGAGGTTGCTGGCCGCAATCTCCGCATCGCTGCGGTCGGCGGCGTAGCTGGTGATCCACGTCACCTCCGGCGGGCGCGGTTCGATCCGCTGGCTCTTGGGCACGAACATCATGCCGATGAAGAAGGTCGCGGCGACCGACACGCCCAGCACCTTCCACCGGTGCGGGGCGGGTTGGCGCCATTCATGTGCAAAATCTTCCACCGCACGGCGCGGCGAGATGCGTCGCCAGAAGCTCATATGTCGGCAGATAGGGGCTGCGGCGGCGAAGCGCCAGTCACCCGAAGGCTGCGTACAGCGTGCGCCCATGCGCCTTCAGCCAGGCATCGGCGGCGGGAAGGTCGCCGTCATACAGCCGATGCAGCGCCGCATGGAATGCCGGCGAGTGGTCGAAGTGCAAGAGATGCGCGACCTCGTGCGCGACCACGGACCGGCGGACCTGATCGGGCGCCTGCACCAGCCGCCAGTTGATGCGGACCGTGCCGCCGGTGGAACAACTGCCCCACCGCCGCTGCGCGCGCGACAGCCGCAGGGCGGGCACCGGCACGCCCGCGCGGGCGCAATAATGCGCCAGATCCGCCGTCAGCAGCCGCTCCGCCTCCGCGCCCAGCCAGCGCGCCAGCCGCAGGGCAAGCGTATCGGCCGGCCCGCCGCAACGCACGGCATCGTCCGTCAGGCGCACGCTGCGCGGATGGGCGGGGTGCCAGTCGATCGGCAGCGCCGCTCCACGCAGCAGCAGCGTACCGCCCGGCACCGGCGGGGCGTGGCGCGGCACGCGGGCGAGCTGCTGCTGCAGCCAGCCCTGCCGGCTGCGGGCAAAGGCGGCGGCATCTGTGGCGGAAACCCAGCGGGGCACGGTGACGCGCACCTCCGACCCGTCGGGCGCCAGGCGCATGGTCAGGCGGGTGGCTCGCTGCAGGTGGCGGACCACCAGCGGCAGCTCCCGATCACCCAGCGTGATGGTGGATGGCGGCGCGCGGCGCAGCCAGTCGATCATCGAACGAAGAACACGGGCGTGCCGTCCTCCTCGTCCTCTTCCCAATCATCGTCGTCCTCGCCGCCGTTCCAGTCCACGATGTGCTGTTCCAGCGGGCCGGCATCGTCCTCCCCGATCACGCGCCCGGCCACGCTGGCGCCGGCGGCGTGCATCGCGGCATCTCCGCCGGTCAGCAACGGGTGCCAGTCCGGCAGCGGGTCACCATCAGCGCGCAGGCGGTAGGCGCAGGTCGGCGGCAGCCAGGCGAGCCGGCCGACCAGATCGGCGGTGAGGCGGATGCAGTCGGGCACGAAGGCGCGGCGGTTGCGATAGTCGCGGCAGCGCCCGGTACCGGTGTCGAGCAGCCGACAGGCGACGTTCGTCTCGATGACGGCGCCGGAATCCTCATCCTCCAGCTTGTGCAGGCAGCACCGGCCGCACCCGTCGCACAGCGCCTCCCACTCGGGGCGCGTCAGCTTGGTGAGCGGCAGCTCCCAGAAGCGCGGCCTCAGCTCACCCATCGGTCCAGCTCCTCCGCCACGGCTTCCGGGCTGCGTTCGGCCGGCAGCAGCGCGATCGGCTTGCCGTCAGGACCGAACAGGTATGCCGCGCGGCTGTGATCCATCAGGTAGCCGCCGCCCGCGCTTTGATCCCCCTTCTGATAATAGACGGCAAAGGCCTTCGCCACGTCGGCGATCTGCTGCGGCGTGCCGGTCAGGCCCAGCAGGTCGGGGCTGAACGCATCGGTGAACTCGGCCACCACGGCAGGTGTATCGCGCGCGGGATCGATGGTGATGAACAGCGGCTGCACCCTGGCGGCGAGGTCGGGGTGCCGATCCGTGAAAGCGCCGAACCCCCTCATCAGGAAACTGACGTCGTTGGGGCAGACATCGGGGCAATAGGCATAACCGAAATAGACAATGCGGTACTTGCCGGCGAAATCGTCCCACCGGACGGTCTGCCCATCCTCCCCCGTCAACTGGAACGGGCCGCCGATCATGGCACCTGCCAGGGGCGGTTCCTCGGCACCCCCGCCACAGGCTGACAACAGCAGCGCGGCAGGCAGCAGGGCGGTCATGGCGGTACGGTTCATGCTCTGCTAACACCCGGCAAACAAGGGACACATCAAGGGTTGCGGGCAGCGGATGGGCGACCATCTCGTGCTGCCATGAGGACACGGAGATAGAGTGTGATGCGCGCGGTGAACAGGGTGGCGATGGTGACACGGGGCGTGCTGGCGACGGCGCTGCTGGTGCCCGGCGGCGTGGCGCTGACCAGCCTGCCGGCCGCGGCGCAAAATTATTCCCCGGGCTACCAGTTCCTGGAAGCCGTCAAGAAGAAGGACGGCACCAAGGTGATCGAGATGCTGGCTGGCCCGGGCGGGTCGACCATCATCAATTCGCGGGACATCACGGACGGGCACAATGCGTTGCACATCGCGGTGGACCGGCGGGACGTGACTTGGATCAACTTCCTGACGGCGCGGGGCGCCAATGCCAACATGGCGAACAATCGCGGGGTGACGCCGCTGTTGCGCGCCGTGCAGATCGGCTTCGACGAAGGCGTCGCGGCGCTGGTGCGCGCGGGCGCGCGCGTCGATGAGCAGAATACGGCTGGGGAAACCCCGCTGATGTCCGCGGTCCACCAACGCGACACCGGGCTGATGCGCACCCTGCTGCAGGCGGGCGCCGACCCAGACCGGGTGGACAATTCCGGCCGCTCCGCCCGCGATTACGCGGAGCTTGACGGCAACAACAGCGTCACGCTGGCGGAGATCGAGCGCAGCGCGAAGCCGCCGGAGGAGCGGGAGGGCGCCCGCGCATCCTACGGGCCGAGCTTCTGATGGACGGTGCCGGGGCGATGACGGTGATCGACACCACTTCCATGGCGGAGATGACGCTGGACGAGCTTGCCGTGGCGCTCGCCCCGCTGATCGCCGACATGGCCGCGTTCGACGGATGGAGCGACGTGGCGCTGGTGTCGGCGGCGGAGATGGCCGGTGTCGATCTGGCGGTGGCGCGGCTCGCCTACCCCGGTGGGGCGATCGACATGATCGGCGGCTGGATCGCCTCCATCGACGTGGCGATGCAGGCTGCCTTCCCGGCGGAGACCCTGGCGGCAATGAAGGTGCGCGAGCGAATCCGCGCCCTGGTGCTGTTCCGGCTGCAGGCGGCCGGCCACCAGCGGGAGGCGCTGCGTCGGGCGATCGCCGTCCAGGCCCTGCCGCAGAATGCCGCGCGCTCGCTGAAAGCCGGCTGGAACAGCGCGGACCTGATGTGGCGCATGGCGGGCGACACCGCCACGGACTATAACTACTATACGAAGCGGACGACGCTGCTGGCCGTCTATGGCAGCACGCTGGCCGTGTTCGTGAACGACGACAGCGATGAACAGGCGGAAACGCGCGCGTTCCTGGATCGGCGGCTGGACGGGGTGATGCGGTTCGAGAAGATCAAGGCGCAACTGCTGCGCCCGCGCGAGCGTTTCGATCCGGTGCGTTTTCTAGGGCGGTTGCGGTATCCTGCGCGATAGGGGCGTCGACGATCGCCCTTACAGGATCGGGATCAGGATCGCCGACCAGCCAAGCACACACAGGCCGGCGATCACGCCGAGTCGGGTCAGGCCCGACCATTGCCCGGGTTTGCCATGCATCGCACCGATCAGATCAGGCTTGGGATCATAACGGGTGGCAGTGACGGTACGGGGCGCGCTCATGGCGTTCTCTAAACCTTTGCTAACAAGCATCCTTCTCTAACCTAAACGTTAGATTAACCATTTGGTTGCACAAGATGGCGCAACAAAATTTCTGACGATAGGCGTTTGCTGCGAGCCGGTTGCAGGAAGCGACCGCCTGTGCCACGCGCCACCGGCACATGGACAGTTCTGCGCCCCCCATCGCTCGTGACTCCCTGACGCTCGACCTGCTGCCGCGTGAACAGCCCGCGCGCATCACCGCGGTCGATTGGGCTGCGTTCGTGCCGGAGGAGGCGAAGCGCCTCCGCGCGTTGGGGGTGGAGCCGGGCGCCACGATCAGCGTGGCGCATCGCGGCATCTTCGCCGGGGCTGATCCGCTGGCCCTGCGAATTGGGCGCATGGTGGTGGCGCTGCGCCGCGCACATGCTTGCGCGATCACCGTGTCGCGCGACGGGGCGGGGGCATGAGCGTGCCGCTCACCATCGCGCTGGTCGGCAATCCCAATGCGGGCAAGAGCGCGCTGTTCAACGCCCTGACCGGCGCGCGCCAGAAGATCGCGAACTATCCGGGCGTCACCGTGGAGCGCAAGGCGGGTCGGCTGGTGCTGCCCAGCGGCGAACCTGCCGAACTGCTCGACCTGCCCGGCAGCTACGCGCTCGATGCCGCCAGCCCGGACGAGGAGGTGACCCGCCGCGTCGTGCTGGGCGAACAGCCGGGGCAGGCGCAGCCGCAGGTGCTGGTGATCGTGCTGGACGCCGCCAATCTGGAACAGCACCTGGTCTTCGCGCAGGAGGTGATCGCCCTTGGCCGCCCGACCGTCGTGGCGCTGAACATGATCGACATGGCGGAACGCGACGGGCTGGTGCTGGACCCTGCCGCCCTCGCCACGGCATTGGGCGTGCCGGTCGTGCCGACCGTCGCCGTGCGCCGCCGCGGGCTGGAGGAACTGGTCGCCGCGCTCGACGTGGCGCGCAGCCGCCCGGCCGAACCGCGCGCCGACGTGCGGGAGCTTGGCGCGACGGAGCGGCGCCTCGCCGCGCGGATGATGGCGGGCCGTGCGGTGCTGGCGGAAAGCGGGGCGCACCGCCTGCATACCCGGCTGGACCGGCTGCTGCTGAATCCCTGGGCCGGGCCGGCCATCCTGTTCGCCCTGCTGTTCGTGATGTTCCAGGCGGTGTTCGCCTGGGCGACGCCCTTCGCCGACGGGCTGGAGGGGGCGGTCGGCTGGCTTTCCACGCAGGCTGAGGCGGTGTTGCCGGCCGGCCTGCCGCGCGACCTGCTGACGCAAGGGGTGCTGGCGGGCGTGGGATCGGTGGTCGTGTTCCTACCGCAGATCGTGATCCTGTTCGCCTTCATCCTGCTGATGGAACAGTCCGGCTACATGGCGCGGGCCGCCTTCATCATGGACCGGCTGATGGCGGGCGTGGGCCTGTCGGGCCGCAGCTTCATTCCGCTGCTGTCATCCTTCGCCTGCGCCATCCCCGGCATCATGGCGACGCGGGCGATCGCCGATCCCAAGGACCGACTGACCACCATCATGATTGCCCCGCTGATGACCTGTTCGGCGCGCCTGCCGGTCTATGCCGTCATCATCGCCGCGTTCATCCCGGCGCGCAGCGTAGGGCCGGGCATCGGGCTTCAGGGCCTGGTGCTGTTCGCGCTGTATGTGGCCGGCATCGTCGGCGCGCTGCTGGTGGCGTGGGTCATGCGCCGCAGCGTGGCGAAGGGTGGCGCCAGCGGCTTCATCATGGAACTGCCGCGATACCAGTGGCCATCGCTGCGCGACATCACCATCGGCCTGTGGCAGCGCGCGTGGATCTTCCTGCGGCGGGCAGGCACGATCATCTTCACCGTCACGGTCGCGCTGTGGCTGCTGCTGAGCTTCCCCCAGGCCGCGCCGGGGGAGGATCAGGTGGACGCCAGCATCGCCGGGCACATCGCCAACGGCCTTGCCGTGGTGGTGGAACCGATCGGCTTCAACCGCGACATGGCACTGGCGCTGATCCCCGCGATGGCCGCGCGCGAAGTGGCGGTCTCCTCCCTCGCCACCACCTACGCCGTCGCGGCGGAGGACGAGGATGCGGCGGCGATCGCGCTTGAAGGGCAACTGGCGGCACGCTGGACCCTGCCGATGGCGCTGGCCTTCCTGGCGTGGTTCGTGTTCGCGCCGCAATGCTTGTCCACAATCGCGGTCGCCCGGCGGGAGACCAACGGGTGGAAGTGGCCGCTGGTGATGCTAATCTACCTGTTCGTGCTCGCCTACATGGCGGCCGGCGTCACTTACTGGCTGGCGGTCGCTGCCGGCCTCTGATCCAAGGGAAGAACAATGGCGGGCAGCCTCAACAAGGTCATGCTGATCGGCAATCTGGGGCAGGACCCGGAAGTGCGCAGCTTCCAGAACGGCGGCAAGGTGTGCAACCTGCGCATCGCCACCACCGAAAACTGGAAGGACCAGTCGGGCCAGCGGCAGGAACGCACCGAATGGCACACCGTGGCGATCTTCTCCGAAGGGCTGGTCAGCGTCGCCGAACGCTTCCTGCGCAAGGGCAGCAAGGTATTCGTCGAAGGGCAGTTGCAGACCCGCAAGTGGCAGGACCAGTCGGGCAATGATCGCTACTCGACGGAGATCGTGCTGCGCGGCTTCAATGGCACGCTGACCATGCTGGACGGGCCGGGCGGCGGCCAGGGCGGTAGCGGCGGCGGCGGTGGTGGCCAGCGTTCCGGCGGCGGCGATTACGGCCGCGGCGGGGGCGGGGGCGGCGGATCGTCCGGTCGCGGCGGCAGCCAGGGCGGCGAATGGGGCCAGACCTCCGGCAGTGGGGGCGGCAGCAGCGGCGGCTATGACGATCTGGACGACGACATCCCGTTCTGATCCCCCGGCCTGACCGGCCATCCCGGTTGCACGGGGCGCGGTCGCCTGCTTATGGCGCGCGCTTCACGTCAACCGGGTGCCCATCATGACCAAGCTGCCTTCCCGTGCCGACCACGTCGGCTCCTTCCTGCGTCCGCGTTCCGTGATCGAGGCGCGCGATGGCCGCGCCGCGGGAACGACCGATGCCGCCGCCCTGCGGGAGGTGGAGGATGCCGCCATCGCCGACCTGGTGCGCTGGCAGGAAGGGCTTGGCCTGCAGGCGATCACCGACGGGGAATACCGCCGCTACTTCTTCCACACCGACTTCCTGCTGCAACTGGACGGGGTCGAGGAACAGGGCGGCATGGCCAAGGCGTTCAAGAACGACGCGGGCAAGGACGTCCACTTCGCCCCGCCCAAGATGGTCGTCACCGGCAAGGTCGCGCACCGCGCACCGATCCAGCTGGCCGACTTCACCTATCTGGCCGGGCAGACCACGCGCACGCCTAAGGTGACGATCCCCAGCCCCACCATGCTGCATTTCCGCGCCGGGCGGGACGGCATCCCGGCCGATGTGTACCCGGATATGGAGGACTTCTACGCCGACGTCGCCGCCGCCTACCGGGCGGAGGTGGACAGTCTGGCGGCGGCGGGTTGCCGCTACATCCAGATGGACGACACCAACCTCGCCTATCTGTGCGACGACAGCCAGCGGGCGGATGCGCGCGCGCGCGGGATCGACCCGGACGCGACGCCCCGCCGCTACGCCCAGCTCATCAATGACAGCTTCGCCTCCGCGCCGGCCGACATGATCCGCGCCGTCCACCTGTGCCGCGGCAATTTCCGCAGCAGCTGGGCCGCGGAGGGCGGGTACGAACCAGTGGCGGAGATCATGTTCAACGAGCTGGCGATCGACGCCTTCTTCCTGGAATATGACGATCCGCGTTCCGGCGACTTCGCACCACTGCGCTTCCTGCCCAAGGGCAAGACGGTGGTGCTGGGCCTCGTCACCACGAAGCTGGGCGAGCTGGAGAACCGGGACGACGTGCTGCGCCGGATCGAGGAGGCCGCCAAGTTCACCGATATCGACAATCTGGCGCTCAGCCCGCAATGCGGCTTCGCCTCCACGGTGCATGGCAACGACATCAGCGTGGAACAGCAGGCCGCCAAGATCCGCCTGGTGGTGGACGTCGCGGCGGAGGTGTGGGGCCGCTGAACGGGGAGCGGGGCGGCGCCTGGACAAGGCCCGCCCCGCAAGACCACCTGACCGGCTGGGTGGGTCGGAAATTGCCGCCCAGATGGTTCAATTATAATAATTGTTGCGGGGCGTGCTGGTTCCGGCGGCGTCAATTCGCCCAGTAGAGCCGGTGTGGATTGTCGACCAGCAGCTTCCCCTGCAACTCCGCCGTGGGGGCGATGCGCGGGATCATGTCCACCAGATGCCCGTCATCGGGAATCCGGTCCTGCATGTTGGGGTGCGGCCAGTCCGTGCCCCAGATGCAGCGATCGGGATAATCCTCCACCAGCGGGCGCACCGCGGCGGTGAAGGCGTCCCACGGGTCGCCCGTGGGGTCCAGCCGGTCGGGACAGGTCGGCTTGAAATGGATGTCGGGCCGGCTGTCGAGCAGGCGGCGGAACGCCAGCATGTCGGGGCCGTCCGGTCCCTGCGTCACGTCCGGCCGCCCCATATGGTCGACGACGATCGGCACCGGGATCGCGTCCATGAACGGGCGCAGCTCCTCCAGGATGTCGGCCTCGAAATAGATCACGACGTGCCAGCCGGCGGGCAGGCGGCCGCTGACCTCCAGGAACTTGTCCTTGGGCGCGTTGTCGACCAGCCGCTTCAGGAAGTTGAAGCGGATGCCCCGCATGCCGCCATCGTGCAGTGCGTGCAGCTCCGCCTCGTCGATCGCCGGATCGACCACGGCGACACCGCGCGCCTTGCCGTCGGACCGGGCGATGGCGTCCAGCGTGGCGGCATTGTCAGTGCCATGGCAGCTCGCCTGCACGATGACGTTGCGTGAAAAGCCCAGGTGATCGCGCAGCGCGAACAGCATGTCCGGCCCGGCATCTTCGGGCAGGTACTTCGCCTTGGGACTGAACGGGAAGCGTGCCTGCGGGCCGAACACATGGCAATGCGCGTCCACCGCGCCGGGCGGCGGCACGAAGCCGGGCTTCGACGGTTCGGCGTGCCAGCTGGTAATGCGATCAGGCATAGACAATTCCATCCATCAGCTTGCGCGCGGTGCGAAGCAGGGCGGCACTGGTGACGGCGCCGCCTTCGTCCACCTCCAGCACACAGGTCATCTCCCCGGTCGGATGCTCGATGGAGAGCGACTTCCTCGCGCCGTCGGGCACCTCGGCGACCTCCGCCGCGGGGCTGCCGTCCAGCAGGCAGGCCGTGGCGACGGTCACCGCGCCCAGCACGCCGATCGTGGCATGGGCGCGTTTGGGGATGAAGCTGCGCACCGTCACCGCGCCGCCATGCTGCGGGGGCGCGACCAGCATCATCTTGGGCACCGACTTGTCCGCCACATCGCCCAGGTTCATCCGCTCGCCTGCGGCCAAGCGGATCGCCTCGATCCGCTGGCGCACCGGCGCAAGCGCATCACTTTCCAGTTCCTCGCGCGTCTCGGTGCCGGTGGCGCCCACGTCCGCCGCCCTGAAGACGATGCAGGGCATGCCGTTGTCGATCAGCGTGCAGGCGACGCCCTCGATCACGTCCACCGCATTGCCGGTCGGCAGCAAGGCCCCGCAGCTCGATCCGGCGGTATCGCGGAACTCCAGCGGCACCGGCGCGTGACTGCCCGGCACGCCGTCGATGCGGGCATCCCCGGCGTAAGTCACCACACCGTCCGGCGTCTGCACCGTGGCGATGGCGGTCTGCCCGCTATTGTCCATGTGGATGGCGACGCGGGTCTCGTCCCTTGTGGCCGCGACCAGCCCGCGCTCAATGGCGAAGGGGCCCACGCCCGCCAGCATGTTGCCGCAGTTCTGCTGGTCGCTGACCAGCGCCTGATCCACGAAGACCTGCAGGAACAGGTAATCGACGTCCACGCCCTCGCGCTCCGACCGGCTGACCACCGCGACCTTGCTGGTCAGCGGGTCGGCCCCCCCCATGCCGTCGATCTGCCGCGGATCGGGGCTGCCCATGATGGCGAGCAGGAAGGCGTCGCGTTCGCCCGCGTCCGCCGGCAGGTCGGATGCGAGAAAGAACGCCCCCTTGGACGTGCCCCCGCGCATCCACATGACGGGTGCCTCGCGCGCCATCGTCAGACCCACTTCAGCCCCATGTCGGTGAGCTTCTGGCGGAAGCCGTACATGTCCAGGCCCAGCTCGCCGCTGGCCAGCCGCTGGCGCTTGGCTTCCTCGTTTGCCTCGCGCGCCTGTGCCTTGGCCAGCACGTCGGCGGCATCCTCCCGCCGCACCACGCATACGCCGTCGTCGTCGGCCACGATCACGTCGCCGGGCCGGATGAACGCGCCCGCGCACACCACGTCCACATTGACGCTGCCGAGGCTGGCCTTGATCGTGCCTTGCGCGAAGACCCGCTTGGCCCAGACGGGGAAGCCCATCTCGGTCAGGTCACGCACATCGCGGATGCCCGCATCGATGATCAGGCCGCGCACCCCGCGCGCCTGCGCGCTGGTCGCCAGCAGGTCCCCGAAATAGCCGTCCTCGCACGGAGAGGTCGGCGCGATCACCAGCACGTCGCCTTCCCGGCATTGCTCGATCGCGGCATGGACCATGTAATTGTCGCCCGGCGGGACGGAGATGGTGACGGCCGACGCGCCGATCCGCGCACCGGCATAGATCGGCCGCATATAGCTGGCGAGCAGACCGATCCGCCCCTGCGCCTCGTGTACGGTGGCGACGCCGCATGCGCCCAGCGCGGCGACGATCCCGGCGTCCGCGCGTTCGATGTTCTGGACAACGACACCTGCCACCGGCGACTCTCCTGCCTTGTTGCTTATGCAATGCGGGGTGGACCCGCCCGGGGTCTCACGTCAAGCCGGTTTTGCTATACGCTAATGCAATATCTTGTAAGCCGCTTCGGCTTTGAGTAGAGTGGCGCAAAGAGAGAGGATAACGAGTCTGGCATCCCCATCACCCTATCCGCGCGTGACGCTGATCGGCTTCGGCGAGGCCGGTTCCCGCTTTGCCCGCGTCGGCGGCTGGGCGGGGCAGGCGCGGGGCTGGGACCTGCTGCCCGCGCGGCGCGCGCTGATGCCGTCGCTCGGCATGGCGCCGGCCGACGATCCGGGTGAGGCGCTGTCCGGGGCGGAGATCGTGCTGTCGCTGGTGACCGCGGACGGCGCGCTGGACGCGGCGCGCGATTACGCCGCCCTGTTGCCGGCGGGCGCGCTGTGGTGCGACATGAACTCCGTCGCGCCCGCGACCAAGCAGGCGGCCGCCGCCGCGGTAGAGGCGGCGGGCGGGGCCTATGTCGATGTCTCGGTCATGGCGCCCGTGGGGCATGACCTGGCCGTGCCGCTGCTGCTGGCCGGGCCCGCAGCAGGCCGGGCCGATGCACTGCTGGCGCGGCTCGGCTTCACCCGCCGGCGGATCGTGGGCGACGCGGTCGGCCGTGCCTCCGCGATCAAGATGATCCGTTCCGTCATGGTGAAGGGGCTCGAGGCACTTAGCCACGAATGCGCTGCCGCCGCCGACGCGGCCGGCGTGTTCGAGGAGGTGATGACCTCGCTCGACGCATCGGAGAAGCCGCTGCCCTGGGCGGAGCGGATCGCCTACAACCGGGAGCGGATGGCGACGCACGGCCTGCGCCGCGCGGCGGAGATGGAGGAGGCCGCGCGCACACTGGCGGACCTGGGCGTGGAGCCGGTGATGACCGGCGGCACCGTCCGGCTGCAGCGGCGCGCCGGCGCGAGCAAGGGATCGCAACCCGCATGACGCTGATCATCGACTGCCACGGCCACTACACCGTCCTGCCCAAGGCGCATGACGAATGGCGCGTGGCGCAGAAGGCCGCGTTCAAGGCGGGCGAGGCGCCGCCGCCTTATCCCGAGATCACCGATGACGAGATCCGCCGGACGATCGAGGACAACCAGCTCCGCCTGATCCGCGAACGCGGCGCCGACCTCACCATCTTCTCCCCCCGCGCCAGCGCGATGGAACCGCATGTCGGCGACCAGGCCGTGGCCGCCGAATGGGCGCGGCGCTGCAACGACCTGATCTGGCGCGTGACGCAGCTGTTCCCCGACACTTTCGTCGGCGGCTGCATGCTGCCGCAGAGCCCGGGTGCCGACCTGTCCGAAAGCGTCACCGAACTGTGCCGCTGCGTGACGGAACTGGGCTTCGTCGTGTGCAACCTCAATCCCGATCCTGGCGGCGGCTACTTCGACCATCCGCCGCTGACCGATCCGTATTGGTTCCCGATCTACGAGGCGATGGTGGAGCTGGACGTGCCGGCGATGATCCACGTCTCGGGCAGCTGCAACCCGGCGATGCACGCGACCGGCGGCTATTACCTGGCGGCGGACACCGTCGCCTTCATGCAATTGCTGCAGGGCGACCTCTTCAGCCGCTTCCCGACCTTGCGCTTCATCATTCCCCACGGCGGCGGCGCGGTGCCGTATCACTGGGGCCGATATCGCGGCCTGGCCGACATGCTGAAGCAGCCGCCGCTGGCCGATCACCTGATGAACAACGTGTTCTTCGACACCTGCGTCTACCACCAGCCGGGCATCGACCTGCTGGCCAAGGTGATCGCGACCAAGAACATCCTGTTCGGCAGCGAGATGGTCGGCGCGGTGCGCGGCATCGACCCCGAGACCGGCCAGTATTTCGACGACACGAAGCGCTACGTCGACGCGCTCGACATCCCGGCGGCGGACAAGCACGCCATTTTTGAAGCGAATGTCCGCCGGGTCTACCCTCGGCTGGACGCGCTGCTGACGGCGCGCGGGCTGTGACGGGGTTTGTCGCCACCGGCTTCGCCCCGTGCACGCAACCGGCGCGCTACCTGCAGCAATTGGTGAAGCATTGGGGTCACAAGATGGCCGCCAGCTGGGATGGGGAGGGGCAGGTCGCCGCCTTCCCCTTCGCCGAGCACGACAATGCGGTGATGACCGCACAGAGTGACGGCATCGCCATCACGCTGGTGACGGGCGATGCCGACCGCAACGAACAATTGCGCGGCGTGATCGAGCGGCACCTGGACCGCTTCGCTTTCCGCGAGGCGCCGCTTCAGTACACCTGGGAGAGCAAGCCGTGACACAGACCATGCCGCGCGACGTGGCGGCCTACCTCGCCGAATTCGACGACATTCCCGGCACCCGCGTCTACACCGCCCGCCGCGCGCGGCAGGGATACCACCTGAACCAGTTCGCCATGAGCCTGATGAAGGAGGACAACCGCACCCGCTTCCTGGCCGACCAGCGCGCCTATCTCGACGAATGGCAGCTCTCGGACGAGATCAAGCAGGCGGTGATCGACCGCGACTACAACCGCCTGCTGGACCTTGGCGGCAACATCTACTTCCTGGCCAAGCTGTTCTCGACCGACCGGCTGAGCTTCCAGGATGCGGTCAGCACCATGACGGGCATGACCAAGGAGGAATATTTCCAGATGATGGTGGGCGGCGGCCGCTCCCCGCATGGGCAGCGTTCGATCAAGGGGCAGTACTGAACCATGGCACGCATTACCCACGGCATCGCCACCAGCCACATCCCCGCGATCGGCGCGATGATCGACCAAGGCCGCACGGACGAGCCGTATTGGCGGCCGATCTTCGCCGGCTACGACTGGACCAAGCAATATGTCGCGCAGGAGCGGCCCGACGTCGTGATCCTGGTCTATAACGACCACGCATCCGCCTTCGACATGAAGATCATCCCCACCTTCGCCATCGGCTGTGCGGAGGAATACCGTCCCGCCGACGAGGGCTGGGGCCCGCGCCCGGTGCCGCCGGTGCCCGGCCATGCCGACCTTGCCTGGCATATCGCGCAAAGCTGCATCCTGGACGAATTCGACATCACCATCATCAACGAGATGGAGGTGGACCACGGCCTGACCGTGCCATTGGACGTGATCTTCGACAGCGCGGACAACCGCACGCCGGACAAGTGGCCGGTGAAGGTCGTGCCGGTCGCGGTCAACGTCGTCACCTATCCCCCGCCGTCCGGCAATCGCTGCTGGATGCTGGGGGAGGCGATCGCCCGCGCGGTGGAAAGCTATCCGGAGGATCTGAACATCCACATCTGGGGCACTGGCGGCATGAGCCACCAGCTGCAGGGCCCGCGCGCCGGCCTGATCAACAAGGAATGGGACCAGAACTTCCTGGACCTGATGACCAGCGACCCGGAAAAGCTGCGCACGATCGAGCATATCGAATATCTGCGCGAGACCGGCAGCGAGGGGATCGAGATGGTCATGTGGCTGATCATGCGCGGCGCGCTGCAGGGCACCGTCACCGAACTGCACCGCCATTACCATGTCCCCTGTTCCAACACGGCGCTGGGCCACCTGGTGCTGAAGAACGAGGTGGCGGACACCCCCGTCGCCTGAACCCCCACACAGGAGTACCCCCATGCGTATCGCCCTTGTCGGCGCCGGCGCCTTTGGCGAAAAGCATCTCGATGGCCTCAGGAACATCGACGGGGTGACGATCGCCTCCGTCATCTCTCGCCGCGCCGAGCAGGCGGCGGAGGTCGCCGCGAAGTACGGCGCGGTCCATTCGGGCACCGAGCTGGCAGAGGCGCTGGCGCTGCCCGAAGTCGACGCCGTGATCCTGTGCACTCCCACGCAGATGCACGCCGAACAGGCGATCCAGTGCATGGAGGCGGGCAAGCACGTGCAGGTGGAAATTCCCCTGTCCGACAGCTGGGGCGATGCGCAGGCGGTGGCGGACAAGGCGCAGGCGACCGGCCTCACCTGCATGGTCGGCCACACCCGGCGCTTCAATCCCAGCCATCAATACGTCCATAACCGCATCGTCGCGGGCGAGTTCGCCGTGCAGCAGATGGACGTGCAGACCTACTTCTTCCGCCGCAAGAACATGAATGCCAAGGGGCAGCCGCGTTCGTGGACCGACCACCTGCTGTGGCACCACGCCGCGCATACGATCGACCTGTTCGCCTATCAGGCGGGCCGCATCGTAGCCGCCAATGCCATGCAGGGGCCCCGGCATCCGGACCTCGGCATCGCGATGGACATGTCGATCCAGCTGAAGGCCGAAAGCGGGGCGATCTGCACCCTGTCGCTGTCGTTCAACAATGACGGCCCGCTCGGCACCTTCTTCCGCTATATCGGCGACACCGCCACCTACATCGCCCGCTACGACGATCTGGTGACGGGCAAGGAAGAGCCGGTGGACCTCACCGACGTGGCCGTATCGAACAACGGCATCGAACTGCAGGACCGCGAATTCGTCGCCGCGATCCGGGAAGGGCGCCAGCCGAACTCCTCGGTGGAACAGGTGCTCGATTGCTACCGCGTGATCGGCGACCTGGCCCGCCAGCTGGAAGGGCAGGACGGCTGGTCGTGACGACCAAGCGCCTGCTCGCCGGTCGGCCGGTCCATTCGGTGGGCCTTGGCTGCATGAACCTGTCCTGGGCCTACGGTTCCCCGCCGGATGAGGACGGCAAGGTCCGCCTGCTGAACCGCGCACTGGACCTCGGCTACGATCACCTCGACACCGCCAACATCTATGGCGGCGGCGCGAACGAGGAGCTGCTGGCCCGCGCAATCATGCACCGCCGAGGCGAGTTCCTGTTGGCGAGCAAGACCGGCATCGTGGTCGATGGTGCCCGGCGCGCGATCGACTGCAGCCCGGCAGCAATGACCCGCTCGCTGGAGGACAGCCTCAAGCGGCTCGGCACCGACCACATCGACCTGTTCTACATGCACCGGTTCGATCCGAAAGTGCCGGTCGCCGACATGGTAGGCGCGTTGGCCGACGCGATCGCTGCGGGAAAGATCGGCGCCTATGGCGTGTCCGAATGGGGCGCGGCCCACATTCGGGAGGCGCATGGCGTGCACCCCATGGCGGCGGTGCAGACCGAATATTCGCTGTGGACCCGCAACGTCGAACTCGCGGTGAAGGACACCTGTGCCGATCTCGGCATCGCGCTGGTCGCGTTCAGCCCGGTGGGCCGCGGCGCGCTGGGCGGCGAACTGACCGACCCATCCACGCTGGACCCCAAGGACCTGCGCCACACCATGCCGCGCTTCTCCGCGGAGAACTGGCCGGAGAACCTGCGGCTGGTGCAGGGCTTCGCGGCGCTCGCGGCGGAGGCACGGGTGACGCCCGCGCAACTGGCGCTGCACTGGCTGCTGCGGCAGGGCGGTCACGTCCACGCGATCCCCGGCACCACCAGCCTGACGCACCTCTCCGACAATTACGCCGCGCCGGCGGTAACCGTGTCGGAGGAGGTGCTGGCGGAAGCCGGCGTGCTCATCAACCAGGCCACCGTCCGTGGCCACCGCTATGGCGAAGGCATCCGGGCGACGATCGATACCGAGGAGTTCGCCGACATGTCGGGCGCCTACGCCTGAGCGGGCCCGCTCGCGCCAGGGCAGGCCACGTTCCAGTCAAGCGGCCGGATCAGGCGCGCGGCCCCGCTCGGCACGCGTTCGATCATGATCCGGGCACAGGTACCCGCCGGCTCGATCCGACCGAACGTCGCCGCATCGATGTCGATCTCGAAGTTCCCCGGTTGCAACGGATTCGCCACAGTCGCCGTGTGATATCGCTTCCGGGGGAACTTGCGTCCTTCCCGCCGGTCGGTCGTCAGCACCTTGACGACGACCTGCTCCATCGTCGTTCCCTGCCGGAACGCGAAGGCTTCCTGCAGGCGGCTGCCGGCATTTGCCATTCCGTAGCCCAGGAGCAACGGGATCATGACAATCAGCGAGATGCGGCCCAGCGTCTGACGCCGAACGTTGGGCAACCGGCCAATACGCAGCGCCGCCCATAATCCGGCTGCGGCGCCGAACAGGCCCAGCGGCCAGTCGAGGTCCGGCCCAGGCGCCAGCAGCAATGGCGTCGGGTCGTTGAACAGGAAGATCGTGCCAATGCCGACCAGCGACACCAGCATGGCGGCGATGGTCGGCAAATCAGTGGTCGTACGGGTTACGACAGCGCCGTCACCTGCCGGTCGCTCGGTCAAAGCGACCGCTCGTACAGCGCCAGCAGCGCCGCCCAGGCGCGCTCAGCCTCCGCCTCGGCATATTTGGGGCTGTCCGGCACGGTCCAGCCATGGTCGCCGGCGAATACCTCGATCTGCGCCGGGCGGCCGGCCGCATCCGCCGCCGTGCGGAAGGCGCCCTTGGCGTCCGGCGCCTTGGCATCATCGTCCTGCGCGATGGCGATCAGGTACTGCGCCTGCGTGTCCTTCAGCACGGCATGCGGGCTGGTGAGCGCATCGGTGACGAGGCCGCCGCCATGGAAGCTCGCCGCCGCCTTCAACCGCGCCGGTACGGCGGCGGCGGTCCACACGGTGTAGGGGCCGCCCATGCAATAACCCTGATTGCCGATCCCGCGCGTGGTATCGACCGCCTCCTGCGTGTCCAGCCAGGCCACCACGTCGCGCGCCGCGCGCGTCACGCCCGCCGCATCGTTCTTCGCGCGCCAGGGGGCGACTGTTGCCATGCCCGCCTCCAGAATGGCGGCGAAATCGGCGAACTGGGGCGCGGGGCGGTCCCGGAAATAGGGGTTCAGCACCAGCACGGCATAGCCTTCACTGGCGAGCCGCCGGCCCATCATCTCGAACACCGGGCGCAGGCCCGCAATGTCCGGCCACAGGATCACCGCCGGATGCCGGCCGTCGCGCGGATGGACCCAGAAGGCGTCCATGGTCGCGCCATCGGCCGGGAAAGTGACGGTGCGTTCGGTCAGGCCGGCCGCGGCGCCCGCTTCCGGCGTGGCGCAGGCTGCCAGCACGCCGAAGCCGGCCATCGCGCCGAACTGCCGCCGGCTCAGCCCGGCGCGCATGGTTGCAACATGATCCTGCTCGCACATCGCCCGTAATCCTCTGGCTGCCTGCCGCTTGGTCTAGCGGGCGTGCGGGGCAGGGCAAGGCACCGCCGGATTTTCCTACACCCCTGCGCCGCGATACACGGTGTGGCATGACCCGCTGCGGTCTCCCACGTCCGGCCGTTCATGACGGCCGGGCCGTGCGGGAGGTGTCAACTTAGTGTCAACTTCCGCTTGTGCCACCGCCCTTGTTGCATCGCGACATCGCGGCTAAGGGGCGCGCCAGCACTCCTTCCCTTACCGAAAGCATACAACGCATGTCCCTGCGCAACGTGGCGATCATCGCCCACGTCGACCACGGCAAGACCACCCTTGTCGACCAGCTGTTCCGCCAGTCCGGCACCTTCCGCGAGAATCAGCGCGTGGAAGAACGCGCGATGGACTCGAACGACCTGGAAAAGGAACGCGGGATCACGATTCTCGCCAAGCCGACCAGCATCGAATGGCGCAGCCACCGCATCAACATCGTCGACACCCCCGGCCACGCCGACTTCGGCGCTGAGGTGGAGCGGATCCTGTCCATGGTCGATGGCGTGATCCTGCTGGTGGACGCCGCCGAAGGGCCGATGCCGCAGACCAAGTTCGTCACCGGCAAGGCGCTGGGCCTGGGCCTGAAGCCGATCGTGGTCGTCAACAAGATCGACCGCAGCGACGCCCGCGCGACGGAGGTGCTGGACGAGGTGTTCGACCTGTTCGTCAGCCTCGACGCCAATGACGAACAGCTCGACTTCCCCGTCCTCTACGCCTCCGGCCGCAACGGCTATGCCGGCCTGACGGAGGACGTGCGCGAGGGCGACCTGCTGCCCCTGTTCGAGAAGATTGTCAGCCACGTCCCCGCGCCGGACCTCGACGAGGACGGCGCCTTCGCCATGCTGGCGACCCTGCTGGACCGCGACAACTTCCTTGGCCGCATCCTGACCGGCCGCGTGGAAAGCGGCCGGCTGGAAGTGGGCATGCCGATCAAGGCGCTGGACGTCACCGGCAAGGTGGTGGAGACCGGCCGCGCGACCAAGATCTTCTCCTACGAAGGGCTGGAGCGTGTGCCCGTGCTGCACGCCAAGGCGGGCGACATCGTCGCCATCGCCGGTCTGACCGTCGCCACCGTGTCGAACACGCTGTGCGATCCGACCGTCAGCGTGCCGGTCCATGCGCAGCCGATCGATCCGCCGACCCTCTCCATGACCTTTGCCGTCAATGACAGCCCCTATGCCGGGCGCGAGGGCGACAAGGTGCAGAGCCGCGTGATCCGCGACCGGCTGGAGCGCGAGGCCGAGACCAACGTCGCCATCCGTCTGACCGAGAGCGCCGAGAAGGACGCCTTCGAGGTCGCCGGCCGCGGCGAGCTGCAGTTGGGCGTCCTGATCGAGAACATGCGCCGCGAAGGGTTCGAGCTGTCGATCAGCCGCCCCCGCGTGCTGTTCAAGGGCGAAGGCGCCAACCGCGAAGAGCCTTATGAGACGGTCGTGGTCGACGTGGACGAGGAGTTCAGCGGCACCGTCGTCGAGAAGATGGCCAACCGCAAGGCGGAGATGACCGACATGCGCCCCAGCGGCGCCGGCAAGACCCGCATCACCTTCTCCGCGCCCAGCCGCGGCCTGATCGGCTATCACGGTGAATTCCTGTCCGATACGCGCGGCACCGGGATCATGAACCGCCTGTTCGAGAAGTACGGCCCCTACAAGGGCCAGATCAGCGGCCGCCAGAACGGCGTGCTGATCTCCATGGAGCAGGGCGAGGCCGTCGCCTACGCGCTGAACGCGCTGGAAGATCGCGGCGTGCTGTTCGTCTCCCCGGGCGAGAAGCTGTACGAAGGCATGATCATCGGCGAGAACGCCAAGCCGCAGGATCTGGAGGTGAACCCCCTCAAGTCCAAGCAGCTGACCAACTTCCGCGCCAGCGGCAAGGACGAGGGCATCCGCCTGACCCCGCCGCGCAAGATGACGCTGGAACAGGCCATCGCCTACATCCAGGACGACGAGCTGGTGGAGGTCACGCCGCAAAGCGTCCGCCTGCGCAAGCGCTACCTCGACCCGAACGAGCGCAAGCGCGCCTCGCGCTCCGGCAACTGATCGCCGGTTTCACTTGCCCCTACCCCGCCCTTGGCTACCATGCCGGGGGTAGGGTGGAGGAATTACGATGATCTATGCGCTCGTGGCACTGGTGCTGGTGCTGCTGGTGTTCCTATTCATGTCGGTGCGCGTGGTCCAGCAGGGCTACGTCTATACGGTCGAACGGCTGGGCAAGTTCACTCTGGCCGCCGAACCTGGCCTGCACCTGATCGTGCCCTTCGTTGATCGCGTCGGGCGCAAGATCAACATGATGGAACAGGTGCTCGATATCCCGGGGCAGGAGATCATCACGCGCGACAACGCGATGGTCGGCGTCGATGCAGTGGTGTTCTTCCAGGTGCTGGACGCGGGCAAGGCGGCGTACGAGGTCTACGGCCTCAATACCGCGATCATGGCGCTGACCACCACCAACCTGCGCACCGTCATGGGCAGCATGGACCTCGACGAGACCCTGTCCAAGCGTGACGAGATCAATGCCAAGCTGCTGAGCGTCGTCGACCACGCGACCAGCCCTTGGGGCGTCAAGATCACGCGCGTGGAGATCAAGGATATCCGCCCGCCGATCGACATCAGCGAGGCGATGGCCCGCCAGATGAAGGCCGAGCGGCTGAAGCGCGCCGAGATCCTGGAGGCCGAAGGCGACCGCGCCAGCCGCATCCTGCGCGCCGAGGGCGAGAAGCAGAGCGCCATCCTGTCGGCGGAAGGCAAGCGCGAAGCCGCCTTCCGCGCGGCCGAGGCGCGCGAGCGCGGGGCGGAGGCGGAGGCCAAGGCGACGCAGCTCGTCTCCGACGCGATCGGCCAATCGGGTGCTCAGGCGATCAACTACTTCGTGGCACAGGAATACACCCGCGCGATCGCCAAGTTCGCCGAATCACCCAATGCCAAGACCATCCTGTTCCCGATGGAGGCGACCCAGCTGATGGGTACTCTGGGTGGCATCGGTGAACTGGCCAAGGAGGTGCTGGGGAAGGGTGATCCTGCCGGGCAGAACGTGTCCGCCCCGCCGCCATCTGCCGCGTCCCCGGCCGGGGTGCCGGTGGTGCGCCGCTGATGGACGGTTTCGGCGGGATCGAGGCGCACTGGGTCTGGATCACGCTGGGGCTGGTGCTGGCGGGTACGGAGATGCTGGTGCCCGGCGTCTACCTGATCTGGCTGGCCCTCGCCGCCATCGCCACCGGCGTGCTGACCGCCTTCGTGGAGCCGAGCCTGCCCATGCAGGTGATTGATTTCGTCGCGTTGTCGCTCATCGCCGTATTCTCCGCCCGCCGTTTCCTGCAGCGGCAGCCGCTGGAAGGGCCCGATCCCTTGCTGAACCGGCGTGGGGCACAAGCCATCGGACAGGTCGCGCTGGTGGTGGAGCCGCTGACGGACGGGCAGGGCCGGGTGCGACTGGGCGATGGCGAGTGGCTGGCGGAAGGACCCGACCTGCCGACAGGGCAGCGCGTCCGCGTCACCGGGGTGCGCGGCACGGTGCTCGTCGTGGAACCGTTGGCGAAGCCCGAGAGCACGGGAACGCCGCTGATCCCCTGATCAGGCGCTTTCGGTCTTGATCCCGAATCGGCCCGCCTTGCGGTAGCGCAGCATCCAGCGCTCGAGGAACAGGCTGAGCGGGTGGGGGGTGATGCCCATGTCCGCCAGACCCGGCATGGCGCCGCTGGCCACACTGCCACGTTGCAGCAGCTTCCACTGGTCTGGGCCCATCGGCGTACCCGGCAGGCTGGCGAACACGCCGGCGAGGCCATCCGGCACGTTCCAGAACTTGCGGTCGCGCCCCTGCGCCGCGGCGAGGCGCCGGTTGATCTCGCCCATGGTCAGCACGTCCGGCCCGGCCAGCTCGTATGTCTTGCCGCCATGCTGCTGCGGATCGGTGAGCGCCGCGGTGACCGCGGCGGCGACGTCATCGACCCACACCGGCTGCAGGCGGGCTTCGGCGCCGAACACCGGCAGCAGCGGGAACTGGCTGATCAGCCGGGCGAACATGTTGATGAACTGGTCATCCTCCCCGAACAGCACGGAGGGGCGCAGGATCGTGGCGGCGGGGAACGCCTCCAGCACCTGCCGCTCTCCATCCGCCTTGCTGCGGGCATACAGGCTGTCGCTGCCCGCCTCGGCCCCGATGGCGGAAACGTAGGTGAAGGCCGTCGCACCCTGCTGCGCGGCGTAGGATGCGGCCATCCCGGCACCATCGGCCTGCAGCGCCTGCGCTTGTTTGCCGAATGTGCCGACCAGGTAGGCGGCGGCATCAGCGCCCTGCATCGCATGGGCGATGCTGTCGCGCTTCGTCACGTCGCAGCGGGCGAACTGCATCTGGCCCAGATTGGCCAGCGGACGCAAATTGTACGCCTGTTCGGGATTGCGCGCCGCGATCCGCAGCCGCGCACCCCGGCGCAGCAGATCCTGCGCCACGTGCGAGCCGATGAAGCCGCTGCCGCCGATCAGCACCACCAGCTTGTTCTGAAGATCGTCGCGCTGCGCCATGCCCATTTCCAAACTGTCCTGCGCCGCCGCCGCGATGGGGCGGGCCCTTGCGAATGTGCCCGGTGCCATGCCGCAAGCCCTGCAATGCTGCAAGCGCGCAGGAAATCTGATTTGCCGTGTTGACGGCCCGCGATGGCGCGGCTAGTGGCCCGCTCCTACCTAGCGCCCCGGCAGCGATGACCGAGGCGCCCGTGCCCAGATGGCGGAATTGGTAGACGCACCAGCTTCAGGTGCTGGCGCTCGCAAGGGCGTGGAGGTTCGAGTCCTCTTCTGGGCACCATTCTTCGGCGGGCGATCATGGCCCGCCCGGCGCCGATCCCGTGTCATGCTGCTACAAATCCGCCGTAGGCGTGATGGTAACCTGCTGGACTTGCAGGCGATCGCTATTACATACTGCTTGATATGGAAAAGCTTGCCACCCGAGGTCGACCGCGCGAATTTGATACGGACGAGGCGCTGGCCGCCGCGTTGCGCGTGTTCTGGAGCAAGGGGTACGATGCTGCGTCGCTGACCGATCTGACGGAGGCGATGGGGATCACCCGGCCCAGCCTGTATGCGGCGTTCGGCAACAAGGAAGCCTTGTTCAAGCAGGCACTCGACCTCTACGAGGCGGAGAAGATGGCCTATGTCCATGCCGCGCTGGAGGCGCCCACCGCCCGCGCCGTGGCGGAGCGGTTGCTGCGCGGGAACATCGCCAACATCACCAGCGACTGCCCCGGCTGCCTGGGCGTGATCGCCACCATGACCTGCAATGGCGATGGGGCGGGCATCCGTGACCATATCCAGTGCCGCGCCGAATCATCGCGTCAGGCGATCGTCGCGCGCATGCAGCGCGGGATCGACGAAGGCGACTTCACCGTCCCGATCGAGGCGGAGGCGATCACCCGTTACCTGTCCGCCGTCTTCCAGGGTATCGCCATGCAGGCGAGTCAGGGCGTTCCGCGGGAGGATCTGGAAAAGGTCGCCGACGCCACGCTGGCGCTTTGGCCGGGGCGCTGAGCGTTATCTCGCCAGAAAAATACTGGCCGGTACAAAAAGGCTCTTGCGCCTGAACGGCTGATTACATACTTAGCAGTATAGAACAGCGGGTGAGCTGACGGACAGAAGGGTTGTGCCCGGTCCGGCAGTGATCGCGTGTGTTCCAGCCACGACGACCCATACCGCAGTGCTGCCCCGTCCCGCCCGTCAGCCCCTGGCTTTCGGAGGCGCGGTGCCGTGCCCGCTATCCGCGAGAGAGCCATGAGCGACATGACCCCCATCCCGATCAGCGACCTGCCCCGCGACACCGTGGGAACGGTGCCGGGCGCTTCGCGCCCACGCCTGCGCCTTGCCGGCTGGATCGCCGCGATCCTGGCGGTGCTGGTGCTCGCCTGGTGGTTGCTCGGCGGGCGCGAGGCGCCGGCCGTGGCTCCGCTGGAGCCGGTGGTGACCGTCGCCACCCCGCTGCAGCGTCAGGTTACGCTGTGGGACGATTACATCGGCCGGTTCGAGGCAAGCCGCAGCGTGGAGCTGCGCCCCCGCGTCTCCGGCCAGGTGACGGCGGTGCATTTCACCGACGGCGAGATCGTCCGTGCCGGGCAGCCGCTCTTCACCATTGATCCGCGTCCCTACCGCGCCGCTCTGGCCGAGGCGCAGGCAGGCGTCGCCACCGCCCGCAGCGATCTGTCCCTGGCGGAGGCGGACCTCGCCCGTGCGCAGCGGCTGGTCGAGGATGATGCGGTCAGCCGCAGCGAGCTCGATGCCCTGCGCGCCCGTGTCACCGCCACCCGCGCCGCGGTGGAGGCTGCCCGCGCCCGCGTGCAGAGCCGGGCGCTGGATGTGGAGTTCACCACCGTCCGCGCACCGATCGCTGGCCGCATTTCCGACCGGCGGATCGATCCCGGCAATCTGGTGTCCGCGGGCGAGGGCAGCAGTGCCACGCTGCTGACCACGATCAACGCGACCGATCCGCTCTACTTCACGTTCGACGGATCGGAGGCATCGTTCCTGCAGGGGCGGCGCGACGGCCTGGCGAACGGCGCGCCGGTGGAGATCCGCCTGGCGGACGAGACGGAATACAGCCGTCGCGGCACGTTGGACTTCACCGACAACGGCCTGGACCCGCAATCGGGCACGATCCGCGCCCGTGCCATCATCCGCAATCCGGACAATTTCCTCAGCCCCGGCATGTTCGGCAACATGCGGATGGCGAGCGGCGGCGGGCAGGTCGACGCCCTGCTGGTGCCCGACACCGCCGTGCAGACGGATCAGACGCGCAAGCTGCTGCTGGTGGTCGGGCAAGACGGCAAGGTGGCGAGCAAGCCCGTCACGCTCGGCCCGATCGTGGATGGCCTGCGCGTTGTAACCGGTGGACTCGCCCCCAACGACCGGGTGGTCATCGATGGCACGCAGCTCGCCATGCCCGGCGGCTCTGTTCAGACCCGTAATGGCCGCATCAGCGCCGCGCAGTAAGCGCGCGCGAATCCAGGACCTTTCCCATGCGCCTGTCCCGCTTCTTCATCGACCGGCCGATCTTCGCGGCCGTGGTCGCTGTCATCATCACGCTGGTGGGTGCCATCAGCTACTTCTTCCTGCCGGTCAGCCAGTATCCGGAGGTGGTGCCACCCACCGTGCAGGTGACCGCCACCTATCCGGGCGCGTCGGCCGAAACGGTGGCGGAGACCGTCGCCAACCCGATCGAGCAGGAGATCAACGGCGTCGACGGCATGCTCTACCTGTCGAGCGAATCGACAGGTGACGGGCGCACCACGATCACCGTCACCTTCCAGCAGGGCACCGACCTCGACGAGGCGCAGGTGCTGGTGCAGAACCGCGTGGCCATCGCCACGCCGCGCCTGCCGGAAGAGGTGCAGCGGCTGGGCATCGTGACCCGCAAGACCACGCCCGACTTCCTGCTGCTGGTGAACCTCGTCTCTCCCGACGGGTCGCTCGACCGGGCCTACATGTCGAACTACGCCCAGACGCGCATCCGCGACCGGCTCGCCCGGATTGAAGGGGTGGGCGACGTGCAGCTGTTCGGCCAGCGCGAGCTAGCCATGCGGGTGTGGATCGATCCCGGCCGTGCCGCCGGTCTCGGCCTCGCCGCCGGCGACATCGTGGAGGCGCTGCGGGCGCAGAACGTGCAGGTCGCCGCCGGCCAGATCGGCCAGTCGCCGAGCCCCGGCGCCGCATTCCAGCTGAACGTGGAGACGCAGGGCCGCTTCACCGATCCCGCGCAGTTCGGCAATGTCGTGATCCGCACCGATGCGGAGGGGCGCCAGGTCCGTGTGCGCGACGTCGCCCGCGTGGAACTGGGGGCGCAGGATTACAGCACTAGCGCCTATCTGGGTAACGGCGATTCGGTCATCATCCCCGTCCTGCAACAGCCGGGCAGCAACGCGCTGGCCAGTGCCGAAGAAGTGCAGGCCGAAATGGAGGAGATCGCCGCCGACTTCCCGGCGGGCCTGGAATATCGCATCGTCTACAACCCGACGGAGTTCATCCAGGAATCCGTTGATGCCGTGGTTCACACGCTGATTGAGGCGGTGGTGCTGGTGGTGCTGGTCATCATCGTCTTCCTGCAGAAATGGCGCGCATCGGTGATCCCCGTGCTGGCCATTCCGGTCTCCCTTATCGGCACCTTCGCGGTGCTGGCGATGCTCGGATATTCGCTGAACAACCTGTCGCTGTTCGGGCTGGTGCTGGCGATCGGGATCGTGGTCGATGACGCGATCGTGGTGGTCGAGAATGTGGAGCGCAACCTGGCGGAAGGCATGTCCCCGTTGGAGGCGGCGCGCCGGTCGATGGACGAGGTCGGCGCCGCGCTGATCGCTATCGTGCTGGTGCTGTGCGCGGTGTTCGTGCCGACGCTGTTCATCGGCGGCCTGTCGGGCGCGTTCTACCAGCAGTTCGCCGTCACCATCTCGGCCGCGACGATCATCTCGCTGGTGGTGTCGCTGACCCTGTCGCCCGCGCTGTCGGCCCTGCTGCTGCGTCCGCATCGCCACCTGCCTGCCAGTGCCCCGCGCTGGCAGCAATGGATCGAGCGTGCGGGCGATGGCTTCAACCGCGGTTTTGACCGGTTCAGCGCCGCCTATGGTCGGTGGACCGCGCGGCTGGTCGCCATGCCACGCCGGGTGATGGCGACCTATGTGGTGCTGATCGGCCTGACCGGCTTCGCCCTGTCGGCGACACCCACCGGCTTCGTCCCGCAGCAGGATCAGGGTTACTTCCTGACTGTGATCCAGTTGCCGCCGGGTTCCGCCACCAGCCGCACCGATGCCGTGATGAAGGACATCGCCGGGCGCATGCTGAAGATCCCCGGCATCAGCAATACGGTCATGCTGTCCGGTTTCGACGGCACGTCCGAGACGCAGAGCGCCAGCTCCGCCGCGGCCTACTGGGTGCTTGACGATTTCGAGGAGCGCGCCGCCAAGGGGCAGACGGTCGATGCGCTGATGGGCGAGGCGATGAAGGCCACCGCCGACATCCAGGGTGCCCGGCTGATGGTGGTAAAGCCGCCGATCATCCGCGGCATCGGCTCCGCCGGGGGTTTCCGCATGATGGTGCAGGACCGTAACGGCGCCGGTTACCGGGAGCTGGAGAAGATGGCCAATGCCGTGATCGCGCAGGCCAACCAGCAGGAAGGGATGGCCGGCGTCTACACCTTCTTCAACACCGCCACCCCGCGCGTGCGCGCCGACATCGACCGTGATAAGGCCCAGATCCTGGGCGTGTCGCCGGCCCGCGTGTTCGAGACGCTGAGCGTGTATCTGGGGTCGTCCTTCGTGAACGACTTCAACCTGCTCGGCCGCACGTTCCGCGTGACGGCGCAGGCCGACGCGCCGTTCCGCGATAGCGCGAGCGACGTGGCGCAGCTGCAGACCCGCAGCGACAACGGGGCCATGGTGCCGCTGGGATCGGTCGCGAACCTCAGCGACACGACCGGGCCGTACCGCGTCACCCGCTACAACCTGGCACCGGCCGTCGCCGTCGATGGCGACACCGCGCCCGGTTATTCCAGCGGGCAGTCGCTCGCCACTATGGAGGGGGTTGCCGATGCGACGCTGACCGGTGGCTACGACTATGAATGGACGGGCATCGCCTATCAGCAGCGCTTTGCCGGGAACACCGCGGCGGTGGTGTTCGCGCTGGCCGTGCTGCTCGTCTTCCTGGTGCTGGCGGCGCAGTACGAGAGCCTGGTGATGCCGCTGGCGATCATCCTGATCGTGCCGATGTGCCTGCTCGCGGCGATGATCGGCGTGAACCTGCGCGGCATGGACAACAATGTGCTGACGCAGATCGGCCTGGTCGTGCTGATCGCGCTCGCCGCCAAGAACGCGATCCTGATCGTGGAGTTCGCGCGGCAGGGCGAGGAAAACGGGATGACCCCGGTCGAGGCTGCGGTGGAGGCGGCGATCACCCGGCTGCGCCCCATCCTGATGACCAGTTTCGCCTTCATCCTGGGTGCGGTGCCGCTGGTGACCGCGACCGGCGCGGGGGCGGAACTGCGGCAGGCGCTGGGGACGGCGGTGTGCTTCGGCATGCTTGGCGTCACCGGCTTCGGCCTGTTCTTCACGCCGACCTTCTATGTCGTCAGCCGCGCGCTGGGCGATCACCTCGCCGCCATGCGCCGCAAGCCCAACACCGGCAGCGACCCGTTGCTGCAGCCTGCCGAATAGGTGCCGTCATGATCCGCAACTCGCTTCTCGCCGTCACCGCGCTTGCCCTGTCGGGCTGCGCCGTGGGGCCGGACTACACCGCATCCACCCCCCGCGCGGTGGAGTCCGGCCCGTTCATCGCCGCCGACAACGTGAACTTCACGCCCGAGCCGCTGCCGGCGGACTGGTGGCGGATGTATGACGACCCTGTGCTGGACGGCCTGGTGGCCGACGCATTGGCCGCCAACACCGACATCAGACAGGCGGTGGCGCGCATCGCCCGTGCCCGTGCCGCTTTGCGCGGCGTGGGTGCGGACCGCCTGCCGCAGACACAGGTGGGCGCGGGCGCGACCTACAACCGGGTGCCGCAGATCCAGACTCTGCCCGGCTTCTATCGGGAGCAGTGGCGGATCGATGGCGGGCTCGACGTCTCGTACGAGGTCGACCTGTTCGGCCGCGTCAGCCGCAATGTGGAGGCGGCACGCGCCGACCTCGCCGCGGCGGATGCCGATGCCGACGCGGTGCGGGTGATGGTGGTTGCAGAAACCACCCGCGCCTACGCCGATGCGGCCGGTTTCGCCGCGCGGATCGCCGTGGCGCAGGATATCGTCGCGTTGCTCGACCAGTCTCTCGGCCTGACGCAGCGCCGGTATGACGAAGGATTCGAGACCGGCCTAGCCGTGTCGCGCATCGCCACCTTGCGCGAACAGCGCGTGGCGGAGATCCCGGCGCTGGAGGCGGCACGCGCGGGTGCGCTGTTCCGCCTCGCCACGCTGACCGGGCGGGCGCCGGCCGAACTGCCGGCGGTCGCTGGCGAACGCTCCCTGGTGCTGGAGATCACGCAACCGCTGCCGGTGGGCGACGGGGCGCAATTGCTCGCCCGCCGACCGGATATACGCGCGGCGGAGCGGCGAGTGGCGGCGGACACCGCGCGCATCGGCGTGGCGACGGCCGACCTCTACCCGCGCATCTCGCTGGCGGCGGGGGTCGGTTCCACCGGCACCGACATTGGTGATTTCTTCACCGGCGGGCCGTTCCGCTGGCTGCTCGGCCCGCTGCTGAGCTGGACGTTCCCGAACAACGAGGCCGTGCGCGCCCGGATCGACGCGGCGGAAGCGGACACGCAAGGGCGCCTCGCCGCCTTCGACGGGACGGTGCTGACCGCCCTGCAGGAAACGGAGACCGCGCTCGCCACCTACGCCGGCGCGCTGGAGCGGCGGAGCGCGTTGCAGTTGGCGACGTTGCAGGCCGAACGCGCCGCCACCATCGTGCGCGCGCAGCAGCGGGAAGGCCGCATCAACTCGCTAGAACGGCTGGATGCGGAACGCACGCTGGCGGAAACCCGCGCCGCGCTGGCGGCGCAGGATGCCCTGGTCTCCACCGCGCAGATCGACCTGTTCCGTGCGCTCGGCGGCGGCTGGTCCGCCACCTGAGGGTCAGTCGATCGGCACCGATCCAGTTGCGCTGGCCGGGCGGGCGCCGTTCGCCTGGCCCTGCCCGTCCACCGGCGACAGCGTGAAGCTGTAGGTCACCGGCGCGACGTTGATGCGATACTGCGGCAGCGGGCGGCCGAAATCGCTCCATGCGGTGTCGCCGCCGACGCCGGACTGTGCCGCGTCCACCAGCAGCGTGCCGGTATCGCCGGGAACGATGTCGGTGCTGCGGCGGGTGCCGGGCTTCGCCCGGTCGAGGTCGGCATAGGGGAAGGCCAGCGCATTGATCGACAGCGGTTGTGCGCCGGTCACGCGCAGGCCCCCGCCCGCGCCCCCGCGCACCAGTTCAAGCCAGCGGACATCGGTCTTGTTGCCGGTTTCCTGCGGGCGGATGTAGTCGTGGTGCTGCTCCGCCAGCGCACCGCGCCACAAGCCGATCGGGGCGGAAGTCTTACGGTCGGCATAGCTTTCGTGCGGTCCGCGACCATACCACTGCACAGTCTGGTAGGCGGGCGTGGTGAAAGCCATGCCAATACGTAGCGGATCGCCCAGATCGTCGCGCAACGGGGTGACCGTGGCGGTCACCTCGACTTGCCCGTCTGCCGCCATGGCGTAGCGGGTCTGCACCCGCGCCACATCGCCGCCGGTCAGGTGCCGGACGGTGATGGTCCGCCGGCCATCAAGAAGCTGCCCGGTTTCGACCGCCTCCACCACACGGCTTTCGCTGGCTTTGCGCCACGGCGGGTCGCGCCGCGTGCCGCCGACGCCGAGGTCGTTGTCGGTCAGTGCGCGGGTGAAATGCGGCGCGCCGCCGGTCAGCAGCAGCTGCCCGTTCTGGCTGTAGCTGGTGACGAGACCGCCCGCCCGGTCGATCGCCAGCTCCATCCCCGCAGCCGAAAGGCGCAGCGTGCCGCTCCGCTCCGCCAGCGTGACCCGGCCCGACCCGCCGGCCGGCAGTGTGGGCGTGACCTGCGCGTCCGCCAGTGCGAACTGTTCCCAGCCGATCACCTGGCCGGCAGTGACGCCGGGGATAGTACCTTCGCGCGCGCGCGCCATTACCGTCACAAAATACTCGGCCCCGGCGCGCGGGGTGAAGCCCTGCAGATTGAGCGGTACCGCCGTGCTGCTGCGCGCGGCGATGTTCTCCACGGGCAGCGTGCCCTGCGCTACGGCGACGCCGTCCTCCAGCACATGCCAGCCGAAATCGTAACCCGCAGTGCCGACGAAATCGTGCCGGTTCACGACAGTGACAGTGAGGCTCGCCGGATCGAACCCTTCGAATTGCACGGGGGCGTAGACCTTCTGCACCTCGAAGAAATGCGGATTGGGCGTGCGATCCGACTGGATCATGCCGTCACCGAACTCGATCACGTCACGCGGCTGCGCACCGAAGGAACTGCCGTCGCCCCAGTAGCGGCGGCCGTCGGGCGTGTAGCGGTACACCGACTGATCGACCCAGTCCCAGACGAAACCACCCTGCAACTTGTGCGGATGGGCATGGATTGTATCCCAATATTCCTTGACGTTGCCGCCTGAATTGCCCTGCACATGCAGGTATTCGCACTGGATCATCGGCTGGCGGTAATCCCAGTTGGTGGCGTAGTCCGCCATCTTCACCGCCGGGTCGTACATCGGCGCGTAGATGTCCGCGTACCAGTTGGGCCGGTGATCGCTGATCCCGTCCCACGTGCCCCAGCCAAGATAGCTGACCAGCCGCCCCGGATCGCGCGCCTTCACGCTCAGCGCCGCGTCGGAGAAGGTGGGGCCGATGCCGGATTCGTTGCCGAGCGACCAGAAGATGATGGACGGGTGGTTCTTGTCCCGCTCCACCATGTTCATCACCCGGTCCACATGCGCGTCGCGCCAGGCGGGGTCGAAGCCGATCTGGTAATAGGCCCGCTTCTCCGGCTGCTTGTTGCCGGTGTCCATATATTCGTGGCTCTCGATATTGCCCTCGTCCATGACGTAGAGGCCGTACCGGTCCGCCAATTCGTACAGGTACGGATCGTTGGGATAGTGGCTGGTGCGGATCGCGTTGATGTTCGCCTGCTTCATCAGGCGGATGTCCCGTTCCATGGATTCGCGGCTGATGACGTGGAACGTCTCCGGATCGTGGTCGTGACGGTTCACGCCGCGGATGGTGATTGGGCGACCGTTCACGCTGACGAGGCCGTCCTTGATCTCGACGCTGCGGAAGCCGATGTCCATCGGCGTCGATTGCAGCACGCGGCTGCGCGCATCGGTCAACTCGACCACCAACCGGTAGAGGTTCGGCGTTTCCGCCGTCCACCGGCGCACCGCGGGAATTGCGCCGGTCAGCGTGACCCGCCGCTCCTCCTCGCCTGCAGGCACTCGCACCTGCCCCTCTGCGACCACTCGCTCCCCGTCCAGCAGCACGTACCGCGCCCGCGTGGCTGCACCAGGCGTCACCGCCAGCTCGGCCGATAGGACGCCATCGGTGTAGCCGGCGTCGAGGCCCGCATGGACGAACACGTCGCGGATGCGGGTGGGCGGCGCGGCGTAAAGGTACACGTCCCGCTCGATCCCCGACACGCGCCAGAAATCCTGATCCTCCAGGTAAGAGCCGTCGGACCAGCGGATCACCTGCATGGCGACGACGTTTTCGCCGGCGCGCAGGTGAGGGGTGATGTCGAACTCGCTCGGCAGCTTGGAATCCTCGGCATAGCCGACGCGCTGCCCGTTGACCCAGACGGTGTAGGCGGAGCCCGCCGCGCCGATATGCAGGATCACGTGGCTGCCGTCCCAGCCCGCCGGTACGGTGAAGGTGCGGCGGTACGATCCCACCTCGTTGTCGTCATGCGGCACCAGCGGGCGGTTCGCCGGGAAGGGGTACAGGATGTTGTTGTAGCGTGCCCGGCCGAAGCCTGCCGCCTGCCAATTGGCCGGAACGGCGATCTCGCTCCAGCCCGCGGGGTCGTATTCCGGCTGTTCGAACCCCTGCGGCAGGTCGGTCGTGTTGGGCGCGAAGTGGAACTGCCAGGTGCCGTTCAGCGATAGGTAGCGGGCGGAAGAGGCCGGATCGCCGTCCAGTGCCGCCGCACGGCTTTCGAACGGGAAGCCGCTGGCGCGTGCCGGTTCGCGGCCCTGGTAATTGATCGCCGGGTTCTCCCAATCAGGACGGCCGGGATCGACCTGCACGGCGGCGACACGGGTCTGGTCCTGTGCGGATACGGGCAGCGTGCCGGCCAGCGCCGCGGCGAGAGCACTGGTCGTACAAATCAGCCGGTACCGGTATGTGCCCATCATCGCTGGTCCCCTTGTCTTCTTTGTCCTTGTCCACCGGGTACGACCATTTATCATACCTGCCAAGGCAGCTGCATGATCGGCTGGCGGGTACTGGGAGAAGCGGGATGGGCGGTTTGCGGCACTGGCGACATGCACTGGCGTTCGTTCTGGCAATGGCCGCCCCGGCTTCGCCGGCGCTGGCACAGGCACCTGCGACGGAGGCGACCCTGCGCGATCCCGCCGCGATCCGCGCCGCAGCCGTGCGCATGGCGGATTGGCAGCTTGCCCGCCTCGACGCCGCGCATATCGGCGCCGCCACCAGCGAGACGCGCAACCCGCGGGCGTGGGAGCAGGGCGTGTTCTGGGTCGGCATGACCGCGCTGGCGGAGATGGACGGCGCACCGCCGCACATTGCGGAGGCGATCATGGCGATGGGCGGACGCAATGATTGGCAGCCGGGGGAACGGCCCTTCTTCGCAGACGATCATGTGATCACGCAGGCCTACCTGTGGGCGGCGGAGAACGGCGCCGGTGCCGCGGCACGCGCGCCCACGCAGCGGGCGTTCGACCATGTGCTGGACAACCCGCCCGTCTCAACGCTCGCCTTCGTGGTGCCGCCGGAAGGCTATGGCGCGACGGAGTGCCTGGTCCGCTGGTGCTGGTGCGACGCGCTGTTCATGGCGCCGCCTGCCTTTGCGGAACTCACCCGGCAGACGGGCGATGCGCGCTACCGCGATTACGCCACGGCCGAATGGTGGGCGACCACCGACTTCCTGTACGATCCGGTGGAGCACCTGTTCTACCGCGACAGCCGCTTCTCCGACCGGCGTGACGGAAAGGGGCGCAAGCAGTTCTGGAGCCGCGGGAATGGCTGGGTGTTCGCCGGCATGGCGCGGATGATCCCGCTGCTGCCCGAAGGCAGCGCCGACCGGACGCGGATGGAGGCGCTGTTCAAGAAAATGGCCGCCCGGCTGCGCGACCTGCAGAAGACGGACGGATACTGGGCGCCGTCGCTGCTGGCGCCGGAGGACTCGCCACCGGAGTCGAGCGGAACCGGCTTCTACACCTATGGCATGGCGTGGGGCATCAAGGCGGGCCTGCTGGATGCGGCGGAATACCGGCCGGTGGTCGACAGGGGCTGGGCCGCGCTGACCAGCGCGATCCAGCCCGATGGCAGCCTCGGCTGGGTGCAGCAGGTCAGCGACCGTCCGGACAAGGTCGCGGCCAGCGACACGCAATATTACGGCGTAGGCGCGTTCCTGCTGGCGGCCAGGGCGGTCGCCGAACTGCCGTGAAGCGGGCGGGCCGCGCGCTGCTGGCCATTGCCGCGATGGTCGCACTGGCTGGCGCCGCCGCGCCGCCAAGCGGGATGGAGGCGATCGATCGGGTCTGGTCGGCGCATTATGTGCCGTTCGCCCTTGCCGTAACCGACCGGGCGATCCTCGTCGCCTATTACGATGCCAATCGCCAGCTGACCGTTGCCCGGCGACCGCGTGACGGATCGTACTGGACCTATCACAAGGTCGACAGCTGGACCGGCTGGGACAGTCACAATGCCATTGCGATGGCCGTGGATGCGGCGGGCGTGGTGCATGTCATCGCCAACATGCACAACGATCCGCTTGTCTATTACCGCACCAACGATGGGGGCGATGTGCGCACGCTGCACCGGGTGGCGGTGATGGCCGATGCCGGGCTGGAGCGCCGGATGACCTATCCGGTGTTCCTGCGCGACGCCGATGGCCGGCTGATCTTCAAGTACCGCGACGGTGGCAGCGGCAACGGGAACGAGATATACAATCGCTACGACCCAGCGACCGGTAACTGGCAGCCGCTGCTCGCCACGCCGCTGGTGGATGGGGAGGGGCAGCGCAACGCCTATTTCGTGGGGCCGACGCTGGGCCCGGGCGGCTGGTTCCATCTGGCCTGGGTCTGGCGCGAGACGCCGGACGCGGCCACCAACCATGACCTATCATATGCCCGCAGCCGCGATCTCATCCGGTGGGAGCGGTCGGATGGTACGCCGCTGCGCCTGCCGATCCGGCTGGCGGACGCAGAAATCGTCGATCCCGTGCCGGTGGGCGGGGGCATGATCAACAACAACACGGTGGTGGGCTTCGACCCGGCGGGCCGGGTAACCATCACCTACCACAAATTCGACGCGGCCGGCGACACGCAGATCTTTCTTGCCCGGCGCGAGCCGGGTGGGTGGCGACACGCGCAGGTGAGCGACTGGCAGGGCTTCCGCTGGGATTTCGGCGGCGGTGGCTCGCTCGACAGCCGGCTGTTCGTCACGGGCGCGAAGCCTGAAGGGACTGACCGGGTGCTGGTATCGGTGGCGCGGGACGGGCAGCCGATCGACTTGGTGCTGGACGCCGCGACGCTGGCGCGGATCGAGGAGCGGCCGGGCACGCGCCTTGCCACGCGGCTTGCTGGCAGCATCGCCGTGCCACCGGGTAACGTGCTCAACACGGTGGAGGACGGATCGGGCATCGCCATCGCTTGGGCCACCTTGCCGCCCAACCGCGATCTCGCGCGGGAGGACATCAGCGAACCCACCGTGCTGCGCCTTGTCATGCCGTGAGCGTCACCATCCGAAGACGTAGCGTTCGCGCCGCACGTCCGCACCGCCGCGCAGGGTAGTCATGCCCGGCGCCACGCCCGCCGCGACGATCCCGGTGCTGACGCCATAGGGGCCAAGCACATCCAGCTTGTGTCCCATCGCGGTCAGCTCCTGCCGCACCTCCGCCGGCACGCGATCCTCGATCTCCAGCTCTCCCGGTGCGTCGACCTTTGCGCCGAAGGAGCCGTGGAAATGGTTGGAATTGATCCGCGGCGCCTCGATCGCGGCTTGCAGCGGCTGGCCGTATGCCATGGTCCGCAGCAGGACGTTGGCGATCTGCTGGTCCTGGTTGTCCCCGCCTGGCGTGCCGATCGCCAGATGCGGCTTGCCGTCCTTCAGCACCAGCGTGGGCGACAAGGTGGTGCGCGGCCGCTTGCCGGGGGCCAGAACGTTGGGGCTGGTAGGATCGAGGTCGAAGATCGTCATGCGATTGCTCAGCGGCACGCCTGTATCACCGGCGATGTAGGCGCCGCCCAGCAGCCAGCCGGAACTGGGTGTGCAACTGAACAGGTTGCCCGCCGCATCGACGACCTCGATCGCCGTGGTATCGGCGGTGGGACCGGCGGGCGGGGTCAGCCGGCGCGGCACGAAGGCCACCGGCCGCGTGCCGCCCTCAATCGCCCACGGATCGCCATAGCGATGCGCGACGGAGGCGCGCGGGCCGATCTGGGCCGCGCGGGCGCGGGCATAATCCTTGGACAGCAGCGCATCGCCCGGCACGGCCACGAAGTCGGGATCGCCGAAGAAGGCGTTGCGATCGTCGAATGCCAGCTTGATGGCCTCGGCCAGCGTGTGGAGGTAGCGCGCGCTGCCCGGCTCCATCTGCGCGATGCCGGCCGCCTCCGCGATGTTCAGCGCCATCAGCAAGGCCGGCCCTTGGCTCCACCAGCCGCATTTCAGCACTTCGTGCCCGAAGACGGATGCGCGCAGCGGTTCCTCCACCTTGCCGCGATAGCTGGCAAGGTCGGCATAGCGCATCGCCCCGCCATCCCGTTCCACCGCAGCACCAATCCGGCGGGCGATGTCGCCGGTATAGAAGGCGTCGCGCCCGGCACGGATCGCCGCCAGCCGGTCGCCGCCCTGCGCCAGCACCGCCGCGTCCGCCTGTGCGATGGTGCGCAGCGTTCGCGCCAGACTGGGCTGGCGGAACAGCTCCCCCACCACCGGCAGCTTACCCTGGGGGTAGTAGGTGCGGTAGGCATCGGCGAAGCGGGATGTCGCCCGCTGCTGGCTGGCGAACACCTCCGCCAGGAAGTTGTACATGACAAAGCCGTCGGCCAACTCGATCGCCGGTTGCATGACCTCCGCCAGCGATTTTGTGCCGTTCACCTCCAGCGCCAGCGCCATGGCATCGACCACGGCCGGCACGGTGCCGGCATCCGGGCCATTGCCGGGGATGATCCCGGCGGCGGCGAAGCGGTCCGGCGTGGCGAGCGCGGGCGCAGTGCCCTGGCCGCTGATGGCGACGGCGCGGTTGGTGGCGGTATCGAAGATCATCGTCGGCGCTTCCCCGCCGAAGCCGAAATGGCTGATCTCGGTCACGGCGGCGGCAAACACGGCGGCGACGCCCGCATCCGTTGCGTTGCCGCCGGCCATCAGCAGCCGCATGCCCGCCGCGCACGCATAATGCCGCCCGGCGGCGACAATGCCGAACTGACCCACGATCTCCGGCCTCAGCGTCTCGCCCGCGCTGACCAGCCGGGTGGGTTCGGCCGGCTGCGGGGCGGTTTCGGTAGGGCCGGCCTGTGCCAGCCCGGCGGAGGGCGCCAACATGGCCGCCATGCCGCTGCCCAGCGCGAGCGCGCCCATCTGCCGCCGGCTCCACCCGTGTCGTGTATCCAAACCGTCCATCTGCGCGCCCCCGTATGACGGGATGTTTCACCCGCCTTCGGCCATTAACATGCGCAAAACCGTCGCAACAAGGCAAGCTAGAAACAAATATCTTCTGAAATTTGTTGATTAGTTGCACAATCTGGTGATCTTTGCCGCAACGGGGTTGATTCGCCTGGGGCAGGCGATCGCCACCGAAACAGGGGGCAGCAGCGGGCTGCAGGGGGATGTCGGGATCCCGCGTCAGGAGCGCGGGTCCCACCGCCATGTTCTTATCGCCGTCGCGGGTTGGGGCACGCGATCGCGCCGCAACGGGTGACCTTCGGCCATGCAACACACACGCCTCCGCACCTCCGCCCTGGCGGGCGCCAGCCTGCTCGCCGTCGCCGGGATGGCGACCGCGCTACCCGCAGCGGCGCAGACCGCGCAGGATCTGCCGGTCCCCTCCACCGCACCCCCGGCCGACATGGCGGAGGAGGAGACGGCGCTGGACGAGATCATCGTCACCGGCAGCCAGATCCGCGGTGCCAACCTGGCGGGCGCGCTGCCGATCAATGTCGTGGGGGAGGAGCAGATCGACGCGGTGGCGGCGGTGTCCGGCGCAGACCTGTTCCGCTCCATCCCGCAGCTGGGCTCCGTCACCTTCAACGAACAGGTGCTGGGCGGCGGCAACGCCAACGCCGCGCGCGGCGACGTGTCCACCATCAGCCTGCGCGGTCTGGGGCAGGGCAACACGCTGGTGCTGCTGAACGGCCGGCGGACCGTGCTGCACCCGACCAGCCAGGCGATCACCGGGGTGATCGATTCGGGCGTGCCCACCTTCGGGTACAACGCCAACGCCATCCCCGTGCCCGCCATCCAGCGGGTGGAGGTGCTGCGTGACGGTGCAGCTGCGCTTTACGGATCTGACGCAGTGGCGGGTGTCGTCAACAACGTGCTGCGGACCGATTATACCGGTCTCCGGCTGGACTCGCAGCTCGGCCTGGCGGAGGGGACCTCCCTGCGCGAATTGCAGGTCAGCGGCGTGGGTGGCACCGACTTCGCCGACGGGCGCGGCAATGTGACGCTGACGCTGGCTTATGCCACGAAGTCGCAGCTACTGCAGAGCGACCAGGAATACACCGCCATCTCCGACCGCCGCTATCGCGTGGCGGGAACGCCGTTCGCCAATGGAGCGGCCTTCAACGGCACCGGCACCAGCACCCCGTGGGGCACCTTCCGTGCGGCGGGCAGCGGGATCATCACCAGCAATGGCGCCGCGCTGACCAATGCCAGCCGCCAGTTCCACAACCAGCCGACCGGCAATCCCGGCTGCGTCGCGGCCAGCGGTACGCCCGGCGTGTGTTACGACAACGGCGTCGGCACCACGGAGATGGCCAACGTTGATGCGAACCTCCGCTTCGATTCCGCCGCCACCTTCCCCGAACTGACCACGCAGCCTTCGGTGGAGCGGTTCAACGCCTTCCTGTTCGGCCGATACGAATTGACCGATGATGTGGAGTTCTTCGGCGAGAGCGGTTTCTACACCGCGCAGACGAACGCGGTCATCGCGTCAGGCGCCAGCCTGGCGAACATCCCGATCACCGTGGCGGCGAATGCCTACTGGAACCCGCTCGGCCCGGTCGGCTCCCCCAACCGCTTGCCGGGGCTGAACATCCCCGCCGCAGGCCTGCCGGTGACGATCTCCTCCCTCAACTACGTCGATTCCGGCCCCCGAGACGTGCGCGTGACCAACAACCAGTACCGCTTCCTGGGCGGTCTGCGGGGCGAGGTGCTGGGGTTCGACTGGGAAACCGCCGGCCTCTACAGCTGGGCCACGGCGAAGGACACGGCAGAGGGCATCTCCAACACGCTGCTGCAACGGGCGATCAACCGCACGACGCCCGACGCGTACAACCCGTTCAACGGCGGCGATCCGCTTAACCCGGGGGTGGGCGACAGCTCGATCAACGACCCCGCCACGATCGCCAGCTTCCAGATCGCGGCAACGCGCCGCACGAAGACCACGCTGGCGTTGTGGGACCTGAAGCTGTCGCGGCCTGATCTGCTGGACTTGTGGGGCGGCAACAGCATCGGCCTTGCCGCCGGCATCGAGTGGCGCCGCGAAAGCTACCGCGACGATCGCAGCACGTACCAGGGCGGCATTGCCGGCGTGGACACGACCTACACCGATGCGGTCACCGGCATCTTCTACGGTTCGGACCTGATCGGCCACAGCCCCAGCCCGGACGTATATGGTAAGCGCAACGTGAAATCCGCCTATCTGGAAGCGGCCGTGCCGTTGATCAGCCCGGAAATGGAATGGCCGATCCGTTCGCTCGAACTGCAGCTGGCCGGCCGGTACGAGGATTACAGTGACGTCGGCAGCGTGGCCAAGCCCAAGGTCGCCGGCTTTGTCGAGGTGGTGGATGGCTTGCGCCTGCGCGGGTCATGGTCGCAAGGCTTCCGCGCGCCAAACCTGGAGGTGATCAACACCTCCACGCTGGACCGGGTGAACACCGGCATCGACTACACCCTGTGCGAGGCGGACCTGCGCGCCGGGCGGATCGCCAACTTCTCACAATGCAACCGCAACATCTCCGTCCTGCGCCGCTCGGGCGGCAACCCGAACCTGGTGCCCGAGGAATCCACCAGCTGGAGTTATGGCGCGGTTTTGACTCCCCCGCTGCCGGCGGGCTGGGGCGACCTGACGCTGACGGTCGATCGCTGGCGCATCCGGCAGAACAACGTCGTTGGCCTGCTGGATTACCAGAACGGGCTCAACCTCGATTACGCGCTGCGGGTGGCTGGCAGCAGCAACCCCAACGTGGTTCGTCGCGATCCCACCGCGGACGACATCGCACTGGTCGCCGGGACCGGGCTACAGCCCGTGGGCGAGCTGCTGTACGTGGTCGCCAATTTCGAGAACCTGCTGCCGGTGACGGTGCAGGGCCTCGACATCAACGTCGACTATCGTATCGGCACCGACAATGCGGGTGACTTCTCGTTCAACGTCAACGCCGCGCACCTGATCGAGTACTTTGTCGATGCGCCGGCGCCGGTGCAGCAGATCATCGCCGCGCAGGGGGCCGGCCAGATCAATATCGGCGTGCCGGTGCAGGGCGGCGGCGACGTGGTCGGGCAGGATGGGCAGCCCGCCTGGCGCCTGTCGGGCACCTTCACCTGGAGGAAGGACGCGGTTACAATCGGCCTGTTCACCCAGTTCATCGACGATGTGTACCAGAACGCGGTGCGCGACGCGCAGGCGAACCCATTCATCGTGAAGGGGCAGACGACGGCGAACGCCTATGTCCAGTACGCCTTCGACGAGACTGCCGGGTCGCTGGATGGCACCACGGTGCAGCTTGGCGTGCGCAACTTCACCGACAAGAACCCGCCTTTCGCCTCCGGCGGGTACCTCAGCAGTCTGTACCAGCCGCAGGCGCGATACTGGTATGTGGGCCTGAGCAAGGAGTTCTGATGTCAGTCCGATCCTCCCCATCGTCAATGATGGGGAAGATCGGATCGTCTAATCGTCGGAATCCTCGGTCAGCAGCTGCTCCCCTGTATAAAGCACGCCGTTCACCATCACCTGCCTGACCTTGAAGGTGTTGGCGATGTCGCTGCGCGGATCGCCGTCCAGCAGCACAATGTCGGCCAGCTTGCCCGGCTCCAGCGTGCCGGCATCAAGGTTCAGGGACTTCGCCGCGTTCACCGTCACCGTCTGCAGCGCCTGGAACGGGGTCAGGCCGGCATCGACATAGGTGGCGATTTCCGAATGGAGGTTCGTGGCGATCAGCGTGTCGGTGCCCGCCGCGATCAGCGCGCCGGCATCATGCGCATCCTTCACCAACTGCATGGACCCGGCCATCAGCGGTCCGATCAGCGCCGCCATCGGATCATCGCCGGTAACCGTCGCCTGCGCCCATTGCGGATATAGCTTCGCGCGCGGGTCGCTGCGGTATTCCGGATGCTTCTGCAGATAGGGGCCGAGCGATCCGAACATCGTCGGCGTCATGGTCCGGCCGCTGCGGCCGAACAGCTGGATCACATCCTGGTACGACCGGCCCTGCGGCCCCTGCTTGGGGGAATAGCCGCGGCGGCTGGTGGCGCCGGTATGCTCCGTCGCATCGACGCCGTTCAGCGCGGCAGGGAAGATCTCGTGCCCGGTAACCGGCACGCCCATCGCATGCGCCGCCTCCACGATCCGGCGCTGCTGCAGGTCGGGCATGCGGACGTAGCTTTTCAGCACGTCGAAGCGCAGCCGGCGGGCACGGTCCAGTTCCCGTTCCAGATGCGGCGGGTTGGCGACGGCGACACCCATCTTGTAGAATACGCGCTGCCATTCCAGCAGCGGGCCGTTGGCGTAGATACGTGGCCCGATGCGCACACCCGCCATCTGCGCCTCGCGATCCTCGATCCCGCTATACACCTGATTGCCGGGGTCGCGGACCGTGGTGATGCCATAGGCCAGCCAGGCGCGGTGCCCGGCGGCACCGAAATCCTTCTGCGCGTGGGAATGATGCTCGATCAGGCCGGGTATCGCGGTCAGGGTGCTGGCATCGATCACCGTGGCGCCGGCATCCTGTGACGGATCCCGGTCGCGGATCGCCACGATCCGGTTGCCTTCGATCACGATGTCCTTGTTCGCCTGCGTCGCATCCGTCACGCTGTCGACCAGCGCGCCCGTGCGGATGATCGTCCGCCCGGCCGGACGCGCCAGGGTGTAGCTGAGGTCCAGCGGCACGTCGCGGATCGCGCCGGTCTCCACGTCGATCAGCTTCAGCTTCTCGGCATTCTGGTACAGGATGGTGCGGCCATCGCCGCTCCATGTGGGATAATGGCTGATCTCGTCGTTCAGCGCGCGCGGTACGCTCTGCGGGGTGCCGTCCGGGCCGACCCACCAGACCTTCAGCAACCCTTCGTAGATCGCCGCCATGCGCGTGCCGTCAGGCGACCAGGCCGGTCCGCCGCCGCCGCGCGTATCGATGCCGGTGCCGGGCTGCGGCTCGTGCCACACCGGCTCCCCCGTGCCGTCTGCGCGGAACACGACCACCTGATTGGTGCCCTCGCGGAAGCTGCGGGACAGCGTGCGCGACAGGGAAATGGCGACATGCTGCCCATCGGCGGACCAGCTCGGCTCCCCGGGTTGCGGCAGGCTGGCGGACAGGCGGGTGACGGCGCCCGTCGCCACGTCCACCACCTGCAACCCGGCGACACCCCAGCGCCCGTCCACGTCGATGAAGGCGATGCGCTTGCCGTCGGGCGACCAGGCCGCGCCCAGCGGCTGCGTCGTCAGGTTCGTCAGCCGCCGCGTCTCTCCGCTCGCCACGTTGCGCAGCCACAATTGCGGCAGCCCGCCGCCATGGTCGCTGGACCAGGCGATCCACTTGCCGTCAGGCGACCAGGCGGGATCGGCATCCATCGCGTGATCGGTGGTGAGATTGGTCGGCCGGCCGCCGGTGACCGGCACGGTGTAGAGGTCGCCCAGTGCGACAAAGGCGATACTCTGCCCATCGGGTGACAGCGTCGGCTTCAGGATGCCGAGCGCCTGTTGCGGCGCCGTGCTGTCCCAGTCGCGCGCGGCGCGTTGATATTGCGGTCGCACCACCTCCAGTCGGGCGGTGAAGGGCACTGTCCGCATCCGGCTGCCCTGCCGCCGGCGGATCAGGCCGTCGCTGGTGTAGAACAGCGCCTCTCCGCGCCAGACCGGGCGGAACGGGAAGACGTTCTCGCTGCCGCTGACGGGCACGCCGTCCACTTCAAGCCGGCTGCCGGCGGGGTCATAGGCGACATAGGCCAACTGCCCGTCCGGCCCCCAGACCGGCGCATCGTAGCGGACCGCCCCTTCGCGCAGCACCCGTTCCTCTCCCTCGCCGGTGGATGCGACGGCCTTCAGGCTGCTGGTGGCGCGCTGGCTGCTATAGGCGATCTCCGTTCCATCGGCGGACCAGCTCGGCATCCGGTCCTCGCCCAGACCCGGGCTGACCTGCCGCAGCGTGCCGCTGGCGAGGTCCACCGTCCAGATCGTGTAGGTGCTGCCATTGCGGTCGGAACTGAAGGCGAGCGATCGGCTGTCGGGCGACCAGGCGGGTTCGCGGTCGTCGGCCGCGCCTTGCGTCACATGGCGCAGGTCGCTGCCGTCCGGCTTGATCGTGTAGAGGTCCCACGTTCCGTCGCGATAGCCGGAGAAGGCGATGGTTGTGCCATCGGGCGACCACACCGGCAGGCGGGCATCATTGAAATAGTCGGTGATCCGCCGGGCGCGTCCGCCGCCCACCGGCAGGATCCACAGGCTGCCCTGCAGGTCGATGACCATCCGCCGCCCGTCAGGCGACAGCGACAGCGCCATCGACGTTCCCTCGTTCACGTCGAACGTCACATGCTCGCCGGCGGGAAGCTCGACCGGGGATGGCGGCGGCACCTGCGCCAGCGCCGTGCCCGTCATCAGCGCGGCCGTACCTGCCAGCGCCAGAGCCCATCTACCCGTCAATGCCATGCTGCGTCCCCCGATAATCACGGCACGCGCAAGAAGTGTGCGCGCCGAGCCAGTCGGGAACCCTCAGCCTTGCCCACCGGAGGAACAATGCGCACCGGTTGTTGCGGGCGCAGTGTGGACACGGCCGGGCTGCTTGGCAACCCGGCCGTGGCGTATTGCCCTATTCCGCCGTGGTCCTTGTCTCTGGGCGCGGCGGCCCCTCGCCGACAATCATCGCGCAGGTCCACCTTCCGCATAGGTTCCGACCAGTTCGCCGCGCGCCAGCACATGGCCCGCTGCCGCGGCCAGCAGCTGGTCCCGCGTCGCGCCGAGCGGCAGGTCGAGCATCCGGTCGAGCGCCAGCAGCTGGAAATGGTAGCGGTGCGGCCGGTCACCCGCCGGTGGGCGCGGCCCGTACCAGCCGGTGCTGCCATGGCTGGTCGCGCCCTGCATCATCCCGTCCACGGCCTCGCCGCTCAGCCGGTCGCGTTCGTTCAGCCCGGCGGGCAGGGTGGTGGTGGCGGCGGGGATGTTCCACGCCGTCCAGTGGACTACCGGCGCGCCCTCTGCTGCGTCGGGATCCTCCATGACCAGTGCCCAGCTCTTCACGCCCGGCACTCCCGCCCATTGCAGCGCGGGCGAGATGCCGAGGCCGTATTCGCTGTGATCGCGCGGGATCGCGCCATCGGCCGCAAAGGCGGGCGAGGTCAGCGTTACCGGCTGCGCACGGCGGCGACTGCGCGTTTCCGGCCGGGCGAGCGCCAGCGGCACGCCGCTGCCCATCGCCGCCTGCTGCTCCATCGGTCCGGCGGGCGGCTGCAGCGGACCGGCAACACCTGCCGCGCCCTCATACGTCACGCGGTACAGCACGCCATTGGCATCGTCGGAGAACAGCAACGATCCGTCCGGCAGCACGGCCATCCCCGCCAGCCGGCCGTAATGGCTGGCCCCATCCGCTGCCAGGAAGCCGCTGACGAATGGTTCGATCGCCTGCGCCTGCCCGTGTGGGTCGAAGCGGATGCGAACGACCTCGTACCCCGATGCCGGCCGCCGGTTCCAGCTGCCGCGCAGCGCCACGAAGGCATCGCCCGCGACGTCCGGCCCGAAGCCGCCGCCGGGATGGAACGCCAACTGCATGCCGGCCGAATGCGCCACATGCATCAGCACCGGATCGGTGGAGGCGGCGATCCAGTCCGCGGCGGTCAGCCCGCCCGGGGGCTCGTCCTGCGGGTTGCGCTGCCCATCCTCGAACACGTAGGGCCAGCCATAGCGGTTGCCGCGCTCGATCCGGTTCAGCTCCTCCCGCTGCAGGTCGTTGCCCAGCCAGTCGATACCCTGGTCCCAGCCCCACAGATCGCCGGTGGTCGGGTGCCAGCCGAAGCCGATCGTGTTGCGCAGCCCCGTGGCCCAGATCTCGCGGGAGGAGCCGTCGGGCTTCGCGCGCAGCAGCGCCGCGTTCTCCTGGCTGGACTCGTCGCAGGCATTACAGGTCGATCCCGCGCTGATGTAGAGCATGCCGTCCGGCCCGACCGCCAGCGTGCGGTTCAGGTGCTGGCCGGCATCGGGCAGGTCGTCGATCAGCGTCTCCACCGCGCCGATGGCCCCGCCGGCCTGCAATGGTGCGCGAAACACCTCCCGCGCGGTCATGAAGTAGAGTTGCCCGTCATGGATCGTCAGGCCGTGCAGGCCCGGCCGGTTGACGATCACCTGCGGTGCGCCATCGGCCCGTCCGTCCCCGTCGCCATCGGTCAGCCGGATGATATCCGCCTCCGACCGGCGGCTGACATAGATGCTGTTGTCGGGCGCCACCGCGATCATCCGGGTATTGCCCAAGCCTTCGGCCCAGACGCTGACACGGTAGCCGGCGGGTACCTTCAACGTCCCGGCGAAATCGTCCGGCGGCGTGAGCGGCGTGGGCTCGAAATAATGCGCCTCCACCGGACGCTTGTCCGCATCTTCCGGGCTGCTTTGCGCAAGCACAGGGTGAGCAATGGCAAGGCAGGCGGAAGCAAGCAGCAGCGTCGATTTCATGAGCGTGGGTCCCCTGTGACCCACGCTAAATGCCTGACTTGCAAGGACGCTCCCGCGAGGCGGCGGTGATCTGCTCCGCCCCTGTCAGGCGGGCAGGTGCGTCAGTGTTCCCACTCGTCGGCCAGCCGCTCCGCCCGCTGGCCGTCCCACTTGATCTCCACCTTGCGGCCCTGGGGGTCGCCATCCGCCTCGCCGAACAATTCGTAGATGACGATGCCGTCCGCCTGCGTGCTCTCGATGACCCGCGTGGGGGTGAATGCCGCATCGTTCGCCGCGCGTACCTGCGCCGGAACCGTGGCGAAGGCGATGTCGCGCTGCGTTTCCACCACGCGCCACTTGCCGCCTTCCTCCATGATGTCGAACTCGACCTCGCTGCCGTCGGCCAGTGTCCCGCCCAGGTCGAAATAGCGGCGTCCGTCGCGCGTCTCCGCCTCCGCCTCCGTCGGGGTGAAGCCGGGCTGCGCGGCGCTGGCGGCGGCGAGCACCGGTGCGGGCACCTCCGCGATCGGCACGTCCGCCTTGCCGCTGGTGGCGACGGCCCGGCCGGTCGCTTCCGTCTGCTCGGCCCGCTCTGTGGGCGAGCAGGCGCATGCCGCGCATGCCAGCGAGAGGATAAGGATCCTGTTCATGACGTTCCTTCCTTGTTGCCGCCGCAGATGCTGGCCCATGACTTACAGCGCCGCGATCAGCCGCGCCATGTTGTCGATATAGGCGGAGGTGGAAATGCCCGTCACCGGCTGGTCGGTGGTGTAGGGCGAAGTATCGAACGCGTCCCCCACATGGGTCGTGCGGTAATCGCCGGGTGTCGGCTCCGCCGGACCCTCGCCCTGGTAGGGGTTGCTGGTCGCGCGCAGTTCGGTTGGCCACCAGCCCTCCCGGTTCAGCGACCGGATAAGCTGCGCGATGCCCGCATCCCGCTCCCCGGCATTGAGGTCCGAACCCGACCGGCCGCCGCTGACGAAATAGCGCGGCAGTGCCTGCGTACCCGACCCGTAGAGCGGTGACTTCGCCAGCAGCTCCGCCGGTGGGATCGCACGCACCGCCTCGTACTCCTCGCGCAAAGCGGGGACGTTGATGGAGGCGGAGCCGGAATAATGGCCCAGCGTCGCCTCCGAACTGTAGTCCCAATAATATTCGCCGTTCACCACGTTGGAGCCGCGCCGGTGGACAAAGATCGGCCGGTTGCTGCCGAACTCCACAAAGGTCGGGAAATTGCGCCCCTTCACCGGTTCCGCCAGCCGCAGCGAGTCGAGCCAGTCCAGCGTCTCGGGGATGCGCGCCAGGAACTTGGTCTCGCCGGTCAGGCGATAGAATTCCATCAGCTGCCGGACATTGCTGGCGGTGGTGGGGGTGTGCAGCGCGTTGGGTTCGTAGGTGCGGGCACCCGCCGGGCGCAGGTCGGTCGTGTATTGCAGTGCCCAGCCGGGCTGCGGCTGACCCATCTGCGTCACCAGGTACAGGTTCATGCCGCGCACGATCGGGTCCAGCACGCGCGCATCGCCCAGCGTCTGGAAGATCATCAGCAGGAACCGGACATTCTCCGCCGCCACATCGTCGTTGAAGGTGATGTAGCGCTGATAATCGGGGTAGGACGGGTCGTAGGGCCAGCGCTGCGGCCACCCGCCGATCGGATACTGGCTGTCCAGGACGAAGCTGATCGCCTTGTCCAGTGCCGGGCGGTACTTCGCATCGCGCTTCTCGACATACATGCGCAGCAGGAACTGCGATGCTTCGGACGTGCCCATGTCATCGAAGGTGGCATTGTCGGAATAGTGCTGGAATTCCTCCATCCGCCACGCGTTCTTGCCGACGGTCTCGTACCAGTGCCTGGTCGCCGCCGGGCTGGCGAAATCGATGAAGTAGTTCCACCCGCCTGACCGGTGCTGTCCCGCCATCAGCGCGCCCGCCACCTGCTCCGCCGCGGAGTAGTAATATTCGTCGCCGGTCGCGTGATAGGCGTCGAGATAGACGTGCCCCATCGTCGCGGTACCCGGCGGCTGCACCCAGATCATGGTCGGCGTCGCCTCGATCTCGCCCCAGCGACGTGACCGGTCGGGCAGGTACGACCAGACATAGCCACCATTGGTCGCCAGATCCTCCACCATGAAGTGCGTTGCACGGCGCATCGTCTCCAGGATCTGCGCCCGGCTGGGCGCCGCGGCGGCGAAGGCGGGCTCCAGTTGCAGGACGAGCGACATGGCCGCGGCGCTCCCCAACAGATGGCGGCGACTGATCATGCGCTTTTCTCCCGTATCTGGCGACCTGTTCGGTGGCTCGCCTTTTTCGAATGGCAGCTTCGTTCCGCAAGGGCGAAGCTTCGGTTGCATGCGCTATCCGATACGAAAAGCGTTGTGCAACCACGGTTTGGCGAAAGAACAAAAAACGCCGGCGCCCTTCGGCGCGGCTCGAAAGTGCTGGACCGGCAGAACCGCCCGCCGCAACTACGCGAACGCTATTTTTTCAGCCGCATGAGCTGTGGAGAGAGGTGCCGGATGATCCGATTGCAACTTTGCGCCGTCCTGTCGCTCGCCGTCTCCGGCTCCGGCTGTGTATCGGCGCCGTCAATGCATGAAGCAGCCGCTCCCCTGGCGACGATCTGGCGCTTCGACGATCTCCGGCGCATCGGCGGGGCGCCGGTCCGGGTGGAGGGCGATCCGCAGATCGTCCGCACGGATGCTGGTCCAGCGGTACGCTTCGACGGGGCGGACGACGCGCTGTTCATCGAATCGCACCCGCTGGCGGGTGCGAGGCAGTTCACGGTCGAGGCGGTCTTCCGCCCCGACGGTGGGGAGTTCGCGCAACGCTGGCTGCATCTGGCGGAACAAACCGCCGACGCGCCGGAGGGAGCCTACCCCCCGGTCCCGCCGAGCGGGCCGCGCATGCTGTTCGAGATTCGGGTCGTGGGGACGAGCTGGTACCTCGACGCGTTCACCACCGGGCCGGGCTACAACAAGGCGCTGATCGTGCCGGAGAAGACCTTTCCGGTCGGGCGCTGGTACCATGTCGCGCAGGTCTATGACGGGCGCACTTACCGCAGCTATGTCGATGGGGTGCTGCAGGCGGAGGCGGACATCGCGTTCCAGCCACAGGGGGCAGGTTATGCCTCGCTCGGCACCCGGATCAATCGGCGCGACTATTTCAATGGTGCGGTGTTGTCAGCGCGGTTCACGGCGGCGGCGCTGACGCCCGACCAGTTCACGCGCGAACTGCCTGCTCAATAGGACGGCCGGGCGGGTCGGCGATTTTGAAGAGTTGGAAAGCTCGGGCAAAGCCACACCTCAGGCGCATGAGCCAGAGGCGTGGTGGGCGCGGCAGGGATTGAACCTGCGACCCCACCCGTGTGAAGGGTGTGCTCTACCACTGAGCTACGCGCCCGTCGCGGCCGCGATCGGCCGGTGACAGGCGCGGGCCTCTGCCAGAGAGGCGCGGGGGATGCAAGCGCCTTAGTTCAGCGAAACTGCACGCAGCAGCGCCGCCCATGCATCCACCCCCGGTTGCCCCGGTGCCGCCCGGGGCACGGCGGGGCAGGCAAGGCAGCGCGCCTGCACGCCCTGCGTGCCCAGCAGGCGGGTCACGTCGGTCAGCGCACGACCCAGCCGATCCCGCTCATCGGCGGAGAGGGCGGCGAACAGGTCCGGCGCCACGACCCGTGCCCTTTCCTCCGGCTGCATCATCCCGGCCAGCACCGCGCGCAGGCCGCTCTGCTCCTCGCCCAGGAAGGCCGGCGCCCATTCACCGTCCGCCAGCGAGGCGCGGCCGGCCACCCAGGCGAGTGCTTCGTCAAGGCCACCGAACTGGTCCACCAGACCCAGCTGCCGGGCGGTGCCGCCGTCCCACACCCGGCCCTGTGCCAGGCTGTCGACCCGTTGCGGCGTCATGCCCCGGCTCTGCGCCACCAGGCCCAGGAACCGGCCATAGGTGTTGCCGACGGTCGCCTGCAGCAGCGAATCCATCTCCGGCGTGAAGCCGCCGATCGGATCGGGCTGCCCTGACAGCGGCGTGGTGCGCACACCGTCGCTGGTGACGCCCCAGCGGGCCAGCGCCTCGTCAAAAGTGGGGATCACGCCGAACACACCGATGGAACCGGTCGCGGTGGATGGCTGCGCGAAGATGCGATCGCCCGTGGTGGCGATCCAATAGCCGCCGCTGGCGGCGATGTTGGCCATTGAGATGGCGATGGGAATGCCCTTCGCCTTGTGGCGCAGCACCGCGCGGCGGATCGCCTCCGACCCGCTGACGCTGCCGCCCGGCGAATCGACACGCACCACCAGTCCGGCAAGGTCGTCGTCCAGCGCCTCGTCCAGTGCCTTGACGATGCGTTCCGCCCCGGCGGAGCCCGGCCCGGCATCGCCGTCCGTGATCTCCCCGGCGATGGTCACCACGCCGATCCGGCCCGATCCCATTCCGGCGCCCTCCTGCCCCATGTCGGCCAGCCACGCGTCCAGGGTCGTATGGGCGAAGGCGCCCGGCGTCTTCACCAGCGGGTCGGCCCCGGCGCGTTCCGCCACGCGGCTGCCCCATTCGTCCAGCGTGCCGGCGCGGTCGGCCAGCCCGGCGGCGATCGCGGCGCGGGCGGTGTCCCCGCCATTCGCCGCCACCAGCGGGATCAATTGCTGCGACGCGCGCGCCAGTTGCGCCTTCGGCCGGGCGGCGGCGACATCTTCCTGCCAGCGCGCGAAGATCGTGTCATACAGCTGCTGCGCGTTCTCGCGCGCAGGCTCCGACATGCCGGCCAGCTCCCACGGCTCCACCGCGCTCTTGTACGTGCCCACGCGGTATACCCGCGCCTCGATGCCCAGCCGTTCCAGCGCGGGACCGTAATACAGGTTCTCCCCACCGGGTCCGCGCACCACCGCGCCCCCCATCGGGTCCACCCACACCTCCGTCGAATGCGCCGCCAGCAGCAGCGAATCGTCGGTGTAGGCAAGGGCGTAGGTCAGCACCGGCTTGCCGCTCTTGCGGAAGCGGTCCATCGCGCCCGCCACCTCCAGCATGTGCACCTGCCCACCGCCAAGGAAGGTCGACAGGTCGAGGGCCAGCACCTTCACCCGCGCATCGCCCGCTGCCGCGTCGATCGCGCGGACCAGGTCGCGCGCGCGATATTCGCGGACCGGCGCGGCGGATGGCAGCAGCAGGTTGAACGGGTCAGCGGGGGCGACCTCCTCCACCACCGTGCCGTCCAGCCGCAGCAGCAGCGCACCCTCGCGCACGGCATCGGTGCTGGGCCGGGCGGACAGCGCCGCGAACAGGGCTGCGAAGAACAACAGCATGAACAGCAGCACCAGGGCATCCTTGATGCCCACCAGCAGATGCCAGACCTTGCGCGCGAAACCCATGAACCGTCCAATGCAACCTGACTTCGTGTATTGCCCTTGTAAGACGCGCTGGCGCGGATTGCCAACAAGCATGCACGACGCAGGGACGGCGATTGCCAACAGGCATGGGGGGCGGCGGGTTGAGGGCGGCGCGCCGCTGCGGTAGGCGCAGGCTTTGATGGCCATCGAACCCACCACCCGCGCCCGCTACCCCGCCGGCGCGCTCGCCTTCCCGCACCGGGGCCTGCTCGGCATCGCGCAGCTGCAGACGCACGAGATCCTGTTCCTGCTGGACGAGGCGGAACAATGGGTGGCGCTGAACCGCCGCCCGGCCAAGCATACCGACCTGCTGGCCGGCCTGACGATCATCAACGCCTTTTTCGAAAACTCCACGCGAACGCTGCTGAGCTTCGAGATCGCGGGCAAGCGGCTGGGGGCGGATGTCGTCAACATGCATGCCGCGCAATCCAGCGTGAAGAAGGGGGAGACGCTGATCGACACCGCCATGACGCTGAACGCGATGCGCGCCGATGCGATCGTGATCCGCCATGGCAGTTCGGGCGCGGTGCAACTGATCGCGGACCGGGTGGACTGCCCGGTGCTGAACGCGGGCGACGGGCAGCACGAACACCCGACGCAGGCGCTGCTCGACGCGCTGACGCTGCGCCATGCCTTGCGCGATGCGGGGCGCGCCAGCAGCGACGGGATGGTGAACGGGCTGGTGGTGACGATCTGCGGCGACATCCGCCACAGCCGGGTCGCCCGATCGAACATCCTGTGCCTGCAGGCGCTGGGTGCGGTGGTGCGGGTCTGCGCGCCCCCTGCGCTGATGCCGGCGGAGATCGAGGCGATGGGGGTGGAGGTGTTCCACCACTTCGATCGCGCGCTGGACGGGGCGGAGGTAGTGATGATGCTGCGCCTCCAGAACGAACGCATGGACGGGCAATTCATCCCTTCCCCCCGCGAATACCGGCACCTCTATGGCCTCACGCCCGAACGGCTGGCGCGCGCCGCGCCCGATGCGCTGGTGATGCATCCCGGCCCGATGAACCGGGGGGTGGAGATCGACAGCAATGTGGCCGACAGCGTGGGCCGGTCGCTCATCACCGCGCAGGTGGAGATGGGCGTCGCCATCCGCATGGCCTGCCTAGAGGTGCTGACCCGCCGGGCGCGGCAGGTGGAGGGCTGGGCATGAAGGCGCGTCCGCTCACCATCACCGGCGGCCAGCTGGTAACGCCCGTCGGCGTACGGCCGGGATCGCTCCGCTGTGCGGACGGCTTCATCACCGCCGCCGCCGGGGACGTGGCGCCGCAGGACGGGGACGAGGTGGTCGATGCGCGCGGTGCGCTAGTGACGCCGGGGCTGGTCGATTACGGCACCTTCGCCATCGACAAGCCGGCGTTCCATTTCGGCGGCATCACCCGCGCCGCGCTGATGCCCGACCAGGCCCCCCCGCTCGACCATCCCGCCCGCGTGCGCTTCGCGGCACAGAGCGGGAAACCCGATTTCTGGGTCCACCCGCTCGCAGCGGCCAGCGTGGGGCTGGCGGGCGAGCAGCTGGCCGAACTGGCGCTGATGCGCGACGCTGGCGCGCGCGGGGTCGCCACCGGCCGCCGCTGGATTGGCGATTCCGGCGCCATGCTGCGGCTGCTGCAATATGCCGCGATGCTGGATATGGTGGTGGTCACCCATGCGGAGGATGCGGGGCTGGCCGGCAATGCCGTCGCCACCGCCGGCGATATCGCCACGCGCCTGGGCCTGCCCAGCGCGCCGGCGGAGGCGGAGGCGCTGGCCATCGCGCGCGACATCGCCTTGGCGGAGCTGGCAGGCGCGCCGATCCATTTCCGGCAGGTCACGACGCGCGGCGGGCTGGCGCTGGTGCGCGCCGCCAAGGCGAAGGGGCTGGCGGTGACGGCGGGGGTAACGCCGGCGCACTTCATGCTGTCGGACCTCGCCATCAAGGATTTCCGCACCTTTGCCCGCCTGTCGCCACCGCTGCGCAGCGAGGCGGACCGACAGGCGGTGATCGCCGCCACCGGTGACGGCACAATCGACGTGATCGCATCGGGCCACGATCCGCGCGGGGCGGAGGACAAAAGGTTGCCCTTCGCCGACGCGGCGCCGGGCATGGCCGGGGCGGAGACCCTGCTGCCATGCACCCTGTCGCTGGTGCGCGACGGCGTGATTGACCTGCCGCGCGCCTTCGACCTGCTGGCCCGCAATCCCGCGCGCCTGCTGGGCGTGGCGGCGGGCGAGCTGCGCGCCGGGGCGGAAGCCGACGTGGCGCTGATCGATCCGGAACGGCCATGGGTGGTCGATTCGGCCAAGATGGCCGCCACCGCCGGCAACACGCCGTTCGACCGGCAGCCGGTGCAGGGCCGGGTGCTGATGCTGTGGAAGGGCGGTGCCCGGATCGCGGGCTGAGCCTACCAGCGGGCGCCGGCCCAGCGCGGACGGTGCCAGGCCATCGCGGGTGCGGCCTTGGTGGCAGGTGCCGTGCCCAGCATCGCGGCCATGCGCTGCGGTGTGGGGCCGGCGCCCGCCATCCGCGCCCAATGCGCGAGGCGAGCGGGCAGGGCATCCGGCGCGACATCCAGCGCGGCGAGCTGGCGCGCCTCCGCCCAGCGGCCCGCCATGGCTAAGGCGAATGCCAGGTTCTGGCGCAAGGCGGCGCTGTCGGGCGTCTGCTCCACCGCCAGCACCAGCATCCGCACCGCCACCTCCGGCTCCCCCGCGAGTGCCAGGGCCAGGCCGCGATCGCCGGCGGGCAGCGCCTGTGCCGCGGGGGACAGCAACAGTTCCGCCGCCTCCTCGTGCCGCCACGATCCTGCCAGCGCCAGCGCATGGCCGAGCAGGGTGCGCCCGCCGCCCTCACCCTTCGCGCGGGCATCCGCGAAGCTCTCCGCCGCTGCCGCAAAACGCCCGGCGGCAAGCTGCGCCTGACCCAGCGTGGCGAGCGCCTGCGCATCACCGGGCGCGGCGGCAACGGCCCGCTGCGCCATCGCAACGGCCGCGGCTGCCGGATCGGGTCGCGCACCATGCCCCAGCGGCACGGTGCAAGCGCCGAGCAGCATCAGAGCGGGCAGGGCGGCAAGCGGGCGGAAGGGAAAACGCGGCAGCTGCATGGCGCACTCATCAGGCGCGGCAGGTGAAGGGAGCGTAAATCGCCGGGATCGGGGCATCGCCGGGTGTAGTGAGCGACAGTCCCGACATGCGGCTTGCCGCGCGCTGCCGGATGACCCAAAACGCGCGGCAGAACACAAGCAGGCCAGCGCCTTGCGGGAGATCATGGATGCGGGTTGCCTGCTGCCTTGCCACGATGCTGGCGCTTGTCGCGTCTCCACCCGCCAGGGCGCAGGAGGGCGCACCGGCGGCGTCGGTTGGAACTGAGGTGCCCGCGGCCGGAAATGTCGCGATCAGCTTTCACCGAACGGATCCTGCCAGGGACAATATCATCCTCAGCCGTGGCGTCGTGCTGTTCCCCGTGACGATCGCCGGGCGTGAGGTCTGGGGACTGATCGACAACCGATCCGAATTCAGCGTGATCGACACGGCGCTGGCTGAAGCGGCGGATCTGGAGATGCGTGCGCCGTCAGGCACGTTCCCCGGGCCGACCGGCCGCGTGGAGAAGCGGCAGGTGCTGGACGTGCCGGTGGCGATCCCTGGCCAGTTCGACACGCGAATGCCGGCCCTTGCCGCGGTCGATCTTCAGCCGTTGTCCGCGCTGCACCAGCGGGAGATCGGCTTCGTGCTGGGCCGGAACATCCTGTCATCGATGTTCCTGTTTCTGGACACCGGCCAGCGCAGCGCGAAGATCATGCCCGGCGGTTCGAGCCGGGCGACGGGCGGCCCGTCCCCGCTGGTGCTGACGCAGGGAAGCAATCTGGTGGAACTGGAGGTGCGCGGCGGCACGGAGCGGGCGGTGCTGGACTTGGCGCTGGGCGCGGGCATCCACGTGTCGCCCGCGGCCTATGCCCGGCTGCAACCCGACGCGCTGCCTACCACGCGCGTCAATCCGACCCGCAAGCTGGATGGTACCGTCCGGATCGGCCCGCTGAGCGGGCGCGACCCGCCGTTGGTTATCGCCCCGGTTGAGGATGGCGAGGCGGAGATCGCCATCGGCCTGCCGATGTTCCGCAACTCGGTCCTGCTGATCGACTTCGCCCAGGAGAAGCTGTGGCTGCTGCCCAGCGCCCCGACGCGCCCGGTCGGCGAGGATGCGTCTGCCGAGAGTACACCGGCTGCGGTCGGCGAGTCGCCACCGGGACCACAGGCCGGCTGACAGCATCGAAGCTGCAAACAATTCGCGAAAAGGCTTGCTCCTGCGACGTGCTCTCATTAGCGTCGTCGGCAGGACACGGGAATCGCGAGCTTCCATGTATATCTGTATCTGCAATGCCATCCGCGAATGCGAATTCAGGACCGCCGCGCTCGGTGCCGGGTGCGACGCGTCGGGTGTGTACCAGCGGCTCGGCAAGCGGCCCCAATGCGGGCAGTGCCTGGACGATGCAGAGGACATGCTGGAAGAATATCGCGCCGCCGCCTGCCAGCAGAAGGTCGCCGCCTGAGCGCCTGTACAAAAGCGAGTGACAATCACTTGCCGGGTAAGTGACAATCACTCTCAAACCAGCGTTTTAGTTCGGTTTTTTCGATCAATTGTCTTGCCACTTGGTGTGGGCAGGTCCATTTGCTGCACCATGATTTCGCATGGAGCCGCAGCATGAAGGGTGACGCCATCGTCATCGAGTACCTGAACAAGGCACTCACCAACGAACTGACCGCCATCAACCAGTACTGGCTGCATTACCGCGCGCTGCAGCATTGGGGCGTTCAGCGCTTGGCCGAGCATGAGCGGCACGAATCCATCGACGAGATGAAGCATGCCGACTGGCTGTCGGAACGCATCCTGTTCCTGGACGGTCTGCCCAACTTCCAGCAGCTGCACCGGCTGAAGGTTGGCGAGACGGTCGAGGAGATCCTGAAGGCCGACCTGGCGCTGGAGGAGGAGGCCGTGCCCCTGCTGCGCGAGGCGATCGAGCGTTGCGAGAAGGTGCGCGACTATGTCAGCCGTGAGCTGTTCAAGCGCATCCTCGAATCCGAGGAAGAGCATGTCGACTTCCTGGAGACGCAGCTAGACATGATCGAGCGCATGGGCCTGCAGAACTATGTCCAGCTGAACAGCGCCCCCGCGCCGGAGATGATGGCCAACGCCGGGGAGCATTGATCTGTTGCCGGCCGCGCCGTGCGCGGTCCGGCATAGTGGATCGGGGGCGGCAGGCCACAGCCTGGCGCCCCCGACCGCATTGTGGGCGGCAGGATGGCGTCATCGGGCGTGTCCGCTTATAGGTCAGGGCAGCAGGAAGCCGATGGTCAGCCCCAACTGGATCGCCACGATCAGCCCCAGGCGATTTAAGAAGGGCTGCTTGCGCGTCTTGTGTTGGAACACGGACCGGCCATTATCGATCGCCTAACCAGCCATCAGGCTGGGTGATGCGGCCGCCATGCTGCGTCTCGGCGGGTTTTTTGTGCGGCACTGACTTTTGGCCTAACAAAGGCTAACGGCGGGCGATGCAACGCACAGCCATGAACCCGCGTGTCTTCTGGGGCGCGTCCGCCATCATCGCGATCCTGCTGGGCAGTACGCTGCTGGCGCCGGGCACGTCGGATGCAGTCTTCAGCGTCGCCCAGGATTGGGTGATCCGGACCTTTGGCTGGTTCTACGTGTCGGCCGTGGCCGCCTTCGTGGTGGTCGTGCTGGTGCTTGGCTTCGGGCCGGCGGGTCGGCTGAAGCTGGGGCCGGACGATGCGGAGCCCGATTTCCCCTATGCCTCCTGGCTGGCGATGCTGTTCGCCGCAGGCATGGGCATCGGGCTGATGTACTTCGCCGTCGCGGAGCCGATCCAGCACTTCACCTCGCCCCCTGACGTGGAGCCTCGCACCTTCGACGCCGCGCGCGAGGCGATGGCGATCACATTCCACCATTACGGTATTCATGCCTGGGCGGTGTATGCACTCGTCGGCCTCAGCCTTGCCTATTTCTCCCACCGCAAGGGCCTGCCCCTGACGCTGCGGTCTGGGCTGCACCCGATCTTCGGCAAGCGGATCAACGGCCCGCTGGGCGATGCGATCGACATCTTCGGCGTGTGCGGCACGGTGTTCGGCGTCTCCACCTCGCTCGGCTTCGGCGTCGCGCAGATGAGCGCGGGGCTGGCATTCAACTACGGGCTGCCCGACACGATCACCGTGCAGGTCATCGTCATCGCCGTGGTGATGGGCGCGGCCACGCTGTCGGTGCTGAGCGGGGCGGACAAGGGCGTCAGGCGCCTGTCAGAACTGAACCTGATGCTGGCCGTGCTGCTGATGATCTTCGTGATGCTGTGGGGGCCAACCTTGTTCCTGCTGCGCGCGCTGGTGCAGAATTTTGGCCTCTATCTCGACCATTTCGTATCGCGGACTTTCACCCTGTACGCCTACGAACCGCGGGCGTGGATGGCTGACTGGACGCTGTTCTATTGGTCGTGGTGGATCGCCTGGTCACCGTTCGTCGGCATGTTCATCGCCCGCATTTCACGCGGGCGGACAATCCGGCAATTCGTGATCGGCGTACTGTTCGTGCCGGCCGGCTTCACCTTCCTGTGGATGACGGTGTTCGGCAACACCGCCATCGCGCTGGATCTGGGCGGGGCAGCCGGCGGCATTTCGGCGGCGGTCAGCGAGAACCTGTCCACTGCCTTGTTCAAGTTCCTGGACTACCTGCCGGGGGCGGGCTTCACCAGCACGCTGGCGATCGTGCTGGTGGCGGTGTTCTTCATCACCTCGGCCGATTCAGGCGCGCTGGTGATCGACACGCTGGCATCGGGCGGCGTGGAGGACACGCCCCGCTGGCAACGGGTGTATTGGTGCCTGCTGCTGGGCGCGACCGCGACCCTGCTGCTGATGGCGGGCGGACTTGGCGCGTTGCAGACCGCGACGCTGCTGGCTGCGCTGCCCTTCGCCTGCATCATGCTGCTGTTGGCGGTGGGGCTGGTGCGCCAGACCGGCGCCGACCTTGCCGGCATCGCCATCTCGGAAGAGGCCCCTCCGATCGGTGAGCAGTTGAAGCGGCTGTTCGTCCCTGCCAGCAAGGCGGAGATCCTGCGGCAGATGGCCAGCAAGGGCGAACCGGCGCTGCGATCAGTGTGCGAGGCGATGCAGGAGGAAGGCTGGGCCGACAGCCATATCGACCGGGAGGACGAGCGGATTGTGCTGACCATCAGCTTCGCGCCCGACCGGGTGTTCACATACCGGCTTGAACCGCGCTCCCGCCCCCTCGCTGCCTATACCGCGCTGGAGGCGTCGGAAGCACGGCGGAGCAATACCTGGACCCTTTCCGCCCAGACCGGTGTGCAAGGGCGGCCGCGCGACCTGACCGGCTATTCGACGGAGCAGATCGCGGGCGACATCCTGAACCAGTTGGAAGGCTGGCGCCCGATCGGCGCCGCGGCGGTCGCCAGCGCGACTGTCCAGCCCGGCTGATCCTGCGCCATAGCCGCGAACGCGCATAAAAAAGCACCGGGCTGCGATGGGGCAGCCCGGTGCGATGGTATCCGTGCGGCTCTGCGGCCGCTGGCGGATCAGCCGAAGTAGGCGGTCAGGTCGGTGGTGAACTCACCCATGACCAGCACGCTGCTGCCGTCGTTGAAGAACAGCGTGGTGCCTTCCGCGCCCACGGACAGCGACTTGAAGCTCTGGCCGTCCTCGAACACGATCTTGTCGCGGTAGATGCAGAACTGGGTCAGCACGTCCTGGCCCGAATTGCAGCCGAACACGACCAGGTCCAGGCCCTCGCCGGTGCTCATGGTGTCGTTGCCGGTGCCGCCGATCAGGATGTCGTCGCCTTCGCCGCCGATCAGCTTGTCGTTGCCGCTGCCGCCGAACAGCTTGTTGCCCTTGCCGCCGAACGTGCTCAGCGTGTCGTCGCCTTCGCCGCCATACAGCAGGCTCGCGCCCATCTTGTTGAAGATGTAGGCGGTCAGCGTGTCGTGGCCGCTCTCGCCGTACAGCACGTTCACGAGGCTGTCCTGCGTGGAGCCATAACCGCGCGCGACCATGGTGTCGTTGCCCGTGCCGCCCTCGGCGTAGTTCTTGCCGGTGGAGCCGGCGACGCTGTCCAGCGTGTCGGCCGACAGGTAGATGCTGTCATTGCCACTGCCGCCGAACGCCTTGTTGCTGATATGGCCGTCGGCCTTCTGCAGCGTGGCCTCGATCTTGATCACATCGTTGCCGCTGTCGCCGGAAACGCAGGTTTCCATCAGCGACTTCTCGCACTGGAGCGTGCCGTTGCCGAGCAGGTAGGTATAGGATTCGATCAGGTCGTCACCCGAACCACCGTCCTGCACCACGCCGACATACTTGGACGCGGTGGCCGACTGGAAGAACAGCTTGTCGTTGCCGCTGCCGCCGAACTGCGCGCCGCGCACGTCGCGGGTGTAGTTGAAGCCGCGGATCATGTCGGTGGTCAGGGTGTCGTTGCCGCCATTGCCGATCAGCGTGGTGTTGTTGTGCTTGCTGGACAGGCGATCATTGCCGTTCAAGCCGATCAGGATCTGCCAGTCGCAGCTGGTGTTCAGCGTCAGGTCACGGTCAAGGAACCAGAACATCGGAAAAATCCCCCAGGTCGTCGTTGATACTGACGCGCGGGGTGGCGCAGGAGGCAAAACTGCTCAATCAGGGAGACTGGAAACGCGACGTCCCACAACTGGACGTTGTCCCGATAAGGGAGCGTATCTCCTTTATTTGCCTCATGGTGCGACTGATACGACCGCTGTATCGCCGATCGTTTGCTCGCTCGCTTGCAGGAACCGGCGGTCCGACCCCTCTAACCTCAGCGCCGTTAACCGGCCGGTACGGTAGGCGCCGGTATCGATTCCGATCCGGTTGGCCCGCTCCTCCGGCTCTTCGCTGATCGTATGGCCGTGAACCACCATCAGCGGGTGCGCGGCAGCGTACGACAGGAAAGGTTCGCGGATCCAGCGCAGGTCGCGCGGCGACTGTTCCGCCAGCGGCACCGCCGGATTGATGCCGGCATGGACGAACAGGTAGTCGCCGATCGCCACCATGTCCTCCAGCGCCTGCAGCCACGCGACCACGTCGGCCGGCACCGCCGCCCGCACCATCGCCTGCGCCTCCTCCATCTCCGCCGCCCGGAACGCCGCGTGGTCCACGCCGAAGCTCCACGCGGTTTCCTTGCCGCCGAACTTCAGCAGGGAGCGGAACACCTCCGTATCCTGCAGGCTGGCGAGGAACATCTCCTCGTGATTGCCGCCCAGCACGCGCACGTCGCGCCGACGCTGCAGGTCGCGCACGCGGGCGATCACCCCGGCACTGTCGGGGCCGCGGTCGATCAGGTCGCCCAGGAACACCAGCGTGGTCTCCGCCGGCGCGGATCCGGCCTCGTCCGCCGCGATGGTCGCCAGCAGCGCGTCCAGCAGGTCGAGCCGGCCATGGACGTCGCCGATGGCATAGACCCGCTGGCCCGCTGGAATGGCGGGCAGGTCGGCCGGAGCGGGACGGGCGAAGATCTGCTTCAGGGATGCGAACATGGCTGCGGTCGTGTCTAGCTGCTGGCGGCTGAACGGACTAGCAACGTGGTAGTTGCAAAATCATCAATGATTGTTGCAACGCCAACACAGTCTGCGCACGAATTCTGCGCCGCAGCACGAACCCCGCTTGTGCAGTGCGGCAAAACCGCGCAGATTGCTCTCACGACATCGGATACCGCTTCGTCACCGGACAGAAAGCGGATCGGCGTCGCGCAGGATGGAGCCGTTCGATCATCTGATCAGAGGGATCCATTACATGTCCATGTTTCTTCGCGGCCTCGCCGCTTCCACCTTCCTCGCCGCGACCGCGCTGGTGGCGCTGCCCGCTCACGCGCAGGATGCCGTCGATCCGCCGAGCGACCTGACCGTCAGCGGTTCCGTCGCTTTGGTCTCCGACTACCGCTTCCGCGGCGTGTCGCAGACGGACGAGAACATGGCGGTGCAGGGCGGCATCACCGTGGCGCATGCGTCCGGCGCCTATGTCGGCACCTGGGCGTCCAACCTGGCGGGCTGGGGCACGTTCGGCGGCGCCAACATGGAACTGGACCTGTTCGCCGGCTACGCCGTGCCGCTGGGCGACAGCGGCGTGACGCTGGACGCGGGCCTGACCTGGTACATGTATCCGGGCGGCGCCGACGACACCGACTTCGCCGAACCCTACGTCAAGCTGTCGACCGACTATGGTCCGGTCTCCGCCCTGGTGGGTGTCGCCTATGCCCCCAAGCAGGAGGCGCTGGGCAACTTCTCCGCCACGCCGTACAGCCGCGGCCAGAAGGAGGATAACCTCTACATCTGGACCGACCTTTCCACCGGCATCCCCAACTCGCCGTTCACGGCGAAGGCCCATGCTGGCTATTCCAACGGCAATCCCGGCCTTGGCCCCAACGGCACCAGCGTGGCGCCGACCGGCGAATACATCGACTGGATGCTGGGCCTCGACGCCGCGGTCGGCCCGCTGACGCTGGGTGTCGCCTACACCGACACCAACCTTCAGTATGACGATTACGATTACCTGCTGCCCAATTTCTCCAACACGGAAGACGGCAGCAACATCGCGGGCGCGCAGGTCGTGTTCTCGGTATCCGCCGGCTTCTGACCCGGCGCACGAGCTAGAGGGGGGAAAGGCCCGCGCCGGGCATCTGGCGCGGGCCTTTTCGTTGGCACGGGGGACGGGGCGCCCTATCTGGCGGGCCGAACAACCCCTCTGCCCCCACAGGAGCCCCGCCCATGGTTCGATACCTCCACACCATGATCCGCGTCACCGATCCCGACGCGACGATCGCCTTCTTCAACCTGCTGGGCCTCGAGGAGGTGAAGCGCACCGAAAGCGAGAAGGGCCGCTTCACGCTGATCTTCCTGGCGGCGCCCGGGCAGAAGGACGTGGCGGAGGTGGAACTCACCTACAACTGGCCGCCGGAGGACGGCAGCCCGGCGGAGCAGTACACCGGCGGGCGCAATTTCGGCCATCTCGCCTATCGCGTCGCGAATGTGTACGAGACATGCCAGCGCCTGATGGACGCCGGCCACACGATCAACCGCCCCCCGCGCGATGGGCACATGGCCTTTGCCCGCACGCCCGACGGCATCTCCATCGAGATCCTGCAGGAAGGCGAGCACCTGGCGCCGGCCGAACCGTGGGCCTCCATGCCCAACACCGGCGAATGGTGAGAGCCGCCTTTCGCTTGCCAAGCGGCGGGTGAGGTTCCACGGCAGGCCCATGTCCAAGCCCCTGCCGCAAGTGGTGATCATCGGCCGACCCAATGTCGGCAAGTCCACCCTGTTCAACCGCCTGGTCGGCAAGAAGCTGGCGCTGGTCGACGACCAGCCCGGCGTCACGCGCGACCGGCGGCTGGGCGATGTCACCCTGCTGGGCCTGAAGTTCCAGGCGGTCGACACCGCCGGGTGGGAGGATGAGGACGAGGCATCGCTGCCCGGCCGGATGCGCGCGCAGACGGAGGTCAGCCTGAAGGGCGCGCAGGGCGCCATGTTCGTGATCGATGCACGCGTGGGCGTGACCCCGCTGGACGAGGAGATCGCCCGCTGGCTGCGCGAACAGAGCGTGCCGGTGGTGCTCGTCGCCAACAAGGCGGAGGGGCGCAGCGGCGATAACGGCATCCTCGAAGCCTATTCGCTGGGCCTGGGCGAACCCGTGCCGCTTTCGGCCGAACACGGCGAAGGCGTCGCCGACCTGTTCGAGGCGCTGCAGCCCATCGTGGAAGGGTGGGAGGCGCCCGACCTTGCCGAGCCGGGCGAGGACGCCGATCCCGCCGCTCCGCTGCAGCTCGCCATCGTGGGCCGGCCCAACGCGGGCAAGAGCACGCTGATCAACCGGCTGCTGGGTGAAGATCGCCTGCTGACCGGGCCGGAGGCGGGCATCACCCGCGATTCCATCGCGGTCGACTGGCAATGGCACGACCGCGCCGCCGGCGTGACGCGCCAGGTCAAGCTGGTCGACACCGCCGGCATGCGCAAGAAGGCCAAGGTCGACGACAAGCTGGAGAAGCTGAGCGTCGCCGATGCCCGCCGCGCGGTCGATTTCGCGGAGGTCGTGGTCCTGCTGCTCGATGCGACCAGGGGCCTCGAGGTGCAGGACCTGAAGATCGCCAGCATGGTGATCGAGGAAGGCCGCGCGCTGATCGTCGCCATCAACAAGTGGGACATCGCGGAGGATGCGAGCGGCCTGTTCAACGGCATCCGCGCCGCGCTGGAGGAAGGCCTCGCACAATTGCGCGGCGTGCCGTTGGTGGCCGTCAGCGCGATGACGGGCAAGGGCACCGACCAGCTGCTGCAGGCCGCCTTCAAGGTGCGCGAGGACTGGAGCCGGCGCGTCTCCACCGCCGGGCTCAACCGCTGGTTCGACGCCGCGATGGAGGCGAACCCGCCGCCCGCGCCCGGCGGCAAGCGGATCAAGCTGCGCTACATCACCCAGGTCGGCACCCGCCCACCGCGCTTCGTGATCTTTGGCACAAGGCTCTCCGAGCTGCCGACGAGCTACGAACGCTACCTCGTGAACGGCATCCGCAAGGAACTGGGCTTTGGCGCGGTGCCCGTGCGCCTGTCGCTGCGCAGCCCGAAGAACCCCTTTGCGGAGGATTGAGGGGCGCTCCGCTTACCTCCATCGTCGTCCCAAACTTCATCCGGGGTCACGACTAATCGCGGTGATTGCTTTGTAGCCGCGGCGTCTTGATCCTCCCCATGCTGCTCATGGGGAGGATTGAAGGTCCGCTAACGGGGCGTTTGCGGCATGCCCGAAGGGGAGCGACCAGCCTTCGCGTCAACGCCTGCGCTGTCCTACACCGTTCGCATCTGCCATGCCTCTCCATTCCCACCCGCGCGCCCCATCCCGCCCGTTTCCTGAACAAAAAACCGGGCCGTGGTAGGTGTCAACTTAGTGTAAACTTCCAGACTTGGCGGGGCGGTCTGCACCTTGCGCCACACGCCCCGATCTGCCTCAATACCCCGCATGACCACAGTCGAAGCCACGCCCGACCTTTCCATCGCGGACCATGCCGACCGCGCCTTCCTCGGCCATCCCAAGGGCCTCGCCTATCTCGCCTTCACCGAGGCGTGGGAGCGGTTCTCCTACTACGGCATGCAGGCTCTGCTGGTGCTGTACATGACGAAGGAGCTGCTGCTGCCCGGGCATCGGGAGAATGTGGCGTTGTTCGAGCCGTTCCAGCGGCTGTATGGCGGGCTGGAGGGGCAGGCGCTCGCCTCCGCCATCTTCGGCACCTATGCGGCCAGCGTCTATCTCACCCCGATCCTGGGCGGGTTGCTGGCCGACCGGGTGCTGGGGAAGCGCCGCACGGTGCTGGCGGGCGCGATCATCATGGCGGCCGGGCACTTCCTGATGGCGTTCGAACTGACCTTCCTGTTCGCGCTCGCCTGCCTTGTCATCGGTTGCGGGCTGTTCAAGGGGAACATCGCCAGCCAGGTGGGCGCGCTGTACCAGCCGGGTGATCTCCGGCGCGCGGATGCGTTCCAGATCTTCTATCTCGGCATCAATGCGGGCGTCATCGCCTCGCCGCTGGTGGTGGGCACGCTGGGGGAGACGGTCGGCTGGCACTGGGGCTTTGGCGCGGCGGGCGTCGGCATGCTGATCGGCCTCGCCATCTATGTCGCCGGGCAGAAGTACCTGCCGGTGGAGCACTTCGCCCCCCAGCGCGGCCGCGACGCGACCACCGCGCAGGAGAGCGATGGCGACGGCCCGGCCCGGCTGACGCGTGCCGACTGGCCCGCGCTGCTGGCGGTGCTGCTGCTGATCCCGGTGATGGCGGTGGCGATCGTGCCCAACAACCAAATCTTCAACGCCTACCTGATCTGGGGCGACCGCGACTTCGATCTTACCTTCTTCGGCACCCGGCTGCCGACCACCTGGCTGGTGACGCTGGACGCGATCGTGTCGGTCAGCTTCCTCGCCCTCGTGGCGCTGTTCTGGCGCTGGTGGGGTCGCACCCGGCGGGAACCGGACGAGTTGACCAAGATGATCATCGGCTCGGCCTTCTCGATCGGGGGCATGCTGTGCCTGTGGGCGGCGGCGGCGACCACGCCCGCGGGGGAGAAGATCGGCCTCGCCTGGCCGGTCGCGTTCCACCTGGTGAACTCGATCGGGTTCGCGCACCTGCTGCCCGTCAGCCTGGCGCTGTTCGCGCGGCTGGCCCCGGCGGCGTTGAACGCCACGGTGATCGGGCTGTACTACCTCGCCTTCTTCAGCGGCAATGCGCTGGTCGGGCGCGTCGGCACCTGGTTCGAAACGATGCCGGTGGAACGCTTCTGGCTGCTCCACGCCGGCTTCGCCGCGGCGTCCGGCATCGTGTTCGTGCTGTTCAAGCTGCTGGTGGCGCCCCGCCTGATCGGGGCGTCACCGGCTCAGGCGAAGTAGCGGCGGTAGAGCGCGCCGGTGAAATAGCCGCCGGCCATCACCTCCGCATCGGGATCGACCATGGTGAAGGCGCCGCCCAGTACGTTTACGCCGTCATCGTGCAACTGGTCGACCGCCTGCATGGTCGCGGCCGGCTTGGTATGGCCCCAGCGGATCACCACGCACACGCCGTCCGCATGGCGGGCAATGGTGCGCGCATCGGCCACGGCCAGCACCGGCGGCAGGTCCAGCACGACATAGTCGTAGCGCTGGCGCGCCAAGGTCAGCAGCTGCTCCATGGCGTCACCGTCGAACAGGTCCTGCGAGGTGAAGTGCGCCGCGGCGACGGGCAGGATCGCAAGGTCGGAGCCCTTGTCGGCCGACACGATCCCGTCGAACGTCGCCTCCCCGTTCAGCAGCTCCACCAGGCCGTGTTCCGGCCGGTGCGGCAGGCGGCGGGACAGGCGGCCATTGCGCAGGTCGCAGTCGATCAGCAGCACGGATGCCGAATTGACCGCCAGCAGCCTGGCATAGGACAGCGCCGTCTCCGTCTTGGCCTCCCCCGGGATGGCGGAGGTGAAGCCGACGACCTTGCCGCGGCCGCCCCCGGCGCGGGAGATGGAGGCGCGCAGGTTCCGCACCGCCTCCGTATACAGGGTCGCCGTGCCGGCGGAGATGGTGTCGGCCGGATCGGGGCCGGTGCGCTGGTGCCAGCGGCCGGGGCGCTTGCCGACGAAGGGGAGGGAGGCGAGCAGGCGGAGGCCCAGCACCTCCTCCATGTCGCCGGTCGTGCGCAGGCCCCCTTGCGCCATCTCCACCGCCAAGGCGCTGCCGATGCCGCCCGCCAGCGCGACGATCGCGGCAAGCGCCAGCAGGACGGAACGGGGCGGGCCATCGGCGCTGACCGGCGGCTGCGCGGAATCCACCACCTCCACCTGCGCGATAGCGGCGCCAGTGGACTGGGTGCTTTCCAGCGACAGCTCGTTCATGCGGTCATATTGTGCGCGGGCACTGGCCGCGTCCCGCTCCAGCCGTTCCGCATCCGCGGTGTTGCGGGTGTTGCTGGCGCGCTGCCCTTCCAGCGCGCCCATCCGCGAACGCAAGGCGCCGACTTCCGCATCGGCGGCACGCGCCTGCGCCTGCAACGAGGTTACAACGCGCTGCCCTTCGTCCAGGATCTGCCGGTCGATGCCCGCCAGCTGGTCGCGCACGCGGATCGCCTCCGGATGGCGGCTGTCGTACCGGGTCTCGATCTCGTCGCGTTCTCGCAGGATCGTCGCGCGCTGGGCGCGCAGGTCGCGGATCACGTTGGAGCCCTGCACCGCGGCGACCGCATCGACATTGCCGCCGGACAATTGCTGGCTGGCGACAGAGGCATTGCTGCGCGCGGCGGCGGCATCCGCCTCTGCCGCGGCGAGCTGGCCCGACAAGGTGGCGATCTGCTGGTCGGCGACGGTCCCGATCTCGCTGGTCTGCGGCAGGCCGGTGCTGGCCCGGTAATCGGCCAGGCGCGATTCGGCCGCGTTCACCTGTCCCGCCAGCTCACCCAGGCGCGCCCGGAAGAATTCCGCCTGCCGTTCGGACGATCCGCTGCTCGATTGCACGCGCAAGTCGATATAGGTCTCGACCATGGCGTTGGCGATGCGCGCCGCCTTTTCTGCATCCTTCGCGGTGAAGGACAGCGAGATGATGTAGGACAGCTGGTCGCGGCCGATCGCGGTTTTGCGACGCACCGCATTGACAGTGCGGGACACGAGGTCGGCGGAAGGCTCCCCCGCCTGCAGCGCATCGTCGCCGGCGAATTCGGGATCGCGGTACAGCTCCAGGTCGCGCACCACCGCCTCCGCCAGCGCGCGGGAGGACATGAGGCCGGTCTCCGTCTCGATCGCTTCCGCGTTCAGCAGGCTCTGTGCGCCTTCCTGTTCCATGGGGTTCAGCGTCGGGTCGACGCGGATGCGCGCGGTGGCCTGGTAGTCGGACCGCATCAGTGTGATCGCCACCAGCGCGGCGATGAAGATCGCCGCCGCGACCCCCAGCACCAGCCGCCAGCGCCGGCGCAGCGCGCTGCCCAGGCCACCGATCACTCCGGCGACCGTGCGCCCGCCGCCGCGCCGGGGGCGCTCCGCTGCGGTATTGTCGATGCTCTGCGTGGCCATGGAATGCCTCAAGGATGGAAGGTGAGGGTCAGGTTTGCGGCGAGTTCGCGCATGTCGGCGTTGATCGTCGCCTGCGATCCCTCACGCCGCGTCCAGCTGGCGGAGAGCCGCACGTCGAACCAGCGGGGGGCGAAATATTCGGCGCTGGCGGTGGCCTGCCGCACGTTGAACGACACGGGGGAGCGGACATAGTCCACCTGCCCCAGATAGCCGCTGAGCCCCAGCAGCAGGGCGCGGCGCGCGCGGCGTTCCAGCGTCAGCCGGGCGCTGTTCTCGAAGAAGATGTCGCCGCCGGCCAACGGCGGTTCCTGCAGCAGCCGACGGGCTGACAGGGTCACGTTGGTCAGCGGGTTGGCGAACCAGGTGACCTCCCCTTGCGCGGAGAAGCCGGAAACAGGCTGGAACTGCGGATCGTTGAAGGTGCGGCGGGTAAAGCCGGCGGCCAGCGTGCCCCGCAGGCGGCCGGGCAGGTCGGCATTGGCCCCTGCCAGCAGGCGCCAGCCCGATCCGTCGCGCACGGGGCGGAGCGGCGTGCCCGGCAGGTCGAAGCCGGTCGCCCGATAGCTGCCCTGCGCATAAGCGACGAGACCGGGGGAGAAGGCGTATTCGAGCTGCGCGGCGTAGGTCTGTTCGTGCCGGTCGCGCGCATCCTGGCTGATGACCGTGCCGTCCGACTGGGTCAGGTCGGCAAAGGTGAAATCCTCGATGGCGGCGGTGGCGGTGATCCGGGTGCGGCCGAACTGCCGGGTGCCGCGCAGCGCGCCGAACGCCCGGCGGTAGCGGGAAAGGATGGCGACGGATGAATCAAGCCCGCTGACGAACGGATCCTCCTGCACGCGGGACAGCCGCGCCTCCGCCGTGACGCTGGCATAATCGCCCACGTCCAGGCGGCCATCGGCGCCCAGGTCCCACTCGGTACGGTTCAGCCGCTCGACCTCGGCAAAGCGGGTCAGCACGGCGCTGCCGGACAGGCCGATCCGGTGGCGGGCCCAGTCGCTGCGTACATCCACGGCGGAGGTCACCCGGCCATAGACATCGCCCGGATTGTCGCCGGGCAACAGCAGCGGGTTATCCGATGCGCCCCCGCCCACCGTGACGCGTGGGGAGATCAGCACCGTGCCGCTGCGCAGGCCGATGCCGCCATAATCGAGCTGGATCTGCTGCCGCAGGGAGGTGTTGCGGTCCTGGTCGTAATCGAACGGCAGCACCGGCTGGATCAGGATGCCGTCCTGCCCCGGCACCGCAATCTGCCCGTACGCCGTACCGGGCTGGAGGGCGCACCCGGCCAGCAGTGCCGCGACAAGGGCAGGCTTTCGCGGACCTGACAGGCGCGGCATGATGTCAGAACAGCCGCTCGCCGACGCGCAGCGTGTCACCCGGCCGGATGCGCAAGTCCGCGGTCAGGCGATAGGCCTGTTCCCCTTCGGTCCCGGCCGCCCGGATATACAGGACGCGCTTCTCCGACCGGGGGGTGAAGCCTCCGGCGGTGGCGATGGCGTTCAGCGCCGTCAGGCCGGAGGCATATTCATAGCGGCCAGGATCGCTCACCTCGCCCAGGATGAAATAGGGGCGCAGCTGCACCAGCTCCACATTGACGCGCGGATCCTTGAGGTAGCCGTCGGCAAGGCGCATCCGGATCGCTTCCGCGACCGCATCCGCGCTTTCGCCGGTCACCGGCACCGTGCCGATCAGCGGCACGGAGATCGTGCCGGCCGGGCCGACGGGGAATTCGCCCGACAGGTTCTCTTCCCGGTAGACGGTCAGGCGAACCTTGTCGCCCACGCCCAACGGGTAGTTCTCGTCCATCTGCTGATCGGTATAGCGCGGTCCGCTAGCGATGGTCGCAGTGTCGACGGAAGCGCAGGCGCCGACCAGCAGGGCCAGCATGCAGATCAGCAAGCGCACAATTAGAATCCCCACTCTCTTGTGACCTAAGCCGTAGTCCTGGCACACGGGCGAGGCAAGGTTCTGCCCAAGCGGCTGCCCGGCGAATTGGGCGGCGCAGCGCCCCATTTCGGGGCATCGTCATAGGCGACATCTTCTTAATCACTGGTAAGCTACCCGCATTGCCGCCATGCCGATGGAAGAGGGGTTCTGATGCGCACGAAGCGGGCCGGCGGGGGCGAACTGGTCGGAATACAATATCTGCGGGCACTGGCGGCGCTGATGGTGGTGGTGTTCCACCTGGACCTGCAGGTGCCGGCATTCGGCGTCACACCGTCTTTGCCGGTTGGACTGGCGGGCGGCGTGGACATCTTCTTCGTCATAAGCGGCGCGATCATGTGGATCACCACGGACGGGCGGCCGCAGACGCCGGGGCGGTTCATGTTCCGCCGGATCGTGCGCGTGGTGCCGTTGTACTGGGCGGTGACCTTGTTCACCGCGGCGGTGGCGCTGATCGCCCCTGGCCTGCTGCGGACCAGCCGGCTGGATGATGTCCACCTGATCGCATCGCTGCTGTTCGTGCCGTGGCCCAACCCGACGGTGCCGGGGCTGTATCCGCTGGTGGTGCCCGGCTGGACGCTGAATTACGAAATGGCGTTCTACTTGCTGTTCGCGCTGGCTTTGCCGCTGTCGGGGCGGGGGCGGGCACTGGCGGTGGCGGCGGCGCTGCTGGCGGCGGTCGCGCTGGGCCGGATGGTCGATACGGCGCCCTTGTCGGCGCTGGCCTTCTACACCGCGCCGCTGGTGCTGGAATTCGGCTGCGGCGTCCTGCTGGGCTGGATGTGGACGCGCACCGGGTGGCTGGCGCGCATCGCCCCGCCGGTCGCCGCCCTGCTGGTGGTCGCCGGCCTGGCGACGATGCTGATCCTGCCGGAAGCGGTCGGCGGCAGGTTCCTCTATTGGGGCCTGCCCGCGACCGCGATCATGACCGGGACGCTGGCGCTGGAAGCGCGCGAGCGACTGCCGCGGTGGCGACTGCCGCTGCTGCTGGGGACGGTGTCGTATTCCCTGTACCTGACCCATCCCATCGTCCTGTCCGCCGCGACCCGCGCATGGCAGGTGACGGGCTGGACCGGTATGGCCGGCCTGCTCTTCTATGGTGCGGTCACGCTGGTTGCATGCTGCGGCGCGGCCATCGCGACATGGCGGCTGGTGGAGGTGCCGACGATGTGGCTGATGCGGCGCAACCCGCCGGTGGCCGCGCGCACCAACCTCGTCTCCGGCCCGCTCGAGCCGCCCTCTTGAGCATGGCGGCGGAGTGCCGCATCAGTTTATCGCATCAACGGACCGGGGCAGCAGCACGATGAATGACACGCAGCGGATCGTGATGGTCGCCCCGCATTTCGAAGAATACGCCTTCCTGCTCGCGCGCGCGCTGGCGCGTCGGGCCAAGGTGCTGCTGGTGATCGACACCGCGCGGCTGGGGGCGGACTTCGCCGACCGGCCGCAGCCCGACGCCCCCTGCGTGACGCTGCGCCATTGCGACTTCCGCCCGGCGGAACTGCCCGGGCTGATGCAGGCGATCGCGCGCTTTCGCCCGGACGTGCTGCACTGGCAGGAACCCTCCGGTCTGGTGAAGGCGGTCATGGCGGCGGTGACGCTGGTTGCGGCGCGCCCGTTCTGCCGCACGGCGATGACCATCCACGATGCTGTCCCGCACAGCGGCCGGGATGCGAAGATCGCTGCGCGGCTGGCGCCGGTGCGCCGCTTCGCCCGCGCACGGGCGCAGGTGCTGTTCGTGCATGGCGGACTGTGCCGGGCGCAGTACCTGGCGGAATACCTGCCGCCGCCGCACCGGGACAATCGGGTGCAGCTCACCGTCCACGGCACCATCCTGGCCGGGCCGCCGGTGCCGCCCCCGACCGATTTCCGCGTGCTGATGTTCGGCCGGATGGAGGCGTACAAGGGGCTGGACGTGCTGTTGGCGGCCATGCGCCGGCTGGTGGCGGACGGTGTGCCCATCGCGCTGGAACTGGCAGGCTCCGGCCCGGAACTGGACCGGCTGGGCGACGATTTCGCCGCCTTGCCGCAAGTCACCGTCCGGCGCGGCTACATTACCTCCGCCGACCTTGTGGAACGGATCGGGGCGGCGGACTGCCTGGTGCTGCCCTATCACAGCGCCACGCAGAGCGGGGTGCTGGCGGCGGCGATGGCCAACGGCCGCTTCGCCGTGGCCTCGGCCGTGGGCGGCATCCCCGACACGGTCCAGGACGGGGTGAACGGGCTGCTGGTCCCGCCGGGCGACGTGGATGCGCTGGCCGGCGCGCTGGCGCGGCTGGCAGGCGATTCGCAACTGCGCCGGACCCTGCAGGCGGGCGCGGCACGCACGGCTGCGGAGCAGCTGGACTGGAACGTCATCGCGGACGACCTGCTGGCGCATTATTAAACAGAAAATACGGATTGTTGTCCATCCGACAGTCGTCTGGACAACATTGTTGATTAGGGGAAAGCCCCTACGTCCGTTCTCCAAGTAGATACAAATCACTAATCATAATGAAACGCGGTTAACCGACGCTGGTCACCCGGCGCATACTCACGCGCCGGTAACAACCGAGAAAGCGGAGGCAATTTCGGAGCGCTAATTATGGTCGAGGTAATTCGCGGTACGGACGGCGACAACCTGTTTCACGCCGGCGACAATACGCTGACCATCGGCGGGTTGGGTAACGACACCTATTACCTGTGGTCGCCCACGGCCCAAGTCGTGGAGCAGGCCGGCGAAGGTTACGACACGCTCCATGTCGGATATTGGGGCGCGTACATCATGCCCGAAGGGTTCGAGGCGATGTACATGCTGAGCTGGGCGGGCGTCGCAGCGACCGGCAACAGCTCCGCCAACCTGATCCAGGCCGGTGGCGTCATGACGACGGTGAACGGCAAGGGCGGCGATGACGTGCTGTATGGCGGCGCCAGCGCGGACGTCTTCGTGGTGGAGCGCGGCAATGGCAGCGACACGCTGATCGGCTTCGTCAGCGGCTTCGACACGATCCGGCTGGAAGGCTATTCCTTCGCCAGCTTCGCCGACATCGCGGGCAAGGCCCGCCAGGACGGCGCGAACCTGGTGATCGACCTCGGCGGTGGGGAGCGGCTGACGTTGGCGGATGTCACCCTGGTCGGGCTGCAGGCGGCCGATTTCGGCTATTCCAGCGTGGGCACCCCGGCACCCGCCGGGCTGACGCTGATGGACGGGATCGCCACGGTCGCGATGAACGGCCTGTACGTCCACAACAATGCCTGGGGCGCGGGCGAGCTGAAGGAAGGCGTCGATTTCTTCATCGACAGCACTTACGACAAGAACGACTTCGCCAAGGCGACGACGTTCCGGTGGGACTTCCCCACAACCACCGATCCCTATGCCCCCGTGCGCGGCTATCCCGAACTGTTCTTCGGCGCGGCGCCATGGGGCGACACGATCAATGCGGCGGACACGACCCGCACCTTCCCCGTGCAGCTGTCCGACGTCAGTGCGCTGACCACCAGCTGGGACACCAGCATCGCGGGCAGCACCGGCAGCTTCAACGTCGCCTACGACATCTGGCTGACCGATGTGCCCAATGGCGGGCCGGGCAACGTCACCAACGAGATCATGATCTGGACCCACGCGCACGAGCATCAGCCGTGGGGCGAAAAGGTCGGCACCTGGGAATACCAGGGCGTCACGGCCGAAATTTGGAACATGGATGTCTACACCGCGGTGATCCTGGGCGAAACGGTGCTGGCGGGCGAGATCGACCTGCTCGACCTGTTTGCCCGGCTTGGCGAGCTGGGCATCGTCAGCCCCGATGAATGGCTCGCCTCCGTGCATTTCGGGGCGGAGATCATCGGCGGTGCGGGCGAGGTCACGATCAGCGGCTTCGACGTGAAGATGACTGCCGCCGATGATGCCGGCGTGCAGACCACCACGCGGATCGACGGGACCGGCGCGCATGTGCTGGAGGTGGTGGAGCCGGCGCGACCCGATGATGGCGCGGGCGAGGACACGAGCGCGATGGTGGCCGTGCATGACGCCTTCGGCCTCGTCACCGGCTATATCAGCGAGGGCAAGGATGCGGTCGGCGACCCGCTGATCCGGCATTACGACCTGGGCGGGGTACTGACCGGCTGGGACATCATCAGCACCGCGCCCGAGGGGCACGTCTTCACCAAGCACTTCACCGCGGGCGGCGTGCAGATCGGCTGGGACGCATCCTTCGTGCAGGCGGATGGACTGGCGCTGGCCGCCTATGACGCGACCGCCACGCTCACCAGCTATGCGCGGGAGATCTGGCACGGCGACGACAGCAAGGAATCGCTGGTCTACGACCGGCAATGGCAGGTGACCGGCCGCACGGTCGAACTGGTGCGCGGCGATGTCACCACCGTTCATGCCTATGACGCGGCAGGCGCGCTGACCGGCAGCACCGTGACGACGCGGTCCGGCAGCTTCGTTGCCCGGATCGACCAGCTGGATGCCGACGGCAAGCTGACCGGCTATCAATTGAGCGAGGTGGATCGCACGGGCGTGCTGACCGTGCGCAGCTTCGACGGCGCGGGCCAGCACCTGGGCGCGGTGCAGCGCTGGGTGCAGGATGACGGCATCACCGTACAGGCCGATTACGATGCACGCTGGCATCTGACCGGCCGCACCTATCATGGGACCGGCGGCGACGATACGCTGCAACTGGGCGTGGGCCATAACGAGCTGTTCACCGGCGGCGGCCGCGATACCGTGACTGCCAGCCACGGCACCGACATCTTCCATGTGACCGATTTCGGCGCGGACGACATCCTGACGGTCATCGGGTTCAAGGCCGGGCAGGACAAGCTGGTGCTGGAACTGGGATCGGGCGAGGCGCGGATGGCGGGCAATTCTGGCCTGGTCTACGATGCCGCGAGCGGGCTGGTGCTGTTCGACAGTGACGGGCCGGGCGGCGCCGCCGGCGTGGCCGTCGCACAGCTGGAGGCCAATCTGCAGCTTGGCGCGGGCGACCTGCTGCTCGGCTGAGAACGAGACAGGTCCATTGGGGGCGGTGGCGGCAGATTGTCGCTCCCGCGCCCCGGTGCTACGCGCGATGGCTATGCACGGACCCGACCTGCGCGCCTGGCGCCGCCTCCAGCCGCAGGATCTGCGGCAGTTCCTGGCCATGCTGGTGCTGGGCGGGATCATGTTCATCAGCGCCACCCGACTGAACCTGCTGCCGGGCGACGTCCTGTTCGTCGGCGACTTCACCGGCGCGGGGAACACCACGCGGCAGCTGCTCTACCTGGCGGGCGTCGCCATCATGCTGGTGTGCGCCGACCCTCTCAACAAGCCGGACCGGCTGCTGGCGATGGGCGTGCCGCTGCTCCTGCTGCTCGCCTGGTGCGCGGCCAGCATGACCTGGTCGGTCGCGCCGCAGGTGGGTGTGCGGCGGCTGATTCTCGCCATTGTGGTCGTGTGGCTGGTCCATCGCACCGTTGATGATCTCGGCCCGGATCGCGCGCTGGCGGTGGTGCTGTATGTCGCGCTTGGCCTGCTACTGGCGAACCTGGCGGCGGTGGCGGTCCATCCCGGCGCGATCCACCGGCTGCGCGGTGCGATCCTGGACGACTCGATCGTCGGCGCGTGGCGCGGGGTCATGCCGGAAAAGAACGGCGCGGGCCTGCTGACCGCCACCACGCTGCTGTTGCTGTGCTTCGGCGTGGGGCGCCTGGGCCTGCTGCTGCGCTTCGGCTTCATCGTGCTCGCCGCCGTGTTCCTGCTGGGCACCCGGTCGAAGACCTCGATCGCGCTGGTCGGCGTGGGCCTTTTGGCGGGGGCGCTGTTCCAGCTCTACCGTCCGCAGCTGCGCCCATTGCTGCTGCCGGCGCTGGCAATCGTCCTGGTGGCCGTGACCCTGGCCGCCTGGTACCTTGTGCCGCCATGGCTGGATGAGCTCGACAGCAGCCTGTCCGCCTTCACCGGCCGCATCCAGATCTGGCGGGTGCTGGTCGCCGCGATCGGGGATCGTCCGTGGCTTGGCGCCGGCTACGGCTCGGTTTGGAACGTGGGGCCGACCTCGCCCATCTACGATTACACCAGTTCCCCATGGATCACCCGGATGATCGCGGAAGGGCATAACGGCTATCTCGACCTGCTGATGGAGATCGGCATTGTCGGGGCGGTGCTGGCCCTGCTGGTGCTGTTCGTCCTGCCGATCGGCCGATTGCTGCTGAGCCCGGCCCGCGACCGGACCCTGGCAGGCCTGTGCCTGGCCCTGCTGGTCTTCGCGCTGTGCCATAACCTAACCGAGTCCAGCATCCTGGTCCCCGATCACCCGGGGCAGGTGGCGATCCTGCTGGCGATCGCCTGCATCCGCCAGCTCACCCGCCCGCATGCGGAGGAGCGACCGGCATCCTACCGGCGCCGCGCGCGGACCGCGCCGCCCGCCACGGACCCGCGTCCGGCGTGAAGCACTGGCTGGATCTGAAGCCCGTCCGTTATGCCCTGGCGGCGGCGGGGCCGGTCGCGGTGGCGGTGACGCATTTCGGGCTGTCACTGGCACTGTTGCAGCTGTTGTCCCCCGCCGCCTTTGGCAGCTTTTCCGCTCTGTTGGTCGTGGTGCAACTGGGTTGGGGCATCTGGTCCGCCTTGCTGTGCGCGCCATTGCCCGTGTTCCTGACGCAGGACGACCCGGCCGCGCGCGCATCGGGGGAGGCGACGTTGCTGCAGGGCAACGCCCGCGGCGCGCTGGCGGCGGTGCCGGTGTTCGCGGGCCTGGGCTGGGCGTTGGACCTGCCGCCGGCCGCCGCCGCGATCTTCGCCTTGTTCGGCGGGGTATCGCTGCTGCGCTGGTTCGGCCGCGCCTTTGCCTATGTCCATGGGCAGCAATTGCGCACGGTCGCGTCCGACCTCGCCTACAGCGCCAGTGTCGGCGTCGCGCTGCTGGGCGCGGGCTGGGGGCTTGGCCTCGATCTGGAGCTCGCCTGCTACCTGGCGCTGCTGACCGGCGCCGTCGCCGGCCTGCTGCCGTTCGGCACCCATTACCTCAGCCAATTGCGCTGGGGAGAGGGCGGGCTGCTCGGCCGTTACCGCCCGATCTGGCAGGGGCAGTCGCGCTGGGCGCTGCTTGGCGTGGGCACGACGGAGGCGACCGCCAATGCGCATGTCTACCTGGTGGCGGCGCTGGCCGGCGCCGCCGCCTATGCGCCGATCGCGGCGAGCGCGCTGCTGCTGCGCCCAGTCAACGTGGCGCAGAACGCGCTCACCGATTTCGAGCGGCCGCAATTGGCGCGGGCGATCGGCTCGGGCGCGACGCCCGCATCGCTCGGCCGGTCGCTGCTGGTGTTCCGGCTGGCGCTGCTGGCGCTGTGGGCGGGTACAGTGGCGGCGGGCGTGCTGCTGTTCGTGGCGGCGCCCCGGCTGCTGTTCCCGCCGGCCTACCCGCTCGACTTCCTGATGGGGGCGTCCGCGTTGTGGGCCTTGTTCGCGCTGCTGCGGCTGCTGCAGACGCCCGAATCGACCCTGCTGCAGGCGGCGGGCGAGTTCCGCGACCTGGCGATGGCGAGCGTCTGGTCAGGCATCGCCAGCGTGGCGGCGGTGACGCTGCTGCTGGTGACTGCCGGCACGCTGTGGTCGATCGCCGGCGTGGTCGCGGGCGCGGCGGTCTACCTGGCGTGGACCTGGCTGTATGCCCGGCGCTGGCTGGCGGCGCGGCGCAGCTAGTCCCCGCGCCTAAGCCGCGACCGGCAGGACGGGGCGGCGCCGGCCGGTAAGATCGGCCAGCTTGCGGGTCAGCGGGCGTTCCACCGTGCGGAAGATCACCCAGCCGCCGATATTGCACGCGACCAGCGCCGCCGCCACGAACAGCGCCGTGCCGATTACGGGCGGAAGGGCGGCAAGCGGGGTGCGTTCCCACACCGCATACATCACCATCAGCATCAGCGGGTGGAACAGGTACGTGCTGTAGGAAGCATCCCCCAGCGCTTCCGCCCCGGTTCCGACGCGCGGCCAGCGATGGCCCGCAGTGCTGGAGCACAGCCAGACGCATGCGACCGCGGCGATGGCGAACAGCGCCTGCCAGCCGATCTGCAACGGAAAACTCGCGCCGCTCGCCAGGAACAGCGCCACGGCGCCCGCCAGTACCGCGATGCTCGCGGCCGCGGGATGCGGTACCGTGTGCCAGCGGGCGGCATGCTGGCGGGCGAGGCCCAGCAGCACGCCGGCAACGAACAGCAGCGTGATCGGATCGGTCCAGAACGGCAGCGGGCTGACCGGATCGGCGTAGGGGATCAACGGCCAGACAAACGACCGCACCGCCACCAGCATCGGGAAGGTGCCCAGCACCAGCGCAAGGCCGACACGCGGGCGACACAGCAGCGCCAGCGTGAACACGCCATAGAACAGCATCTCGTAATTCAGCGTCCAGCCCTGGCCCACGATCGGGCGCGCCGCCTCCATGCCGGGGGCCGCATAGGGGATGAAGAGCAGCGATCGCACCAGCATGTCGGTGGTCAGCGCCTCGCCCCGGGCCAGCAAGGCGAACGCGAAGGGGATCGTCGCCAGCCAGTACATCGGCACCACGCGCACGATCCGCCGGGTGGCGAAGCGGCGGGCGGACTCGGCCGAACCGAACTGGCCCGCCGCGCTGCCCCACATGATTAGGCCGCTGATGACGAAGAACACGGCGACGCCCAACCAGCCCACTGCCCAGGCGAGGCGGTAGGCGTCGGGATCCAGCAGCCCGCGCCGCACGGGATATTCCAGCGCATGCGTCGCCACCACGGCGGACGCGGCAACCGCGCGCAGGCTTTGCAGGTGAACCAGCTTAGTCATCGACGGCATGAACCTCTTCTGCCTGCTCGTGCTGCCGGATGGATGCCGGCGTTCCGCTCATGATCGCGTGTGTTCAGGCGCGTGACGGTGCGGGCAGGCGCTGCGGCGCGGCCCTGGCCGTTTCGCGCAGTGACCCGGCCAGTTGCGCCGTCGCCGCGGGCCAGCCCAGCCGGTCGCGCAGCGGCTGCATCTGCGCCCGTCCGCGCGCGCGCAGTTCCTCCGTCGAAGTCGCGGCCAGTGCGTCGACCGCGCCGGGCACCGCATCGTCCTGCGGCACGACGACGCCGTCGAACCGGCCGACGATGTCGCGCGCGCCGGCCAGGTCCAGCACCAGCGGGAACATGCCGCAGGCCAGCGCCTCCAGCACGATCAGGGGGTAGGAATCGATGGTGGACAGATGCACCAGCACGTCCGACTGGCGCAGCCGGTCACTCAGCCGGTCGGGATCGATCCAGCCGGTCAGCGTGACCTCCGCCTCCAGCCCGGCTTCGGCGATCGACCGGCGCAGGGCGGCAAAGGTGTTCTCGTCCGCGCTGCCGGCGATCTCCAGCGTGAAGGGCACCCTGCGCTCCTTCAGCCCGGCGGCGACCTCGACCGCGCGGAACGATCCCTTTTCGCGTGACAGGCGCGCGGCATGCAGCAGTCGCAGCGGCCCGTCATGCGTGGGGGTCGCCATGGGCGCCAGGATCGCGGCCGGCAGGAAAGTGGTGATCGCCGTCTGCGCCACGTTCGCCGGCAGGGCCACTTCCTCGGCCTGCGTGGGCGCGAGCAGGGCGATGGCATGTGCCCGGCCCAGCAACCAGCGGCTGAGCCCACGCAGCAGGCCGCTGCGCTGCGACCGCCAATTGCTGCCCAGATGCGGCGTCACCAGCACCCGCAGGCCCAGCATGCGGGCGAGCAGGATGTAGGCGAGGTCGGGCAGGTTGACCCATTGCAGCCAGACCAGCCCGCCGCCCTCCGCCCGGAAACGCACCACGTCGACCATGCCGCGCACCATCTGGGGCAGCGTCCGGGGGCGCAGATACGCGGTGTAGGTGCCGCCGTGCCGGGCATCGATGTCAGGCGCGTGTTCGCCCAGCGCGGCGATCGCGCGGCTGCAGAAGGTTTCCACCCCGCCGAAATGGCGCGGCGACCCGCCCAGGATCAGGACGTGCATGGTGGCGCTCAGGTCGCCATCGCCGCATGGCGCAGCGCGCCGCGCTGCTGCCGCACCGCCAGCAGGAAGGTGGCATTGCCGACCAGGTAACGACGCGCCATGCGCTGTGGTTCTAACAGCAGGCGCCAGGTCCACTCAAGCCGCAGCCGCCGCACGACGGCCGGCGCACGGCTGACCACCCGGGCGGTGAAGTCGAGAAAGGCACCGACGCACAGGACCGGCATGCCAAGCTGCTTGGCATTGCGCGTCGCCCACACTTCCTGCCGCGGATTGCCCATCGCCGCGATCACCAACTGGGCGCCGGATGCCCTGATGCGCTCCGCCAGGGCAGCCTCGTCCGCCTCGGCGAAGAAGCCGTGATACGTGCCGGCGACGGTGATGCCGTGATGGTCCGCCAGCAGCGCGCCGGCCTTCTCCGCCACGCCGGGCGCGCTGCCCAGCAGGAACACCGGCGTACCGGCGGGCAGGCTGGCCAGCAGGGTCGGCGTCAGGTCGGTACCGTTGAGATTGTCGGGGAAGGGCGTGTGGTACAGCAGCTCGCTGGCAAGATCGACGCCGATCCCATCATTGAACACGGTCGCCTGCGCCAGCGCCGTCCGCAGCGCCGCATCGCTCCGCGCCAGGTTGGCGGTATGCGCGTTGCAGAAGGCGAATACGGCGCCACTCTGCTGCGCGACCGCCTGCTGGACCAGCGCGATCGCATCGGCCTGCTGCAACACGGCGACATCCACGTCCAGGATACGGCGGATCGGATAAAGCAGGTCATTCGCCGCCGGCGTGCGCACCCAGGCACCGGCACCGGACAGCGCCTCGCCGCGGATGGCCGGCGGGCAGGCTGCCACGGATGCTCGGCATGCCGGTTCGACAATCGTCTGAATGCCAGGCTGCATGTCCGTGTTCTCCCGCCCTGATGGCGTGACCAAGCTGTTCGCCGGAATTATCGAACGGCTCGCAGCAAGTTAGTGCCCGTCGCCTAACATAGAGTTACGAGTAGCAGAACGCATCGACGCTGGGTGTGATAGGCTTGTTTCAATTAGAAACAGGTCGGGCTTGTTCCGACCAGGAGCAATTTGTCGCCACGGCTGGTGCCAGGGGGCCTGTAAGCCGGGTTCTGTCCTCGTAAAAAACGAGGGGCAGCCATTCATCTGGGCGGCCGGTTGCCCGGCGCGCTCTAGCAACCAACCCGGGCCTCTCAGGGCGAAACACCCCTGCCTGCGAACAGGCGCGAGACCCCTATTCGGTCTTGCTCCGGGTGGGGTTTGCCGTCGCGGGCGCCGTTGCCGGCAGCCCCGGTGCGCTTTTGCCGCACCCTTTCACCCTTGCCTGTACACCGACTCAGGGAATCGGCGTCATCGGCGGTCTGCTCTCTGTGGCACTGTCCCTCACGCCGGCCGGCGGACCGGCAGGCGTGGGCGGGCGTTACCCGCCACCCTTGTTTCGTGGAGCCCGGACTTTCCTCGACGCATCAGCGCCGCGGCTGCCCAGCCCCCTGGCACCCGGCTTTCAGCACGGGGCGGGGCCCAGGGCAAGAGGCGGCCGCACAAACGGCTTTCCTACACGGCCCGCGCATGGCTCAACCCGGCCCATGTACCACCGCGCCAGCACTCTCGAATCATCTTCAGCTTGCCCACCTGAACGCGGGCAAACTGAAGCGGAGAGCGTCACAGGGGAGGTGTCAACTTAGTGTCAACTTCCGCCGGTTCCGATGCCCGACGTCACTGGCAGGCGAGGCATTCCTCGTAATCGGTCTGCCCGTTGGCGCCCATCTCGAACACGGCAGGGTCGGGCGTGTTGTCCGCCTCCACCCCGCCGCTGCCCGCGAAGCCGGCGCGCTGCACGCTCTTGGACCGCAGGTAGTACAGCGACTTGATGCCCTTCTCCCACGCCTGGAAGTGCAGCATCATCAGATCCCACTTGTCCACGTCCGCCGGGATGTAGAGGTTCAGGCTCTGCGCCTGGTCGATGAAGGGCGTACGATCGGCGGCAAATTCCAGCAGCCAGCGCTGGTCGATCTCGAAGCTGGTCTTGAAGGTAGCCTTCTCCTCGATCGTAAGGAAATCGAGGTGCTGGACCGATCCGCCTTTCTCCAGGATGGAGTTCCACACGGCGGCCGAGTCCTTGCTCTTGGCCTGCAGCACCCGTTCCAGATACGGGTTCTTGACCACGAAGCTGCCCGACAGCGTCTTGTGGGTGTAGATGTTGGCCGGGATCGGCTCAATGCACGCGCTGGTGCCGCCACAGATGATGGAGATCGACGCAGTCGGCGCGATCGCCATCTTGCAGCTGAACCGCTCCATCACGCCGACATCCTCCGCATCGGGGCAGGGGCCGCGTTCCTTGGCCAGGAACATCGACGCCTCGTTCGCCTTGGCATTGATGTGCTGGAACATCTTGAGGTTCCACGCCTTCGCCATCGCGCTTTCGAAGGCGATGTTCTTCTTCTGCAGGAAGGAGTGGAAGCCCATCACCCCCATGCCGACGCTGCGCTCGCGCATCGCGGAATAGCGGGCCCGCGCCATCTCCTCCGGTGCGCGGTCGATATAGTCCTGCAGCACGTTGTCGAGGAAGCGCATCACGTCCTCGATGAAGGTCTTGTCGCCCTGCCACTCGTCCCACGTCTCCAGGTTGAGCGAGGAGAGGCAGCACACGGCGGTGCGGTCGTTGCCCAGGTGATCGCGCCCGGTCGGCAGCGTGATCTCCGAACACAGGTTCGATGTCGACACCTTCAGGCCCAGTTCGCGGTGGTGGCGCGGCATCATCCGGTTCACCGTGTCGGCGAAGACGATGTAGGGCTCCCCTGTCTGCAGGCGGGTCTCCACCAGCTTCTGGAACAGGCTGCGCGCATCAATGGTGTTGCGCACCGATCCGTCCTTGGGGCTGCGCAGCTGGAACTCGGCCCCGGCGCGCACCGCTTCCATGAACTCGTCCGTCAGCAGCACGCCATGATGCAGGTTCAGCGCCTTGCGGTTGAAGTCACCCGACGGCTTCCTGATCTCCAGGAACTCCTCGATCTCCGGGTGGGAGACGTCGAGGTAGCAGGCGGCCGAGCCGCGGCGCAGGCTGCCCTGGCTGATTGCCAGCGTCAGGCTGTCCATCACACGGACGAAGGGGATGATGCCGCTGGTCTTGCCGTTCAGGCCCACCGGCTCCCCGATGCCGCGGACATTGCCCCAATACGTGCCGATCCCGCCGCCCCGGCTGGCAAGCCAGACATTCTCGTTCCAGGTGCCGACGATCCCTTCCAGGCTGTCGGGCACGGAGTTCAGGTAGCAGGAGATCGGCAGACCGCGCCCGGTGCCACCGTTCGAGAGGACGGGGGTGGCTGGCATGAACCACAGCTTGGAGATGTAGTCGTAGATGCGCCGGGCATGCGCCTCGTCATCCGAATAGGCATCAGCCACGCGGGCGAACAGATCCTGGTAACTTTCACCCGGCAGCAGGTAGCGGTCGGTCAGCGTGTCCTTGCCGAATTCCGTCAGCAGCGCATCGCGCGACGGATCGGTCGGGATGGTGAAGCGGCGCGCATTGATGGTCTTGGAATCTTCCGGCTGCTTCGTGGTGGCGGCTGCCATCGCCAGCGCCGCGCCCGCAAGCGCGCGCTCGTCCACCGTCCGTTCCATCACCGCACCGTCGTTGCCGCCTGCCGCACCCATGGCTGCCTCGTCGTTCCTGAAATCCATATCGGTCGATCCTGTGCTGCCGCCCTGATGCGGGCGCCACATGAGTCGGCCGGAGCATCCAGCCTAACCCTTGCAGGCACCCTCCCGAAAGATACTCATCCCCGGTTTGTTCCGTTGGCCTGCGGCAGTCCCCAAATCGGGGCGCGCCGTGCAGACCACAACCCCTTGTGGCCGCGAGCGAATCGCGGCGCAATAGGTGGGTTGTGGGTATCCCCGGCAGAACGGGAGTGTCCGGCCCGACCAACACAGCGCGACGCGGCGGATTTCCTTGGCTGGCGGCGAGCGCAAGCGCCTTTCAGGTATTTTTTCGCGCCCTTTGCGCACCCTGCGCGTTCCCCTGGCAGGACAAGGAGCAGGCCGATGCAGCCCCCCAAGGTGAACAGCAAGGTGACCGCCGATGACTTGGCGCGTGATGGCGGATCAGAGAGCGAAAGTGACAAGGAGCAGCGTGGCACATCGCGGTCCGCGATCGAGGAGGATGCCGACACCGATGGCGCCGAGGACATGGCCGATGCGCAGGAGCGGGTGGTGGAACGCGGGCTGACCCGCCTGCCGCCCGGTTAGGTCAGGGCACCAGCACGGTGTCGACCGCCTCCGCCGCCATCTCCGGATAGTCGAGCGTGAAGTGCAGTCCGCGGCTCTCGCGCCGTTTCAGGGCCGATCGGACGATCAGGTCGGCGCATTGCAGCAGATTGCGGAGTTCGATGAGATCGGTCGTCACGCGGAAGTGGCCGTAATAATCCTCCACCTCACCTGTCAGCAGGGTGATTCGGTGTGCGGCGCGCTCCAGCCGCTTGGTGGTGCGCACAATACCGACATAGTTCCACATGAACCGGCGAATCTCCGTCCAGTTCTGCTTGATGACGACCTCCTCGTCCGAATCGGTCACGCGGCTGGCATCCCAAGGTCGGATTGAGGGCGGGGCATCGAAGCTGTCCCAGCGGGCGATGATGTCCTGCGCCGCAGCCTCCCCGAAGACGAAGCATTCCAGCAGCGAATTGCTGGCCAGGCGATTGGCGCCGTGTAGCCCGCTTTCGGTGCACTCGCCGGCGGCATACAGGCCCGGCAGGTCGGTGCGGCCGTCGAGGTCGATCAGCACGCCGCCGCAGGTGTAATGCTGCGCCGGCACGACCGGGATCGGCTGCGTGGTCATGTCGATGCCCAAGCCCAGCAGCTTGTCATGGATGTTGGGGAAGTGTTCGCGCACGAAGTCCGCCGGCATGTGGCTGATGTCGAGATGGACGTAATCGAGGCCGAAGCGCTTGATCTCCGCATCGATGGCGCGGGCGACCACGTCGCGTGGGGCCAGTTCCATTCGCTCCGAATCGTAGAACTCCATGAAGCGCTTGCCGGTGCGCGGATTGATCAGCCGCCCGCCTTCGCCGCGCACGGCTTCGGTGATGAGGAAGTTCTTGACCTCCAGATTGTAGAGGCAGGTCGGATGAAACTGCATCATCTCCATGTTGGAGACGCGCGCACCCGCGCGCCAGGCCATCGCGATGCCATCACCGGTGGCGCCGCTGGGCGCTGTGGAGAAGCGGTAGACGCGCCCCGCCCCGCCGCTCGCCAATATGGTCGCGCGGGCGACATGCGCCTCCACCTCGCCCGTAGACGCGTCCAGCGCGTAGACACCCCAGACGCGGCCCGATCCAGAATACCGTTCCTCATGCCGCCCAGTGATGAGGTCGATGCAGGTGCGATCGGGCAGGAGGGTGATATTGGGGTGCTCCTCCGCCGCCTTCAGCAGCGCTGCCTGCACCGCCCAGCCTGTGGCGTCGGCGACATGCACGATGCGGCGGTGCGAATGGCCCCCCTCCCGCGTCAGGTGCAGTTCGCCTTCCTCGCGATTGAACGGAACGCCCAGGTCGCACAGCCGGTCGATCGCGGCAGGGGCCTGTGCGATGACATATTCGACGGTCTCGCGCCGGTTGAGCCCGGCGCCCGCCACCATGGTGTCGCGCACATGGTTCTCGAACGTGTCGCCGGCATCCAACACCGCGGCGATGCCGCCCTGCGCCCAGGCGGTCGACCCGCTGGTGAGCGGCCCCTTGGCCAGCACCAGCACGCGGCAATGACCCGCGAGCGAGAGCGCCGCGGTCAGCCCTGCCGCGCCGGAGCCGATGATGAGGACGTCGTGTTCGTGCCGGGGGTCTGCCATGGGGCAGGCTCATGGGCCCGCAACAGGTCCTTCGCAAGCTGATGGATGTTCAGTCGACAGCCATTGCCCGCCCGCATGCAGACTCATGAACGAATGTCAGACCGTCTGCGCCAATCGGGCGTCGCCCGACCGCAGCCAAAGACACGCCTTGGCAGCGGCCTGCCGTCCAGATGCGACGGCAGAAGCGGAGCCAGCAGCGCCGTAGCGGTGATCGTGCATGGCGCTCCTGGACTACAGGCGATCACCGTTCTTGCAAGCAAGCCGACATCGTTCTCCCACGAATACAATGTCACGGGGCGGTTCAACCAGAGTGGGGTTCGGCCGAATGAGATGCGGCAGCGCCGCACGAAGCTTGCGAGGATTCGCCGCTGTGCAATCTCGGTGGAGGTGGTGGACGCGGCCGCACTGATCAAACTATCGCTCGGCACATAGCGTGGTGTAAGCTAGGCGATCAGCACCGCTGCCGCCAGCACCGGCAGGCCGAACAGGCCCGCGAGGAAACGTCGCTCCGTCACCCGGCCAAAATGGCACGGACCCGTAAGCGGAACGCTAACGCCCCAATCGCTACGCTGCCGCGCGCTGCATGGTCAGCTGCACGAACACATCCTCCAGGTCAGCCTCGCGCGTGGTCACGTCCTGGATGGAGTAGCCTTCGCGCTGCAAGATCGCCAGCACCTGCCCGGCGCTGGTCTTGTCGCGGTCATAGGTGATCTCCAGCGTGCGCGGGTCGATCAGTTGCGCCTTGCCCAGCAGCGGATCGGCGGGCGGGGCGGTGATGTCGCTTTCCACCGTGACGCGCACAATCTTGTCCCGCGCCATGGCGATCAGTTCGCGGGTGGGCTGATTGGTGACGAGCTGGCCGTGGTTGATGATGGCAATGCGGTCGCACAATTGCTCCGCCTCCTCCAAGTAGTGCGTCGTCAGCACCACTGTCACGCCGCCGGCATTGAGCTCGCCCACCAATTCCCATAATTGCCGACGCAATTCGACGTCTACGCCGGCCGTCGGTTCGTCCAGCACCAGCACGGGCGGGGCATGGACCATCGCCTTGGCGATCAGGAGCCGGCGCTTCATGCCGCCTGACAGGGACCGGGCATAGGCGTTGCGCTTGTCCGCAAGGTGGACCGCGCGCAGCAGTGCCTCCGACCGGCGGAGCGTCGTCGCGACGCCATACATGCCGGCCTGGTTCTCCAGCACCTCGAACGGGGTGAAGAAGGGGTCGAACACGATTTCCTGCGGAACGATGCCGATCGACAGCTTCGCGTTGCGGTGGTCGTGGTCGATGTCGTGGCCCCAGATGCGCACGGTGCCGTCGGTCTTGTTCACGAGGCCCGCCATGATGTTGATCATGGTCGACTTGCCCGCCCCGTTGGGTCCGAGCAGGCCGAAGATGCCGCCGGCGGGCACGTCCAGGCTGACGCCCTGCAGCGCGTGCTTCGCCGGCTGGTTCTTCTGCGCGGCATAGGTCTTGGCGAGATCGCGGATCTCGATCGCGGCGGGATCTGGCATGGGTGGCGATGTGGCGGAGCGCCGCGTGCATTGCAACGGCGCCGCGGCAATGTTGCGGATTGAAACGATCCCCGCCGCACGATATGCGACCTGCCCCATGGACAACGCACCCGAAACGACGATCGTGGAAACCCGCCGTGTGTGGTGCGACGGATCGGGCGACATCCGTTCTGGCCCGAACTTCCGTTCCGCCTCGCTCGGCCATCCGCGGGTCTACATGCAAATCGACGAGAAGGGCTTCGTCGATTGCGGTTATTGCGACCGGCGTTTCATCCTGGCGGACGGTCCCGCGGCGGAGGAACGTGACCGGCACGAGGTGCAGCCCGGCGATCTGGTGGAAACCGGGCCAGGGCTGGACCCCACCCCCATCGCACGCTGATCCGCTGATGCGGATCGGGGCACCAAACCGGGTCAGCACGGGTTAACGCAAGAACCGCTAATTCTCCTGTCAAACGGAGTGTGAGTTCGATGCGTTTCCCTCATCTGATTGCCGCCGCTGCCCTGGCCGTGGGGATCGGCGTTCTGCCCGCCGCGGCACAGGACGCTCCCGAGCCGAACAGCCGCGTCGCGCGTAACGAGGCGCGCCTAGCCGAACGGCTGGCGGGCCGCATCGCCGGGGAGCCGGTCAGCTGCATCTACGCCCCCAATGCCAACCGGCTGGATACGATCGAAGGCGTCGGATTCGTCTATGACGGCGGCGGCACGATCTATGTCGCGCGGCCGATCGATCCATCCGTACTGGGGCCGAACGACATCGTGCTGATCCAGCGATTTTCCGGCGGGCAGCTTTGCAAGCAGGATATCCGCCAGACGGTCGACCGGAACAGCGGTATTCTGAGCGGCATCGTGGCCATCGAAGGCTTTGTCCCCTACACCAAGCCGGATGAAGGCCGATCATAGAGTTTGCCGGGCGCAGCGGCGCTGGGCGGCGGAGCTGGAGCATTTCTGGTTCCGCCGCCTGAACCCCGCGCAATGGTTCGGGTCCAGCGAAGCGGTGGATGCGGAACTGCATCACCGCTTCGCGCAAGATCTGGCGGCGCTATGGACGCAGCCGCCTGAAAGCTTCCTGACCGATCCGCACACCGCGCTCGCCGCCGTGCTGCTATTCGATCAAGTGCCGCGCAACCTGTTCCGCGGCACCGCAACGGCTTTCGCCTTCGACCCGCTGGCGCGGCGGGTAACGCACGGGGCACTGGCGCGCGGGTTCGACCGCCCGCTGCGGCCCGAACAGCGCATGTTCCTGGCTATGCCGCTGATGCATAGCGAACAGATCGCAGATCAGCTGCTGTCCGTTCGCTACTTCACCGCGCTTGGCCGGACAGAGAACCGGGCCTTTGCCATAGACCATTATCGCATGATTGCCCGCTTCGGTCGCTTTCCGCACCGCAATGCCGCGCTGGATCGGACCAGCACGGCGGCGGAACGGCGGGCCGTGGAACAGGGTTTCGCCTGGTAGCCGCCGTTACTTAGGGGGCAGCAATGCCCGATCCTTTCTGTTACGGGCGCCCGCGACGACCGATCAGGTCGGCATGAACAGGAGCAGATAGTACATGGCCGGTTTCAAGGCCCCCGATTTTCAGGATCGTGCCGCCGCCTCGCGTGCGGCCAAGGAAAGCGCGCTGGAAAAGCTGCGCAACAAGGCGCCGATCGACCCGGAGACGCTCGCCAAGCAGCGTGAGGCGGCCGAGGCGAAGGAAGCTGCCGAGGCTGAGAAGCGCGCGGCCCGCCAGCAGAAGCTGGCCGAGGAAAAGGCCGCAAAGCAGGCCGCCAAGGAAGAGCGGGCCAAGGCCAATGCGCCCAAGCCCAAGAAGACGGCCGAGGAATTGAAGGCCGCGCGCGACGCGCGCTACGCCGCGAGAAAAGCCCGCAAGAAGTGATCCCGCGCGAGGAGATCGGCGTGGCGGAGGTGCCGGGTGGCCCGCCGCTCCGGCTGATCCGTCACGGGCGCGACTTCATCATCATGCTCGAACGTAACGAGCTGATGAGCAGCCGGATGAGCGGGTCGGAAAAGGCGCTCGCGACCATGACGCTGGACCGGCTGGGCAATCCGCCTGGTGCGGCGGTGCTGATCGGCGGGTACGGCATGGGCTTTACCTTGCGCGCCGTGCTCGCCCGCCTGGGCACAAGTGGCAAGGCAGTAGTCGCGGAGCTGGTGCCCGGCATCATCGACTGGGCGCGTGGGCCGATGCAGGACCTTGCCGACGGCTGCCTGGACGATCCGCGAGTGGACCTGCGCATGGTGGATGTCGGCTGGACGATCGCTACGGCGCGTGTGGAGTACGACGCGATCCTGCTGGACGTGGACAACGGCCCCGATGGGCTGACCCGGCCGGACAATGACGTGCTCTACACGCCGGACGGCTTGGCCGCCGCCCGCCGGGCGCTCCGCCCGGGCGGCATCCTGGCCGTGTGGTCGGCCGCACCTGATCCCGCCTTCACCCGCCGGCTGGGCCGCGCGGGTTTTCAGGTGGAAGAGCAGCGCGTGCGAGCGCGGGAGAACGGCAAGGGGCCGCAACATACCTTGTGGTTCGCGCAGCGCGGCTGAGAGCCTGCAGAGCGGACTCCCGCTCCCCTTTTCTTTGCGTTACGCTGCATCTGCACATTGCATGCGCAGCAAGGAATAGGGCCCATGTCGATCGCTGACGAGTATTCGCGCCGGGGCATGATCCGGTCGGCCGCGGCGGTAACGGCGCTGACCGGGCTGGCCGCCGTGCCGGCAAGGGCACAATCGCAGGTGGTGAGCGAAACGGCGGAGGGTGCCGCCAAAGCTCGCCGGATCGGCATCGCGCTGTTCGACGGGTTCGAGACGCTGGACGTGTTCGGACCCGTGCAGATGTGGGCGCGGCTGCCCGATCACGGCATCGCAATGGTTTCGGCCGATGGTGGCCCCGTTCGCTCCACGCAGGGTACGCAGATCGTACCCGATCATGCATTCGCCTCGGCCCCGCAGTTCGACGTCCTGATGGTGCCGGGCGGAATGGGAACGCGGCGGCTGGTGGATGATGCGCGCCTGCTCGATTTTGTGCGGCGGCAGGATGTGGGCACCACCTGGACTACCTCCGTCTGTACGGGCGCGGCGATCCTGGCGCGGGCCGGCGTGCTGGACGGTCGGCGAGCAACCACCAACAAGCGGGCGTTCGACTGGGTGCGCGGCCAGTCCGACAAGGTCGCATGGCAGGGGCGTGCGCGCTGGGTGGTGGATGGCAAGTACATCACCTCCTCCGGCGTGTCGGCAGGGACGGACATGGCGCTGGCGCTGGTCGAGCAGCTCTATGATCGCCCCACCGCGGTGGAGGCGGCGGCCCGCGCCGAATACGCCTGGAACGACGATCCGGACAATGACTCGTTCGCCGTGGGCTGACGGACATGATGCGAAATCGTCGATGAGATCGTTGCTGTTCGTCCCCGCGCTGTCGCTTATCGCCGCACCGGCGATGGCTGAGGCGCCGGCCTTCGACGTGCATGTCCACCTGCACGATGGGGAGGCGTCGCTGGACGCCTACGAAGCGTCGTTGGAAGGCGAGGCAGATGGACCGCGCTATGCCGCGATGTGGTTCGGTGGCCCGAATGGCGCGCCAGCGAGCGATCCGGCGGCGATCCGAGCAGCCAACGATTCGATCCTGGACCTTGCAGGCCGGCATCCCGGCATGATCCCGGTCGTCACGGTGCATCCATATGACGGCGATGCAGCGCTGCAGGAACTGACGCGCGTGGCGGCGCGCGGTGCCCGCATCCTGAAGCTGCACCCCCATACCCAGCGGTTCGAAGTGACCGATCCGCGCACGCAAGCCGTCGTTCAACAGGCCGGGCAGCTGGACCTGATCGTGCTGTTCGACAATGCGAATATCCTGCCCGGCGATAGCGAGAAGCTGTTCAACCTGGCGCTGGCGAACCCGCGCACCCGGTTCATCTTCGCCCACATCGGCGGCATGAACTTCCGCTTCTGGAACGTGTTGGCGGCGGCCCGTACGGCTGACGGACTGGTCGGCGATAATATCCATTTCGACCCGTCCGCCATCGTGACGCTGGTCGCCGGCTCCCCGGTAGCGGACGAATTCGTGTGGACGCTGCGCAATGTGGGTATCCGCAACGTGCTGCTGGGTTCGGACTACCCGCAATACTCGCTCGCGGCGAACATCGCCGCGCTGGAGCAACTGGGTCTGGAAAAGGACGAGATCGGACTAATCCGGTCCGGCAATGCCAGGCGCCTGCTTGGTCTGGAGGCGGCGGCGCCCGTCGGCGACTAGCGCAGGGCGGGCTTGATCGCCGTCGGGATCACTCCCACTCGATCGTGCCGGGCGGCTTGCTGGTGTAGTCGTAGACCACGCGATTGATGCCGCGCACCTCGTTGACGATGCGGGTCGATACCCGGCTCAGGAACTGGCCGTCGAAGGGGTATACGTCGGCGGTCATCCCGTCAGTGCTGGTTACGGCTCGCAAGGCGCAGACATTGTCGTAGGTTCGGCTGTCGCCCATCACGCCCACGGTCTTGACCGGCAACAGTACGGCGAACGCCTGCCAGATTGCATCGTACAGCCCGGCGGCGCGGATCTCCTCCAGGTAGATGGCGTCGGCCTTGCGCAGGATGTCGCAGCGCTCCTTCGTCACTTCGCCCGGAATGCGGATGGCGAGGCCAGGGCCGGGGAAGGGATGACGGCCGACAAAGGCGGGCGGCAGACCCAGCTCCTTGCCCAGTTCGCGCACCTCGTCCTTGAAAAGCTCGCGCAAGGGTTCGACCAGCGCCATGTTCATGCGTTCGGGCAGGCCGCCGACATTGTGGTGGCTCTTGATCGTCACCGATGGGCCACCGGTGAAGCTGACCGATTCGATCACGTCGGGGTAGAGCGTGCCCTGCGCCAGGAAATCGGCCCCGCCGATCTTCTTGGCCTCTGCATCGAACACGTCGATGAAGGTCTTGCCGATGAACTTGCGCTTGGCCTCCGGGTCGGTGACGCCGGCGAGGCCGTCCATGAACTGCGCCTCCGCATCCACATGGACCAGCGGGATGTTGTAATGACCCCGGAACAGCCCGACGACCTGTTCCGCTTCGCCCTGCCGCAGCAGGCCGTGGTCGACGAACACGCAGGTAAGCTGGTCGCCGATCGCCTCGTGGATCAGCACTGCCGCCACCGCCGAATCGACACCGCCAGACAGGCCGCAGATCACGCGGGCATCGCCCACCTGCGCGCGGATCTCCTCGATCTTGGCGCGGCGGAACTCCGCCATGGTCCAGTCGCCGGCAAGGCCGCAGACATGGCGCACGAAGTTGGCGAGTAGGCGCGCGCCATCGGGTGTGTGGAACACCTCCGGATGGAACTGCGTGCCGTAATAGCGCCGCTCATCATCGGCGATGAGCGCGAAAGGCGCCCCGTCGCTGGTGGCGACGATGCGGAAGCCGGGGGCGAAGCGGGTGACCTTGTCGCCGTGGCTCATCCACACCTGGTGCCGTTCACCCACCTGCCACAGCCCGTCGAACAGGACGCAGGGTTCGGTGACGGTCAGGAATGCGCGGCCGAATTCACCACCTTCGCCGGTCTCGTGACCCGGCCGGACTTCTCCACCGAGTTGATGCGTCATCACCTGCTGGCCGTAGCAAATGCCCAGGATCGGCAGGCCGCTATCGAACAGCACCTGCGGTGCGCGCGGGCTGCCATCCGCCGGGACGCTGGCCGGGCTGCCAGACAGGATGATGCCCTTTGGGTCCAGCCGGTGGAACGCCTCCTCCGCCTGCGTAAAGGGGGCGATCTCGGAGTAGACGCCGGCCTCGCGCACGCGACGGGCGATCAGCTGGGTCACCTGGCTGCCGAAATCGACGATCAGGATGGTATCGGGCTGGGAGTCGGCGATGCTGGTCATGGCGGCAGCGGTTAGGCGGAGTGCGGCGCCGCTGTCCAGCACCGCCGCGCCACCAAATGCAAACGTCGTGAACGCCGCCTTACGTACTGTCACGCAAAGGTGTTGCAAAGCTTGCAACAGGCGTGCGCCTCTTCGCATTTGAGTATTCGTGTCCCCTGCGCCAGATAGACGATCGAGAGACAACGCTTCGCCTGATCGCGGGATCGATCGGGTTGGCTAGCAAACAGCAAGATGCCAGCGGTAACAGCCGCGGCATCATTTCGCAGGAGGTAGTATCATGACCAAGTTTCTGAAGCGCATGCTTGTTGCCTACATCACCAGCGCCGGTGCGCATCGTCACCCGATGATGTGGCCGCACTGAGCGACTTAGTCGCAACTTGATGCGGACGACGGCCGCCCCAACAGGGGCGGCCGTTTTCGTATGCGCCTCACCCGTTAGACATGGTGTCGAGCGCCAGGGCCAGGATCACGCCGATCGCCGTTGCCACGCCCGACCAATGGCGATCCTCGCGATAGGCTTGCGGGAAGACCTCGACCGCCAGGCTGGCGATCACCGCGCCGGCGGCGAAGCAGCGGATCGTCGCCAGCACCTCCTCGCCCGCAGTCTCCAGCAGGGTATAGCCGCCGATGGTGCAGAGCGAGAGCAGCACCGCCGTCGCGCCCCACAGCGCCAGCACGCGCCCCTTGGATCGTCCATCGTCTGCCATCTGCCGCGCGCTGCCGGCCGCTTCGGGCAGGTTGGACAGCAGGATCGATCCGGCGAGCGCCGCAACCTCCGGCGCGCCGGCGCCGATCAGGGCCACGCCCAGCGCCAGGTTCTCCGGCATGCCGTCCAGCGTGATTGCGGCGAGCAGCCCGCCACCTGACTCCCGTCCCCACTTCACGTCGATCCAGTAATCGGCCAGGGTGAAGACGATCGCCCCCGCCGCGACGCCCAGCGTGGCGCTCCACAGGCTGCCTCTCTCAATCGAGGGGACGATCAGCTCGCTGACGGCGGACAGTAGCAGCGCCCCGCCGGCCAGCGCGACCAGGAAGCCTTCGGTGCGTTCGTGCAGCCGGCCGAACAGGCCCCATGCCGCGCCGGCGAGCAGGGCGCCGGAGACGACCAGCACCACGATCAGCGTCATCATCATGGCGTGGGTGATGCGCGCAGGTGCCAGCGCTGTCAAAAGGCTGTGGACCAGGGCGGTTCGCGCTTTCCCCCGGGGCGCCGGATTCCTATATGATGGGCATGAGCGAGAGCGAGAACACCAAGTCGAACAGTTACGGCGCCGACCAGATCAAGGTGCTGAAGGGGCTGGATGCCGTGCGCAAGCGGCCCGGCATGTATATCGGCGACACCGATGACGGATCGGGCCTGCACCACATGGTGTTCGAGGTCAGCGACAATGCCATTGACGAGGCGTTGGCCGGTCATTGTGACCTGGTGCTGATCGAACTCAATCCCGACGGGTCTGTCAGCGTGACCGACAATGGCCGCGGCATACCGGTGGACATTCACAAGGAAGAGGGCGTCAGCGCGGCGGAGGTCATCATGACCCAGCTGCATGCGGGCGGCAAGTTCGAGAACACCAGCGACGACAACGCCTACAAGGTGTCGGGCGGCCTGCATGGCGTCGGCGTGTCAGTGGTGAACGCCCTGTCCGAATGGCTGGAGCTGACAGTGTGGCGCGACGGCAAGGAGCACTGGATGCGCTTCCGCCATGGCGATGCGGAAGGGCCGCTGGAGGTACGCGGCGACGCGGCGCCCGGGCAGAAGGGCACCAAGGTTACCTTCTTGCCGTCCACCGACACGTTCAAGAACGTCACCGAGTTCGATTTCGAGAAGCTGGAGCACCGCTACCGCGAGCTCGCGTTCCTGAATTCGGGCGTGCGCATCCTGCTGCGTGACAAGCGGCACGAGGAGCCTGTGGAGCACGACCTGTTCTACGAAGGCGGCATTGGGGCGTTCGTGAAGTATTTGGACCGCAACAAGCAGGCGCTGATGCCGGACCCGATCGCCATTTCGGCCGAGAAGGACGGGATCGGCATCGACGTGGCGCTGGAATGGAATGACTCGTATTACGAGAACGTCCTCGCCTTCACCAACAACATCCCGCAGCGCGACGGTGGCACGCATCTGGCTGCATTCCGCGCCGCGCTGACCCGCACGCTGAACGGCTATGCCGCTTCCTCCGGCTTGATGAAGAAGGAGAAGGTGACGCTCTCGGGAGAGGACATGCGCGAGGGGCTGACCGCCATCGTCAGCGTCAAGCTGCCCGACCCCAAGTTCTCCAGCCAGACGAAGGACAAGCTCGTCTCCTCCGAGGTTCGCCAGCCGCTGGAAGCGCTGATGGGCGACAAGATGTCCGAATGGCTGGAGGAGAACCCCGGCCATGCAAAGGAGATCATCGGCAAGGTGATCGACGCCGCCGCAGCGCGCGAGGCGGCGAAGCGCGCGCGCGAGCTGACGCGGCGCAAGGGCGTGATGGACATCGCCAGCCTGCCGGGCAAGCTCGCCGATTGCCAGGAACGCGACCCCAGCAAGTGCGAACTGTTCCTGGTGGAGGGTGACTCCGCGGGCGGCTCGGCCAAGCAGGGCCGCGACCGCCACGTGCAGGCGATCCTGCCGCTGAAGGGCAAGATCCTGAACGTGGAGCGTGCGCGGTTCGACCGGATCATCTCGTCGAAGGAGGTCGGCACGCTGATCGAGGCGATGGGTACGGGCGTGCGCGACGAGTTCAGCCTCGACAAGCTGCGGTACCACAAGATCGTCATCATGACGGACGCCGACGTGGACGGCGCGCATATCCGCACGCTGCTGCTGACCTTCTTCCACCGGCAGATGCCGGAGATTGTAAAGGCCGGGCACCTCTTCATCGCGCAGCCGCCGCTGTACAAGGTCGCGAAAGGCCGGTCGGAGGTCTATCTGAAGGATCAGGCCGCGCTCGACCGCTACCTGATAGAGGCCGGGCTGCAAGGCCGGGTGCTGGAAGGCGCTGGCGGTGCGCGCAGCGGGCCGGATCTGACCGCGCTGGTCGAACACGCGCTGCGCATGAAGAACCTGATGGCGTTCGTGCCGCGCCGGTATGACTCGGCGGTAGTGGAGGCGATGGCGCTGGCCGGCGCACTCGATCCGGAGGCGGATGGCGCGACCCGCGCCGCCGCCCTCCAGCGCGCAGCGGCGCAGCTCCAGCTAAGCGATCCGGAGGCGAACTGGAGCGCGAGCGAACGGGGTGACGGGCTGATCCGGTTCGACCGGGTATGGCGCGGCGTCACGGACGCGCACCTCATCGAAGGCGGGTTCATCGGCAGTGCGGAGGCGCGCAAGCTGCACCGTCTGGCGGGTGAGCAGGCGGAGGCCTACGCCTTCCCCGCGCGCCTGACCAAGGGCGCTTCGGCACCGGAACAGGAAGCCGCCGAACCGGAGACGGATGAGCCCGGCGCGGTCGAGGCGCAGCCGGCTCGGCCGGTTGACGGCACCATCACCCGCCCCAGCCAGCTGCTGGACGCGGTGCTCGAGACCGGGCGCAAGGGGCTGTCGGTCCAGCGCTACAAGGGCCTGGGCGAGATGAATGCGGACCAGCTGTGGGAAACCACGCTCGACCCCGAAAACCGCGCGCTGCTGCAGGTGAAGGTGGAGGACGCTGACGTCACGGACGAGATCTTCACCCGTCTGATGGGCGATGTGGTCGAACCGCGGCGCGACTTCATCCAGGAGAATGCGCTGAACGTCGCCAACCTGGACGTATAGCGGCACGGCACGGGCGATCGGCCTGCGGCCCGCCTCGTCCCAGCATTGTTTGCCGATCGGGTGCCAATTGCGCACCCGATCGTTTGCAGGGTGTTGATTGGTAGGAGATGCCATGATCCCCGATGCGTTCCACGCCACCGGTGGCGTATTGCAGCCCCGCGCCTCGATCCATCCGGAAGGCGTCGTCGGCTTGGCAATGCTGCCCATCGCCAGTCGGTCCAATCCGGGCACCCATGAGCATGACACCCTTGAGGTGCTGTCAACCCGGATTGCCAGCCTGCTGGGCGTCCCGTTCGTGGGTCGGCATTATCCGGCGGATGGCGCGGCGGGTGCGCTGTACCTGGTGCCTGCCGATACGCTGGAGGCCGAGGAGGGCCATGCGCTCCAGCTGCGCGATCCTAAGCGTTTCTTTGGTGGGGTCGTGCCTTTTCCGTTCGCCGGGACCAAGGCCATCACGCATGGTCTGGTCTCGCCCGCCGCGACCCGTCCCACCGGTTGGTCCGACGCCATGACGCTTGCGATCCACGAGGCGGTGTTGTGCGGCTTCACCGTGTTCGACGCCGCCGACGCGGCGATCGCGGGGGAGCGGCTGCTCGCGCGTGGACCCGTTCGGGTCAAGCCGGTGCGCGGCAAGGCCGGCGTCGGGCAGGTGGTGGTGGAGAATGCCGGTGATCTTGCGGCTGTGGTCGCCGCGCATGACCCGGACGAGCTGGCTGAATATGGCCTTTGTCTGGAGGAGAACCTGACGGACGTCGTGACCTACTCTGTGGGCGTGGCCATCATTGGCCAACACCGGATCAGCTACTGGGGTACGCAGAGCCTCACCACCAACCGCCATGGCGAGGAGGTCTATGGCGGCAGTGAATTGCATGCAGTGCCGGGCGACCTGGCCACGCTGCTCGACGCGGCGCCCGATCCGCTGATCCGCCACGTCGTAGCTCAGGCGGCGCAGTTCGACCGCGTTGCGCAGGAGGTCTATCCCGGCCTGTGCCTCTCCCGCCGCAATTATGACGTGATCGAAGGTACAGATGCACTCGGCATCCGGCGCGTCGCGCTGCTGGAGCAATCATGGCGCGCCGGCGGGGCGAGCGGGGCGGAGCTCGCGGCGATGGAGGCCTTCGCCGCCGATCCGACTCTAACTTGCGTCACCACCGCCACGGTGGAGGTCCATGGCGAGGCCGTGATACCCGATGGCGCCACCGTGTATTTCAACGGTATCGATCCCCATGTCGGCCGGATGGCGAAGTGGGCACAGCGCATCGCATGATCGAGGAAGGCCCAGTCGATTTTCGCATTGCCGACCAGCATCTGCGGGGGACGCTGCTGACCCCCGACATGCTGATCCCCGGCTTCCTGTTCGTGCATGGCTGGGGCGGCAAGCAGGAGGATGACCTCGATTGCGCGGAGGATATCGCGCGCCTGGGCTGTCTGTGCTTCACCTTCGATCTACGCGGCCATTCGGCCAGTGATGCCGCCAAGAGCGAGGTCACGCGCGAAGATGGCTTGCAGGACGTGATCGCGGCCTATGATCACCTCGTCTCCCATCCGCTGGTGGACCGGCGGGCGATCGGGGTGATCGGCGTCAGTTACGGCGCTTACCTGTCCACCCTGTTGACGGCGCAGCGGCCGGTCCGCTGGCTGGCGCTGCGCGTCCCGGCGCTCTATCCCGACAAGGACTGGAAGACGCCCAAGGCGCTGCTCGACAAGCAGAAGGTATGGGCATACCGCAACCGGTTCCAGACCCCGCGGCGCGACCGGGCGCTGCATGCCTGCGCGGAGTTCGAGGGGGATGCGCTGATCGTCGAATCCGAATTCGACAACCATGTCCCGCATACTGCAATCGCGTCATATATGGGTGCGTTCCAGCGGGCGAGTTCGCTCAGTCACCGGGTGATCCGCGGCGCCGATCACGCGATGCGTACGCCCGAACATCGCCAGATCTACAAGACGCTGCTGAATCGCTGGGTGGAGGAGATGGTCCGCACCGCGCGTCGTTCCCGCCCATGGGCGACGGCGGCGGAATAGCGGCTCAGTCCGCGAGTCCGGTGAACACGAAGCGCTGTACGCGGCGGCCGGTCGAGACTTCCGCTGTGTAGATGTTGCCCTGGCTGTCCACGTCCAGGCTATGCAGCCAGATGAATTCCCCCGGATAGCGGCCGTTCTTGCCCATCCAGCCCAGGACCTCGTGCGTGGCGCGCAGCAGGACCCAGATGCGCCCGTTCATCATGTCGGCGACATAGACATAGGTGCCGTCGGGGCTGAAGCCGACATCGGTGGCCGTACGCGTGCCGCCGGTGCCGTCGCCGATCACGATATCCTGCACGAACTCGACCGCGCCGTCCTCTCCTTCGCGGAACAGCTGCACCCGATTGTTGCGCCGGTCGCAGACATACAGCGTGCTGTCAGGCCCGCGGACGACGCAGTGGACGATGTCGCCGAAGCTTTCGCTGGCCGGATTGGGGCCACCATCACCAGTGGAGGTCGCCTGGCTCTGGTCAAAGGCGCCCTCTCGCACGGGAGCGGAAGGCGGGCGGCCGTAAGCACCCATCAAGCCGACGAAGTCGAGATTGCCGGGCGAAAAGCCGATCACCCGCTTGTTGATGTAGCCGTCCGACACCAGCACGCTGGCCCCATCGGCGTTCACATCGGTCGGGTTGCCAAGCGCGGTCTGCGACAGATTGCCCTCCGTCACGCCGCGCCGGCCGATCTGGCGGATGAACTTGCCGTCGGGCGTATAGTTGACGATGACGTGGTCGCCCTCGCCATTGCCGCCGATCCACAGCGTGCCCTGCTTGTCGACGTGCAGCCCGTGGACGTTTTCGGGCCATTGCGACACGCCGTCGATCACCGGCGCATCGCTGGTGCCGTCCCATTGTGCGATCAGCCTGCCATCCTGGTCGAAGCGCAGCAGGTGGCCTGTTCGACGACAGCAGCCGAGCGCCTGCGGCGGGTCCGTCTCCAGCCCGACATCCGTGGCGGTGAGCGATCCGGGGCGCGTCAGCACCCAGATCGTGTCGTCCGGCGCCACCGCGACGCCCGGTACCTGCCCGATCATCAGGTCGTCCGGCACCCGGGGCCAGCTGGCGTCAGCCTGGAACGTGGGGAACGGCACCGCATCGTTCAGTCTCTCCGCGGCGATCGGCACCAGCGTGTCGGCCATTGCAGGCGAGGCGGCGAGCAAGGCGGTGATCGGCAGGATGCGACGCAGCATGGCGGGTCCTTTGGCGAATCTTGCGGTCAGCCCCGCCACACTGGCAGGTGGGCGTAAGCTGCGCCAGCCTACAGGAACCGAATGGCTTTGCTGACGGTTGCGTTAATCAAGAGATGATTGTGCGGCTGCGAAAGAGCCTCCGGCGCGATCTGATCGCTATTTTGCATGTGTTGGCAGTTTGTTGTCGCCATTCCCGGTGCAACGTTCTTGATCCAGCAGAAGGTCTGTGGTGCGATGCAGCATAAACCCTCTGGCGGAGGTGGGAAGCCGGGACAGTGCAAGGGGTTCGAGGATTATTGCGAGCATGGGTGATCAGCAGCACCTGCCTGGCGGACAGGTTCAGTCGATCTTCTCCGCTCCGCGTGCCGCGGGGCGGGCGGATGCGGACGGGATGCTGACGTCGGGTCGGCGTCCGGTCCGGCGCATCGCGCTTGTCGGCAATTTCGTGCCGCGCAAGTGCGGCATTGCCACCTTCACCAGCGATGTATTCGACAAGCTGGGTGAATTTCACCCGCGCATCCAGGTCGATGTCTGGGCGCTGGACGATCCGGAAAGTCCGTTGGCATATACGGGCATCGGCGGTACCATCGATCGCAACGATCCCGCCAGTTATGCCCGCGCGGCGCGGCGCATCAACGAGAGCGGCGTGGATGCGGTATGGCTGCAGCACGAATACGGCATATTCGGCGGCGTCGATGGCGAGATGGTCAGCGCCTTTGTCGACCGGATCGCCGCACCGCTGATCCTGACGCCGCACACCGTGCTGGCCGATCCGGGGCAGCGGCAACGGGCGATCCTGACGCATCTGATTGCGCGGGCCAGCCGCATCATGGTGATGAGCAGCCATTCGCGCGACCTGCTGGCGCGCATCTATGGCGCGCCGCACGAATTGCTGCAGGTCATCCCCCATGGCGCGCCCGATCGCCCGTTCGGCCGCAATCGCGCCTTCAAGCAGCAGCTTGGCCTGGACGGACGCAAGGTGATGATGACCTTTGGCCTGCTCGGACCGGGCAAGGGGCTGGAGAAGGTGATCGAGGCACTGCCCGCCATCACCGGACGGCATCCGGAGATAGTCTACCGCATTGTCGGTGCCACGCATCCAAACCTGGTGGCACGGGAAGGCGAGGCTTATCGTGAGCGACTGGTCGCCCTCGCCACCGAACTGGGCGTTGCCGACCACATCGTGTGGGACAATCGCTTCCTCGACAACGACGAGCTGCTCGATCAGCTGGAGGCGTGCGACATCTACGTCACGCCGTATCCCGGCTTGCAGCAATCGACATCCGGCACGCTCAGCTACGCGGTCGCGCTGGGCAAGGCGGTGGTGTCGACGCCATACCTGCATGCGCGGGAGCTGCTGGCCGATGATGCCGGCGTCCTGATCGAACCTGGCAGCGCACCGGCCATCGCCAACGCCGTCAACCGCCTGCTGGACGCGCCGGAAGAGCTGCTGGCACTGCAGCGCCGCGCCTATGCCCGTGGGCGGGAGACGATCTGGCCCCGCTTCGCCGATGGCGCCGCGGCCTTGGTGGAGGCGGCGGTTGCACCCGTCGGCCGCATCCCGCCTGCCACTGCCACGCCCGGTCTGTCGGGTGTGCTGCAGATGAGCGACGGGACCGGCATGTTCCAGCATGCGATCGGCATCGTGCCCGATCGCCGCCACGGCTATTGTCTGGACGACAATGCCCGCGCCCTGATGCTGATGAATGTCGCCGAGGGGCTGGATGGGGCGGAACAACTGCGCTGGTCGATGACCTACGGCAGCTTCATGCATCACGCATGGAACCCCGACATCGGACTGTTCCGCAACTTCATGCGCTTCGACCGGAGCTGGTGCGAAGATGCAGGATCGGAGGATTCGAACGGCCGTGCGCTATGGGCCCTGGGCCACACGCTGGAGCATGCGCCTACCGCCGACATGCGCGAATGGGCGTTGTGGATGTTCGACACCGCGCTGCCGCATATGCGCGCTCTCGGCAGTCCGCGGGCGATCGCCTTCACCATGCTGGGTGCCGCATGTTCGCTGCGGGCGCGGCCGGATCACGGCGCCTCGCGGGAGGCGCTGGCCGCCGGTGCCGACTTCCTGCACCGCCTGCTGGGCGGCGCGCGCCGACCGGACTGGGCGTGGTTCGAGACCGTGCTCGGCTACGACAATCCGCGCCTGTCTCAGGCCCTGATCGAGGCTGGCCTGCTGCTGGAAAGCCCCGCCTGGACGGCCGATGGCGTGGAAACGCTGGAATGGATCGCGGGACAGCAGATCGCCGCCAGCGGTCATTTCCGACCGATCGGATCGGACACCTTCGGGACGGAGCACGGCCACCTGCCGTTCGACCAGCAACCGCTGGAGGCGCAGGCCGCGATCGAAGCGGCGCGATCGGCCTATACCGCCACCGGGGATGGCAAGTGGATCGATCATGCCCGGTGCGCCTGGAATTGGTTCTTCGGCGCCAATGATCGCGGCGCGGTGCTGGCCGACCTTGCCAGCGGACGCTGCCGTGACGGGATCAACCCGCGCGGCGCCAACGCCAATTGCGGGGCGGAATCGATCCTCGCCTTCCAATTGGCCCATTATTCCGTTCTAGCGCTGGCCGGAGCGGAATTGCGTGATTCGACGGGAGATGAGTGTGGGTTTCGAGGGCGGCTGGCAGAACAGTCCTTTGCAAATCCTGGATGAGCGCCTGCATGCCGACCCCTCGCGGGTCGTGCTACGGCCCTTCCATCTCGGCTGGTCGGCATGGAACGCCCCGGGCGGGCGTGCGCTGAAGCTGGTCCAGGATATCGCCGCGCTTTCGGATGCGGAGGTCGATGCGGAATATGCCCGCGTCCGTCGCGACTTCGTGGCGCGGCACTGGCAGACGGAGAAGATGTTCGAGGAACGCTTCGCCGACGTGCAGCAGACCTTGCCGGAACAGTGCTGCGACTTCTCGCTCGCCCGCAGGCGTCTGGTCGGCGCCTATTTCTGCCACGAATACACCTATGCCGCGGCGGCATTGATGAACCCGTCCATCGTTCCGCATCCGGACCAGTCCGGCATGGTCGATGGCGCCTGCCGCTTCGTCATGACACTGCGCGCCGTCGGGGAAGGGCACATCAGCTCCATCGCCTTTCGCGAAGGGATCGTGGAAACGGACGGCCGCTTCAGCCTCTGGCCGCAGAGTACCTTCGCCACCAGCGTGGAGCTTGACGATGCGACGCTGAGCGACAGCGACGCGGGCGTCACTGTCCATCGGCATTCCGACTCCAGCCTCAGCAACACGGTGATCTTCCCCATCACCGAACAGCAGCGCAACGGGCTGGAAGACCTGCGCATGGTCCGGTTCGACCATGGCGGCGGCGAGTACGAATGGATCGGGACCTACACCGCCTATTCCGGCAGTTCGATCCGGTCGGAACTGCTGCGCACCGGCGATTTCCGCCGGTTCCTGCTGGAACCCATCCAGGGCCGCGCCGCCCGGAACAAGGGCATGGCGCTGTTTCCCGAGAAGATTGGCGGGCAGTACGCCATGGTCAGCCGGCAAGATGGCAAGAACCTGTTCCTGCTGAAGTCGGACCGGCTAGACCGCTGGGATGACGAGGGCACGCTGCTGATGGAGCCCAAATATCCGTGGGAGTTCATCCAGATCGGCAATTGCGGCAGCCCGATCCGCACCGATGCCGGCTGGCTGCTGTTCACCCATGGCGTGGGCGCGATGCGCAAGTACAGCCTGGGCGCAGCGCTGCTGGACCTCGACGATCCCGGCAAGGTGATCGGCCGCACGCCGGAGCCGGTGCTGACGGCGGTGGATGCAGACCGGTCGGGCTATGTCCCGAACGTGGTCTATACCTGTGGCGCGCTGCAAGTGGGGGAGCGGCTGCTGATCCCCTACGGCATCTCCGACAGCGCGGTCGGCTTCGCCACGGTCGAGATCGACGAACTGCTGCGCTTGATGCGCTGACGAGAACAGGGACGAGGATGCTGCTGCCCACCAAGACGGTCGAGAAGCCCTGGGGCATGGACACGCTGCCCGCGCCGTTCACCGCGCCCGAGGGCAAGCGCATCGGGGAGATCTGGTTCGACCCGCCAGCCGAGCTGCCGCAGCTATTGGTGAAGTACATTTTCGCCGGCGAGAAGCTGTCGATCCAGGTCCACCCCTCCGACACGCAGACGCAGGCCATGGGCCTGGGCCAGCAGGGCAAGGAGGAATGCTGGCTGGTGATCGATGCCGACGAGGGCGCGACACTGGGTATCGGCTTCGATCACCAGCTGAGCGATGACGAGTTGCGGGCGGCTTCGGAAGACGGTTCCATCGAGCAGAAGATGGTCTGGCACCAGGTGAAGGCGGGCGACTTTTTCTACATCCCCGCCAACACGGTGCACGCGATCGGCGGCGGGGTCTCGATCATCGAGGTTCAGCAGAACAGCGACATCACCTACCGCCTGTACGATTACGGCCGCCCGCGTGAGCTGCACCTGGACGATGGCGTGGCAGTGGCGCAGGCCGGAGTGCACGATCCTGCCAACCGGCTGCATCTGCCCGACCATGGCGACGTGGCGCTGGTGGATGGGCCGCACTTCCGGGTGGACCGGGTGGATGGCACCCCAGACGCGGCGACGGGCGCACGGTATTCGGGCCCCTTGCTGGTGATCCCGCGCGCAGGCGTGGCGGTGGTTGATGGCGAGAGCGTGGAGCCGGGCGGCTGCGCGCTGGCATCGTCGATCGAGGCGGTTCGCTTCGCTGCGGATGGCAGCTGCCTGATCACGCAGCCGCTGGCGTAATAATCGTCGCAAACCGGCCACTTACGCCGGAAGTTGACACTAAGTTTACACCTCCCTGACGCCGGGATGACGCGGCAGTCGGCGGGTGACAACAGGCGTGGAGAGGGGATAGCGCGGCATCGGCCTGCTATGTCAGCACTGCAGAATGTAGGACAGCCTTAACCCGATTGTGGGCGTCAAGCTCCCCGGCGAGGGAGGAGGTGCAAGCCTACCGCCCCTGCCACTTCGCGCTGCGCTTCTCGATGAAGGCGGCCATGCCTTCCGCCTTATCCTCCGTTCCGGCCAGCAGGTGGAAGAGGCGGCGTTCCAGCACCAGGCCGTCCTCCAGCGGCAGGTTGGCGGCGGCGTGGACGGTTTCCTTGGCCGCCAGCACCGCCAGCGGGGGCATGGCGGCGATGGTGCGGGCGGTCTCCAGCGCATTGTCCATCAGCTCCGCCGCGGGCACCACGCGGGCGACCAGCCCGGCGGCTTCCGCTTCTGCCGCATCCATCATCCGGCCGGTCAGGATCAGTTCCATGGCTTTGGCCTGTCCCACCGCGCGGGTCAGCCGCTGGGTGCCACCCATGCCAGGAATGGTGCCCAGCTTGATCTCCGGCTGGCCGAACTTCGCGCTGTCGGCGGCAATGATCAGATCTGCCATCATCGCCAGCTCGCACCCGCCACCCAGTGCGAAGCCGTTGACCGCGGCGATCCACGGCTTGCGCGTGGCGCGCACGAGATGGCTTTGCCAGCGGGACAGACCGTCGCTGGCGTAGAACTGCGCGGCGGAGGTCGCGGCCAGTTCCTTGATGTCGGCGCCGGCGGCGAACGCCTTGCCTTCGCCGGTCACGACCGCGCAGCGCTGCGTATCGTCTGCCTCGAACGCGGTGAAGGCGGCGATCAGGTCTTCCAGCACGGCGGAGGAGAGCGCGTTCAGCGCCTCCGGCCGGTTCAGCGTGACCATCGTGACGGCACCGTCGGTCGCGACCTTGATCGTGCGGTAATCGGCCATCGCTGCCTTCTCCTTGCCCTGTGCGCCGCGTCTGCCTAAGGCGCGCGGCTTCCTTGTGTCGAGGTCAAATCATGTCCGCCTATCCCAAATCCCATGCGCTGATGCGCCGCGGGGCCGCGTTCCTGGGCACCGAACACGCGGTGTTGTGCGGGGCGATGAGCTGGGTGTCGGAACGCAACCTGGTGTCCGCGATCAGCAATGCCGGCGGCTTCGGCGTGATCGCCTGCGGGGCGATGAGCCCGGACCTGCTGGATGCGGAGATCACCGCGACCAAGGCGCTGACCGACAAGCCGTTCGGCGTGAACCTCATCACCATGCACCCGCAGCTGACCGACCTGATCGCGGTCTGCGGTCGCCATCAGGTCGGCCACGTCGTGCTGGCGGGCGGCATTCCGCCCAAGGGCAGCGTGGAGGCGATCAAGGCCTTCGGCGGCAAGGTGATCGTATTCGCGCCCACGCTGGCCCTGGCCAAGAAGCTGCTGCGCAGCGGCGGCGATGCGCTGGTGATCGAGGGGATGGAGGCGGGCGGCCATATCGGCCCCGTGTCCACCAGCGTGCTGGCGCAGGAATTCCTGCCCGCGCTGGCCGAGGATCACCTGGTGTTCGTCGCCGGCGGGATCGGCCGGGGCGAGGCGATCGCCGGCTATCTGGAGATGGGCGCCGTCGGCGTGCAGCTCGGCACCCGGTTCGCCTGCGCGAGCGAGAGCATCGCGCATCCTGCGTTCAAGAAGGCGTTTTTCCGCGCCGGCGCGCGCGATGCGGTGGCGAGTGTGCAGGTGGATGCCCGCCTGCCGGTGATCCCGGTGCGGGCGCTGCGCAACAAGGGGACGGAGCTGTTCACCGCCAAGCAGCGCGAGGTTGCCGGGCAACTCGACTCCGAGGCGCTGGAGATGGCCGAGGCACAATTGCAGATCGAACATTACTGGGCCGGTGCGCTGCGCCGCGCGGTGATCGACGGCGATGTGGAGAATGGCAGCCTGATGGCCGGGCAATCCGTCGGCATGGTCACGCAGGAGGAGCCGGTGGCCACGATCATGCAATCGCTGATGGATCAGTGCGAGGCCGCGCTGCTGCGGCGCTGAGGCATCACGCATCCTGCCGGAACCAAACGCCACGGCCCGCGCTTGCCACAGGTAATCGAAGGAGATCTGTGCATGATCGGCAAGATGATTGGCGCCGCGATCGGCGCGCGGGTGGCGGAAAAGGCGCGTGGCGGGATCGGCGGCACCGGTGGTGCACTGGTCGGCGCGCTGGCGGTTCCGCTGCTCCGGCGCGTCGGTCCGTTCAAGCTGGTGGCGCTGGCCCTGGGTGGCTATGCCGCCAGCCAGATGGGCAAGAAGCGCTGATCGCACCTGCCATCCGCGCAATACAGGACTGGGCGGCATCCGCGAGGGTGCCGCCCTTTCTTGTTTGAATGGCGGCGGAACCGCCGCCTCTCCGCCGGGTAGACAGGCCACACAGCAGGAGTTCTCCCATGGCCAGCAATCCCATCCCGGCACCCCGCGCGCTGGACGACATGCGCGGTACGGCCGGCGGCCTCGCGGCGGGCCTCGCCGCGTCGTGGGCCATGGACCGGTTCCAGAGCGCGGTGATCCCGCTGTTCCAGCCGTCGGGCCCCGATCACGGCGACCAGACGCCCGCACCGGAGAAGGCGGCCAATATCGTCGCCCGGCTGGTGAGCGGCAGCGACGTGCCCAAGCGCGATCGGGCCGCCGCCGGCAGCGCTGTGCATTACGTGATCGGCGGGCTGACCGGGGCCGTGTACGGCCTGCTGGCGGAGCGGTATCGTCCTGCGACCGCCGGACGCGGCGCGCTGTTCGGGATCGCCAGCGCCACGCTGATCGACCAATTGGCCGTGCCGCTGACCGGGCTTGCCCGGCCGGCCTGGCATTACAGCCTGCGCACCCACGCCTATGCCTACCTGTCCCACGTCGTGTTCGGCATGGCGACGGAGGCGGTGCGCCGGGCACTACGCGATCGGCCCGATGCGGCCGAGAGCCGCGACTACACGCCCCTGCCGCTGGAGGAGGCCGCGTTGCCCTTCGCATTGGGCATGGCCAATGGCCAGCGCACGATGACGCCGCCGGCCATCGTCAGCCTGGCGGCGGCGAGTGGCGCGCTGAAGCTGGACGGCAGCCGTCTCGCCTTCCTGGCGCATCCGCTGACCGCCGGCCTGTTCACGATCGGCGCGGCGGCGGAATATTACGTCGATGTGCAGCCGGGCACGCCCGACCGGACCGACCCGATGGCGATCGGCGGGCGAATGGCGGGCGCGGCCCTGTCGGCGGCGGCGATCGCCCGGCCGGAGGAGCGGACGCAGGCGGCGCTGATCGGCGCGGCGGGTGCGGTTGCCGGGGCGTACCTCGGCTACCGCGTGCGCGCCTTCGCCTCCCGCGCATTGGGGCGCGACCTGCCTGTCGGCGTGGTGGAGGATACGATGTGCCTGGCCGGAACCGCGGCGATCACCGGCTTCGCCGTGCTGAAGCGCCGGCGGGAGGCGCGGCAGCAGCGGCTGGAGGCGGCCCGGAACGCGGCGCTCAGTTCTTCCGCAGCTGCGCCAGCGCCGCGAACGGTCCACCCGCACCCGGCTGGTTGAGGCCCGCCTCCTCCCGCACGCGATCGGCTTCCGGCCCGCAGGCATAGGGGTCGATCGCCAGCGCCAGGCTCTGCGCCATCGCTTCCCCCAAGTCGAAGGTGGTGCCGGTATAGGCGATCTCGTCCAACTCGGCCTCTTCCAGTTCGACCTCCTCCGCCTCGATCGGCTGCTCGGGCACGAAGACCAGCGTCAGCTTCTCGTCGATCGTCGCCGGCAGGTCGTCACCGGAGACCGCGCAGCTTTGCACGATGGCAGCGGTGAGGCGGCCGGTGGCGGTGACCCGCTCCCCTTCGGCCACCAGGGCCAGCTCCGCCTCCAGCCGGTCGACGGCGACCAGGCCGAAGCGGGTGGCCAGCCGCTTGCGCTCGTCAGCATCCGCCTCGACCCGCACCGGGCGGGCGGTCAGGTGGCGGCGGTCGATGATGCGGGACAGTTCGGGCGCGTCGGTCATTGCGGCAGCTCCGCGGCGAGGATCGTATCGGGCGAATATGTGGCGAGCGCGGCGTGGTACTGCCGCAGCAGATCCGCCAGCGGCGTGGCCTCCGCGCCATCGTTCAGGGTGACGTTGCGGCGCACCGCATCCTCCAGCAGCGCGGGATCGGCCGTGGGGGCGAAGGCATCGCGCAGCGCGCCCAGCCGCCCGCCGAGCGCGGCGACCAGGCGGCCGATCTTCTTGCCGACGACCAGGTCGCCGACGCCGCTCTCGCGCAATTGCCGATCCATGTCGGCCACGAACAGTTCGGTCAGGTGAACGCCATGTTCGGGCGGGGCATCCGCCGCCTCCAGCCGTAGCAGCACCAGCGCCAGGATCGTCGCGATCATGTCGAACCGGCCGGGGACGCTGTCGGCGACGCCGCCCTGCCGGTACCAGCGTTCTGCGCGGGAGACCTCCACGACGCGATGCCACAGCGGCCGCAATTGCCCGCGCGGGTCGGGTCGGGGACGGAACAGGCGGGAGAGGGCGGACATCGGGCGGCTTTGCCTCCTATTCACCGGTGGTTCAATGCGCGCCTCGCAACGGCAGGGTTTACCCGTGTGTTGCCACAGGGCAGGCCCGCCTCTATGGCCGGCGCTTTCCCGATATAGGCGGCACCTATATAGGTGACGGGGCTGGTGACGGAAGCGTTGGAAGGCGAGCGATGCAGGGTGTGACACGGGTTGGGCTGCTGCTGGCGCTGGCCGGGACGATGGCCTTGGCGACAGGCGGGTGCAGTTCCATTCGTCAGCATCGCGGCTACATCACCGATCCGGTGCTGATCGGGTCGGTCCAGCCGGGCGTGGACAACCGCGTGTCCGTCGAACGGACGCTGGGCCAGCCGACCTTCACCAGCCAGTTCGGGCAGCCGGTGTGGTACTATATCGGCAGCACGACGGCGCAGGCGCCGTTCACCGACCCGCGCTTCGTGGAGCACACGGTCCTTGCCGTCACCTTCGACGAGGCGGGCAATGTCGCCAGCGCGCAGCGGAGCGGGATGGACGATGTCGTGCGGCTGAGCCCCGATGGTGCCGCTACCCCGACGCTCGGCCGTGACCGCAGCTTCCTGGAGGATCTGTTCGGCAATATCGGCCAGGTGGGCGCGGCCGGGATGGGCGGGCAGCAGCCGGGTGGCGCGACCGGCCCGTAAGGCAGGTTGCTTGAAGCGTCCGGCCGTGGCCCCATATGCCGCGCCATGGACGATAGCAGGGCAAGCCACGGCCTGATTCAGTGGCACGGAACCACCATCATCGGCGTCAGGCGGAACGGCAAGACCGTGATCGCGGGCGACGGGCAGGTGTCGATGGGCAACACGGTGATGAAGCCGAACGCGCGCAAGGTGCGCCGGATCGGTGCCGCCGGGCCGGACGGTGTGCCCAAGGTGATCGCCGGCTTCGCCGGGGCGACTGCCGATGCCTTCACCCTGTTCGAACGGCTGGAGCGCAAGCTGGAGCAGCACAGCGGCCAGTTGCTGCGGGCGGCGGTGGAGCTGGCCAAGGACTGGCGCACCGACAAGTACCTGCGCAACCTGGAAGCGCTGATGATCGTCGCCGATGCTGATACGCTGCTGGTGCTGACCGGCAATGGCGACGTGCTGGAGCCGGAGGGCGAGATCGCCGCGATCGGCAGCGGCGGCAATTACGCGCTCGCCGCGGCTCGGGCGCTGTCTGACTACGAGCAGGATGCCGAGGTGATCGCCCGGCGCGCCATGGCCGTCGCGGCGGAGGTGTGCGTGTTCACCAATGACCGGGTGACGGTTGAAACGATTGGCGGCTGACGCCCGCGCGCATTAGGCTGGTCCACCTATGGACCGGCGCCACTTCCTTTCCGCCTTCGCCGCAGCGGGCCTGCTTGGCGGCTGCACCACCATTCGCCCGGCACTTGTGGCCGGGCAGGTTGGCGGGGCTTGCCTGCCGCGCGTGATGGTCTCGCCCGAACGGGTGATCCGCACGATCGCGGGCCTGCGCCCCTATCGCCCCAGCGGCTTCGTGGTCCGGGCGGAGCCGCTGGGCGGGACGCTGGTGGTCCACAATTACGGTCATGGGGGCGGCGGGATCACGCTGTCCTGGGGAACCGCCAGTCTGGCGACCGAGATCGGCCTGCCGGCGCGGGAAGGCGCCGTGGTGGTGCTGGGCGCGGGGATCGCGGGCCTGACCACCGCACGGCTGGCGCAGGAACGTGGGCGGCAGGTGACGATTTACGCCGCCGCGCTGCCGCCCGATACCACCAGCAACATCGCTGGCGGGCAGATCGTGCCGGCCAGCGTGTTCGAGCGCGAGCATGTCGATGCCGCGTGGCTGGCGCAGTTCGAGGCGGCGTGCGCCTTCACCTGGCATCGCTGGCAATTGCTGACCGGCAGCGACACCGGCGTCCGCTGGCTGGCGACCTATGACGAGGGGACGCGCCCGCCGAGTTCCCCCACGATGGCGCGGTTCATGGCCGGGCGCGAAGTGCTGTCCGCCGCCGACAGCCCGTTTGGCCGTCCCGTCAGCCGCTACCAGACCATGTATGTCGAGGTCGGCCGGTTCCTGCGCTATCTCACCGCCGAGTTCCTGGCGTCGGGCGGGCGCATCGTGGTTCGGCGCTTCGCCACGCCGCAGGATGTCGCCGCGCTGCCCGAGCGGCTGGTGTTCAACTGCACCGGGCTTGGCAGCCATCACCTGTTCGACGACGCGCACCTTGGGCCCAAGCGCGGGCAGCTGGCGGTGCTGCTGCCTCAGGCGGAAATCGATTATGCCTACATGCTGGGTGGATACATGTTTCCGCGGGCCGACGGCATCCTGCTGGGCGGGACATGGGAGCAGGGGCAGTGGGACGCGGTGACCACGCCCGAAGGGATCGCGCGGATCATGGCCACCCATACCCGCGTCAACTCGCAAGCCTGCATGGCTTGAACCCGGTCGGGCGCCACCCCAATTTCGCCCGCGATGAATGACAATCTGACGCCCAAGGCGATCGTTTCCGCCCTCGACGAACACATCATCGGCCAGCGGGAGGCGAAGCGCGCCGTCGCCGTCGCGTTGCGCAATCGCTGGCGCCGCCAGCGCCTGCCGGCCGAGCTGCGCGACGAGGTTACGCCCAAGAACATCCTGATGATCGGGCCCACGGGCTGCGGCAAGACGGAGATCAGCCGCCGACTGGCGAAGCTGGCCGATGCCCCGTTCGTGAAGGTGGAGGCGACCAAGTTCACCGAAGTCGGCTATGTCGGCCGCGACGTGGAGCAGATCGCCCGCGACCTGGTGGAGGAGGCGATCCGGCTGGAGAAGGAGCGCCGGCGTGAGTCCGTGCGCGAGGCCGCCAGCAAGGCCGCGATGGAGCGCCTGCTGAACGCGCTGGTCGGCGACAGCGCCAGCGAGGCGACGCGCGAGAGCTTCCGCCGCCGCATCACCGAAAACGCCATGAACGAGGTTGAGGTCGAGATCGAGGTGGAGGAAGCCCCCGCCATGCCGATGGAGATCCCCGGCATGGGCGGCGGCGTCGGCATGATCAATCTGGGCGACATGATGGGCAAGGCATTTGGCAAGACGCCGATGAAGCGCCGCAAGCTGCGCGTGCCCGATGCCTGGGACAAGCTGGTGGACGAGGAGTCCGAGAAGCGGATGGACCAGGACGATGTCGCCCGCTCCGCCATCACCGCTGCCGAGACGAACGGCATCGTCTTCCTGGACGAGATCGACAAGATCGCGGTCAGCGACGTGCGCGGCGGCTCCGTCAGCCGGGAAGGCGTGCAGCGCGACCTGCTGCCGCTGATCGAGGGGACGACCGTATCGACCAAGCATGGGCCGATGAAGACCGACCATGTGCTGTTCATCGCCAGCGGCGCGTTCCATGTGGCCAAGCCCGCCGACATGCTGCCCGAATTGCAGGGCCGCCTGCCGATCCGGGTCGAGCTGAAGGCGCTGACGGAGGCGGATTTCGTCGCCATCCTGTCCGACACGCGCGCCAATCTGGTGTCGCAGTATCGCGCCCTGCTGGGGACCGAGGAATTGCAGGTGGAGATCACCCCGGGGGCGGTGGACGCGATCGCGCGGATCGCCGCGCAGGTGAACGAGAGCGTCGAGAACATCGGCGCCCGCCGCCTGCAGACGGTGATGGAGAAGCTGTTCGAGGAGCTGAGCTTCGAGGCGGAGGATCGCCGGGGCGAGACGGTGACCATCGACGAGGCATATGTGGCGGAGAAGCTGGGCGAGCTGGCCGGCAATGCCGACCTCAGCAAGTACATCCTCTGACCTCTCGCTGGAACGGATGGGTGGTGCAGTGCAGCAACACCCATCCGCTGCCATAAATCGGTAATGGTTCTGCCCCGTAACCGTCATTGATGCTGGTTAGCGGCCCCGGTCATTGGATCGGGGAACACGCACATGCATCTTATCCGCCCGCTGCTGGCCAGCAGCAGCATCGCCCTTGCACTGATCGCCGCGCCGGCGATCGCCGGGGAAGTCGCCGGTACGGTGACGGACGCCACCGACACGATCGCGCTGCGGTCCGCGAACATCCGCATCGCCGAGCTTGGGCGAGAGGCGGTGACGGGTGCGGACGGATCCTTCCTCTTCGGTGAAGTGCCCGCGGGTACCTATACGCTGGTCGCCACCTATGTCGGCGCGCCAACGCAGGAACTGACCCTGACCGTGCCGGCCACCGGCACCGTGCGCGCCGACTTCGCGCTGGGCAACGCGGATCGTGCGATCCTGGTCACCGGCTATGGCGCGAACCAGGCCAGCGCCCTGTCGCGCAAGCGGGAGAACGACCGGGTCAGCGACGTGCTGACGCGCGACGCGATCGGGCAATTCCCCGACCAGAACGTCGCGGAATCGATCCGCCGCCTGCCCGGCATCAACGTGCTGAACGATCAGGGGGAGGGGCGCTTCGTCTCCGTCCGCGGGCTCGACCCCAACCTCAACTCCACCACGCTGAACGGTGTGCGGGTGCCTTCGCCCGAGGGTGACATTCGGGGCGTGGCGCTGGACGTCATCAGCAGCGATGTGATCCAGAGCGTGGAGATCACCAAGTCGCTGACCCCGGACATGGATGCCGACACGATCGGCGCGTCCATCGATATCGAGACGACCAGCGCCTTCGCCCGCCGTCGCGATGCGCTGAACGTCTCTGCGGAGGCGAGCTACAACGATTATGTCGGTGAAGTGACGCCCAAGGGCGCGGTCGACTTCGCCGTGCGCGTCACGCCCGATTTCGGGATTAGCGGCGGCCTGTCCTATTACCAGCGCCGCTTCGAAAGCGACAATGTCGAGGCGGAGGACTGGGTCGAGGGTGACGACGGCGCGATCTATGCCGAAGGGCTGGAATACCGCGACTACGACGTGCAGCGCGAACGGACCAGCGCCTCGCTGAACCTTGACCTGCGCGCGACGGACACCACCACGCTGTATGCCCGCGGCCTGTACAGCCAGTTCGAGGATCACGAGTACCGCCGCCGTACCATCTTCGGCACGGGTGATGCGTTCGTGACCGCCAATGGCGCGACCGGCGTCACCTTCGCCGATGGCGATGCCGCCAGCCCGGATGACGAATATGAGCTGACGATCGAGCGCGACCTGAAGGACCGCTTCGAGACGCAGCGCGTCCGCACCGTGGTGGTCGGCGGCGAGACCGACACCGACACCTGGCATGTTGAATATTCGGGCAGCTGGGCCCGGTCGACGGAACTGGAGGACGGCTCCATCGACCCGATCACCTTCGCCCGCGACTACGCCGGAGAAGGGCTGGCGGTGAACGCCGACTACAGCGACGTGCGCGTGCCGATCTATTCGATCGCTGCCGGGCCGAACGACGCCCTCGACCCTTCGTCCTACGAACTGGACGAGGTGCAGATCACCAGCCTGTCCGATGCGGAGGATACCGAATGGGCCGGGCGGCTGGACGTCGCCCGCAGCTTCCCCATGGCGGGCGGCAGCTTCACCGTGCAGGCGGGCGGCAAGATGCGCTGGCGCGACAAGCGGTACAACAACAACACCACCCATATCGAAGGGGCGGACATCACGCTCGCCGATTTCGGTGGCCGGCAGACCTACCGCCTGGTCGACATGGGGCCGGTGGTCGACAAGCTGTCGCCGCGCCGCTTCCTGGCGGCGAACAACGACGCATTCGAGGTGGAGCCGGTCGATACCGCGTTAGACAGTGCGGCGTCCGATTACTCCATCAAGGAGGATATCGCCGCCGGTTACCTGCTGGGGCGGTGGGACAGCGACACGCTGCGCGTGATCGGCGGTGTCCGCTACGAACGGACCGACAACGTCATCCGCGGCAACACCGTCACCCTGATCGAGGGCGAGGACGAGGATACCGTGACCGTGGCCCCCGTGCTGTTCCAGCGCGATTACGACCAGTGGCTGCCCAGCCTGAACGTACGGTTCGAAGCCAGCGAAGACCTGGTGCTGCGCGCCGCGGGCTACCGCTCGCTGGTGCGGCCGGGCCTGGCGCAACTGGCGCCCCGGTTCGTGATCGAGGAATCGGATGGCGGCGAGCGCGAGGGCGAGTTCGGCAATCCCAACCTGCGCCCGTATCGCGCATGGAACTTCGATGCCTCCGCCGAATGGTACATGACCAGCAACGGCGCGCTGACGGTGGCTGGTTTCTACAAGGACGTTAAGGACTACATCGTCGACACGCTGATCCAGGAAACCGAATATGCCGGCGTACCGGTGGACGAGGCGACGCTGCCGATCAACGGCGACAGCGCCACGATCTATGGCGTGGAGGTCGGCTTCGCGCAGCAATGGACCATGCTGCCCGGTGCGCTGGACGGCCTGATCACGCAGTTGAACTATACCTGGACGGACGCGACCGGCGACGTGCCGGTGGATGGCGATCCGGCCAATCTGCGGCAGATCACGCTGCCGTCGACGAGCCGCCACACCTTCAACGCCGCGCTCGGCTACGACAAGGGGCCGGTCTCCTTCCGCTTGGCGGGAACGTACCGCGACAAGTACCTGGACGAGCTGGGCGCCACGGCGGAGGAGGATCGCATCGTCGACAACCACTTCCAGGTGGACCTGACCGTCCGCTACCGCGCAAGCGACCGCATCCAGCTGTTCTATGACTGGATCAACATCAACAACGCCAAGTACTTCGCCTACAACAACGTCGCCCAGCGGCGTAACCTGCTGCAGTACGAGGAATACAACTGGACCATGAAGGCCGGCATGCGGGTGAGCTTCTGATGCGGGTATTGCCGTTGTTTGCCGCCGGGCTGCTGCCCATGCTGGCCGGGGCCTGCGCAACGACGCCGGCGATCACCGGCCTGCCGCCGGTGCCCGTCACCGCGACAGGCGAGACCGCGCCCGTCGGCACCAACAATGCCGACGCGGCGGACGATCCGGCGATCTGGCGCAATGCGGCGAACCCCGCCGCCAGCCTGATCGTGGCGACCGACAAGAAGGCGGGCCTGTATGTCTATGGCCTGGATGGGGCGATCCGCAGCTTCACGGATAGCGGCCGGGTCAACAATGTCGACCTGGTAGACATGGGGCAGCAGGGCATCATCGTCATCGCCAGCGACCGCAACGACGTGACCGCGGCCAAGGCGCAGCTGTTCCGCCTCGATCCCGCAACGGCCACCCTGACCCAGCTGGCGATCCTCCCGGTCGGCGCGGGGGAGGCTTATGGCATGTGCGCCACCGGCCGCGATGGTACGCTGCTGATCTACAGCCCGGTGAAGGAAGGCGCGATCTACGAACAGCGGATCACGCTGGGCGCCACGCTGACGGCGGAGAATCTGCGCACGCTGAAGGTCGCGACCCAGCCCGAAGGCTGCGTGGTCGATCATCGCGACGGCACGCTGTATGTGGGGGAGGAGGATGCCGGCATCTGGCGCTTCCGTTCCGGCGCAGGGACGGGCGAGATGGTCGCCGCGGTCGACAATCGCTACCTCGTCGCCGATGTCGAAGGCTTGGGCCTGGTGCCGGAAGACGCAAATGGCGGCTGGCTGGTCGCCAGCAGCCAGGGCGACAATGCCTATGCCCTGTTCCGCCTGCCCGACATGGCGCCGACCGGCCGCTTCGCCGTGGTGCCCGGCACGATCGGCGGCAGCGAGGAAACGGACGGACTGGAGGTGATCGCCGGCGATTTCGGCCCGGCTTATCCGGAGGGCTTGTTCATCGCGCAGGACGGGCACAACCAGCCCGCGGCGCAGAACTTCAAGCTGGTGTCGTGGGCTGCGATCAGGGCGGCGCTGGGCCTCTGATCGGCTGACGGAAACGATTCACCGCGCCATGCGCTGACTCGCCTGCAAAGGAGGTCAGCGCATGGCAGCACGCGCCTATTGGCAGGGCCAGATCCGTCTGGCGCTGGTGTCGATCCCGGTGGAGGTCTATTCCGCGGTGAAGACCGCGTCGAAGATCAGCTTCCGCCAGATCCACGAACCCAGCGGCAAGCCCGTCTCCTACGAAAAGGTGGTCGAAGGCATCGGCCCGATCGACCGGGACGAGATCATCAAGGGCTACGAGTTGTCCAAGGGCAATTACGTCCTGCTGGATGACGAGGAGATCGAGAGCGTCAAGATCGAGAGCCGCAAGACGCTGGAACTGGTCCAGTTCGTCGAGGCGCACGAGATCGACCCGCTCTATTTCGAAAAGCCGTATTACGTCGCCCCGCAGGACGACCTGGCGGAGGAGGCGTTCGTCGTGCTGCGCGAGGCGCTGCGCCGGGCGAAGAAGATCGCGCTGGGGCAGCTGTCCATTCGCGGCAAGGAGCAGCTGGTCGCCATCAAGCCCTGCGGCAAGGGCCTGTTGATGGAGACGCTGCGCTATGCCGATGAGGTGCGCGGCGGGCAGTCCTTCTTCAGCGACATCGACGATGTTAAGCCCGATGCGGAGTTGCTGGACCTTGCCACCACGCTGATCGACAAGAAGACCGCGCCCTTCAACGCCGCCACCTTCCACGACAATTATGCCGACGCGTTGATGCGGCTGATCGAGAAGAAGGCCAAGGCGAAGGGCAACAAGCGGATCGTCGAGGACCCGGATGACGGCAAGCCATCGGGCAAGTCCAACGTGATCGACCTGATGGCGGCGCTGAAGAAATCGGTCGGCAGCGGCGCCGGGGCGGAGAAGGCCCCGGCCAAGCCCGCCGCGAAGAAAGCGGCGGCCAAGAAGCCGGCGGTGGCGGCGAAAAAACCCGCCGCATCCCGCACCCGCAAGAGCGCCTGAGCCATGGCGACGCGGGCACGCAAAAAGGCTGACCCCGCCGCCGACCTGCTGGCCGAATACAACCGCAAGCGCGATTTTACAAAGACGGCTGAACCTTCGGGAAAAGTCGCACCCGGCACCGGCAATCGCTTCATTGTGCAGAAGCATGACGCCACCCGTCTCCACTGGGATCTGCGGCTGGAGGTCGACGGCGTGCTGAAAAGCTGGGCGGTGACGCGCGGCCCTTCGCCCGATCCCGCCGACAAGCGGCTGGCCGTGCGGACCGAGGATCATCCGCTATCCTATGCCGAGTTCGAGGGCGTCATCCCCAAGGGCGAATATGGCGGCGGCACGGTGATGCTGTGGGATCGCGGCACCTGGGCGCCGATCGCGGGCAAGAGTGCCAAGGACCTGGACGAGGGGCACCTGCACTTCATCATCGACGGCGAACGGATGCAGGGCGAGTGGCTGCTGATCCGGCTGAAGCCCCGCCCGGGGGAGAAGCGCGAGAACTGGCTGCTGCGCAAGATCGCCGATGCCCATGCGCAGGAAGGCGACATGCTGGTGGAACGCGGCCTCACCAGCGTGCTGACCGGGCGCTCCATGGCGGAGATCGCCGCGGATACGGCGGGTGCCTACTCGCTGGCGGGCAAGAAGGGCGATGCCTTCACCGCGGAGATGACGCAGGCGGCGAAGCGTAACGCTCGCAAGGTCAAGGCAGCGGTCAAGCCGGGGATGAAGCGCAGGAAGGCCACCGGCAAGCCGCCCGCCTTCCGTAAAGTCCAACTCGCCACGCTGGTGGACAGCGTGCCCACCGGCAATGGCTGGCTGCACGAAATCAAGTTCGACGGCTACCGTGCGCTGGTCGCCGCCGCCGGGCAGCAGGTGGTGGTGTACACGCGCAACGGGCTGGACTGGACGGACAAGTTCGGGCCGCTGGTGGCCAAGTTGCAGGCGCTGGACCTGCCGCCCTGCCTGATCGATGGGGAGATCGTCGCCTATGGCAAGGACGGCAATCCCGATTTCTCCACCCTGCAGGCGGTGCTGAAGCGTGGCCACGGCGCGCAGACCGACAAGGATGCGCTGAGCTTCCACGCCTTCGACCTGCTGGGGGTGGAGGGCGAGGACCTGACCGGCCTGACGAACATCGAGCGCAAGGAACGGCTGGAGGCGCTGCTCGCCGGTGCGAAGCCGCCCGTCCATGTGGCGGATCATGTGATCGGTGCGGGCGAGAACCTGTTGGCGGCGATGTGCGCCGCCGGGCAGGAGGGCATCATCTCCAAGCGGATCGACGGCAAGTACAGCAGCACGCGGGGCAAGGCGTGGGTGAAGGTGAAATGCACCCGGCGGCAGGAATTTGTCATCATCGGCTGGAAGAAGTCGAGCGCCAAGGCGCGGCCCTTCGCCAGCCTGCTGATGGCGCAGCATGAAGGCGGCAAGCTGGTCTACAAGGGCAATGTCGGTACCGGCTTCGACGCTGCCACGCTGGATGATCTCGCCGCCCGCATGGCGAAGCTGACCCGCAAGACCGCCCCGGCGGAGGTGGATCGAGTAGCCAGCCGCGGCGTCACCTGGGTGGAGCCGGAGCTGGTGGCGGAGGTCGCCTTCGCCGAGTTCACTGGGGAGGGCGCGATCCGGCATGGCAGCTTCCTGGGCCTGCGCGGCGACAAGCCGGTAGCCGATGTCGCGCCGGAAACGCCCGAACCCGCCCCGGCGGAGGAGGCGGTGCGGATATCCAGCCGCGAGCGGGTGATCTTTCCCGAAAGCGGCCAGACGAAGGGCGAGCTGGCCGACTATTATGCCACGATCGCCCCTCTGCTGCTGCCTTTTGCCGCAGGGCGTCCGATCAGTCTGGTCCGCTGTCCGCAGGGCCGGGCGAAGAAGTGTTTCTTCCAGAAGCATGACAGCGGCAGTTTCGGCGACCACGTCCACCATGTGCCGATCCGGGAGAAGGACGGCAGCACGGAGGATTACCTGTATGTCGAGGATGCCGCCGGCCTCGCCGCTTGCGTGCAGATGGGCACAATCGAATTCCATGGCTGGGGCAGCCGGATCGCCGATGTCGAGGCGCCCGACCGCATGGTGTTCGACCTCGACCCGGACGAAGGATTGGCCTTCGCTGACGTGAAGCAGGCCGCGACCGACATTCGTGACCGGCTGGCCGATATCGGCCTTGCCAGCTTTGCCATGCTGTCGGGCGGCAAGGGCGTGCATGTGGTGGTGCCGCTGACGCCGGGCCATTCGTGGGACGCGCACAAGGATTTCAGCAAGCGCTTCGCCGAGGCGCTGAGCATGGCGGAGCCTGAACGGTTCACCGCCAACCTCAGCAAGGCGAAGCGGGTTGGCCGGATCTTCATCGATTACCTGCGCAACCAGCGCGGCAGCACGGCGGTGCAGCCTTATTCCGCCCGCGCCCGCGCCGGTGCGCCGGTGGCGGTGCCGATCGCCTGGGGAGAGCTGAAGGATTTTGACCACGCGCACCCGTTCGGCATCGGCGACACGCGGCAACTGCTCGCCCGCGCGCGGGGCAAGGCGTTGGCCGGATGGGGTTTTGCCGAGCAGGCGCTGCCGGAGATCTAGCTGGCTTCTTGATCCTGACACATGGCCGGTTCATGGCGCCGCGCTAACGAAACCGTTCGCGTCGCACATCATCTCACGGAAAAATGCTGCCATGACCTTCGCCGCCGATCGCCGCCGCTTCCTTGCCGCTACCGGCAGCGCCTTTGCCGCGCTGGCAGCCAGCGGCTGCATGCGGGTGCCGCTGAGTGCAACGACCGCGCCCGGTGCCGGCTTCAGCTACGGTCCGTTGCAGCCCGATCCGGCGGGGCTGCTCGATCTGCCACGGGGCTTCACCTATCGGGTGATCTCCAGCCTGGGCGACACGATGGACGACGGCTTCACCGTGCCCGACCGGGCGGACGGCATGGGCTGTTTCGACCTCGGCAATGGCCGCATCGCGCTGGTGCGAAACCACGAATTGATGCCGACCAATGATGGCGGCGGCGTGGCCGGGCCGGCCTTCGACACGCAGGCGCGCAGCCTGGTGCCACTGCCGGGCGGGACGACGACGCTGGTGCTGGATGCCGCGACGCTGGAATTGCAGGGCCAGCACCGCAGCCTGGCGGGCACGATCCGAAATTGCGCGGGCGGCATCACGCCGTGGGGCAGCTGGCTGACCTGCGAGGAGAACGTCGCGCGCGCCGACGGCAAGATCAACCAGGACCATGGCTGGGTGTTCGAAGTGCCGGCCAATGCCACGGGGCTGGTCGATCCGGTGCCGCTGAAGGCCATGGGCCGCTTCAATCACGAGGCGGCGGCGGTCGATCCGGCGACCGGCTTCGTCTACCTGACGGAAGATGTGAAGGACAGCCTGCTGTACCGCTTCGTCCCCACCACGCGCGGCAAGCTGGCCGATGGCGGGCAGTTGCAGGCGCTGGCGCTGGTCGACGGGCCGGCCGACACGCGCAACTGGGAAGGGCGGACCGGTGCCGTGCGCGGGCAGGCCCGCGCCGTGCGCTGGATCGACCTCGACAATGTGGAAAGCCCGCAGGACGATCTGCGCCATCGCGGCGCTGCCGCCGGCGCGGCGATCTTCGCACGGGGAGAGGGCATCCACATGGGCGAGGGCGAGCTGTTCTTCTGCTGCACCAGCGGCGGCGCGGCCGGCCTGGGGCAGATCTTCCGCCTGCGTCCGTCGGCGGATGGGACCAGCGACACGCTGGACCTGTTCTTCGAAAGCGAGAGCAAGGACCAGTTCGATTACGGCGACAACCTGACGGTCGGGCCCAATGGCCATCTGGTGGTGTGCGAGGACCAGTACACGGATGTGGTCGCCAACCACCTGCGCGGCATCACGCCGGACGGGCAAGCCTACCCCATCGCGTTCCTGCGCGAACAGACCGAGCTGGCCGGCGCCTGCTTCAGCCCGGATGGGCGAACGCTGTTCGTGAACTTCTACAGCCCGGCCAAGACGGTGGCGATTACCGGGCCGTGGACGGCGTAAGCGCCAGCCCGGCCACGATCTCCAGCACCCGGTCCGCCCATTCGGGGCGGCAGATCAGCAGGTCGGGCAACCAGGTGTCCTGATTGTTGTAGTGCAACGGCCTGCCGTCGATCCGCGAACAGTGCAGACCGTGGGCCTGTGCCACGGCGACGGGGGCGCAATTGTCCCATTCGTACTGCCCGCCCGAATGGAGGTAAATCTCCGCCTGCCCACGCACCACCGCCATGGCTTTCGCCCCGGCGCTGCCCATGGGCACCAGCTCAGCCCCGATCGCCTCGGCGACGGCCAGCGCCTCGGGCGCGGGGCGGGTGCGGCTGACGACCATGCGCGGAACGGCCTGCGCGGCAGGCAGCGGTACGGGTGCGTGGGAGGAGAAGACCAGGCCGCGGCCGTTCTCGCATTCCGGCCCGGTGCAATCGGGCAGGGCCACCGCACCCGCCGCAGCGACGCCGTTCACCGCCAGCCCTACATGCACCGCCCAGTCCCAGCGGGACTCCCCGAATTCACGGGTGCCGTCCACCGGATCGACGATCCATACCCGATCCTTCGTCAGGCGGTCGGGCGTGTCCTTCGTCTCTTCCGACAGCAGGCCGTCATCCGGCCGCAGGGATCGCAGCGTTTCCACCAGCCAGGTGTTCGCCACCTTGTCCCCGGCGCCGCCCAGCGGCTTGCCGCCCAGCAGATCGCAGCCGCGCACTTCGAGCAGGATGCGCCCCGCCGCACGGGCGAGCTTCGCGGCGAGTTCGGCGTCGGCGGCAAGGTCCGGGGTCAAAGAACCGGGCTCCATTCGCCCAGCACCCGCGCGACGATCATCTCCGCCGCCTGTTCGGGCGTGATACGGGTGGTGTCGATGCGCAGTTCCGGCCGCTCGGGCGCCTCGTACGGGCTGGAGATGCCGGTGAAATTGGGCAGCTTGCCCTCCCGTGCCTGACGGTACAGCCCCTTGGTATCCCGCGCCTCGGCGACTTCCAGCGGGGTGTCGACGAAGATTTCCAGGAACTCGCCATCGGGGATCAGGCCGCGCACCAGCTCCCGCTCCGCCCGGAAGGGGCTGATGAAGGCGGTCAGCACGATCAGCCCGGCATCGGTCATCAGCTTGGCGACCTCGCCCACGCGGCGGATGTTCTCGATCCGGTCGACCTCGCTGAAGCCCAGATCCTTGTTCAGCCCGTGGCGGATGTTGTCGCCATCCAGCAGGAAGGTGTGGCGCCCGGCGGCGTGGAGCTTCTTTTCGACCAGATTGGCGATGGTCGACTTGCCGCTGCCCGACAGGCCGGTGAACCACAGCACCTGCGGCTGTTGCCCCTTCAGCGCGGCATGGGCGTGGCGATCCACGTCCAGCGCCTGCCAGTGGATGTTCTGCGCGCGGCGCAGCGCGTTCTGCAACAGGCCGGCGGCGACGGTCGCGTTGGTCAGCTTGTCGATCAGGATGAAGCCACCCAGCGCCCGGCTGTCGGCATAGGGTTCGAACACCAGCGGCCGGTCGGCCGTGACCTCCGCCACGCCGATGCCGTTCAACGACAGCGTGGGGCTGGCCAGATGTTCCAGCGTGTTCACGTCGATCTCGTAACGGGGGGCGGCGACGCTGGCGCTGACCATCTGCGTGCCAAGCTTCAGCCAGTAAGCGCGGCCGGGGATCATCGCCTCCTCCCCCATCCACACGATGCTGGCCTTGAACTGCTCGGCCGCTTCGGGCGGATGCTCCGCCGCGGCGATCACGTCGCCGCGGCTGCAATCGACCTCGTCCGCCAGCGTCAGCGTGACCGACTGGCCAGCGACCGCCTGGTCCAGCGGGCCATCGAAGGTCTCGATCGCCTTGATCGTGGTGGTGCGGCCCGAGGGCACGATCCGCACCGCGTCACCCGGACGCACCACGCCGCTGGCGATCTGCCCGGCGAAGCCGCGGAAGTCGAGATTGGGCCGGTTGACCCATTGCACCGGCATGCGGAAGGCGCGTTCCTGCGCCACATCGTTGCCGACCTCGACCGTTTCCAGGTGGTGCATCAGGCTGGGCCCGGCATACCACGGCGTGTTGGCGGAGGGGGCAGCGGTGATGTTGTCGCCCCTGAACCCGCTCAGCGGGATGGCGGTGAACTGTTCCACCCCGATGCTGGCGGCAAAGGCGCGGTAATCGGCGACGATCGCGTCGAAGGTGGGCTGATCGTACCTGACCAGGTCCATCTTGTTCACCGCCAGCACCAGATGACGGATGCCCAGCAGCTGGCACAGGAAGGAATGGCGCCGCGTCTGCACCAGCACGCCCTTGCGCGCATCGACCAGGATCACCGCCAGGTCGGCGGTGGAGGCGCCGGTCACCATGTTGCGGGTGTATTGTTCGTGCCCCGGCGTATCGGCGACGATGAACTTGCGCCGTTCCGTGGAGAAGAAGCGGTAGGCGACATCGATGGTGATGCCCTGCTCGCGCTCCGCCGCGAGGCCATCCACCAGCAGGGCGAAGTCGATCTCCCGCCCCTGCGTGCCGACACGCGCGCTGTCCGCCTCCAGCGCGGCGAGCTGATCCTCGAAGATCATCTTGCTGTCGTATAGCAGGCGGCCGATCAGCGTGGACTTGCCGTCATCCACGCTGCCGCAGGTGATGAACCGCAGCAGCCCCTTGTTCTGGTGCTGCTGCAGGTAGGCGCCGATATCCTCCGCGATCAGGGCGTCGGGGGTGTAGGCGCGGGTCTCGTCGGGGAGGGTGGCCATCAGAAATACCCCTCCTGCTTCTTCTTCTCCATGCCGGCGCCGCCTTCGTCCTTGTCGATGGCGCGGCCCTGCCGTTCGCTGGTGGTGGTCAGCAGCATCTCCTGCACGACCTCCGGCAGCGTCGCGGCCCCGCTCTCGACCGCGCCCGTCAGCGGGTAGCAGCCGAGCGTGCGGAACCTGACGGAACGCATCACCGGCTCCTCCCCCGGCAGTAGCGGGAAGCGGTCGTCATCCACCATCAGCAGCATGCCGTCACGCTCCACCGTGGGGCGCGGTTCGGCGAGGTAGAGGGGAACGATGTCGATCCCTTCAGCCATGATGTACTGCCAGATGTCGAGCTCGGTCCAGTTGCTGAGCGGAAACACCCGGATGCTCTCGCCCCGGTGCTTGCGCGCATTGTAGAGGTTCCACAGTTCCGGCCGCTGGTTCTTGGGATCCCAGCCATGGTTCGCCGTGCGGAAGGAGAAGATGCGCTCCTTCGCCCTGGACTTCTCCTCGTCCCGGCGGGCGCCGCCGAAGGCCGCGTCGAACCCATATTTGTCGAGCGCCTGCTTCAGCCCCTGCGTCTTCCACATGTCGGTATGCAGCGGGCCGTGGTCGAACGGGTTGATGCCGCGCTCCATCGCCTCCGGGTTGTGGTGCACCAGCAATTGCATGCCCGCCGCGTCCGCCGCGCGTTCGCGCATGGCGTACATGGCGCGGAATTTCCACGTCGTGTCGACATGCAGCAGCGGGAAGGGCGGGGGCGCGGGGTGGAAGGCCTTGCGGGCGAGGTGGAGCATCACCGCGCTGTCCTTGCCGATGGAATACAGCATCACCGGTCGCTGCGCCTCCGCCACGACCTCGCGCATGATGTGGATCGATTCGGCCTCAAGCCGCTGGAGGTGCGTCAGGCGGTGCATATCGGGGCGCGAAGTGCCGCTTGCGCAGCCGTTGCACAAGCGGGCGGGCAGGGCAGATTTTCTTGGGGGCGGGCAAGGGCGCTACAGCGGCGTCCACTCCGCCCCGTCAGCCAGCGGCGCGAACAGCGCTTCCAGCTCCGCCGCGTTCGGCGGAGGTTGCCAGAGCGGCTCCCCTTCCTTGTCCACCAGCACCGCGCGCACGCCCTCCGCAAAGTCGGGGCGGTCGATCATGCGGATGGCGATCCGGTAGTCTTGCGCCATCTGCGCGGCGAAGTCCGGCACCTGCGTGGCGAACAGCCGCAGCGCGACCGCGGCGCTGGTGGGGCACCGCGCATCCACTGCCGCCAGTTCCTTCCCGGCCCAGCGGCTGTCGTCCGCCGCCAGTGCGGCGCGGATCGCGGTGAGCGACCTGCCGGCGAACAGCCGCTCGATCTTCTCGGCATTGCCCGCCAGCCGCGCGGGCGGGGGTTCGGCGGCAAGGCGTTCCAGCACATCCTCTATCGCGTCGGGATCGGCGGTGATCGCGGCGATCGCGTCCTCCAGCGCTGCCGCCGGCAGGTAGTGGGTGGCAAGGCCAGCCCACAGGCATTCCGCCCCGTCCAGCCGTGCGCCGGTCAGCGCCAGGAAGGCCCCGATATGATGTGGCAGGCGCGGCAGGTACCAGCCGGTGCCGACATCGGGGAACAGGCCGATCGATCCTTCCGGCATGGCGAGAGCCGTGTTCTCGGTGGCGATGCGGTACAGGCACGGCAGCGCCAGACCCACGCCGCCGCCCATCGTTGGCCCGTCCATGAAGCAGACGAGCCGCTTGGGACAGGTGTGCAGCAGGTGGTTCAGGCGGTACTCGTCGCGGAAGAACCGCCGCACCTCCGCCCGCTCACCCGCCAGCAATTGCCGCCGCATCCAGGCGACGTCGCCCCCGGCGCAGAAGCCACGATGGGCCGGGTCGTGATCCAGGATGATGGTGCCGAGCGTATCGTCATCCCACCATTCCAGCAGCGCCGCCGTCATCGCCGCGACCATCGCCGGAGTAAGGGCGTTCAGCGCCCCGCCGCGCGCCAGCCGGATGCGCCCGACGGCGCCCTGCCGCCAGATGCCGACCCCGCTTCTGTCAGCCACAGGTGATCTGCGTGATGGCCATATCCTCGTCATAGGCGACGGTCAGCCGGTCGGGCCGGTAATCCATCGTCAGGGCGGAGTTCGGCGGCGCCCAGCGCAGGTCCTTCGCACGGGTCCCCTTGCGCAGGCGTTCGCCCATGGCGGTGTCGACCTTCTGGCCGATCAGCCCCTGCACCCCGCTGGCATCGCAGGCGGGATCGTCCCGCGTATGGGCCATTTCCTCGCGCACATTGTCCCAGTGCGCCTTGCAGCCGGTCAGCGACAGGGCGGCAAGCAGGATCAGCGGCAGCCGGTTGGTCATGATCGTTCTCCTTTGGCAGCGGCAACGCATGGGTGGCGCGCCCGCTCCCCCCAGGCTAACGCCTTGGCACGGGAGATGGAGGCGAGACAATGGCGGGCCTGTGGTTCGACGAACTGGCGGTGGGGCAGGTCTTCGCCCACCCGATCCGCCGCACCGTGACGGAGACGGACAACCTGCTGTTCTCCACCCTGACGCACAATCCCGCCCAATTGCACCTCGATGCGGAATACATGGCGGGTACCGAGTTCGGGCAGGTGCTGGTCAATTCGGTGTTCGTGCTGGGGCTGATGGTGGGCGTGTCGGTCGGCGACACGACGCTGGGCACCGCGGTCGCCAATCTAGGATGGGACGAGGTGCGGTTCCCGCGGCCAGTGTTCGTCGGGGACACGCTGCGGATCGAGACGGAGGTGCTGGAACTGAGGCCCAGCAGGTCGCGGCCGGATCAGGGTATCGTCACCTTCGCGCACCGGGCCTTCAACCAGCGCGGCGAGCTGGTGGCGCAGTGCCGCCGCACCGGGTTGCAACGCTGCCGCCCGGTGGATGGTCAGGCGTAGCAGCACCGGCTAGACCACCGATCGATGGGGCACGGAGCGATCCTTGGCGTGGTGCGGCGTAGCGGGCTGGTGCTCCTGCTGCTGGCCGTGCTGGCGGGCGTTGCTGTGCCGCGCGGGTGGATGCCGCGAGCCTCCGCCGCCGGCGTGACGATCACGCTGTGCTCCGCCGGATTGCACGGTCAAGCGCGGGAGCAGGCACTGGCGGCCGCGAACAGCCTGCTGGCGGCGGCGCTGGACGATGACGGCGCCGATGATGCGGACGGCAAGACCTGCCCCCATGCCGCGTTGCCATCCGCCGCTTTGCTGCCATCGCCGCCCGTCGCGCTGTCAGACGCATCGTTCCCGGACATGGGTGTGCCGCCGCTGCCGCGATCCGTGATGATCGGCCGCGGCCTCGCCGCCCCGCCACCGCCCGCCACCGGACCCCCGCCCCACCACTGACCGCCTGCCGCCGGTGCGCGGCCCGTGTTCCCGTCAGTAGTGGATCGCTTTCTCATGTCCTCCCCGTCCGAGCGCGCGCCCATGCGCGCGGAACGCTGGTATGCCACCGTGTGGCGCTGGCACTTCTATGCCGGCCTGTTCGCCGCGCCGTTCATCCTGTGGCTGTCCGCCACCGGCGCGATCTACCTGTTCAAACCGCAGATCGAGGCGTGGCTGGACCGGCCATACGACACGCTCCGGCTGGAGGGGCCGCGCCTGCCGCCATCCGAACTGGCGCTGCGGGCGGAAGGCGCGGTGCCGGGGTCGGTGCTGCACAGCTTCATCCTGCCCGACGAACCGGACGACGCGCAGCGCGTGATCGTGGGCGTGGGCGCGGTGGAGACGCGGGTCTACCTCCACCCCGCGACCGGCGCCGTGCTGTACCGGGTGGCGGAGGAGGCGCGGCTGATGCGCTTCATCGCGCGCCTGCATGGGGAGCTGAAGGCGGGTCGCCCCGGCTCCGCTCTGGTGGAACTGGCGGCGAGCTGGACGGTGATTCTGCTGCTGTCCGGCCTGTTCCTGTGGTGGCCGCGCGGGCGCAAGGGCTGGGCCGGCGTGCTGTGGCCCCGGCTGACCGCACGCGGGCGGATCGTGTGGCGCGACCTGCACGCGGTGACGGGCGTCTGGCTGTCACTCGCCGCCGCGTTCCTGATCCTGTCGGGCCTGCCCTGGGCGCTGAGCTGGAGCGATTACCTAGCACATGTGCGGCAGGTCACGGGACAGAGCGCCGGGCCGGTGGACTGGTCGCAAGGCTCCGCGGCGGAGGCCGCCAGCCGCGCCGCGCTGGACCGCGCGGCGCGTGGCGCACGGGCGGACGATCACGCGCATCACGGGATGGTGCAGCCTGCCGCGCCCGCAGCGCTGGCGCAGCTCGACCAGGTGGTGCCGGCGGTGGCCGGGCTGGATCTCGCCGGCCCCGTCCATGTCACTCCCCCGGCGGAGGCCGGCAGCATGATCTGGCGGGCGGCCAGCAATTCCGTCAATCGCCCCTTGCGTGACGCGGTGGAGGTGGACGGCACCGCCGGGCAGGTCGTCGGCAGGCTCGATTTCGCCGACCGGCACCCGATCGACCGCGCGGTCGGCTATGGCATCGCCATCCATGAAGGCGCGCTGTTCGGCTGGGCCAACCAGTTGCTGGGCCTGGCGGTGGTAGCCGGCCTGTCACTCATGGCGGTGGCCGGCCTCGTCCTGTGGTGGCGGCGGCGGCCCACCGGCAGACTGGGCGCGCCGCCGCCGCAGGGGCAGCTGCGCCATAGCTGGGCGCTGGTGGCGCTGACGGTGCTGCTCGGCTTCGTGGTGCCGCTGTTCGGGATAAGCCTGGCGGTGCTGGTGGCGCTGGAACAAAGCGTGCTGCGCCGGTCCGCCCGGGCCAGCCGCTTCCTGGGCCTGCGGACGGGCTAGGCCTGCGGCGCCAGCCAATCACGCGCCAGCCGCTCCGCCTCGGCAGCCGGGCGTCCATCGCCCAGCGCCACGGCCAGCAGCAGCCGCAGCTTGCGGGCGCTGAGCAGCCCGGCGGGTACCGCGCCCAGTCGGGCCAGCGCGGCGCCGGAGGCATAGGACGGCGCGGTGCCGCCGCCGATGCAATGGGTGGCAATGCCCAGCAGCACGCCCGCCGCTTTGGCGCGTTCTAGCGCGGGCAGCACTTCGCCGGGTACGTTGCCCCGCCCGAAGCCCTGCACGACGATGCCGCGCACGCCCGCCTGCACGAGCAGGTCCACCTGCCGCCCGCCGCTGCCAAGGCCCAGGGCGACGATCTCCACCTCCGGTTCGGGCGTGACCGGATCGAAGGGCGGACGGCGGCGGGGCAGCAGTTCCAGCCGGACGCCATATTCGTCCACCCGGCCGATGGCGGCGCCTTGCGGGCCGAACGCCTCCGGCCCACTGCTGTCCAGCTTCATGGCAACGGGCGCGGACAGGATGCGCCCTCCGAACACGATCGCGCTGCCGATGCCGCGCGCCGCCGGATGCGCCGCCACGGCGAGGGCATCCAGCAGGTTGGCCATCCCGTCCGCCCCGGGCGCACCGGGCGCCCGCTGCGCGCCGGTGAACACCACCGGGATCGCGCCGGGATGCAGCAGGTCGATGAGGAAGGCGACATCCTCCATCGTGTCGGTGCCGTGCGCCACCACCACGCCAGCCAGGCCCTCCCGTTCCGCCACGGCGACCATGTCGGCGATCCGCAGCGCGTCGGCCAAGGCCATGTCCTCGCTGAGGCCGGCATAGGCCTGCCGCTCCGTCAGCCGATACGGCACCGGCGGCAGCGCGGCGGTGAGGCCGGCGCTGCCTTCGCGGCCGACCAGCACGCCGTGGTCGTCCGGCACGGAGGCGATGGTGCCGCCGGCATCGATCAGCAGCAATGCGGGTTCGGCGGTCATGGGCAATCCCCTTCAACAACGGGATCGCCCATGCATCCTGCGCCGCCCGGGCTCAAGGGTTGCCGCTGCCCCCGTGCGCGCCGACGGCGGTGCCGGTGGAGAAGGTCGTCTCGTCGCTGGCCAGCGCGACATACAGCGCGCCCAGTTCGGCCGGCTGCCCCGCGCGGCCCAGCGGCGTGTCCTGCCCGAACTCGCCCATCGTTCCCGGCAGCTGCCCGCCCGCGACCTGCAGCGGGGTCCAGATAGGGCCGGGGCTGACCGCGTTCACCCGGATGCCCTTCTTCGCCAATTGCTTGGCCATGCCGCGCGTCAGGTTCTGGATCGCCGCCTTGGTACTGGCATAATCGATCATCTCCTCTTCCGGGTCGTAGGAGTTCTGGCTGATCGTGTTGATGATGACGGCACCGGGCGGCATGGACGGGATCGCCGCCTTGCTGAAGCGGAAGGTGTGGAAGATGTTCGTCTCGTAGGTGCGGACGAACTGCTCGTCGCTGATCTCCAGGATGTCGGCCTTGCTTTGCTGGTAGGCGGCGTTGTTTACCAGGATGTCGAGCCCGCCCAGCGCCTCGATCGCCTTGGCCACCGTCTGCTCGCATGCGGCCAGCGTGCGGATGTCGGCGGGCAGCAGCACCGCCTTGCGGCCCGCCTGCTCGATCAGCTGCTTGACCTCCTGCGCATCGGGCTCCTCCGTCGGGTAGTAGTTGATGGCGACGTCTGCCCCTTCGCGGGCGAAAGCGATGGCGGCGGCCCGGCCGATGCCGCTGTCGCCGCCGGTGATCAGCGCGCGGCGCCCCGTCAGCTTGCCCGAACCGCGATAGCTGGTCTCCCCATGATCGGGGCGGGGCGTCATCTGGCTGGCCAGGCCGGGCCACTCCTGCTTCTGTTCGGGGAAGGGTTCGCGGGTATAGGCGTTGCGGGGATCCCGCAGCCGGCGCTGCCCGGCCCCGCCCGACCCCGGTGCGCCGCCTTCCTGCGCCGCAGCCGGGCCCGCACCCATCGCGCCCGCCGCCAGCCCCAGCACCGTGCCGCCCAGCACCGTGCGGCGCGTGGTCTCGTAATCCTGCATCTCTCGCTCCGCCAACTATCTGTGTCGGCAGGGTAAACGGCGGGCGCGGCACAAGTGTCCGGGTGACGTGCTTGCGAGGGGCGCGGCGCGGGGGTACCCGCGGGGCAGCACTTTGGAAGGACCTGCCCCATGAAGACCCGTGCCGCCGTCGCCTTTGCGCCCAAGCAGCCGCTGGAGATCGTCGAGCTGGATCTGGAAGGTCCCAAGGCCGGCGAGGTGCTGGTGGAGATCATGGCGACCGGTATCTGCCATACCGATGCCTACACGCTGGACGGTCTCGACAGCGAGGGCATCTTCCCGTCGGTGCTGGGCCACGAAGGCGCCGGCATCGTGCGCGAGGTCGGGGCGGGCGTGACCAGCGTGGTTCCGGGCGACCATGTGATCCCGCTGTACACCCCCGAATGCCGGCAGTGTAAGTCGTGCCTGTCGGGCAAGACGAACCTGTGTACCGCGATCCGCGCGACGCAAGGGCGGGGGCTGATGCCGGATGGGACGACGCGCTTCAGCCACAAGGGGCAGCCGATCTTCCACTACATGGGCTGTTCGACCTTCAGCAACTTCACCGTGCTGCCGGAGATCGCCGTGGCGAAGATCCGCACGGACGCACCGTTCCAGACCAGCTGCTACATCGGCTGCGGCGTCACCACGGGCGTCGGCGCCGTGGTCAACACCGCCAAGGTGCAGGTGGGCGACAACGTGGTGGTGTTCGGCCTCGGCGGGATCGGCCTCAACGTCATTCAGGGTGCTAGGTTGGCGGGCGCGAACATGATCGTCGGCGTCGACATTAATCCCGACCGCGAAGAGTGGGGCCGGCAGTTCGGCATGACGCATTTCCTGAACACCAGAGGGATGAGCCGGGACGAGGTCGTGGCGCAGGTCGTCGCGCTGACGGATGGCGGGGCCGACTACACCTTCGATTGCACCGGCAACACCGAGGTAATGCGCACCGCGCTGGAGGCGTGCCATCGCGGCTGGGGCACCAGCATCGTCATCGGTGTCGCCGAGGCGGGCAAGGAGATCGCGACGCGGCCATTCCAGCTCGTCACCGGACGCAACTGGCGCGGCACGGCGTTCGGCGGCGCGAAGGGGCGGACCGACGTGCCCAAGATCGTCGACTGGTACATGGACGGCAAGATCGCGATCGACTCGATGATCACCCACGTTCTGACGCTGGAGGAGATCAACAAGGGCTTCGACCTGATGCATGCGGGGGAAAGCATCCGCAGCGTCGTCGTCTACTGACATCGGCAGGCTGGGTTCACATTGGGCGGCGTAGACGGAGAGCGGGAAGGAGAGCAGCACGCCGATCTGGCTTGACCGGGCGGTGGAAGGAGGTTCGCGCATGAGCGAGGCCAGTATTGCCCTCAATCGTTTCGGCCTGGGTGCCATCCCGGGCCAGGCTCCGCCGGCTAATCCACGCCAATGGCTGATCGACCAGCTTGACCTTTATGACCCCCGCCCGCCGGCCATCGCCGCCGCGCCCGGCAGCGCCGATGCCGCACGCAACATTGCTGACTTCCGTTCCCGCCAGCGTGAATTGCGCGGCCAGGCGGGCGATGATCGCAGCGCGCAGATGGCTGCGCGGCGGGAGGCGGCGCAGGACGCGCGGGGCGATTACGCGGCTGCCGTCGCGGCGCGCACCAATGCCGCCCTGACCAGCCCCGCGCCGTTTGCGGAGCGGCTGGTGCATTTCTGGGCCAATCACTTCGCGGTCTCCGCCGACCGGCTGGAGCTGAACGGCCTCGCCGGCCCGTTGGAGTTCGAGGCGGTGCGCCCGCATCTGCTGGGCCGCTTTGGCGACATGCTGAATGCGGTGGAGCGGCACCCGGCGATGCTGCTCTATCTGGATCAGGCGCAGTCCGTCGGTCCCGACAGCCCGGCGGGGCAGCGTGCGGCGGGACGCCAGCGCCAGCGTGGGTTGAACGAGAATCTCGCGCGCGAAATCATGGAATTGCACACGCTGGGCGTGCGCACCGGATATACCCAGGCGGATGTGACCGAACTGGCGCGCGCGCTGACCGGCTGGACGGTTGGCGGTCTGGCCCGCCGTGGCGGTGCGCGGCAGCGCGAAGCGGAGCCGGGTAGCTTTATGTTCGACGGCCGAATCCACCAGCCGGGCGGGCGCACGATCATGGACAAGGGCTATGCCGCCGGTGGCGAGGAGCAGGGGCAGGCAGTGCTGGCGGACCTCGCCGCGCACCCCGCCACCGCCCGTCATCTCGCCACCAAGCTGGCGCGGCATTTCGCCGGCGACACGCCCCCCGGACCAATGGTGGACCGGCTGGAGGCGGCTTGGACGGCGAGTGGGGGCGATCTGCCCACGATATACCGCGCGCTGGTTGCCAGTCCGGAAGCATGGACACCCGCGCCAGCCAAGTTCCGCAACCCTTGGGAATGGGCGATCGGCACCCATCGCGCGCTGGGTATCGGCGAGGTGCAGCCGCGCGCGATGGCGGGGCTGATGACGCAACTGGGCCAGCCGGTTTGGCGGCCGGGGCAGCCGGTCGGATATGACGATCTGGCACCGAGCTGGGCCGGGCCGGACGCGATCATGCGCCGGGTGGAGGCGGCCGAGCGGCTGGCTTCCCGCGCCGGTGAGCCGGATGCGCGCGCGCTCGCCGCCAGCCTGTTCCCCGATGCCCTCTCGCCCGCCACCGCGCAGGCGATCGCGCGCGCCGAAAGCGGCAGCCAGGCCGTGGCGCTGCTGCTGGTCGCGCCCGAGATGATGCGGAGATAGTCCGATGATCCCCACGACCCTTGATCGTAGAACCATGCTCGTCAGCGCCGGCGCCACCGCACTCGCCATGGGAGTTGCGCCGCGCATGGCATTCGCCCGCGCGGCGACCGACCGGCGCTTCGTATTCATCATACAGCGGGGCGCCGCAGACGGGCTGCACATCGTCGCCCCGACTGGTGACCCGGCCTATGCCGGGCATCGCGGCGCCTTGGCGGAGGAGTTGCTGGCGGCGCCGAAGCTGGACGGCATGTTCGCGCTGCACCCGGCGCTCGGCACCGTGTCCACCCTGTATGGCGAAGGACAGGCGCTGCTGGCGCAGGCTGTCGCGAGTCCTTACCGCGAACGATCGCACTTCGACGGGCAGAACGTGCTGGAGACCGGCGGGGCCAGTGCCTACCAGTTGAAGGACGGCTGGCTGAACCGGATGCTGGCGTTGTTGCCGGAGGAACAGGCGCGCGCGATCGCGATCACCGCAACGGTTCCGCTGGCGCTGCGTGGCCCGCAGCCGGTGGCGAGCTACGCCCCGTCGGCGCTGCCTGATGCATCGGACGACCTGCTGGCGCGTGTCGCCATGCTGTACGAAGGCGACAGCCAGTTGCACGGGCTGTGGAGCGAGGCGCTGTCCACGCGCGAACTGACCGGCGATCTTGCGGGCGACAATGGCCGCAACGCCGCCGCGACCGGCGCGCTGGCGGCGCGGCTGCTGCAGCCGGCGGACGGCGCGCGGATCGCCATGATCGAGACCGGCGGGTGGGATACCCATGCCCAGCAGAAGGGGCGGTTGGCAGCCAATCTGCGCGGGCTGGACGCGCTGGTGGCGGCGTTGCGCGAAGGTCTTGGTCCGGCATGGGCCGACACGATCGTGCTGATCGCCACGGAGTTCGGCCGCACGGTGGCGGTCAACGGCACCGGCGGCACCGATCACGGTACGGCAAGCGCGGCGATGCTGTTGGGCGGGCGGGTCGCCGGCGGGCGCGTGCTGGCCGATTGGCCGGGCCTTGCGCCAGGTCAGCTGTACGAGGAGCGCGATCTCAGGCCCACCATGCGGCTCGATGCGCTGATAGCCGGTGCCGTTGCCGGGGCATATGGCATCGAACCGGAGCAGGCGATGCCCGGACTGTTCCCCAACGCCACCGGCGAGCGGGCGATCGCAGGGTTGGTGGCAGCCTGACTTGCGCGCGCAATATGGCGGACGAATGAGCACAAGCGCGCGAGCTGTTTAGGACAAGCAAGATGTGGCGCGGCACTGTGGCTCAGCCTACGGCCTGCCGAAACGACGGTGGCCCGCGTGCAGGTCAAAGTGAGGGCTGTCCGATGTTCCATGGTGCGGCTTGCAGTCTGGAGCGAACCCGTCTCGCATGCATATCGCTGTTTTGCAGGGTACAAACAGAGAAGGTCGAGATTTCGGGCCAGGTTTGGACGCAACGGTGAGGCGCTATCCCCGAGAAAGTGCGGTTCTCACGGCAAATTCCCTAGCCCGGTTAACAGGGATCTAGGATTAGAAAGCAGGCAGCTAGCAGCCGCTCACAGCAACACTTAATTGGCACGAGGAGGTGATTACGATGGCCGTTTTGCCGGCCACGGCAATCTCGGAGACTCCGGAGCAGCGAGAGGCTCGCCTCGGGGCGCAGTTCTGAGGTCGCCTGCACTATTTGCAGAGGAGTTTCGCCGCTGCGTTCACGGCACAGCAGGGCAGGCCCACCTTCAACGAGTCGCTAGCAGACGCAGAGCGACAGCTGAACCCGCGGTCTCGGCGGCGCTCCAAACGCACGCGCATCAATCCCGCTCTCGAGCTGGCGATCAACCACCGTGGGCTCCAGCTGGCCAGCGCCCGCGATCCTCTGGCTCCCAAACTGGAGGGCGAAGATGTCAGGCAAGCTGCGTCCGAGCTGGTGAAGGAGCTCGCGCCCCAACGCGGCCGGCCAGCGAATTACCTGCTTCGCTTGCATCTGCACGCATTCATGGCGCTCTATCGACAGACTTGCGGGAGCGATCTGCGCGCCAGGATTGTGAAGGATGGTGCGTACGAGCCTGGCTTCGCCCCACCGATAGACCAAGTGCTGCTGCAGATATTCCACGCAGTTGACCAGCGCGCTACGCTCACAGCGATGGCGAACATCGTGAAGGATGCGCACGCAACCGGGGCGGTGAAGGGCAAGCGCTTCGAGGACTTCTTCCCCTTCGAAAGCGGCAGCATTGATCCTGAGACCGGGCTGCCTGTTCCCGGACCAGGCTACCGCGTGGAGCAATTCGTGCCGATAACGCCGATTTATTCTTCTTAAGCTGCCTTCGTCCGTGCCGTAACTGGCTCGCTCCCCTTGTGAGGAGCAGATCATGCACGGCCTGAACCACCCCCGGATCGAGATGGTCGATCCCGCCACCCTGCAGGTGGCGTCGACCCATGCCCGCAAGCACAGCGGCAAGCAGATCGAGCAGATCGCGCGGGCAATCGACCGGGTCGGCTTTATCGTCCCCATCATCATCGATGACCAAGGCGTTATCGCCGCGGGCGTCGGCCGCCGACAGGCAGCGCTCCTGCGCGGGCTCGAGCTGGTGCCGGTGATCCGCGTCAGGTTCGTCAGCGAAGCCGATCGCCGAGCCTTTGCGCTGGCAGACAATCGCCTGGCCGAGCTGTCGGATTGGGATGACGAGGCGCTCAAGGGTGAGCTCACTTTCCTCTTCGAACAGGACTACGATCTCGATGTTACCGGCTTCTCGCTCGGCGATCTGGATCTCGGGGTCACGACCGACGAGCCCGAGCCGCCGGTCGAACTGCCCATGGCCGATGCCGTGGCCGTGTCGCGCACCGGCGACCTGTGGTTGATCGGTGAGCACAGATTGTACTGCGGCAACTCGCGGGATGCGGCCAGCTACGAGGCGCTGCTCGTGGACGAACGCGCCACTATGGTGTTCAGCGATCCGCCCTATAACGTGCCGATCGCCGGTCACGTCTCCGGGCTGGGCGCGGTGCAGCACCGCGAGTTCCTCGAAGCGGCCGGCGAGATGAGCCCGGCCGAGTTCACTGGGTTCCTGCGGGTGGTATTCCGCCTGTGCGCCCGGTTCTCCGTAGCGGGTTCGATCCACTATCATTGCATGGACTGGCGCCACCTGCGCGAGGTGTTTGATGCTGGCGACGGTGTCTATACCGAGTTCAAGCAGCTGGTGGTCTGGGTCAAGAACAATGCCGGCATGGGCACCTTCTACCGTTCACGCCATGAGCTCGTATCCGTGTTCAAGTCGGGGACCGGCAAGCACATCAACAATTTCGGGCTCGGTGAGAAGGGCCGGTACCGCACCAATGTGTGGGAGGTCGCCGGCGCCAACACCTTCCGCAAGGGCCGCGCGCAGGACCTCGCTGATCACCCCACCGTGAAGCCGGTCGCGCTGGTGGCCGATGCCATACTTGACTGCTCGAATCACGGTGACCTGATCCTCGACCCGTTCAGTGGCTCGGGGACCACGCTCCTTGCAGCGCACCGGACCCGGCGGCGCGGTGCCGCGATCGAACTCGATCCGCTCTATGTCGATGTGGCGCTCCGCCGGCTGACGCAAGCGACGGGGCTACAGCCGCAGCATGCCGATGGGCGCAGCTTCGAGGAAGTTGCGGCCGCCCGCGCCAGCGGGGAGGCGGCGCGTGGCTGATGATCGCGAGGACGGCTACGAGGTTGGCTACGGCAAGCCGCCCCGGCACAGCCGGTTCCAGCCGGGCGTTTCCGGCAACCCCAAGGGTCGTCCCCGCGGAGCGCGAGGGTTGAAGGCGGAGCTGAAGTCCGAGCTCGATGAATATGTGACTGTGACGGAGAACGGCCGGCCACGGCGGCTGCGCAAGCGCCGCCTGATCATCAAGGCGCTCGCTGCCAAGGCGGCGAAGGGCAATGTGGCGGCCGCCGACAAGCTCCTCTCCCTCGTCATCCAGGCAGAAGGCTTTGAAGACGAGCGGCCCGCTGAGCGCCGCCTGTCCGATACGGAGGCCCTGATCCTGGAGCAGTTCCTCACCGGCCACGCGGCCGAGGGCAATGCGGCCGAGCCGTTGCCAGCGGCAGGAGGCGACGAGCACGACGACGCGGATGGGGACAGGCGGGCATGAGCCCGCTCCCGCCCGGCATCGGCAACGCCGAGGCCTTCATCGAGGAACTACAGCGCCGCGACTTCGGCTCGTTCCTGATCGGCGCTTTTCCCAAGATCCATGGCGGGGCCAATCTCCTCAGCAACTGGCACCATGATGCTATATCGCACCAGCTTGACCAGGTTCACCGCGGCGTCTCGCGCCGGCTGCTGATTACGCTGCCGCCGCGCAATCTGAAGTCGGTGATGGTGTCGGTGGCTTGGGTTGCTTGGTGCCTGGGTCGGGACCCCACGCTCAGCTTCGTGTGCGTGAGCTATTCGCAGGAGCTGGCGCTGAAACACGCGCGCGACTGCCGTTCGCTGATACAGACCCGTTGGTACAAGGCGCTATTCCCCGGGACCGTGATCGCGTCCAACCGCTCGGCGGTGCATGATTTCGAGACGACCCGCATTGGGGGCCGGCTAGCAACCTCGGTGGGCGGCACGCTGACGGGGCGCGGTGGCGACATCATCATCCTGGATGACCCGATCAATCCCAAGGAGGCCAACTCGCAAACGTTACGCGACGGGGTGAATGACTGGTTCGGTTCCACCTTGGCCTCCCGGCTCAATGACAAGAGCCGCGGGGCGATCGTCACCGTCATGCAGCGCCTGCACCAGTATGATCTGGCCGGGATGTTGCTTGAAGCTGGTGGCTGGGACCATCTGTCTCTGCCCGCGATAGCGCCGGAGCCCGTTACGGTTTCGCTCACCAGAGGGCGTACCTACCATCGCCGGAGCGGCGAGGTGCTTCACGCCGCACATGAGCCCTTGGCCGCGCTGATGGACATCAAGCGTCTGCAGGGATCGGTGTACTTCGAGGCCCAGTACCAGCAGACCCCGGTTCCGGCCGAGGGCAACGTGGTCAAGGCCGACTGGCTTCGATCTTATGAGGACAGCTTCGATCCGGCCTCTGCCGGACGGATTGTGCAATCATGGGATACCGCCTCCAAGGACGGCGCGCTCAACGACTATTCGGTCGGGATCACCGCCCATGTGCACCGGGGTATGGTCCGCATCCTGGATGTGTTCCGCCGCAAGCTGAACTTCCCCGAGCTCAAACGACACGTGATCCGGCTCGCGCAGCATCACCACGCAACCGTGCTGCTGATCGAGGATCAGGCCTCCGGCCAGCAGCTTATCCAGACCCTGCGCGCCGAGAAGCCGCGGCATGTTCCTGCGCCGATCGCGCGCAAGCCCGAAGGCGACAAGCTGTCGCGTATGCTAGGTGTCTCCGGCCAGATTGAAGGGGGGCAGCTGCTGCTGCCCCGCGATGCGCCTTGGCTCGCGGAGTTCAAGAGCGAGCTGCTGAGTTTCCCATCTGGTCGCCATGACGACCAGGTGGATGCGCTCACGCAGCTGATGAGCTGGGCGCTGCGCGATCAGCACTATTCAGAGTACATCTTTGCAGGTCCAATCCTAATTTATGCAGATGAGGATGGTGTGACCCACAGCAGCGAGGAGGACGCCTTTGCTAGCGAGAACATCCGTCCCAATGATCCTTGGCTGTAGGCATAAGCGACAACCTGCAGCGGCATCTCGCGGTTGCGAGATGAACCACACGGAGGACGCGTTCTGCGACTAGATCGTAGCTCCTGTGGCGACGCGGCTCGGTCGTTAACGCCCCGGACCGGGCGGGTGGCACGGCTTTGATAGTCTTCCCAGCAGACCGGCTCCGATAGAGCCGGCATCGGCAGCGTTCGGGCTTCATCAGCCGTTGCATGCCAGCTATCGTACCGGTCGGCCTTCCTCTCAATCACTTTGGAATAGAGCACTTTGCATGGCTCACCGGGTGGGAAGCGGAACGGCTGCTTTTGAGCGCTTGGCCGGCGTAAGCGGACTTCTGTTCAGGCGGGGAGCAGGGAGCTCCAACCCTAGCGGGGATCAATTGCGAACTGACCGGGTTGGAGCGGCTCCCCGGGGAGCGGACATTAGTTGGCGCACCTATGCACGGCAGCTAGGCGCCCCATTTGTCGTCATTCATTGCTGCCGATGCCATGCATGAAAACGGGTGCCTGTTCATTATTTCGGGCGTGATCGAAGGGCAGAGGCTTATTCTAATCGCGTGAGATTTACCGAGGATCGCTTTTCGCCTGCAACTCGGCGACCGCGTTGAGCATCCGTGCGATAACCCGCGCACCCTCGGGGGTCTCGTCCCATACGCGGCGCATGCTAGACTGCGCTTGCGCCCATTCGGGATCTGTCTCGCCAGCATCAGGCTCCAAGCGTGGCACCTTCACGCCTAGCGCCTTGCAGATCTGCACGACGTTATGGCTGAACGTCTTGAACTTCCCGGAGCAGATCCGACCGACCTGGCTCGGGTGAACGCCAGCAATTCTACCGATTTCCGCGTTCGACAGCTTCTGGTCGGCATAGGCCGCCGCGATCGAATCGGACACCAACTCTAATTGCTTGTTGCTTGGTTTCATGCAAATCAGCATGGCTAGAGCACTGCAGATTTGCAAGGACATGTTAATGGACGAGATCCGCTTCTACCGGGCTAGCGACAAGCCCTACGGCCCGTTCAGCAATCTCTACCGGCGTATGATCGAGTTCGAGGGGGAGGAGTTCGCGACAAGCGAGCATGCCTATCAAGCAGGCAAGGCCAGGAAGCCGAGTGTCCGTCGATGGCTCATGGAGGCACCGTCCCCATCGCTACTCGCGATGGCGGCCCATGGGCTCTACTACTGGGATGTGGCTCCCGGCTGGTCGAAGACCAAGTTCGACCGGATGCGGGCAGTCCTTCGCGCCAAGTTCACCCAGCACGATGATCTTCGCGATCTGCTTTTATCCACGGGCCACGCTCGCCTGGTTGAGAGCGCGACGGTCGACAACGAGGTCAACCGGCTATGGGGTGAGGTCGGCGGCGTCGGCAAGAATATGCTGGGCGTGATGTTGATGGAGCTTCGCGCCGAGCTTCGATCCGAGGAACAGACACCGGCAGAGGCCGGCGGCGATGCGACCCCATACATGGTCGCCGCGGAATAGCGCGACGATCAGAAGGAGGTGTTTTCGCAGAGCATTTGCCGAACGTAACTAGCACCGCGCTTTCGAAAGACTCCACGGGCACCGGCATAGGCGCAGTTCTCTGCCGCAAGCCGCTGCCCGGCGACGATCCCGCCGATTAAGTCGACGGCGGTCAGACGTTCTGGCCCTATCTGATTGGAGATCATCCAGTCGATGACCCCCACGCTCACCATGTCGCCGGAACCGCAGGTGTCGAGGACGACGGGGGCGTCGATGGCGTGGCACCAGCGGGCGATCTCGCCGTGCTTCACTTCGAGACCCGCCGCGCCGTGCGTGACGATGCACACGCAGTGGTGCGCGATGTTGGAGAGCCGCTCGCCGAGCCGGTCTACCGAATATTTGAGAACGGAGACCATACGCATCGCCTCATCGAACATCGTGTCATCCTCGATCTCGGACGGCTCGAAGAATATGATCGCGCCAGCGGACCACGCCGTCTTCATCGCCTCGATGATGCTGTCGGACAGTCTGTCGGCATAGAAGACCGAGCAGTGGGTGAGGACGGGCAGGGCAAGCGCAAGCTCGGCCTGGCCGATCGGTTGGTATCGCGGAAGCTGGACCCTCGTCTCAGGACACACAAAGCTGAACCCGTGGATGCCGGAGGCGGTGTCCAATTCCTGGGCGAGAACGGGCGACCGAATATCGTTCCGCAGGTGTATGTACTCGATTGATGCTCCAGCGCTGACGAACTCACAGACAAGCCGCTCACCTTCGTCGTCGTCACCAAGAGTGAGAACGGGAGCCACTTGACGGTTCAACATTGCGAGGGAGAGGAGCACGTTGCCACACGAGCCGCCTAGACTCTCGTCGGCCAGGGCGCCGTCCGCGTAGATGCGATCGAGCACCGTGAAGCCCGTCCCCGCTATGTCGACACAATGGTTAAAACGAGTCGCTGCGCCCATGTTCTTATTATGTTCCATTTGCATATGGGGTGTCGAGAGCCATCGAGTGGACATCGAGTCGAATCCCGTCATCAGGTGGGAAGGGTACCAGAGCATAGAGCGCATTAAGAAGCGCATCGGGCCCGGAGGGATGGTCGCCGAACAGGGACCAGCAACCGTTTGGCGCGCCGCATACCTCTCCAACGCTGATCCCGAAAGGGTGGGAGAGGAGCGCATGATCATTTCCACTCCTTGAGCCGCTGTCGCCGAAGCAGAGGATTTCCTTCTCTCTGGAGAGCGCATTCCGGATCGTCTCTACCACCCTGAGCTTGGTTGCCGTAGCGGCGATGATGTCGAAGCTGTGGCCTGATCCAGTGACCCGCACCTGACCGGTTTGAATGAGGGGACATTCAACCATGTCGCGCCGGAACCGGTAGGGGCGCCGAAGCAGCTCCGCGTTGATTGTGATCTGGAGCGGCCCCACCTTATAGTTCGAGGCGACGAACAGGTCTTGGTGCGAGCGCAACCAGTCGGCCGTCGCAGCAATGATCGGATCTGCGATTGGCGGCTCGCGCTCGATGTCCACATCGAGCGGCACGACGTGGCTGCCGTTGTAGTAACCTACTACTACGCGAGGATGCATGTCTGGCGGAAGCACCTTCCGCAGATCTTTGCCCGCCGAGTTGCCTCGACCTGTGGCGATGCCGAGCCTGACACCGGCCGCATCGAGCCTGACGAGCTGCTCGACGATCTCCGCCCTGGGTGGGGAGAACCGTTCGGCCGTGGCGACGAGGGTGCCGTCATAATCGAAGACGAGACCACCGATCGTCGCGGCGACAAGCTTTTCGAGACGGTTCCGGGCATGGATCAGGAGCGGATCCGGTGCGGCACCCCTCTCGTCAGAGCGGGCCATTGCGGCGCGCTTGTGACGAACGCTTGCCGGCATACCGCTCGCGACCGCCTCAAGCGAGCGATTGTCGTAGATCGCTGGCCCAAACTGGCCATATCCGGGCTTTCCCGGGTCTACGCTGACCGCTTGGCCCATTGCCTCGATCATCGTGAGACCATCGATGATGCCGAGGGCGTTCGATAGACGTCCGCCATCGCCGAGGTCGAAGCTAAGCACCCGGATCGTCGGCGGGAGCACGGAGGCGATCGGCGCCCAGACCTCCCGCGTCTCCATGGCGGTGAGCGCGACGATTAGCGTCTCGTCCGCCCGATGATGGATCCAGCCGTGCCGTCCATGCGCAAAGTTTCTGAAATCGACCCTTTGGACGGAGCAGAGGGATGCTTCCCAGATGGACGTGTCGATCAGGGTCGAAATGGGCCCTAATTGCGGGTCCGCGAGGATCAGGATCGTGTCGCGACGGCCGAGCGAGGCGAAGCGCTCGGCCATCGCCGACCGGGCGGCCGCCGTACGGCTCTCGGCAAGCCCGACAAGCAGGGCGGCCACGAGTTCGTCACGCCCGCGTGCGTCATGGGCCACGGCATCCGACGCCAAAAGGAGAGCGCCGACGGTTGCAATCATGGAATGTGTGGCGAGATAGCCGTCTTGGATGGTGGCCGCCGGCACGGCATGGACAGTGCCACCGCTGGCCGCCACGATTTCGGCCGCAGCGCCTGACGGCCCACGCGTTACGATATGGAGTCGTCGGCACCGCCGCTGACGCGCCGAGACCGCCGCTGCAACGATGTCGGCGTTGTCCGCACCTGCGCTGAACAGCCAGACGTCTGAGCCGCTGAGATCGTAGCCGCCCAGAACGAGATCCATCGGGGTCTCGATGGTCGTTGGGCCGAGACCTAGCGTGTCGCGGCATCGAGACAGGAAGCTGGCGGCGATCGCAGATCCACCCGAGCCGACGGCCAGCGCATGACGCCCGCGGCCTTCGGAGAGTGCGCCCGAGATGGAGCCGGCGTCGAAAGCCTTCAGCAGTCGAACGGTATCGTCGAGCCCGTCGAGCTTTTCGGAGAAAACCGGGCTCATTCTGGTTCGGCGGAGGCGACGCATCCGTAGTCACCGTATGCTGGCCCGCTGAGTAGCACGTGTACGATCATGTCCTTGGGGTCATCTTCTCGACGGTCGGCGCCGTCAAATTCGTAACGTGCCGTCTCGATGTATTGGACGGCCAGATCGTGCTCGATTGCGGCCATCAACGCACCGGCCGCCATGACCTTGCTGCCAATCGGAGACAGGATGACGAGCGGCTCGTATGTGCCCTCAACGGTGCGATCATAACGTTCCTTGAGCGTCGAGATCGTCCGGTAGCTGTCGAGCGGGTTCCTCTCCGACACATAGACCAGGTCGCGGGGATCGACCTGCCACTCGTTGACGAGCTCGTTCTCGTATTCGCCGACAAGCGCGTCCGCCCGCCTCGGATCACGGGCGGGGAAGGGAAGGACCGGGCAGACTTTGTAGCAGTCGCCGACCTGCAGGCTGATGTTCGTCAGCGCAGCCTTGCGCCCCCGAGCGAGCTGGGGAATCCAGATGCGAGCCGGATTCAGCGTCTGCGAGAGGCTGCCCTGACCGGAGAAGCCCTTCACCGGCATCGCGCGCTCGGCGGGTTCGCTTGAAATCCGATCGTCGAGTTCGGGGTTCGAGACGATGAGAATGTGAAATGCCCTGTTCGCGGCGGCTTCGCAATCCAGGAGTAGAAGCTTGGCGACCGGGAAGCCGATACCGATGGAGAGTGCGCTCATGTCCAGCACGACGTCAGTAGTGGCGGGATCCACCTCCGTCTTCGACAGCATGGCGGCGACGTTTGAGCCGCCGATGGCGGCGCCGTCATCTCCGAATATGTTGATCCGCTCAACGCGATAGTTCGGCACGATCGCAGCGAGGGCCTCTTCGTTCGCATCGGCGTCGGCGATGAGGTTCGCGTCGGGTCGCCCCCGTTCCTCGCGTATGAAGAGCGCGCCGAGCCGGTCGCCCAGCGTCTCGGACAGCATCTTCGCGATGACCTGCGATCTGGGGTCGAAGCCGGCCGCGGCGACGAGCAGGCAGCGCCTGCCTTGGTCGGCGAAATAATCCCGCACGAACGCTCCGACGTCGTCGTCGAAGTGGGTGATGCAGTTGCTCCAGTGGTCCCTTGCCATCCTAATCGCTGACCTCGCGTAGATAGGCGAGGCGCTTCTCGAGGAACCCCCCGCGCTTCAGCGTTAGCCCGTAAGCGATACACACGGTGCCCGACAGCTCGATCAGGCACCAGGATTTGCCGCCCTGACCATAATTGCGCGTCACCACAATCGTGCCGTTGGCCAGCGCGTGCTTCATCAAGATCGCGAGATCGTCCTCTTTGGATAGAAGCTGCTGCATCTCGGCCTCGGGAATCGCGATTGCGTTGGCGCCTGCACCGAGACGGGCGTTCGGCGAGAGCGAGACCTCCACGCATTCCTTCGCGATAGCGTCGACCATCCTCCGAATCCTGGCGGCGTAGGCGAAAGACCAGCCGTCCATGATCGCGTTTGCCTTCTCGACTAAAGCGCTCTCCTGCATCGATGCCGTGAGCGCCGGCGTCTGGTTCCTGATCGCCCGCGTCTCCATTCGGGCGACTAGGGCTCCGGCGAACTGGAGGAAGATCTCGGCGTTCTCGTTGCTCGCGTCGCAGAGATCGTCAACGCCGAAGTGAAGCGGCCGCTTGTAGGCGTGGTGGAGCTGAAGCCTCGCACCGTCCGCGACGCCGGCGTTGACCTTTATCGGCGTCTTCGGATCCGGGTCAAAGGCTTCGAAAAGAGAGGGAGTTAGGTGCTGCGTCCGGTTGGCATAGCGGTGCATGAGGATCCGAGTCATGGCTAGCCTCAGCTCTTCCGACCGGTCGTGTGACGATGCGCCGGATAGATGTTCGTCCACCAACGCCTCTAGCTCGCGGCGCCGCGCCTCGGTGATCTCGAGCCGGCGCTGATCCTTGTTCGCCAGACCGGCCAGCTCCTTGATCCGGGCCGCCGTCATCGTGCCGACCTCACCGGGCAGCAAAGCCTGGAAGTCGGTCGCGCCGCGACTTTTAAGGACCTGGACAGATGGCAGGTACCGGTTCGCCATATCGAGCGCCATGGTCCGAAATTGGCGCCGCTCGGCGCCCCTCGCTGAGGTGCCCTGCATCCTGATCTCGACATAGTCCCGGCCGGTCGCGAGGTTGTGTGTTTCCTGCGCGCCGGGCTGGCCAAGGACAGCGCCGGGGCTAAGGGCGTCGAGCCGCATCATCAGCCATCGGCCGAAGCGGATCTCGCGTCGGGCGAGCGTGGCGAACAGGCCGTCGCGCTGCTTCGGATGGAGGGCGTGGACGTCGTCGAACATGACGAGCGGACTGAGGGCGATGGTCTCGCCCTTCCATTCAATCTCGACCTGGCTGATCGCCTCAAAGGGATTGTAGGGGGCTGTCGCAGCGGGCGGCAGATTCTCGATGCTTGGCGGCCGCAGTCCCGCCACCACCGAGTAGATCGCCTTCTGGACTTCGAGGGCACGCTCGCGAATGCCGGCCGGATCGAGACCGCCGATCTGCTCGACCTGGGCTTCCGAGGCATCCCGTGCGACGAACCGGATGTCGGATAGGCCGCGCCGACGGTTAACGGTGAGGTTGCGGATGAGGCCCAATACCGATCGCGCCTGCGCGAACCAGAAGGCGAGCTTCGTCTTGACCGCCTCGTCGTAGGGCAGTTCCCAGAAGTCTCGGTAGTCGGATTCCATTGGCTCGCGGACGGCCGCGACGCGCGGCACGCCGCCAACCAGAAAGCCCGCATTGCCGAGAGCTCCCGCGAGATCGCGATTGATCGAACTAGACAAATCCCGCGCGATCGCGTCGACCATTCGAAATTCGGCGAGCTTCGCTAGCATCGTTTTTCCGCTGCCCGGTTCGCCGATGATGCGGACAGGCAGCTCGAACATCTCGTCCTTGTGCTTGCTTTTTGCGAGGAATGTCGTGAGCGGCGCCGGGCTCACGATCGCCAGAAAGGAGGCGTCGTCGCGGACATACTCGGTGGCGCGGCGGAGAAAGGGGTTGGCCATATGGTTAGCCGTGCCGATCGCGGCGACGGAAGAGGGGGCGCATAGGATGGCCATTGCGACCGGTCGTCTCTGCCCAGAGCAGCGGGATGGCGTTGTTGGGGGCGTTGTGCTCGAGCACGATCGGTAGGGCGCAACTCGCGTAGCCCCGCTTCATGTCGCTCTGTCCGGCCTCATCGCAATGCTTCTTTAAACGCTGATAGAGATGGTCGTCGTAGTAGCGTTCGCACAAGTCGAGTATCGCCGTGTCGTGACCGCCGACCATTTTGAGGCTCGATGGCAAAAGAAGGCCCTCGGTGATCGTTACCTCGTCGAACGAGCGGTTCTCCAGGTTGGCCTTGGCGTCTGCGACACGTTCGTCCAGCGCCACCCGCGCCTGCTCGGTGGAAACGTAATGGTGGATGTGGAGGGCGTAGTCTTCGGCGATGGGAAATTGCTCCTTCATCGATTCCCGCGCCTTGATCACGAGATCGTTGAACTTCTTCAGCTTGCCCTTCCACTTGCCCTCGACCTGCCTGATGAAGGTCGTGCCTGAGGCGGTGAAGTCGTCGATCAGGTAGACGTTGTCGAAGCGGGCATCCTGCCCGAGCGAGCCGATCAGCTCCTTACCTAGATCGAGCCACTTCTCGTCGCCGATGTCGAGCATCGGTACGAACTGGTCTTGCACGAGGCGCGGCGAGTTCGCCCGGCGGAGGATGTCGATGCGGCTGCCGTCGCTGAGACCGACGAACAGGCTTCGGCGAAGCAGCCGATTGAAGGCCGCCACTCCGCCCTGGTTTCCCCAAACCTCCCATGGTTTGATCCCAGCCTCAGCGGCGGCGGCCTTTCTGAGATGCGGCGTTACCGTCTCGGGGATAAAAACCTCGATGACCCTCTGCATTTCGGCCTGAGAGAGGTAGACGAGCCTCGTCTTCACAAAATCATAAGCGGCAGGCCGGTCCGTTGGCTGGAACTGACGCAGCCAGGTAGCGAGGTTCTCAAGAAAGCGTACGCCCGCCCGAAAATCCGAGTAGCCGTCATACTTGACAGCGGACATGAGGCGCAGCCACGCATATTCCTTTGTGGCATCCTCGGTATCCCAGCTCATGACGTCTGCAATGAGGTTCAGCGCAAGGGCGTTAATCATCGAGCCTAAATCACCCCTCCGTCGGCCCTGAGTTTCGAGGGCGTCCCTTGATCCCGCACATCGCACGTTGGTTCTGGAGCTTAGCGAGTTGCTCAAAGAGCACCATGCAATTTTCGCTCGGCGGCGGGGTTACGAAACCGAGCATTTCCGAAGTGGGTGTCTGCTTAAGCTGCCTGTCACCCAGAACCTGTCGCGCGGCAAGCGGCCCAACTCCGGCAGCTCGACTTGGTAGGCGTCTTACGAGCGCCACAGGCCGGAATTTCGCATGAACGAACGGTATATATTGGGAAGCCGAAATGGGGTTGAACGTCGACGTTGGGTCGCCCCGATTAACGTTGGTAGAGCTACGTCTCTTTGCCGTGTCGAATGAGCCACGCGGCAAGGATCAGCCCGCTTGACGCGACAAGGCTGGCGTCATCTGCGCTGATCGGCTCTTCTTCATCAACCACCTTTCCATGCCCCGTTCCCGCTGCATTTCGGAGCTCGTTCGCTGTGTCGATCATGGTGCGGGCACTACTCGCGATTTTTCGTATGGCTCGCTCGCGCTTGGTCGTTGGCGGAGTCGTTCCGACTAGACCGAGCTCGTTGAGACACCGCGTCGCGAGATCGGGAAAAGCCAGCGCCTCCAGGTTTTTGAAGCCGCGACGCTGTAAGATCGTACGCATTGTTGCCTCGAGGAGATCTTTGGTGGTCCCAATTGCCAGCTGAGGGTCGGCGGGCAGGGCTGCGCGGAGACGCGCGGCGTACTGACTAAGATCGATAACATCGTTAACGTCTTGGATCTCCGCGAGACCGTGGCCTAACGCTTCAAGCAGTGGATCTTGTTGCCCTTTCCATAGGTCCAGGAAAGTCGGGTCATTCTGCTTGAACCAGCGCTGCACAGTCGGTCGCTCGAAAAGATCGAGAACCGCGTCATCGTTCTGCTGATCCACTATGTACGAAATCAACCTCAGGATGTTGCCTTCGGCGTCAGCATCTCCCCACTCGATGCTCCGAAAGAACCTGTACTGATGCTCCGCCCATGCTTCGAGTTGATGGAGGACTACGAACTTCCGCCACTCGCTAACGTCTAGGCGTGCAGCTGTGGCCTCAGCCAATTTGACGCGAAATCGAGCTGTGAGCCCACTGTCATCACGTACGTGCCTCGGAACACGTCGGCTTGTTGGCATTCGTACACTCCCATGAAATCCGCTGCAGAGCAGTTACACCCAAGCATGATCTCATCCAACGGCGTTACCGCCAGCCTCAATCGGCCTCGCCTGGCTGGTGAATGGATGGCTGAAGTTGGTGAGCCGGAAACGAGCCGCGAATGGCCGCAAAGGGGTATGCCAGAGGGGCGCACGATGGGCGGCTCGCGACCAATCTCGTCCATTCCAAGATCTAGGCTGAATGAACGCTCCTGCCGGAAACAAGTCATTCAATTGCCGACGAGCTGCAGGTCGGCAACGCGCCGCCCGTGATACTGCCACGCGGGAGTCTCAAGCCTGATGAGTTTTCCGTCTGTCGCGACAAGCACTCTTCATTGCGCTAAGCGCTCATGGACGCCGCGCGAGCGGCCTTCACTCACCGGATGAGGCGCTGCTGTGATACTTGGCTTCGAAGAACTGATCCTTCGATGCGTCGGTGACGACGCGAAAGCGCATATTCGGGAAGCTGTGCGCTGTTACGAGGCCGGAGCTTATCGTGCCGCGATTGTCTCGACGCATGTAGCCGTATGCTTCGACTTAATTGCGAAGCTGCGCGGGCTAGCTTCTAATGGGGACCAAGAAGCCGTTACCCTCGTGACGCAGCTTGATGCACTCCAAGAGCAGCAGCGAAGCGGAAGCGTGCAGGCGATCAAGGGGCTACTCGAGATTGAGCGCAACCTGCTTGAGGATTTTAGGGATAAGTTCGACTTCTTCGGCCATCAGGAGTTTGAGGAGCTAAGTCGGCTCCGGGCTGACCGCAACCGCTGCGCCCACCCAACCTTCTCACATGACGCCCAACCCTATGCGCCAGCAGCCGAGCTTGCGCGACTGCACATCCGTTCTGCTCTGACTTACGTTTTGTCGCAGCAGGCGCGGCAAGGCAAAGCAGCACTCGCGAGCCTTCAAGCAGTGATTGTATCGCCCTACTTTCCAACGGCCTTGGACGACGCTGTAGCTCGTCTGCGTGGAGCTGAAATTGGGAATGCCCGTGATGCGCTCGTGCGCGCCTTTGTCGACGATCTCGTTTTCGGGTGGCCGGATGCGACCCACCCTTATCATCTGAATACAAACGTGCTTGTCGCCATTGAGGCGACCGTCGAATTGCACCGACCTATTGCGGTGCCTCGGTTGATCACCGCAATTGAGAAGTTGGTAAAAAGCGGTGTTCCTGACGCAGTGCTCTTCGCCGGCGCAGCGTCCCTGCGTATCAGCGAAGCAGGCGAGCAGGTCGACACCGCCACCCAGGTGGTGCTTCAGACCTGGCTTCTGCAGGAGACGTTCGATGATAAAGGTCATGCGATAAAGCGAGCGCTGCAGATAGATTGGTGGCGTGCCAAAGCTCTACAGGCTCTCGCCTCGTTGAGTGCCGACCAATTGGCTGGCGTCCCCGAACCTACGCCCGAGATGATCACACGCGCCGCTCAAATCTACGCAACCGCCGTCACTTGGGACCAAGCCAACACGCTTGCTACGAGCCTCGCCAACCCGCTAGCTGACCGTTTCTCTGCCGAAGACATCGCCCTAGTGCTTGAGGCTTCTCATAACGGAGCAGACCTTCGCGGCAGCCATGGCTTCCGAGAGTTCATAAGCCTGCTTTACGACAAAAACCCAATAAGCGACTATGATCTAGAGGCACTTTTAGATGAGCATCATCTGAAGGTTTATAAGCGCACCATCCAAACTGCAGAGGGTTGAAACATCAATATCAACCAGTAAAAAGCCGCCAAAGTTACTAATTCAACTGGCCAGAATAAGCGAATGCCTGGAGGCCAACAGTTGCTAAACGCTGTGGTTGACCGCGCTTCAGAATGGCGGGTGAGTCCCACTTCTCGCCGCCGCGCGTCCTCAATATGACCCCTAGAGTTCCGAGCGGCTTACATTAACGAGCGTCCGAGGCTGGGCACTCCGCCAAGAGGGCTGAATGGCCGGTTTGGGGTCACCCATCTGCGGAGCTGGCTAGCCGTTCTCGCCCCATTGCACCCCCACCTCGACCTGCCGTACCATCAGGTTATGCTCGCGATGGATCAAGTCGAGCAGCAGCCGTTTGTAGGCTAGGCGTTTCCTTGAGCGTGGGATCTGCAATCCGTGGCTGCGACGTTTGCGCCAGTTCACCAGAGAGACGTCTGCGATTATCAGACACGCATGACATGGGACCAATTGCATCAGTTCGCAGACGACGCTCCACGGTCTAACCCATGGAGTGAGGACACGCTCGGGTTCGCCCCGTTCTCGCGACGGCTGGCCGAAGCACTCGCCCGGCAGAGCGCGCCCAACGGCTACGTCTTCGGCCTGCACGGCGAGTGGGGATCCGGCAAGTCCACTGTGCTGAACTTCGTTCGCAGCCATTTTCAAAAGTGGCGCGAGGAGGAGAGCGCCGACGTGGATGGTCTGGACTGGTTCTCCTTCGAACCATGGATCGTTTCCGGCCACCAGGATCTCGCGGCGGCGTTCTTCAAGGTCATGTCGGAGCACCTCTCCGACGGCGCCGATCGGAAAGCGTCAATCAGGCGCGTGGCCAAGAGCGTCTTAGAAGCCGGTGGCGGCAAGATCGTCGACGCCGCCGCGAGTCTTGGGGTGGTGATTGATCATACCGGTGGGACCGCGTCAAAGGTCGGCGCCACCCTTGCCAAGCAGGGGTTGGCCAAAGCGGCAGAGAAGTGGCTATCCGAGCCTTCCGTGCAGAAGATTTACGACGAGCTCGTCATCCGGCTAAGGGCATCCCGCAAGCGCTTTATCGTATTCGTCGATGACATCGACCGGCTGACCTCGACCGAGATCCGATCACTTATGCAGATGGTGAAGACGGTCGGCCGGCTGCCCAACGTCACCTACTGCCTTTCCTACGATCGCCAGATCGTCTGGGCCGCCCTCGAGGAGCTCGCGCCCAGAGAAGGCGCGCGCTCAGGCTATGCGGAGAAGATCGTGCAGCACGAGGCCGAAGTCCCGGTCCCGAGCCGCACCGGACTGATGCGCATGCTCGATGCGAGCCTCCCGGAATTGCCGGGTACTCCGACGGGCGCCAGATGGATCGAGATGGTGCAGGTCGGCCTGAACCGTTGGATCCGCCACCCACGCGACGTCGTGCGGCTCTCCAACGCCATGCACTTCGCCTTGGCCGCGCTGAAGGACGAGGTCGATTCCTACGACGTGCTCTGCATGGAGGCGATGCGCCTCTTCGATCGCAAGCTCTTCGAGTGGGTGCGCGACAATCGCGACCTCCTTCTTGGAGAGGGCTACCCGGCCTTCGGCACGGAAGACGAGAAGGAGGCGGCCGCCGACGAGCTTGGCCGCACGCTGAGCGAGGACTCGCGCGCCGACGCGATCCCGATGCTGCGACTTCTGTTTCCCAACAGATCGAATGTGTTCGGCCGCCGGCCGAGCCTGTCGCACGAGACGTGGAACGAGGCCGCGGCCCGACGCGGGCTGGCGACCAAGGCCGGCTACACCGCCTATTTCAGTCTCTCGCCATCGCCGTACGCCGTTCCGAGAGCGATGGTCGAACTAGCAGCGGGTGCCGATGTCACCCGCGAGAAGCACCGCGAATACATCACGCATGCGATTGGCCTTAGAGACGAGCAGGGCGCCAGCCTTGTGGGCGAGTACTTCCAGGAGCTCGGCTACCGCCTTCATACGCTCTCGCCAGATGCAAAGTTTGAGCTGTTCAAAGCACTCGTCGACGAGAGTGTCGCCGTGTACGAGGCAAACAGCGAGGCCGGGACCTTCGGTCCTGCTTCCGCGCATCATGTCCTCGTCAATGCGATCATGAGCACACTCGGACCCGGCACTACCGGCGACGTCGTGGCCGACCTGTTCGCGACATCGGAGGACGCCGGAGCGCTAAGCGCCCTCTATGTGGACCTCGCGCGGTCGCTCGGCGTGATGAAGACCGATGGGGCCAGCCGGCGTGACTATATGCACCTCGAAAGCTTTGAGGCGCTTGGACCCGTCCTGCTCCCTAAGATTGAGGCGGCAGCGAAAGCCGGCCAGCTTACCGCTCTGCCGCACTACTACGAGGTGGCAAGGGCTTGGTCGCATCTCGGGGGTGCGGAAGAGGCGCGTGCGTGGCTCGCCAACGAGGCAAGGCGCAACGGCCACACGCTCGCCAAGCTCTCCAAGGGCATGCTCGGCAGTTCGCACGATGGCACCACGACAAGATTTGGCGTCTACCGGTCGGTAGAGTCCGATTTTTACGAACTCTATGATCTCGATGCGATCGAGGAGGGATGCCGCGCCTTTATCGACTCGGAGGATCTAAATGATATCGAGCGCGCCAGGATTAGGGCCCTGTCGACCGGCTTGGCCAGTCTCAGTCGCGCCAAGGGGTAAGTATCGCATCCATGCCCGCTTGTCCGTGACCTCCCGTGTCAATTGACCTTGGGACGCATATGAACGCCTGAAACGAGGACGAGATCGACAACTCGGTTGCGGTGCGGTGACCGTGCCGCACATATCGACTAGCACCTCGTTGTTTGAATGGCTCTATGTCGAGGCCATCGAAACGGTGACCATGTGGTGCTCTAACCTCAAAATGAAGAGCAGCCCGTTTGTCGATCGACCGTTCCCGTCGGCCGGAGTTTGGGTCCACTGCTCTGTGACCCGGACAAACGGCGTCTGACCACACAGACTTTGCCGTTCATTGCCCCGATTAGAGCACCGGAGAGCAATTGTAAGATCGTGATGAACGAATGGCCGAAGTTGGGATGCGAAAGCGGTGGTCTGAGCGTCCGCTATGGGGTCAGCCTTCTCAAGGTGAGCTGGAGCTGATCTTGCACGCTCTCGCTGAATGAGCGGTCCAACACCTTTCTTCCGCCGCTTCTTACCGGGTGCTGGCCATGTCAGTGTTGCCCGATGGCTTGAGCGCGTCCATCGGTGAGCCGCCTTCGAATAGCCTCGCGCAGAGCCCGCCTACGATCGGGCAAGGATTGGCCCGGTTCCGGCATGTGGTGCTCCCGCGTTGTACGTTAGGATCGGTGATCAACGCCGATTGCTCTGCGAGACTGCGACCGATGACCGATACCGGACAGAAAATTTCCACCCCGCTGATTGAACTGGACCGGCGCACGGTCATCGCAGCCGGACTGGGCGCGGCTGCAACCATCTCCGCGACCGGCCAAGCGGCCCGGGCGCAGGCGGGCGCGGCGGCCGCGACGGCGGAAGCAGCGGCACCGGCTGGGATCGCGATGACGATCGCCCCGCGGATCAATGGGCAGGCGATGCGGATGAAGATCGACACGCGCACGTCGCTGCTGGACCTGCTGCGCGAACAGCTTCACCTGACCGGGGCCAAGAAGGGCTGCGACCATGGGCAGTGCGGCGCCTGCACCGTCCATGTCGACGGGCGCCGCGTCGCATCCTGCCTGACCCTGGCCGCTAAAGTGGACAGGCGGTTCGTGACCACAATCGAAGGATTGGCCGATGGGGAGGAGCTGCATCCCATGCAGCAGGCCTTCATCGATCACGATGCGCTGCAATGCGGGTATTGCACGCCAGGGCAGATCATGGCGGCGATCGCTTGCGTCCAGGAAGGACACGCCACCAGCCGCGACAGCATCCGCGAATATATGAGCGGCAATATCTGCCGTTGCGGCGCCTATGTCGGGATTGTCGCCGCGATCGAGGCGGTGGCGCAAGGGGGGCAGGCCTGATGCGCGCCTTCAGCTATGCCCGGCCCGACAGCGCCGCCGCCGCGATCGAGGTGTTTGCGCAGGCGGGCAGCGGCGCCCGCTACATTGCCGGCGGCACGACGCTGTACGACCTGATGAAGCTTCGCGTGGAGCAACCGGCGCAGCTCATCGACATCACGGCGATCCGCGGCATGGACGACATCGACACGGATGGCGACACGCTGCGCTTCGGCGCGCTCGCCCTGATGAGCGACGTGGCGGCAGACCGCGCGGTGCAGCGCGATTATCCGGTTTTTGCGGAAAGTCTGGCTAAGGCGGCATCGCAACAATTGCGCAACATGGCGACCGTCGGCGGCAACCTGCTGCAACGCACGCGGTGCCTATACTACCGCAACGGCGCGGGCAGCGCGTCCACCGCCAACATCTACCCCTGCAACAAGCGGGAGCCGGGCGCCGGCTGCGCCGCGCAGGACGGGATCGACCGGGGACAGGCGGTGCTGGGGCAGAGCGCCGCGTGCAATGCGGTCAGTCCTGGCGACTGGCCCGTGGCGCTGACCGCCATGGACGCGCAGGTGGAGCTGGCCGGGCCGGAGGGTGCGCGCACGGTGCCGGTGGCCGATCTGTACAGGCTGCCGGGGGATACGCCGCACCTGGAATTCACCCTGCTGCCGGGCGAGATGATCATTGCCATCATCGTGCCAGCCACGCGTGCCGGGCGCCATTCCACCTATCACAAGATCCGCGATCGGGAGAGCTACGCCTTCGCCATCGCGTCTGCTGCGGTGGCGCTGGATCTGGACGGCGGGGTGATCCGCCGCGCGCATGTCGCGCTGGGCGGGGTTGCCACGCGGCCGTGGCGCGCCGCGGCGGCGGAGCAGGTGCTGCAAGGGCAGGCGGTCACGCCGGAGGCCGTGCTGGCGGCCGGGCGCGCCGCGATGGAGGGCGCGCGGGCCGGGCATCACAATGGCTTCAAGATCGAACTGGGAGCACGCACGGTTGCCGATGCCATTCTGATCGCCGCTGAAAGGAACCGGGCATGAGTATCGCACCCTTTCCCGATCGTGCTCGGGTCGATGCGCGCGAGAAGGTTCGTGGCGCGGCGCTCTACGCCGCCGATTTCGCCTTCCCCGACCTGCTGCACGCCATGATGGTTCCCGCTACCATCGCGAAGGGAAGGGTCGATGCGGTGCCGGTGGAGGCGGCGCTGCAGGTGCCGGGGGTCGTCCGCGTGCTGACCGCCACGGACTTTCCACCGCCCGTGCCGTCGCCCACCGCAGGTGCCGAAGGCCCGCCGCCACCCCCGCCGATGATCACGGCCGAGATCGCCTATCGCGGGCAGCCGGTCGCGCTGGTGCTGGCGGAGACGCTGGAGGCCGCGATCGAGGGAGGGGAGGCGATCCGCCCCCGCTACACGCCCGACGATGCGTTCGCCCCGCTGATCGACAGCGCGGGGCATCGGGCGGAGCCGGTCGAGCCGGTCACGACCGGCGATGCGGATGCGGCCATGGCGCGGGCGACCACGCGCCTGCGGGCCGAATACGTGTCCCCCGCGCAGCATCACAATCCGATCGAAATGCTGTCCACCACCGCGTTCTGGCGCGACGGCGTGCTGACCGTGCATGAAGGCACGCAGAGCACCAGCGGGGCCAAGGGTGCGGTCCTGCGCAACCTGCGGCTCGAACCCGATCAGGTGGTGGCGAAGAGCCCGCAAATCGGCGGCGGGTTTGGGCAGAAGGGAACCCCCCAGCGGCAGACCGCCATCGTGGCGCATGCGGCGATGCTGACCGGCCGGCCGGTCAAGCTGGTCCTGCCGCGCGGGCAGATCTTCCACAATGCTTCGTTCCGCCCGCGCAGCCGCCACCGGGTTGAGATCGGCGCGGACGCGTCGGGGCAGATGATCGCAGTCCGTTACGACGCCGATCACCAGCAGTCGCGCACCGGGCAGTTTTCGCCGGCCGAATATCTGGAGGCGGCGCCGCAGATGTACGGCTTGACTGACTTCCACGGCACCGCCGCGAACATCCGGATCGATACGCAATCGCCGGGCTACATGCGCGCGCCGCACCCGCACCCGTCCTGCTTCGCCTTTGAAAGCGCGGTGGACGAACTGGCGGCGATGCTGGAACAGGACCCGGTGGCATACCGCCTGCGCCACGGCACGAACCACGACCCGATCCATGACCGGCCGCAATCGTCCAACCACCTGCATCAATGCCTGCGCGAAGGCGCGCGCCGGTTCGGGTGGGACCGGCGCAGCGCGGCGCCCGGCTCCATGCGGCTGGCGGACGGGACGCAGGTGGGCTGGGGCGTGGCCGCCGGCGCGTACCCGGTGCATATCCACCCCAATATCGCCACCCTGACCGTGCGGGCGGACGGGACCACCCGCTTCGCCGCCGCGGCGCACGAGATGGGGCAGGGCATCCGCTCCACGATCGAGCAGGTGCTGGTGCGCGAACTCGACATCGATCCCGCCCGGCTGGAACTCGCCATCGGCGACACCTCCGCCGCGGCGCAGCACACCACGGCCGGGTCGTGGGGCACGGCGAGCGTCGTGCCGGCCGCGCTGGAGGCGGCAGGCCGGATCAAGGCGGCGATGGCCGAGCTGCTGGCCACCCGGCAGGTCGCGGGGGACCTCCATCGCCAGCTCGCGGCCGTGCGCCGCCCGTCGCTTAGCGTGGAGGTAACCCATATCCCGCACGGGCAGGGGGCGGAAGAACTGGCCACCTTCCGGCAGGGTGGCATGGCGCTGGCCGGGCCGTTCTTCCCTGCCTTCACCACGTTCAGCTACATCGCGCACTTCGTGGAGGTGCGGGTGGAACCGCGCACGTGCCGCGTGCGGGTGCCGCGCGTCGTCAGCGTGGCCGATTGCGGCCGGGTGATGAGCCCGCGCACCGCCGCCAGCCAGGTGCGCGGCGGCGTCACCTGGGCGATCAGCGCCGCGCTGCGGGAAGAAACGGAGGTGGACCCGCGCTATGGCGGGTGGCTGAACAACGATCTGGCCGATTACGTGGTCGCGGTGAACGCCGACATCGGGGAGATCGACGTCAGCTTCATCGACGAGCCCGATCCGGTGGTGAACAGCCTTGGCGCCAAGGGGCTTGGCGAGGTCGCCATGGTCGGCTGCGCCGCAGCGGTCGCCAACGCCATCCATCACGCCACCGGTACCCGCCTGCGTGAGATGCCGTTCCGGATCGAGGACCTGCTCTAGCTGCCGGCAGGCTCCAGCGTTGCGGCCGGGAGGGGCGCGGTGCGCGCCACCCGGTCGCGCCGGGGCGGGGCGCCGAACATCCGCACGAAGTCGCGCGAGAAGTGCGACGCGCTCTGATACCCGACCTCCAGCGCGGCGAGCCCGGCCGGCATGGCTTCGGCGATCATGAGCCGCCGGGCCTCGGTCAGCCGCAGGTGCGTCTGGAACTGGAGCGGGGACAGGCTGGTCAGCTCCTTAAAATGACGGCGAAAGGCGGATGGGCTGAGGTTCGCCGCCGCCGCCAGCCGGTCGATGCCGATCGGTTCGCGGAACCGCTGGCGCAGCAGGTCGATCGCGCGGGTCAGCCGCTGCTGCTCCCCGCTCGGGATCGCCAGGTGCCGCAGGGCCGTGCCATGCTGGCTGCGCAACAGCCAGTAATGCAGCTCGCGCATGATCGCCGGCTGTACCGGCGCAATCGCCTCCGGATGATCGATCAGGCGCAGCAGCCGGGTGGCACAATCGATGATCGTCTGGTCCAGCGTTTCGGAAAAGACCGGCGTGCTCACCGACCCCGTCGCCGGCGCATCCCCGATCTCCAGCGCCAGCGTGTGCAGCAGCGCTAGGTCCAGCTCGATGGCGACAGCGACATAGGGTTCGGCGGGCGTCGCCTGCACGATATGGCCGGTGACCGGCATATGCGCCGCGACGATGATGGACTGCCCGGCATGCAGCAGGCGCTCTTCCTGCCCGACCAGCAGCGACTTGCGGCCCTGCAGCACCAGGCAGATCAGCGGCCGGTAGATGGACCGCATCGGACCCTGCAGGCGCCAGGTCCGCATCATGCGCAAGCCGGGCACAGGCGTCAGCACCACACCGTCGGCGTCGGCACAGCGGTCGGCATGCTGCAGCACGGCGGCCAGCAGGCGGTCATTGTCAAACGGGCGAACAGGCGTGGTCATGGCGCAGATGTGGTCGTTCATGGCCCAAGCGGAAGCATTCGGTCGTTTCCGACAAAGGGCAGGGTGGATGTGGCAAGGAGACGGATTGTCGGCGGTCGAACCTTGGAAAGCTCATGCTTCGAGCGGGCTTGTCGCGCGCAGGCGATGCACTGTCGCGGGCGGAAGATTGCGCCATGCGGTTCCGATGCGTCGAGATGTCAGACTGAGGCGCTGCAAGACGGTATCCGGCACGGAGCACTGGCGACCATAGGTGAACAGGTACAGGGACGCGCCGGGGGCGAGGCGGGCGAAAGTCGCTCTCAGGATCGACTCCACCTGCGCCGGTGGCATGGCGAGCAGGCCCAGGCCGCAGACGGCGGAACCGAACGGCATGGGCCCGGTCATGCCGTTCTGCGCCAGCGCGGCCGCATCGATCGACAGGATTCTCGCGTCCGGGAAGCGCCGGCGCAGCAGAGCGGCAAGGTCCGGATCCCGTTCTACCAGGGTCAGTGACGATGCAGGCACGCCGCGGGCCAGCAGCGCCTGGGCGAACACGCCGGTGCCGCTGCCGAGTTCGAGCACGGGGCCGGTGCCCGGCGCGATCTCCCGCGTGATCAGCGCCGCGAGTGCGCGGCCCGACGGTGCCAGCGCCGCCACCGCCAGTGGATCGCGCAGCCACGCCCGCCAGAACCGCAGGCGGTCCGACCAGCGGCTCGCTGTCAGTCGGCGCCATCGTGCGGTAATCCGCAGCAGCAGGAGGAGCAGGCCCGACGCGGCGCCCAGCATTAGGCACACCAGCGTCATGTTCGGTGCCCGTCCCGGCTGCGCAAGTAGATAGCCCAGCGTCATGAAGGCGGCGTTCCACAGGCTCAGCCCTGCCAGTGTCCAGAGCAGGAATCGTCGCGGATCGGCCCGCATTGCGCCACCCATCAATGGGGCCAGTAAGCGCACGGCCGGCACCATCTGCGCGCTGAAGGGCAGCGTTGCACCGTTCCCATGCGGCAATCTCCGGCCGAGGCCGAACCGGCGCCGAAGTCCGCGCGGCAGGCGCAGGCGGCGCGATCGGGCCATGGCGCAGCCGGCGACGAAGCAGGCACCCGCGCCGACGCTGCTGCCCAGCACCGATAGCGACAGGGCCGCAGGCAGGTTCCAATGGCCCTGCGCCGATGCCATGCCGATGGCCGCGAACAGACCTTGCGAAGGCAGCACCGGCACCACCCGCTCCACAAGGGAGAGCGTGAACACGCCAAGCAGGCCCAACGGGGCCACCAGCAGCAGCGCGGCGGCGATCGGATCGGCGGCGATCATGGGCGTGGCCGCTCAGAACCGATACGACAATGCGACGCCGGCGAGGGGCTGCCAGCGGCGGCCTTCATCGGTGACCGGACTGTCTGCCGGGTCGCCGATCAAGTAGTTCGCTCCGGCCCGGCCGATCACGCCCCAGCGCCGGCTGAAGTAGTAACCGACGGTGATTCCGGCGCCCACATCCCGGAAGCCGGCACCGGGATCGTAGGGGGCGAGGTTGCTGGCCATTGCGGCGGCGGGAGCAATGCCGAAATAGATTCGGGTATAATCGGCGTCGGCCCAGGTCGCCTGCGCATCCAGAGACACGAACAGGTCGAGCCTTCTGATCGCCGCATAGCTGGCACTGCCGGTTACCAACGATCCGTTATGGACATCGGACACGTCATGCAGGGCGGTAAGCTCCACCTGCACTGCCCCCTGTCCGCGCGCATCGCCGCCCAGGCGGTAGCCGACAAATGCGCCCGCCTCCACTGCCGTGTCGATCTCCGGCAGCAAGCCGACCGGCCCATCCACGTCGTTGCGTTCCAGTCGGGGGGCGATGACAGGACCCAGCGACAGGCGCGGATCGGCGATCAGGTCGGCCCGGGCACGCAGGCCACGCAGTTCCAGCGTGACGTCGCCCAATTGCAGATCGCCGAACAGCAGCGGAATGACCCGCATGTCGTCCGATCCGTCATATTCGGGTGCGACGCCGGCACCCACGGCGACCTGCCCGTGCAGGCCTCCGGCGGAGGGTGCCTCCTGCGCGGCGGCGGGAATGGCGCAGCAGGTGGCGAACAGAGGGGGAAGGATGTGACGCATACGGACAGTTTCCTTGGGGCAGGGGAGGGGAGCCACCGGGTGCTGCAATGGGGCGGAAGCCCCCAGTGGCCGGCGCCTCCGGGGCAGGCAGGCGCCGATCGGACCGGCGGGTTGGGGGTGACTGATCGCCGGCCGAAACGGGTCGGCTTGGCGCGGCAGCCATTGGCGCTGCCGCTTTCGGTGCTAGGATGAGTCGTTGCCGGACGAGATCAGCGGGTCGCTTTCGAGGGCCGGCAAAGTGCGCAGCCATCGTATCGGGTTGGGTCGCCGCAGGAACGCGCCAAGCCTATCCCTTGTCCGGCAATAGGCACAAAGGATTCAAGAGAATAGGGAATGGGTAAACAGGCAAGATCTGCCAACCATAATGCAGATTTCGACCCGGCCTGTTGCCGACATCATCCGCAGTACTTTGAAGTACCATTGACCTTAAGCGACGTTCTGCCATGATGCTCTCGTCCCGCTTGGTTTTCGCATGCTCAAGCTAGAGGGACCGGTCGATGAACAGAATATCAGATACAGCGAAGATCTTGCCTTTTCCTGCAGGGCAAGCGCACCCCGCGGAGAACGGCGGGGCACGCCTCTCGCCGCCTTCCCTGGTGGCGGCAATGATGGAGGTGATCGCGGCGCAGGGCGGCGGCGAGGGTCAGTTCCTTACGCCGATGGATGCAGTGCGGATCGTGCGATCCTGTCAGGAGATCATGCCGATCCGCAACATCTACCGTCCGTCGCTCTGCGTGGTGGTGAAGGGCGCCAAGGAAATCATGTTTGGCGACACCGCGCTCGCTTACCGGGAAATGGAATGCCTGGTGGTCAGCGTGGAGCTGCCGGCCAAGGGTCGCATGGTCGGCGCCACTCCAGAAAAGCCCTATCTCGGTGTCACCGTCGATTTCGACGTCGCCATGCTGCGCGAGGTGATGCAGCAGATGGCGAGCCCGCCCGTGCCCTCCGCTGCCAACGTGCCGTGCGTGTTCATCGGGCGGGTGGACGAACCGCTGGCCGATTGCATCACGCGGCTGGTGCGCCTGACGCAGACGCCCGATGCCGTGCCGGTGCTCTACCCCGCAATCATGCGGGAAATCTGCTACTGGCTGCTGACCGGGCCGCATGGCGGCGAGATGGCCAAGCTGGCCTTGCCCGAAACCAATACCGAACGGGTCGCCCGCGTCATCCAGATGCTGCATCGCAAGTTCGCCGAGACGCTGCGGGTAGAACAACTGGCGGAGGTGGCGAACATGAGCCCGTCGTCCTTCCATCACCACTTCAAGCAGATGACATCGATGACGCCGGTCCAGTTCCAGAAGCAACTGCGCCTGCTGGAGGCGCGGCGGCTGATGGTGACCAATGCCGCCAACGTATCGGAGGCGGCGTTCCAGGTCGGGTACGAGAGCGCGTCCCAGTTCAGCCGTGAGTATACGCGCGCCTTCGGTGTCGCGCCCAAGCGGGACGTCATGAACTTCCGCGCGCTGCTGGCGGCCGCCGCACGCCAGCCGGGGGAGCGGCGCGCCGCCGCCGGAGGATCGGGCATGTAACGGCTGGCATCGGGCATGGTGCCGGACGGCACCGGCACTAGCTTTGGCGGGTATCGTGAAAGGAGCCTGTCATGCCCCGTTGGACTGCATCGGACATTCCGTCCCAGAACGGCCGCCTGGCCATCGTCACCGGCACTGGCGGCCTCGGCTACGAGACAGCTCTTGCCCTGGCGCGTGCAGGGGCGGGGGTGATCGTTGCCGGCCGCAACCCGGACAAGGGTGCCACCGCGGTCGACAGCATCCGCGATGCGGTGCCGGGGGCCGCCGTCAGCTTCGAGCAACTGGACCTTGCCGATCTCGACTCCATCGGCGCCTTTGCTGAGCGGATCGGGCGGGATCGCCGGTGTATCGATCTGCTGGTCAATAATGCCGGCGTGATGGCTCCGCCCGTGCGACGGGTGACCGCCAACGGCTTCGAGCTGCAACTGGGCACCAACCACCTCGGCCATTTTGCGTTGACCGGATTGCTGCTCCCGCTGCTGTGCAATGGGCGGTCCTCGCGGGTGGTCAGCCTGTCCAGCATCGCGGCGCCCAGCGGCGCGATCAATTTCCATGACCTCAATTCGGAGCGGGATTACAAACCCTTCCCCGTCTACGCTCAGTCCAAGCTTGCTTGCCTGCTGTTCGCGTTCGAGCTGCAGCGCCGGGCAGAGGCGGCGGGCTGGCCGATCCGCAGCATTGCCGCCCATCCGGGCGTCAGCCGCACCGAGCTGATTCCCAATGGTTCGGGCCGGGGCAGCCTCAACGGTCTGCTGCTCACGACCATGCCGTTTCTGTTCCAGCCGGCGGCACAGGGTGCTCTGCCGACGCTCTATGCGGCGACTGCATCACAGGCGGACGGTGGCGGCTATTACGGGCCGGATCGACTTGGCGGCACACGCGGGCATCCCACGTCAGCCAAGGTGCCGCCGCAGGCACTGGACCGGGATGTGGCCCGGCGATTGTGGGACGAATCCGAACGGCTGACGAGTGTCCGCTTCGGTCGCCCGGCGATCGCCGTCGGCATCGCTGCCGCCTGATCGTCAGGCGGCGATGCGTCGGTCGGCGGCGCGGCAGGCCAGGGCGGCCAGGGCGCTGGCCAGCGGCACGATCATCAGACCCAGCGCCAGGCCGCGCGGCAGGCCCGCGCCGGCCGCCGCGTCGCTGACCAGGCCGACGATCAGCGGACCAAGCGCCGGCCCGACTAGGCCGGTCCCGATCAGTATCAGGCTGGATGCCATCGCCTCCCGCCCTGGCCCCGCCAGCAGATGCGCAGTTCCAAAGGCATGCGGCAGGACATAGGTGAAGGCGAACATCGCCGGCGCCAGCAGCGCGACCGCCATCGTACTGTCCGGCGCCAGCAGGGCTGCGGTGGTGGTGACGGCCGCAAGTCCGAACAGCATCGCCGGCCCGCGCAGATGGTGGCGCCCGGCGCGGGCCGCCCGATCATACGCCCGCCCGCCCAGCAAGGTGCCCGCGATGCCCATCAGCCCCTGCAATCCGCCGAACGCCAGCCCTGCCTCCGTCGCGCTGAAGCCGTGGACCCGGATCAGGAACGGTGCGACGAAGGCGTAGAACGGTGCCGCGGCGAAGCCGGTGGCAATCGCCCCGGCGAACAGCCAGCGGAACGCGGGCGCGGCCAGCAGGCGCAGGCTTTCGCGCAGATAGGGCGGCCGGCCTGCACCGGGCTCCGGCAACGTCGGTCCGGCGGCTGCCAGGGCGAACAGCGCCACCAGCACGCCCAGCATACCCGCGCCGACCAGCGCCGTGCGCCAGCCCCATGCATCGCTGACCGCGCCGCCCAGGGCGAAGCCGGCCATCGCGCCCAGCGGTATGCCCATTGAGAAAATGCCGATGGCAAGGCCGCGCCGCTCCGGCGCGATCCGCCGGGCGATCAGCGCGTGGGCGGATGGGACCGCGCCTGCTTCACCCACCGCCACTCCAATTCGGGTCAGCGCCAGGAAGGCGAAGCCCGTCGCGGCTCCGCCCAGCGCGGTCATCGCGCTCCATACCAGCGTGCAACCGACCAGCACGGCGCGCGGCGAGCCCCGGTCCGCCAGTCGGGCGAGCGGGAGCAATAGTAGGGTGTAGCAGACCGCGAAAGCGAGACCGGTGACGAGACCGACCTGCGTGTCGGACAACGCCAGCTCCGCCTTGATCGCCTCCGCCAGGATGAACGGCAGGATACGGTCGATCTGCGCGAACACGCTGATCGCAAACAGCGCCGCCAGCAGCACGGCCGCGCGCGGGCCGGTGAAGTACGCTGCCCCGGTCACGCCGGCGGCCCACCGGCGGAAGGTGCGGCGGCGGCCAGCACTGCCTCCACCCGACGGGCCGCCGCATGATCGAGCGGATTGTAGACCACCATGGCCAGGTCCGACCGCCCCTCTACCGCGAAGCTGGAGAATTCCAGTTCGATCAGCCCGTATGCCGGGTGGCGCAGCCGCTTGTGGCCGGCACCTTCCCCGACCACGTCGTTTTCCCGCCAAAGGGCAGCAAATTCAGAGCTGGCGGCGGAGAGTTCGGCCACCAGCCGGGTGATCTCCGCACCGGCGCCGGCCCGCGCGGCATCGGCGCGGAAGGCACCCACGACATACCGCGCGACCGCAAGCCAGTCTTCCTGCGCGGCGCGGGTGCGCGGATTGGTGAAGATCAGCCGCAATACGTTGCGCTCCTCGCGCGGCAATCGCGCATAATCGGTCAGCAGCACCGCCGCAGCGCGGTTCCATGCCAGCACGTCCCACGTAGCGGTCTTGATGATCGCCGGGCTCAGCGTCAGCGCGTCCAGCACCCGCTGCAGTCGCGGCGTTACGCCATCATCCGCGTGGTAGCTGGGCGCGGGCGGGCGACCGAGGCCGAGCATGAACAGATGCTCCCGCTCCGGCGCGGTGAGCATCAGGCCGGTGGCGATCCGGTCCAGCACGTCGGCCGATGGCGCGCCACCACGCCCCTGTTCCAGCCAGGTGTACCATGTGGCGGAAATGTTGGCCCGCTGCGCCACCTCCTCCCGTCGCAATCCCGGCGTGCGCCGCCGTCCACCGAAGCCGAATGCGGCCGGGTCCATGCGCGTGCGGCGATCGCGCAGGAAGGTGGCGAGGGGGGTGGCAGCGGGTGCAGGCATGGCGATCCGGTTGAAGGTTATACTAGGATGCGATCACTACTTTAACAGGATGCACTGTGCCCTGATTACTTGCTTCGGACAAGAATGGAGAAGCAAACATGCGCATTTTCCTGACCGGCGCGACCGGCTTCGTCGGTTCGCGGATCGTGCCCGAACTGCTGGCCGCAGGTCATCAGGTGCTGGGGCTTGCGCGTTCCGATGCCGGTGCGCGCCAATTGGCTGAGGCCGGCGCCGGGATCCATCGCGGCACTGTCGCGGATCTCGCCAGTCTGCGCGCCGGTGCCGAGCAGGCCGACGCGATCATACACACCGCCTTTGTGCACGACTTCACCACCTATGCCGCCAATTGCGCCGCCGATAGGGAAGCGATCCGGGCCATGGGCACGGTGCTGCGGGGGTCGGACCGGCCCTTTCTCGTGACGTCCGCCTGCACGCTAGGCGATGCGGGCGACGGCGCCCCGGCGCTTGAATCAGTGTTCGATCCCTCCTCCCCAGCGCCGCGCGCGGCCACCGAACGGGCGGTGGAGGACGTGCTGCAGATGGGAGTGGACGCGCGCGTCGTCCGCCTGCCGCAGGTCCATGATCCGGTGAGGCAGGGCCTGATCACCTTCTACATCGACCATGCCCGCCGGCACGGCATGGCCGGCTATGTCGGCGAAGGGGCGGATCGCTGGTCGGCGGGGCATGTCTCCGATGTCGCCCGCCTTTACTCGCTGGCGCTGACGCATGGGAAGGCGGGCGCGCGCTACCATGCCGCGGCGGAGGAAGGGGTGCTGTTCCGGCAGGTGGCGGAAGCCGTTGCCACAGGGCTGGACGTGCCGGCCGTAGCCCTGCCGGCAACGGATGCGGCCGACCATTTCGGCTGGCTGGCGGCCTTCATCGGCCGCAACGGCGCCGCCAGCAGCACCTGGACGCGCGCGCAGCTCGACTGGCAGCCGCACGGGCCGGGACTCGTCGCCGACCTGCAGGCGATGAATTACGCCGCTCCGCCCGTCTGAATGCGCGGTCGTAGGATTGGGCAAGCCTTGCCGAGTATCCGGCGTTCGCACCCGATCCTGCAAACCGTACCATCGGCGCATGACCCAACTTCTTTCCGTCAACGGCGAACTGCATCAGGTCACCGATGATGGCGACACGCCGCTGCTATGGGTCCTCCGTGACACGCTGCGGCTGACCGGCACAAAATATGGCTGCGGCAAGGCGCAGTGCGGGGCCTGTACCGTGCATCTGGACGGGCGGCCGGTGCGCTCCTGCTCGATCCCCGTAGCTACCACCGTTGGCCGCCGGATCGACACGATCGAGGCGGTCGCCGGTCCAGAAGCCGAGGCGATCCGCGCCGCCTGGGTCGCGCGTGGGGTGCCGCAATGCGGGTTCTGCCAGTCGGGCCAGATCATGAGCGCGGTGGCGCTGCTGCGGGCCGATCCGGCGCCCGACGATGCCGCCATCAACCGGGCGATGAGCGGCAATATCTGCCGTTGCGCCACTTATCCGCGTATCCGCGCCGGCATCCATGATGCCGCCAGGGCGCTGGCTGCATCGTGAGGCTGTGGCGCGTCCGGATCGGCTGCCTGCCGCTGACGCTGCTGGTTCTGGCTATCATCCTGCTGGCCGCGATCATCGCCCTGCGCTCGCCTCCCCTGCCGGAGGCCCGACCGCTGGCGGAGGAGGCGAGCGCGCTCGCGCCTGAGCAGCTCCGCACCGTGGCCAGTTTCGCCGGCATCACCGATCCTGCCATGCGTTCCGTCGCCCTGTTCCAGGAGGCGGGGCGGGTGATCCAGCATCCTCGGTGCATGAATTGCCACCCGCGCAGCGATAGTCCGACCCAAACCGATACCATGCGCCCGCACATGCCGGCCGTGACCCGCGGGCCGGACGATGGCGGCGATCCCCTGCTGCGCTGCACGACCTGCCACAACAGTGCGAACTTCGCCGCATCGGGCGTGCCCGGCAATCCCAAGTGGCAGCTCGCACCCATCGAGCAGGCGTGGCAGGGCCGCACGCTGGGGCAGATCTGCCGCCAGCTGCTTGATCCCGCCCGCTCCCACATGACCCGGGCCGAGTTGCTGCATCATGTGACGCATGACGAACTGGTCGCCTGGGCGTGGCACCCCGGCGGCGATCGAACCCCCGCACCGGGTACGCAGGCCGCTTTCGGCGCGCTGATCGATGCCTGGCTGGAGACAGGTGCCGCATGCCCCGCATGAAAATGACCCGCCGCAAGATGATCCTTGGCGGCACATTGGCTGGCGGCGCGCTGGTCGTCGGCTACACCGTCACGCACCCGCTGGAGGTGCTGGGTGCGGCGCTGACGGCGGGCGGCACGGAGGCAGAGCCCGGCCCGTTCGGCCCCTACATCCGCGTGGAGCCTGATGGTTGGGTGACGATCGTCAATCCGCAGCAGGAGATGGGCCAGGGCATCCACGCCGCGCTGGCGGCGATGATCGCGGAGGAACTCGACGCCGATTGGGACCGCGTGCGGATCGTTACCGCGCCGGTGGATTTCACCCGCTTCGGCGTGCAGGCGACCGGCGGATCGAACAATGTCGCGAGCCATTGGGACCGGCTGCGCCAGACCGGCGCGGCGGCGCGTGCGATGTTCGTCAATGCCGCCGCGCTGCGCTGGCAGGTTCCGCCCCGCCACTTGGCCGTGCAGGACGGGATCGTGTCGCACGCGGCGAGCGGCAGATCGGCGACCTTTGTCGACCTGCTGGTGGATGCGGCCCGGCAGACCCCGCCGCAGCAGCCGGTGCTGAAACATCCCATGGATTATCGCCTGATCGGCACCGACCGTGTCCGGCGGAAGGACTGCCTGCCCAAGAGCACCGGTCAGCAGGTCTACACGCAGGACATCCACCTGCCCGGTATACTGGTGGCGATGGTCGCGCATTCGCCGCGGTTCGGCGGACGCTTGGCCGGCTTCGACGATCGCGCGGCCCGCGAGGTTCCGGACATAGTGGACGTATTCGCGATCGAAACGGGGGTGGCGGTGGTCGCCCGCAACACGTTCGCGGCCATTCGCGGGCGAGAGGCGCTGAGTCTGCGCTGGGATGACAGCGCAGCGGAGACCCGCTCCTCCGCCGAGATCGCCGACTGGTATCGCGCAGTGGCCGAAGGGCTGGAAGAACTGGACTTCGACCGATTTGAGGAACGCGGCGACTTCCAACAGTCCCAGGCGGGCGACATCTTCAAGACCACGCTTGACTTCCCATGGCTGGCGCACGCCCCGATGGAGCCGCTGGACTGCGTCGCGCAGGTGGACGGCTGGGATGTGAACATCTGGTCGGGCTGCCACAACGCCTCCATCGATCAGGTGCATGCGGCACTGTCGGCCCATACCATACCGGGACGGGTCAACCTGCATGTGCTTGCCGCCGGCGGCTCCTTCGGGCGGCGCGGGGTCGTCTGGGGCGATTACGTCGTGGAATGCATGCGCATCGCCCGGCGCACCGGAGGCCGCCCGGTCAAGCTGATGTGGACGCGAGAGGACGAGATGGCCGCCGGCTATTATCGACCCATGGTGCACCATCGCGCGACCATTGCACTGCGGCCGGATGGCTACCCTGCCGACTGGCGCCACCACATCGTGTCGCAGGGGCTGCTGCCGGTCGGGCCTAACGCACAGAATTATGAAGGTGTGGCAGGATCGCCCTACTTTGTGACCGCGCAGGTGCTGGACTGCCGCATCAGCACGCCGGACGTGCCGGTGCCCGTGTCCTTCTGGCGATCGGTCGGCCACTCGCACACGGCGATGGCGATGGAGCACATCATCGACCAGCTCGCCCGCCGGGCAGGGCACGATCCGGCCGAGTATCGGCGGGTGCTGTATCGTGCTGCGGGCACCACTCGCAGGCTGGCCGTGCTGGACGAGTTATGCGACCGCGCCGGCTGGGGCACCCCGCTGGAACCGGGCTGGGCGCGCGGCATGGCGGTTCACGAAAGCTTCGGCACGATCGTCGGCCAGATGGCGGAGGTAAGGCTGGAAGGCACACGGCCGATCGTCCGCCGCGTGACCGCGGTGGTGGATTGCGGCATCGCCATCTCGCCCGACCAGATCGCGGCCCAGGTGGAAGGCAGCATCGGCTTCGGGTTGTCGGCCGCCATGTACGGTGCGGTGACGCTGCAGGACGGGATCGTGCAGCAGACCAATTTCGACACCTATCCCGTCCTGCGCATGAACGAGATGCCGGTGGTGGAGACGCACATCATGCCATCCACCAACCCGCCCAGCGGCATGGGCGAGCCCGGCGTCGCCCCGATCGCACCGGCCGTCGCCAACGCATTGTTCGCGCTGACCGGCCGGCCGACCCGCAGACTGCCGTTCCTGACCGGCACGCACGCGATCCAACTCGATATCACCACCGCCTGAAGGGACATCCATGGCACAGCTCGAACGCATCGCCCTCGTCACCGGCGCCAACAAGGGCATCGGGCGCGAGATCGCCCGGCAACTCGCCGAAGCCGGCGTTACCGTCCTGCTCGGCGCCCGTGACCCGGCACGGGGGCAGTCCGCTGCAGCGGAGATCGCCGGGGCCACCTTCCTGCCGCTCGACGTGACCAAAACCGACAGCATCGCCGCGGCCGCCGACACCATCGCAGTGGAGCATGGCCGTCTCGACGTCCTGGTGAACAATGCCGCCATCTTTTCCGCAGAGGATGGCACGCCCGCCCGCGCCTGCATCGCCGCAGTGCGACAAACCATCGAAACCAACTTCCTGGGCGCCCTCGCCGTGACGCAGGCCATGTTGCCGCTGCTGCACCGCTCGGCCGGAGGGCGGATCGTCAACCTGAGCAGTCCGCTTGGCTCGCTGGCGGTGGCGGGCGACCCGTCCTCACCCTTCAACGCGTACCGGCTGGTCGGCTACAACAGCTCCAAGGCGGCGCTGAACCTACTAACGCTACAGCTTGCCGCCGATCTGGCGTGGAGCAGCGTCACGGTGAACGCGGTTGTGCCCGGCTTCGTGCAGACCGACCTGACCGATGGGCAGGGCACGATGAGTCCGGCGGAGGGGGCGCGGCTGCCGGTGCACTATGCGCTGACGGCGGAGCCGGTCAGCGGCCGCTTCGACAGCCCTGAAGGCCCCGTGTCCTGGTAGGATCGCGGTAGGCTACAGCAGCCTTCGCCCGCCGCCTGGTAGACGGTGCTGATGGTCGGCCGCAAACCCATGCTGCGCGCCAGCGAGGCATTGGTCACGTTCGACACTCACACGAGAGCGGCAGAAAAGTTCCAACACAAGTCGACTCCGCGTTACCGATCCATCCAATTAGATGGCGAAAAGGCCAAATGAACGAAGGGCCGCTTCGGGTGAGCGAAGAAGAGCCGCTAAGCGTCCGCTATGGGGTTCTGCTGCTCGCCAGAGGCCGCGTAAGCCGGCTACTCCCCGCTGTCTTGACAGCGATCAGCGAGGAAGTCGTCAACGGAAGCGCCCGGCTGGTTGGCATACTTGCTGGCGAGAGCCTGAGCATGCCTGATGAGGTCGGGTAGGAGAAAGTCAGCTTCTTCGGCCAGGTGAGAAGGCGCATGAAGAGCGTGGTCATGACCGCCTTCTTCATCATGCTTTCGATCCAGGTTGAGCCTTGTCATTACATCACACCTCCGCCCGCTCTGCCAGTTCCAGCGCATCCTCCACGTCCACGCCCAGGTACCTGACGGTGCTCTCTATCTTCGCATGGCCCAGCAGGATCTGCACGGCCCGCAAATTGCCAGTCGCCTTGTAGATTATCGAAGCTTTCGTCCGCCGTAGCGAATGGGTGCCGTAGTCTTCTGCCTGCAGCCCGATGCCGGTGACCCATTCCCGCACAAGGCGGGCATATTGCCGGGTGCTCATATGGTCCATGTAGTCGTTGCGGCTCGGGAACACGTAGTCGTTCAGCGTGCCACCGCGTCGTTCGAGCCAGGCGAACAATGTCCGCCTAGCCGGCTCGACAATCTCGAACTGCACGGGTCGCTTGGTCTTCTGCTGCACCACCACGGCACGGTCGCGAATGCGCCCGCCAGCGACGATGTCGCCGATGCGCACTTTGACCACGTCACATCCGCGCAGCTTGCTATCGATCGCAAAGTCGAACAGCGCCCGGTCACGCAAGCGCTGGTGCTGGTCCAGCCAGAAGCGAATGGCCCAGACCTGCTGCGGCTTGAGGGCGCGTTTTGCGCCGAGCAAGCGCCCCTCGTTCCAGGGACGAAGCTCGTGAAAAGCCGGATCCATAGACGAGTGTCCCATCACTCACCTCTTTGCCTATGTGAGTCGACATCGGCTCGGCTAGGAAGACAATGCGCGCGCTTTTCTTGTGTACGTCAAGCGCAGTCTTCATCTGGTTCGCGCAACTTGGTCCGCTTGGCTAAATGGCGGATTGCAGGTCAGTCGCCGAGAAGTCGTGACCGACAAACAGGAGCGGAGATGCATGCTCATTCGCCAGTGCGTAAGCAAAGCAATCGCCAAAGTTGAGGCCTGCGGGATTGATGCCCTTGCCCCAGCGGCCGTAAGCATCGGCCACATGCCGCGCCATAGCGGGTGTGACCGGCGCGACCGTAAAGCCGAGCTCATCCACCAGGCGGCGCATCTCTGGCCCAAGACCACGCCGATCTGCGACGATCAGTGCTTCCGCTACTGTCCCAGCAGAGATCGACAGAGCTTCAGCGGTCGACAGCGCATCCATGCAGGCATCAGCTTGAGGCTCGCCGAGCAGGATCGCCATCAAGGCAGACGTGTCGACAACAATCACTTGGGCAGGCCATCCTCGCCGTAGAGATCGTCATGGCTGCGCGCGGCGCTCGGACCGGGCTTGCGATGACTTGCCGCGCTCCGTTGTACGGCCTCCATCAGTGCGCGGCGACCTGCCACATCGCGCTTCGGTTCCATGGGCACAAGCCGCACAGCAGCACGGCCGTGACGCGTCAGAACTATCTCGTCACCTGCCTCGGCACGGCGTACCAGGTCCGTCAACTGACCCTTCGCATCCGTCACTGATACCTGCATCATCGGTCCTCCGAACATTCAAGCAAATAGACCATCTAATGGTCCGAAGCAACTCCGAGCCTGGTCGTAGCGGCGCATTCTTCGGGCTGAACAAACGTCCGGAGTTGGCGAGCAAGAAGGCTGGCCTGAACGTCCGAAATGGGGTCAAGGTCGCTGGATCGTTGAGTTTGCAACTCCCAATTGCAAGGCGACGTGCTAAGGCAGCGAGCATGGTGCAGAATAGACAATACTGGCGTTCCAATCAGGATAGACGCGCTAAGAAGCAGCTCGCAGAGATTGAAGCGACCATCGTTGCTCTCGATGACAACGATCTTCTCGACCTCGCTGACATATTCATAAATTTATCGCGGGCCACGAGAGCAACGATTGCGTCGTAGAGATAGCGAAGCGCGGAATAAAGCTCTGATCTGCCTTAGCGTAGGGCTCGTTTAGAGTTCATTCGGTTTGAGATGGCAAGCACGGACAGGCGGGCAAAGGACCGCGTTGAATGAACGGCAGCTTCGGAGAAGCGACGATCTGGTGCTGAACGTCCACTCGGGAGTCTTGAGCCAGGTGGCAGCCTGGCTGGTCTCGCCTCTTTGTGGATGTTCCTAGCCGTAGCAAGCTTCCGAATTGCAGCTCATCGCTGACCGAAAGGCGGTGGCGACTTGCTCGCACACTGTCGGCTGCGGGCTTACCGTCTCCGGCGGGGCAATCGCGAGAAGGGTAGCGATGAGCGGCATCACGGCCGTCCTATCTTGGGGTTATACCTATGGTCGCACGGCAGCGCCCAGTTACAAAGTTCTGCCGTTCTTCCCTCGACGCACGATTGAAGGTGAGAAGCACGGCCAAGCCAGCGACTACCAAACCAGTTCGATCAGACCCCAAGCCATCCTCTCCAGAATCCCTGAACCCGTCATCTATCGAGTGACATGAATGAGTGGCGGCTTTCGGGAAGCGACAAGGCCGCCCTGAACGCCGCTATGGGGTTGAGCCGATACCCCGCTCATATGGACCGACCGGTTATCTAATGACCCAGTCAGCACTATGACAACGTGCCGAGGCTTAGATGGTCAGGTGATGACGGAGGGAGCGGAACGGCCAGTGTGCCGGGTGATACCGGCAAGGTCATCTGCAGCGGCCACCAGATCGATAAGGGCCACAGTGGTGTCGGCATCCAGGATGCCGTCCGGCCACTCGTAACGTTCGAGATAGACGCGCAGCGTTGCGCCGCTGGTGCCCGTTCCGGATAGACGGAATACGATGCGGGCGCCGCCTTCGAACTGCACTCGCAAGCCTTGATTGCGGCTGAGCGAGCCATCAACCGGGTCCAGATATTCGAATTCGTCCGCGCTCACGACGGTCAGGCCCTGAACCATACGGCCGACCAGGATGGACAGTGCCGCCCGCAGCTCGGCGATCAACCGCTCTGCCGCAACCGCGTCCACCCCTTCATAATCATGCCGCGCGTAGTAGTTGCGTCCGAAGCGAGCCCAGTGGCTCTCCATGATCGCGGCCACGCTCTCGCGTCGCACTGCCAGGATATTGAGCCAGAGCAATATCGCCCACAGCCCGTCCTTCTCGCGGACATGGTTGGACCCGGTCCCGGCGCTCTCCTCGCCGCAGATCGTCGCCATACCGGCGTCAAGCAGGTTGCCGAAGAACTTCCAGCCGGTCGGGGTCTCGTGCAACGGCAGCCCGAGGGCTTGCGCCACCCGGTCGGCCGCCGCGCTGGTCGGCATCGATCGGGCGATGCCCCGAAGACCGCACGCATAACCAGGCGCCAGATGAGCGTTGGCGGCGAGGGCCGCAAGCGAATCCGACGGCGTCACGAAGATGTTGCGCCCGAGGATCAGGTTGCGGTCGCCATCACCATCCGAAGCAGCCCCGAAATCGGGCGCATCGGCTCCGAACATCCGTTCGAAGAGCTCGTGCGCATGGACCGTGTTGGGATCGGGATGGTGACCGCCGAAATCCGGCAGGGGCGTGCCGTTCACCACCGTGCCCGCCGACGCACCCAGCCGCCGCTCAAGGATCTCCTGCGCATAGGGGCCGGTGACCGCGTGCATCGCATCGAAGCTGAGGCGGAAGCCGCCCGCGATCAGATCGCGGATCGCGTCGAAGTCGAACAATTGCTCCATCAGCTCGGCATAGTCGGCGACCGGATCGATCACCGCGACGATCATCCCCGCCACCAGCGTCTCGCCCAAGCAGTCGAGATCAACATCGGGCGCGTCAACTGTCAGATAACGATCAATCACCTTTGTCCGGGCGTAAATGGCGTCGGTGATCTTTTCCGGTGCCGGGCCGCCGTTGCCAATATTGTACTTGATGCCGAAATCCTCGTCCGGCCCGCCGGGATTGTGGCTGGCGGACAGGACCAGGCCGCCGAACGCCTCGTACTTGCGGATGACGTTGCTGGCCGCCGGGGTCGAAAGGATGCCGCGCAGGCCCACCAGCACCCGGCCGAAACCGTTTGCGGCCGCCATGCGAATCGCTGTCTGGATCACCTCCCGGTTGAGGAAGCGACCGTCGCCCCCCAGCACCAGCGTCTGTCCGGCATAGCCCTCGAGCACGTCGAACACTGATTGCACGAAGTTTTCGGCATAGTTCGGCTGTTGGAAGACCCGCACCTTCTTGCGCAGGCCGGAGGTGCCGGGCTTCTGGTCGGCGAAAGGGGTGGTCGCGATCGTCAAGGTCATGGCGTCACCTTGGCAGACTAACATGACAGGTAAAGTGGGCAGGGCGGCATACCAGTTCGCCCCTATGTTATCGATAGCTCACAGCGCAGCTTAAAATTCTGCCAGCATGAAGTGACTTGGCGTTTGGATACCGCTACAGCGGACAAAAACAGCGTTGCTATCGATACCAGATGGATTTATCTCCGAAGCAAGCGATCTGAGTCACGGCGAGGCAGAACGCAGCGTCTGCAAAAGCCACGCTGCAATTAGTCAGGTCGGAACTGTCGAAGAGCAGGCGGCCCAAAGGGAGAGATTGAAGATGATTAGGCGATACAAGGTTTTGGCCGGCGTCCTGGCGGGTTCCACCATGTTCGGGATGACCGGTGCGGCACATGGACAGGCCGCAAGCACGCCAGCGGGGGAGCCGACGGTGGAAGGCGAGGCGATCGTCGTCACCGGTTTGCGCGAAAGCCTGGCCAATGCGGCGCAGACCAAGCGCAACACGCTGGAGGTCGTGGACTCGATCACGGCCGACGACATCGGTAAGCTGCCTGATCCCAATGTAGCCGAGACACTGACGCGTATCCCGGGTGTCCAGGGCTATCGGTTTGGCGGCGAGACCGCCTCGCCAGTGGGCGAGGGCAGCGGGCTGACCATCCGGGGACTGTCGAACTTGACCGCATCCCGCATCGACGGGCGCGCCTTCTTCACCGCCGGCAGCCGCGAATTCAATATCGAGGGCGCGATCCCGGGTATCGTCGCCGGCCTCGACGTGTTCAAGAACCCCACCGCCGAACACATCGAAGGCGCCATTGGCGGGCTGATCAACATCCGCACTCGCAAGCCGCTCGACTTCCGCGACGATCTGGCGGGGGCGGCCGGCGCCACCCTGCGCTACAACGACCTGGCCGAGAACGTGCGGCCGGAATATTTCGGGTTGATTTCCAAGAAGTTCGATCTGGGCGCGGCAGGCGAACTGGGCATCTTGGTGGCCGGCAGCTATCAGCAGAGCTTCAACCGCGGGGACAGCACCGCCGCCAATGGCGGGCTCAACCTGCGCCGGGCTATCAGCGGCAACAGCGCCGAATATGCCGCCAATCCCAGTCTCAACCGGGCTTACGTCGGCCGGGCCGATGTCAGCTACCTGCTGCCGGTCTCGCTGGGCGAGGCGCTGGCGATGTCGGAAGCGCAACGCGGGGAGCTGTTCACCGCCGTCACCGACACGCACAATGTATTCACTGAGTCATACGAGCGGACCCGCAAGGGCCTCAACATTGCCGTGCAATGGGAGCCGAGCAGCAATCTGGAGGTGAACCTTACCGGGCTCTACAATTCGTACCTGTACGACCAGGATTACCAGTTCATCGTCACCAGCAACAGTTCGTACGTACAGAACCTGTCCACGCTCCCCTTCACCGTGGATGAAGGGCTGGCGAATCGGAACGCCAATGGCGGGCCGAACGAATTGGTTGCCGGGCGGCGCATCGCCGGCGGCACGTTCCTGAATTCCGGCCTGTTCACCCAGGGCGGCGACGAGCACCGCCTGTATGAGACCGGGATCATCGCGGCTAATGTCGTCTGGCGTCCCACCGACCGGCTGATGCTGAGCACGGACATCTCCTACGTCGATGCCTCTCAGTCGCAGGATAACCGCTCCGTCCGCCTGGACCCTGTCGCCGGTCTCAGCTGGAACATTACTCGCGATATCGCCGCGGTGCCGCATGGAGTGCAGTTCGAGGGACCTGACCTCAGCAGCCCGGCGAACTTCGTGTTCAACAATTACAGCAACGGCACTAACCAGACCTTCGACGATGATGGCCTGGCCGCCCGCTTCGATGCGGAATACGAGCTGCCGGACGGTCCACTGCGCACGATCAGAGCGGGTTTGCGTTATGCCTATCAGGCGGACCGCTACCGCAACTACACCTTTGACCGGCAACTGACGACCAACGGCTTGGCTCCTGCGGCCGACGGATCCAACCGCATCAGCGCAGCCGCGTTCCAGGACCTGCTGGCGCTCGCACCGGATAATTTCCTGGACCACGAAGGCGGCTATGCGGGCGGGTTCCTGACCTTCGACCCACAGGCGTTGCTGGGCGACAATGTCCGGGCGCGGTTCAGCCAGGCGGGGATCCTGCCGGAAGACTCGCTGGCCGAAAACCTGATCTCGCGCCGGTACTTCAAGGAAGACACCTACGCGGCTTATGCCGAGGCAGATTACGCGCTGCTCGATGACCGGCTGCGCGGCAATATCGGCGTGCGGGTGGTGCGGACCGACATCTTCGCTCGCGGGCAAGTGCGGACCGCAAGCGGCGACATCGTGCCGGTGGAGAGTTCGAGCGACTACACGAACGTGCTGCCGAGCTTCAACGCAGTCTACAATCTGACGCCCGACACCTTGCTGCGGTTCGGCTACGGCCGCGGCCTCACCCGGCCGAGCTTCTCCAACCTCAATCCTCAGGTGATCGTCACCCAAACCACCGGCTTCGGCACCCAAGGCAATCCCGACCTGCGGCCACAGGTCGGCGAGAGCGTGGACATCGCGCTAGAGCATTACTTCACCGGTGGTAGCTATGTGGCGGTGAACGGCTTCTACAAGTGGATCGACGGCTTCTTCACCGGCATCGAGGAGTGCCAGACGGTGCCTCTGGCGCCGGCGCCTGCCACCGGCGTGTTGAATTCGTGTCCGGCCGGGCAGTACCGGATCACCCGCAACGTGAATGCTAGCGCCGGGAACGCCAAGGGCGTGGAGGTCGCCGGGCAGACTTTCTTCGACTTCGACTTCGTCCCCCCCGCGCTCCACGGCTTCGGCGCCTCCGCCTCCTTCACCTATGTCGATACCGAGGTGCCGGTGACGCTGAACGGACAGGAGATCGTCACGCAGCAGCCGTTCACGTCCAAGTACAATTACTCCCTGACGGGGTTGTACGAGGACGATCTGATCCAAGCGCGGGTGGTCTATACCTGGCGTTCGGATCACATCCTGTTCGGCGTGACCGGCAATCCGATCGACGGGCGCTATATCAAGGGCTTCGGGGTGCTGGATGCCTCCATCGGCGTGAACCTGACCGAGGCTTTGAGCCTCAACCTGCAGGCCTCCAACCTGCTCGACACCGCGCCTAACCGCTATGTCGGGGAGCCGAACGGCTACGCCACGCCCATCGAGCGGCAGCACTTCACCAACGGCCGGGTGTTCGGCGCATCGGTCCGCTACAGCTTCGGCTCCTGAGTTGTCGCAGGCTCCCGGCCAAACGGCGCCGGTTTGCTTTCAGGTCCCCCTCCTGGCTCCCGGCGATACCGTCGGGAGCCGCTTTTTCTCTCATGACGGCGCAAGGTACTTGGCATGATGATGAAGCTTGCTCTGCCGCTGTTGACCGTTCCGATGGTCCTTATGGCGCCGACGGGAGCCGCGAGCGGGCAAATGGCGGCGCCCACCGGATTGAGCGTGATCGCGCCGCGGGATCTGACCGTCAAGGCGGGCGGCGGGCAGCTCGGGTTTGACGATGCGACAATGGCGCAGTTTCGCGAGCGGGTTGCCACGAATGCGGAGGTGCGGCGCAGCTGGCGCGCGGTGCTGGCAGACGCCGACACTATGCTGGGGCAGACCCCCGCGGCGATCACCGGCCATCCGCGGCGGATCACGGAACAGGCGGAGCCGCTGATCCTCGCATACCGAATGACCGGCGAAGCGCGCTATGCTGCCAAGCTGCGCGACATCCTGTTCATGATGGCAGGCGTGGAGAACTGGGTCACCGATGCGCCGCTGCTGCGCCGCGATCCGCCGTGGAACTCAGACCTGCAGATGGGGACCACGGCCGAGATGTTCGGCCTGATCTATTCCAATATCCGTGACACATTGAGTCCGGCCGAGCGTGAACAGCTGATCGCATCGTTCATGCAGCGCGGGGTTCAGCCGGTATTCAACGACTGGATAGACGGACGCCGGCGTATCCACACGCTCGATACGATGGGGCACAATTGGTGGGCGCACATCGTGTTCGGCACCGGCGCGGGGCTAATCGGTGTAGCCCGGGACGCGCCCGAGGCGCTACGCTACCTCGACCGGCTCGACCAGGCGGGTTCGGAATGGTGGGCCTTCGCAGGCAACCGGCTGGAATCCAAGATCGCCACCTTCGGAGCGCAGGGGGCCTTTTCGGAATCGGTGAACTATGCCGAGCTGGCGGTGGGCACCTACCTGAATTACCGCATCGCGTGGCAGGAGACGTTCGAGCAGGCGCCGGCGGCAATCCCCCTGCTGCCGAATGCGGTCGATTTCCTGATCCACAATCTCTACCCGGCCAGTACCGGCCCATACAGCGTGAACTTCGGCGACGGGGGGCACCAGAAGTCGTATGCGCGCACGGCCGCCAATATGTGGCTGACGGGCGACCGGCAGCCGCGCTACTTGTGGTACGTGAATGCGTTCGCCGGCGCCGGCGATTTGCGCCGGCAACCTCGCTACCTGGCCCACCTGCCACTAGCATCCGAAGAGGGCGGGAAGGGGGAGATGCCGGACCTGCCGACCTGGTTGTGGGACCGAGACATGGGCTGGGCTACCATGCGCAGCTCCTGGGCGCAGGATGCGACCATGCTGGCGGTGCGGTCGGGCTTCACCTGGAACCACAACCATGCCGATGCCGGATCGTTCGTCCTGTATCATCATGGCAAGCCGCTGCTGATCGATTCCGGCAATTCGTCCTACGCCACGCCCGAATATGACAGCTACTACCGGCAGGGCATCGCCCACAACGTCGCGACCTTCAACGGTCGCAACGAGCCAGAGGCGCATACCTACAGCGGCTCACACCTCACTGGTGCGTTGCCTCACATGCTGGTGGGCGGGGGCATGCGATACCTGATGGCTGACGCGACCGGGCCGACCTCCGCCTATTTCGAGCGCAACTTCCGGCATTTCCTGTGGCTCGATGACGGCGTGATCCTGGTCTATGACGATCTGCTCGCGCGCGAGCCCGGGCAGTTCGCCTTCCAGCTGCATGCTGAAGGCACCGTGCAGCGCCGAGGCACCTCGCTCCACGTGGAGAATGGCGGCGCTCGGGTCGAGGTGCGGCCGATCTATCCCACCTCGCTGCCGGATGCGGGGCTGCCGACCGACTACCCGGAGAATGTGCGGCTCACCACCTTGCAGGGATACAAGGACCATGCGCCGCAGGAGCGCACGACCTTCTATCGGTTCGAGCCTGCCGAGCTGGCCCAGCGGCAGAAGCTGATCACCGCCATTCTTCCGGAAGAAGTCGGCCCGGCAGTGGAGCTGGAGCGGCTGGCCGGGCCCAACATGATCGGCGTGCGCGTGCGCGCCGGCGAGCGGGTGACCGAAGTCTACATGAACCTGACGGCGGACGGCAGCGTCAAGCACCGTAACAGCATCGCTACCGTGATGGGTTGGGAGACGGACGCCTACATGGTAGCCGTTACCTACTCCGCCACGGGCACGATCGAGCGACTGCTGCTCGCCAACGGGAGCTATCTGCGGCGCGATGGTGAGGTCTGGCTGGACAGCCTGTCCAAGCGGTATCTGATCGGCAGCTTCACGGGGCCGCAGCCGGAGTACTGGGTGCAGGGGCAGGACAATACGGCGCTCACACTGCGGTTGCCGGGTCAGGCAGCGCAAGTGACCGTCAACGGCGCGACGCTGCACCCCGATACTGGAGGCGACACGATCCGGCTGCGGTGCTGCTAGCGGATCGTCACGGCGCCGACGTGATCGCCGATCATCAGGTCGTCCCGTGTGAAGGGACGGTCGCCGATCGTAACGTTTTCGAGGCGGACGTCGCTGACCTCTCGGTCGGCGGCGAAGCCCTCGATCAGGGCGCGGCGGTCCTGTATTTCGGGAAACTGGATGTTGCGCAGCGTGACGTCGCTGATCCCTAGGCCCGGCGTGTGGCTGTACTTCTCGTTGAAGACCACCCGCAACAAGAAGGGCAGGCCCTCCTCGACCCGATCGACGCGAATATCCTCGAACAGCACCTTGCGGACGATGTTGTTGTCGCCGGCATTGATCGCCATCACGCCCTGATAGTCGCGATCATTCTCGTCATGTTCGAGCACATCGATATTGCGGAACGTCACCTCTTCGATCGTCTCCTGCCCGCCGACCGAGCCATGAATGCCGAGGTGGATTGGGTGCGCGATGTCGGCCCAGAGCACGGCGTTGCTGACGGTGATGTTGCGGGCGTCGCCGGTGAAGCCTTTGCGGCCTGCGTAGATCGCGATCGTGTCGTCGGAGTTGCGGAGGAAGACGTCGTCGATGTCGACGTCCGAGCAGGCCATCATGTCGATCCCGTCAGTCCAGCTGCCTTCGCTAAACGCTTTCAGGTCGGCCACTTCGATGCCGCGCGACTGGCCGCATGACAGCGAGTAGTGCGACGGGTTCACGACCGTTGGCCCGTCGATGACTACCTCGCGACTATTGTTAATCGTAATCCCGTGATCGGGCGCATTGTAGATGAGCCCGTTGCCGATGAGGCGGACATCGTCGGCACCCTCGATCATCACCCCGCCATTGAGGATCGCACCCGGCGCCAGGTAAACCGTCTCGCCTGAAGCAAAGTGGAACAGGCGATCCTCGCCCGCCTCATGCACACCTGGGCCAAAAATTCGGACGCCTGCGCCTGCCTGCGGTTCTGGGCGTAGCGCTCCGGCGAAGACGTGGAGATTGGTCAGGCGGTCGCCGTCGAACTCGACCGACAGCTTCGTCGGGCCGGCGAGGGTGAGGTAGGCGATGTCGCCTTCGATCCGCACCGGAACCTGGCGGCTGGAGGGTCGAACCGAAACCTGGTGGACCGCGCCGTTGTTCTTGCGCACCGAGAGCTCAACCGGACCATCGCTGTTGAAGAACACCATGGTCGCAAGGCTCTTGGTGTCACTGTCCACGCGGACCTTGTACTCGTAGAGATCCTGCCATTGCCCGCCGGGCCGACGGACCCGGACAGTATAGTCATCCCGCTCCGCGCTCCAGAACCAACCGCCGCTGGGCACCGCTGGTATTTGCAGCGTCAAATCTTGGGCGCTGGCAGGCTTGGGCAGGAACAGCGCGGCTGCGAGCAGCAGAGGTGCGAGGCGCCACCCCGTCACTGCTTGAGCCACGATCAACGCCCCTTCTGGGGCGCAGGGCCGGTCGATTCGCGCAGCTTCAACTCATAGGGCACCACGAGATGCTCATGCGGCGGTAGACCTTCGGACCGACGGTCACGGATCAATCGATCAAGCATTCCGACGGCGGCAGCGGCCATCTCCGCAATCGGCTGGTGTACGGTGGTGAGCTGCGGCCACATCAAAGATGCGATCGGCGTGTCGTCGAAGCCTGCGACGCTGACATCGGCGGGGATGCTGAGGCCGTTACCCAGCGCAACGGCGAGGACGGCCGCTGCCATGTCGTCATTGCTAGCGAAAATCGCAGTGGGACGCTCTTCAAGGGCGAGCAGCGCCGTGGCGGCTTCCAGCCCTGACCGGTAGCTGAAATCACCGCTCATGATCCAATCCGGCCTGGTGGAATAACCGGCTTCCGCCATTGCGGCGCGGAAGCCCTCCTCACGCCGAAGAGCCGGGGAATGCGTGACGTCGCCACGCACGAAGCCGATATGTTTGTGGCCGAGCTGGATCAAAGCTCGCGTCATGGCGCGCGCGCCTTCGAAGTCGTTGATCAGCACGGCCGAGGAGTGCGAGCGTGGATCGGCGGTAGCGAAGCTGAGCGCGTGGACGCGGGCCTGCCACACCAGTTCCAGCGCATCGAGCGAATCGCACAACGGCGGAGGCAGGATGATGCCAGCGACCCCGGCATCGAGCACCTTGCGCACCGCGTCGATCGGGTCGGCATGACCGGCCACTGGCTCGATCAGCAGCTGGTTACCGTCTTCTCCCGCCTGCCGGAAAGCGCCCATGAAGAAGTCGCCCAGGTTTGAAGACCGCGGATTGTTGAACAGGATGCCGAGGCGGTGCGATCCGGAGCGGGCGGCACGCGCCGCGAGGTTCGGCACGTAATGCAGTTCCTTCAGCGCCGCCTCGATCTTGCGCTTCGAATCCGCGCGCACATTCGCGCCGTTGACGAAGCGCGACACGGTCATCGACGATACGCCTGCATGGCGGGCGACGTCATGCACGGTCACCGAAGCCCGCCGGCTGGATGCAGTTCCACCCGTATCCGCTGCACCGTTGGTGCCGTTTCCAGTTGCCACTGCATTCTCCCGGATGGATCGCCAGCGTTCTCTCGATACGCCGAAGGCGGGCGTCGCTTACGCTGCGACCGCGTCTTTGAAGCTGTGATGACGATATCAGTCAATACATACTATCAAAATACGCGGTAACTAGCCAAATTTCGTGGGGAGAGCTGGCCTATCGATGCGCAGGCCACTTGCAAGGTGTCTGGCTGGCTGATATCGATATCGAAACAAGCAAGATTGCTGGCGACGGGCACGCGCTAGGGAGAGAGCATATGGCATTTGTCGGTCAGTCCGGTGCCGCCATCGGAGCGCCTGCTCCGCTCGGCGGCAACGCGGCGAAGCGCAACTACATTCTGCTGAGCGCCTTTCTGTTCCTGTTCTTCTTCGCGCAAGCCGGCGCAATGTCCTTCCTCGCGATCTGGCTGAAGGGACCGATCGGCCTGAGCGGGGCGCAGGTGGGAACCGTGTTTTCGGCGAACTTCATCGCCGCGATGGTCTGTCAGCCGCTTTATGGCTACTTCTCTGACCGGTTCGGCCTCAAGCGCCACGTGCCGCTGTTCCTCGGCATCATGGTGCTGCTGTGCGGCTTCTTCTTTGCCTTCGTTTACGCGCCGCTGCTGCAGGTCAGCGTGCTGCTCGGTGCGGCGGTCGGCGGCCTCTATCTCGGGCTGACTTTCGTCGCGGGCAGTTTCGCGCTGGAGTCCTATGTCGATCGCGTAGGTCGGCGGTATGGTTTCGAGTATAGCCGCGCCCGGTTGTGGGGATCGCTCGGCTTCGCGACCGCCGCCCTGTTCTCTGGCCAGCTCTATAACATCGATCCGCGCATCAACTTCTTCCTGGCTTCTGCCGCTGGCCTGCTGTGCCTGCCGCTGATCCTGGCTGCGCGTATCGCGCCCGATGCCGGCGAGGAAGAAGCGACCGCCACCGTGACGCCGCGCGGCGCGCTGTCGGTGCTGGGCCAGGCGCAATTCTGGCGGTTCATGGTGCTGATCCTGGGCGTGACGAACCTCTACCTCGTGTTCGACCAGCAGTTCCCGGTCTACTTCGCGTCTATGTTCGAGACGCCGGAACGCGGCAACGAGATGTTCGGCTACTTAAATTCGGCGCAGATTTTCGTGGAGGCGGTGATGCTGATCATCGCGCCCTGGGTGGTCATGAAGACCGGCGCCAAGAACGGGTTGATGCTGGCAACGGCGATCATGATCGTACGGATCGGCGGATCGGCGGTGGCTGACGGGCCGCTGGCGATTTCCGTGGTGAAGATGCTCCACTCGCTCGAGCTGCCCGTCCTTATCGTGTCGATCTTCCGCTACATCGCCTACCACTTCGATGCGCGCTTCGCCTCGACCGTTTACCTGGTGGGCGTCAGCTTCGGGCACTCGCTCGGCCTGGCGGTCCTGTCGCCGATCGTCGGCCGTGGGTACGACCTTTTCGGCTACCAGACCACGTACCTGATGATCGCGGGCGGCGCCCTGGTGTTCTGGATCGCATCTTGGTTTGCCCTGTCCCACACCCCCCGTACGGACATGGCGGGGCGTCCCCTGGAGAGCGCCAGGCCAGCAGCCGCGCAGACAAGCGGTGCGCCGCCGCTGACGCCCGAACTCGCGCCGGGGCAGGTGGTCTGACATGCAGCCGAATATCGTTTTCGAACCGCTGCGCGAGCAAGCCCTTTTCGCGCAGCTTCCTATGCCTGCCGCGGAGGGTATCGAGGGCGCGATAGCGCGCGCAATTGCGCGGGTGGGGCGGAGCCTGCCCGACTTCCGGCAGAGCTTTCCCGCGCCCTCGAGCGAAGGCCAGATGTACCCGGCCATGGACAACAGCGAATGGACCAACGGGTTCTGGACGGGGATCCTGTGGCTGAGCTGGCAGCTCACCGGCTCTCAGGATTACCGGACCGCTGCCGAGCTGCAGGTCGCCGACTTCCTCGAACGCGCCCGCCGCGAGGTCAACGTCGCTCACCATGACCTCGGGTTCCTGTACACCCCTTCGGCGTGCGCCGCTTGGCAGCTGACGGGCAGCGAGGCGGGAAGGGTGGCGGGCCTGCTGGCGGCTGACCTGCTGATGCGCCGGTATGACCCGACGACCGGCGTGATCCAGGCATGGGGCGATCTGACCGATCCGGCGGAGTCCGGGCGCATGATCATGGACTGCAATCTCAACCTGCCGCTGCTCTACTGGGCGAGCCGGGAGACGGGCCGGGCGGTCTATCGTCAGGCGGCCGATCGCCACCTGGCGCAGGCCGAGCGTTACCTGGTGCGCCCCGATGGCTCGACCTTTCACACATTTCACATGGATACGCAGACCGGTGCCCCCCTGCGCGGTACGACGCATCAGGGCTTCGCCGACGACAGCTGCTGGTCGCGCGGACAGGCCTGGGGCATCTATGGCTTTACCCTGGGCTACGCGCTGAGCGGGCGGGAGCGGCTTGTGGCGCTGGCCAAGAAGTTGGCCAACTACTTCATCAACCGGTGCGACGAGACGCTGGTCCCCCGCTGGGACCTGATCTTCGATGGCGGAAGCGACGAGCCCTACGACACCTCGGCAGCGGCGGTGGCGGCCTGCGGTCTGCTTGAACTCGTGCGCCACCTGCCGCTCGGCGATCCGCACCGCGATCTGTATGCCAGGATCGCCTGGGCGATGGTGGAGCAGCTGGACCGGGCGCACCTGGCGGCGCTGGATACGTCCAACGGGCTGCTCGCCGACGGCGTGTACCATATGCCCAAACGCATCGGCGTGGGTGAGTGCTGCCTCTGGGGCGATTATTTCTACCTCGAGGCGCTGATCCGCCTGAGGCAAGTGTGGGTGCCGTACTGGCTATGAAACCATCGCGTCGTGATCTCCTCCGCTCTGCCATCATCTCCCTTGGCAGCGCGGCCGCAATGCCGAGCCTGGCACAACTGCCGGGGAGGGCGGCCGAGGCGGTATCGCCTGACGGGCGGGTGGTCGTCAGGCTACACCCGGACGAACCGGCATGGTCGATGCTGTATGACGGGCGGGAGGTGGTGGCGCGCTCGCCCGTCGCACTCCTGCTTCACGACGGTGGCCGGCTGGGTCGGGGGGCGCGGGTGGTGGACACGCAGCTTGAAGACCTGCGCGGCACCTGGACCCCGCCGTTCGGCATCCGCGCCAGTTCGACCGAAGCGTGCGGGCAGCTTACGGTCGAGATGGAGGACGCGGCCCGGCAGATCCGCTTCGCGTTGATCGTGCGGGCCTATGATGCCGGCGGGGCGATCCGGTTCGCCATCCGCTCCGCGGCCGGCGACGCGCTGGAGCTGGCGGGTGAGGAGATCGCGTTCCGGCTGCCGGCGGAGAGCGTGCTGCATTGCAGCCGGGATGAGGGCGTGTTCCAGCGGACCATCCAGACGGGGATCGCACCTGCGCCGCATCCGGACCTCACGCAGAGCTCCGATCCGCTCGGCCTCGCCGACAGTCCGCTGACTGTAGAGCTGCGCAACGGGACTGGTCTGCTGATCTCCGAAAGTGACCGGCTGCATTACCCGCGGACCATGTTCAGGAGCGACGAGGGCGGCGTCGTCACCCGCCTGATGCAATATCCGGGCCGCGCGACAGGCTATTCGGGCCCGGGAGATACTCCGCCGGAAACATCGTTCACGGTCCCGGCGCCGTCGAATACGCCTTGGCGTGTCGTGATCGTTGCCCCTTCGCTGCACAAGCTGATCGAGCGGCAGGACCTGATCCCCACGCTGGCGACGCCCAACCGCCTGGGCGACGTGTCGTGGATCAGGCCCGGGCGCGCCATGCGGATCCGGGACTACACCACTCAGGCCGGGCTGGAGACGATCGACTTCGCCGAGAAGCGCAAGCTCGACCACGTGTTGTGGGATGCGCATTGGTACGGTGACGGCACCGACCCGAGCGATGCTAGCTACGCGATCCCGCAGATCGATATCCGGCGCGTGATCGACTACGCCAAGGGCAAGGGGATCGGCATGATCCTCTACGTCGACCGCGTGCCGGCCATGCGGCAGCTTGAGCAGATCGTCCGCACGTACCAGGAATGGGGCGTGGCCGGGATCAAGTTCGGCTTCATGTGGGAGGGGCGACAGTCGGACGTCGACTTCATCACGAACCTGGTCGAGACCTGCGGCCGGCACCAGCTGATGGTCAACCTGCACGACAATCTGCGCCCTGCCGGCTTGGAGCGGACCCTGCCCAATTACGTCACGCTGGAAGGCGTGCGCGGCAATGAGCAGTTCCCCACCGCCGGGCACAATTGCACGCTGCCGTTCACCCGCATGCTGTCGGGCCCGCTCGACTACACGATCTGCTATGCGCAATCACGGAACAAGACCACCAACGCGCATCAGCTGGCACTGCTGGCGATCTACTACAGTCCGCAGACGCTGCTCTACTGGTACGATAAGCCCGATCGCTACGCCCATCGCGACGACTGGCCGGAGCTCGCCTTCTTCGACGAATGCCCGACGACCTGGGTCGAGACGGTGGCCCTGACGGGCACGATCGGCGAGCATTGCGCGGTCGCCAGGAGGGCAGCCGATGGCCGCTGGTTCGCAGGCGCGATCACCAACGAGCAGGCACGTGACCTGGTGATCGATCTCGGCTTCCTGCAGACCGGGCGCTGGCGGGTGCGGCGCTTCGCCGACGGGCCGGCGGCGGCGCAGATCTGGCAGACGCCGGTGATGCCATCGACCGAGATCGTCGAGGCGGGCGGTTCCATGACACTCAGCCTCGCCGCTTCGGGTGGTCAGGCGCTGATCTTCGAACCGGCATGAGCCTGTTCGCGGCAGTCGAAGCGGGCGGCACCAAGTTCGTCTGTGCGGTCGGAACCGAGCAGGGTTCGATCGAGCAGGCGACCATCCCGACCCGTGACGTTGAAACGACCATGAGCGAGGTAGAGGCCTTCTTCACCGCAGCGAGCGAACGGCACGGGTCGTTCGCGGCGATCGGCATCGGCAGCTTCGGGCCGCTGCAACTTGACCGGCGACTGCCCGGCTATGGCCGGATCACGACAACCCCGAAGCCGGGCTGGAGCGGGGTCGATCTGCCGCATCGGCTCGGCAGCCGGTTCGACGTGCCGGTCGCGATCGACACGGACGTCAACGTCGCAGCCCTAGCCGAAGCGCGACAACGTGATTGCGGCCGATTGGCCTATGTCACTGTGGGAACTGGCATCGGTGTCGGGTTCGCCGTGGCAGGACGCACCTCTGCCGGGTACGGCCATCCCGAGATCGGACATATCCGTGTTCGGCAACCGACCGGCTTGGGTGAGTTCGCCGGAGTATGCCCATACCATGGTGATTGCCTGGAAGGGATCGCCAGCGGCCCGGCCATCCAGGCACGCTGGGGCATAAGCCTGACAGGCCTGCCCTTGGACCATCCGGCCTGGACAGCGCAGGCAAGCGCGCTGGGCGAACTCGCTTCCCTGCTCATCCTTTCCTTGGTGCCGGACGCGGTCGTCTTCGGCGGCGGGGTCATGCAGCAGGAACGCCTGTTTCCGCTGATCCGCGCCGCTGCGGCCAAAAGCCTGGGCGGCTATGTCCCCGACGCGAGTGAAGAAGCCTTGCAGAGCCGCATCCTGCCGCCCGCATGTGCCGAGCCCCCCGGCCTGGTCGGTGCCTTCCTGCTCGCCAGAGCGGCGGCCATGCAGGCCTGAGGAGCAAATTCGCCATGCGCTTCCGCACCATCCTGGGCAGCCTTGCGCTCACCTGCGCCGCCACCCTCCTGCCGTCGGCGGGTGCTGCGATGGCCGACGACTTGCCTTCATGGGTCGCCGATCAGGGCGACGGCACATATGTTAATCCGGTGGTCGGAAGCGACTATTCCGATCCTGACGTCATCCGTGTCGGCGATGATTACTACCTCACCGCCTCCTCCTTCGCCAACGCGCCGGGCTTGCCGATCCTTCATTCGCGCGATCTCGTGAACTGGCGCATCATCGGCCATGCCCTGCCGCGAAATCGGCCGGAGGGTCATTTCACGACGCCGCGCCGCGGCGGCGGCGTGTGGGCGCCTGCCATGGTGCATCATGCGGGCGAGTTCCGCATCTACTGGGCCGATCCAGATTATGGCATCCAGATGGTGCGCGCGGTCGACCCAACAGGTCCGTGGTCGGATCCCATTCTGGTGAGCGACACCAAGGGCGCGATCGACCCCTCACCTTTGTTCGAAGAGGATGGCCGCGCCTGGCTCGTCCATGCCTATGCGCAGAGCCGCGCCGGTTTCCAGAACGTCATCGAGTTGCGCCAGCTGGATTCCGAAGGCACGCGCACCGTTGGCGAGCCTGTCAGGATCATTGCAGCGGACGAATTGCCCGCTCCGGCCACCAGCATCGGCCAGCGCCCTTGGCAGACTACCGAGGGACCGAAGCTGTACAAGCATGACGGTTGGTACTGGATCTTCGCGCCGTCCGGCAGCGTGAAGGGCGGGTGGCAGGGTGTGTTCCGCGCCAGGACCATCGAAGGGCCGTGGGAAGGGCGCAACGTGCTCGACCAAGGGGCGACCGAGATCAACGGGCCGCATCAGGGCAGCTGGGTGCGGACGCCGCAAGGGGAGGACTGGTTCCTCCACTTCCAGGACACGGATAGCTATGGTCGCCGGCTCTATCTTGAGCCGATGAGCTGGCAGGATGGCTGGCCGGTCATCGGCGTGGATCCGGACGGAGACGGGATCGGGCAGCCGGTACTATGCTACCGAAAGCCGCAGGCACCGGCGCAGACCCGGATCACGCCCGAGATTGATGATGAGTTCGACGAGGGTCATAACCTGACCTGGCAATGGCAGGCCAACCCCAATGCCGACTGGCTTTCCGATGATGGGCCTGACGGCTGGCTTCGCCTACGCTCGGCTGCAACCCCACAGAACTTGTGGGATGCGGGCAATCTGCTGTCGCGCAAGCTGCCTGCCGAGCGCTTCCAGGCCACCACCCGGATGCGCTTCAGCCCGCTGAGGAAGGGAGAGCGCGCGGGCTTGGCGGTGTTTGGCATGAACTATGGCTGGATCGGCGCGCGCAAGGAGGGCGAGGCGATCTTGCTGACCCGCGAAACTCGCCGCAATGCGCATCTTCAAGCGCCTGCCGAGATCGTGACGGGACCGGCTGTCCAGCCCGGACAGGACCTGTGGCTGCGCGCTACCCTTGCACCGATCACCGTGGCTGAGCCGGAACCAAGCTTTAGCCCGTGGTGGCCGTCCATGCTCCGCTCGCGTCATGCGAGGGTGGCGATGGAGTACAGCCTTGATGGCGTCACCTTCCATCTGCTTGGGCCTTCGTTCGAAAGCCGCCCGGGCCGCTGGGTAGGGGCGCAACTAGCGATCTTCGCGCAGGCCCCTGCCGGTACGCCGGCGTACTCAGCAACCACGGTGGGCCATGCCGACTTCGACTGGTTCCGCATGGCCGACGTTCCGGCCCAACCCAATGCGCACGATTCGCATGCGGCTTGCGCCGCGCCTTTGCGCTAGCTCAGGGAAGAAGTGATCATGAAGAGCAGGTACCTTGGCATCTTGGCGCCAATCGCTTGTGGCCTGACGACGACGGCTAGCGCGCAGTCCGATAGCGAACTGCGGGTGTACCCGGTGGCGCGGGAACTGCTCTACTCGGCCCATAACGACGCTTACACAGTTCGCGTCCGTCAGCCGGGAGAACCATGGCAGGACCTTTATGAATATAGCGTGCGTGTTGACACCGACACGAAGCAGAACGCCTCTATGGTTTATTTCGACTTTGAAGGAGAGGTCGATGTAGAGGTGCTGGTGAACAATGGCACCTTCACTCAAGTCAGCGTTGCGCCGCTCTCCAGCGAGATCACTCCAGAGCGATTCGGCAATGTGCTGCGGTTCAGACTGACCAAGCCCGAGAGCTTCTCCCTACAGTTCGATGACGATCGCCTCCACAATCTGCACATTCTCGCCGGTTCCTTGCCGGCGGCTCGGCCGGAGGGCGAGAACGTTCGCTACTTCGGACCCGGCCAACACGTGCCGCCGGAAGGAAGCGATACCTTTCCGGTGAACTCGGGCGACACGATCTACATGGAAGGCGGCGCGGTCATGCGCGGGGCCTTCCGCCTGGACAATGTCCGGGACGTGACAATCGCGGGCAGGGGCATGCTATGGGATCCGGGTCAGGCGATCGACTTGGAGCGAGCAGAGAACATCCGGATCAGCGATCTGATCCTCGTGAACTCTGACAGGATGCCGGCGGCGCGGGTCATCAACATTCGCAATTCCGAGAATGTCGAGGTCGCCGACATCACGGGGTTCACGTCCGGAAAGTGGTCCGACGGCATCAACATCTCGACCTCGCGGCATGTCACGGTGGACGGGGGCTATCTTCGTGTGTCCGATGATGCAGTGGTGGTCTACTCGGTCGCAGACTGTCCGCTGTGCCGGGAGCGCGCGGCGCGGACCGGGATCGCGGATCCGAACCCTCCCGGCGACACGTTCGACATCAATGTGCGCGACTTGCGCCTGTGGGTCGATGTGGCGCACGCGCTCTACATCGGCCACTTCGGCGACAATGCAGATCCGCGCACGATCCGAGATGTCACCTTCCAGAACATCGACATCGCGAACCTGGATGAAGACGACCCGGACTGGGAGGGGGCCATGGCTATCTTCTCCGGCGATTCCACTCTGATCCGCAACATCACCTTCAACGACATTCGGGTGGACCGGATTGAGGAAGGCAAGCTGATCAACATCGTGGCGGGCAACAACCAGCGCTACAACAAGGCGCCAGGCCGTGGGATCGATGGCGTGACGATCCGCAACGTGCGCTACACCGGCAAGGGCATGCCGAGCATGTCCATCCTGCGCGGCCTTTCAGATGAGACGGCGGTTCGCAACGTTCTCATCGAAAATCTTGCCATCGACGGAACGCAGGTCCGTACTCCGGAGCAGGCGAATTTGGAGGTCTCGGGCGCGGTGTCCGACCTCATAATCCGCTAACCACATCCGAAGAGCTCATCGTCGTGCCTCGGGTTCCACCCGGAGCTTTCAACGATGATGAGGACTTCGCGGAAATAGCAAGCAACCCGAGAACGCGCGCTCCAGCGCCGACCCGACACCAAGCGGGTTCGAGCACCCAGTACGCGGGATGGGCATACAAGGGACGTTATCGATGCTGCTGCCGACGAAGATGGTCGAGAAGCCCTGGGGCATGGACACGCTGCCCACCCCGTTCGCGGCACCCGACGGCAAGCGCATCGGCGAGATCTGGTTCGAGCCGCCCGAGCAGCTGCCGCAGCTGCTGGTGAAGTACATCTTCGCGAGCGAGAAGCTGTCGATCCAGGTGCATCCCTCCGACACGCAGACGGAGGGCATGGGCCTCGGCAAGCAGGGCAAGGAGGAATGCTGGCTGGTGATCGACGCCGATGAAGGCGCGACGCTGGGCATCGGCTTCAACCACCAGCTGGGGGCGGAGGAACTGCGCGCCGCATCGGAGGATGGCTCGATCGAGCAGCTGATGATCTGGCACCGGGTGAAGCCGGGCGACTTCTTCTACATCCCCGCCAACACCGTCCACGCCATCGGCGGCGGGGTGTCGATCATCGAGATCCAGCAAAACAGCGACATCACCTACCGCCTCTACGATTACGGCCGCCCGCGCGAACTGCACTTGGACGATGGCGTGGCGGTGTCGCAGGCCGGCGTGCACGATCCGGCCAACCGCCGCCACCTGCCGGACAGCGGCGACGTGGCGCTGGTCGATGGCCCGCATTTCCGGCTGGACCGGGTAGATGGTCAGCCCGATGCGGCGACCGCTGCGCGCTATTCAGGCCCGCTGCTGGTCATCCCTCGCGAGGGCGCGGCCATGGTGGAGGGCGAGCAGGTCCAGCCGGGCAGCTGCGCGCTGGCGCCGACAATCGCGGCTGTGCGGTTCGCCGAAGGCAGCAGCTGCCTGATCACACAGCCGATAAAGTAGCGCTAGCGTTTGCACCCTCGCGAGGCGGGAGCTCAAGCGTGAGTGGCCGAGACGCGCAGCAGGGCTTGAGCCGCGAACATGTGCGCACGAGCCGGCTCGCCTATTTCGATTCAATCAGGCGTCTGCCGTGACCTGAATGGACGCCTTATCGCCCGCGCTTCACGCAGAGCGGAGCCCCTCCGGCATGCAGGCCCACGACGCGGATCGCCATCGCACATCCTTGAGCAATGAACTTGAGCGCTGAGAGCTGGAGCCTGGCGTTATCGGTATCATTTGGGCCGCGGCAAACTTTCACAACATGCAAGCGCCTCTCTGTCACGCGATCTGGTTGATCAATGCACCTCTCGCCGCTTTGATGAGCAGTCTGCTTCAGACGTCGAAACGTCGTTTCTCGCTTGCGCTTGGATGCTAATCAGATATCGATACCACAAACGTGAGTCGAAACGTCGAACGCGGTCAATTGCGTCTGCCAACGAGCAGGGTTCAGGAGAGGATTGGGGAAATGATCATGATGCGTCGCTGCGACCTGCTGTCCACTGCCGTGCCGATCGGCAGAGCGGGGTTGCTGCTGATGTCGACCGCGTCTGTTGCAGCGATGGCTGCGTCAGCACAGGCGCAGGAGGCTCCGCAAGCAACCGCACAAACCGCCTCGCCACGCCCGCCCCTCCCACCGCAGGCAGATGTTCCGCCACAGCCCGCTCAGGGGCAAGCGCCCGCTGCGGACGAGAATGCGGTGATGAGCGAGATCATCGTCACCGGCGTGGGCGCCAGCACCGAGGCCCGCGAGGCAAACGTGTCCTATTCCGTCCTCGATGAGGACGACATGTCCAAGTTCACGCCGATCAGCGCAGATGACATGTTGCGCGATATGCCGGGCGTGGTGGTCGAGAGCAATGACGGTGTCGCCCGCAATGAAGTCTTTACGCGTGGCATGACGATCGGCACCGGTGCCAACACCTCCGGCTATTTCTGGACCACTATTCTTGAGGACGGCCTACCGGTGGTGCCCTTCAAGTTCAGCGGCTTTCAGGACGGCTATTTCTATCGCGCGGATATCTCCACAGATCGGGTCGAATCCGTCCGTGGTGGGTCGTCCGCCACTGCGGTGACCACATCGATCGGAGCCACGTTCAATTATCTCACTGGTCGGGTCGAGCCGGGCGGGGCGGTCCAGGCCAGGATCGGATTCGAGGGCGAGGACCTGCACCTATCTTGGCGGCAGCTCGACGCCCGGCTGGGCTTCGTCAACGAGGCAGGGGACGCCGGCATCGGGGTCAGCGGTTTCTATCGCACCTCCAACGGGCAGGTCGATCCCGGTTACAATCTGAACAAGGGCGGCCAGTTCCGGATCAACGCCTTCCACGATTATACGGCCGGGAACGGTAGCGGGACGCTGAGCCTGTCGTTCAAGCACCTGGACGACACCAACGCCGAACTGACCACCTTCCAGCAGCCGGCCTATGGCTACGAGGGCGGCGGGGAAATCCCCGGCTTCCCGCGTGATGTGAACCTGTTCATGATCGACGGGAAGCAGACCGTCCCGAACTTCTTTAGCCCCGGCACGCATGAGCTCGATCCCACGGACGGCTACCGCTACCGCCAGGATGCCGCATGGCTGCGCTGGGATCATGCGACGGACAATGGCTGGTCCTTCGGTGCGACAATGCGGGCCCAGAAGTCGCGCTATCGCGGTCAGTCGTATAAGCCGCAGGCGCTCCAATCGCTTGGCTCGGCCGGCGCCACGCGCGAGCGGTTCGGCCTGAACGTCAACAACCTGGACCGCACCCCCGGATATTACGAGTTTTACGGCCCGGATGGCGGCCTGGTCGCGCGGGTCGCCAACAACGTTGCCGGTTCACAGCTCGGCACCAATTACCGGACCGGCAGTGCATGTCCGCGGGTGACCGCGACAACGTTCCAGAACAGCAGCCTGTGTCTCGTCGCGAACACGCTGCCCAACCGGGATGTCGATGTCCGGGGCGGGCTGGTGACCGCCACGATCCCCAGTGCGGACGGCTCCTTTAACTCCGGCATCGTCCCGAACGCGACCTCGACCAGCGATTTGGTGCTGCTGACCCGATCGGAAGACAATTACCGGTCGTCACAGGACTACATGGCCAATTTCACCGCCAATTACCGGTCGGACAATTTCGGCGTGAACGGCGGCGTGTACCTGGCCCATTCGCGGCAGGTGAATGACAACTGGGCAAACGGGCTTGGCGTGGCGCCATGGGCCGATGGGCAGGTGCGCAACCTCGACGTCCGCTACGTCACCGCAACGGGGACGACTTACCAGCTCACCGGTGAAGGTGGTTGGGGCAGCTATGGCAGCGGCCTGTTCACGACCGTGCGGCAACGGGCGCGGATCATGGAGGTGTCGCCCTATGCGGGCGTGTTCTGGGCGCCCATTCCCCTCCTCGATTTCAATGCGAGCATCAAGTACCAGCACGTCAGCGCCGAAACGTCCTCCGACACTTACGACACCAGGAACCCGGGTGCAGGCTCGCTGGCAAACGGCGGCCTCGATGGCAATCCGCTGACCGTCTACGACAATCTGTATCCGGTGCTTGCCGCGAACAAGTCCATCCAGGCAAGCCGCAGCGTGAACAATTTCAACTATAGCGTCTCCGCCGGCCTGAACTTCAGCGAGCGGCACAAGATCTACGTGCGCTACACCGACGGCAAGCAGCCGGCGGCAGGCATCATCAATCGCTATTCGACCGAAGCGACGCTCGCGCGGCCGCTCGGCCCGACCGCTTACGTGAAGGGGTACGAGATTTCGTATACTTTTGCGGAGCCGTGGATCAACGGCGCGGTCACCTACTTCAAGCAGGACTTCGCGGTGAATGATTACCCGACCGCGATCGACCGGGACAACGTATCCGTCTATCTGCTGCCCGACAACTTCAACACCTATTACACTCGCGGCGTCGAGGCATGGGCCAAGGTCCGGGTCCAGAGCTGGCTCGACTGGAGTCCGTCGGTCACTTATCTGAACGGCCGCACGGTCGAGACCTACAACTGGCTGAACACCGGCGCCAATGGCCTCGGCCCGGATGACGACGTGTTGCGGATCGATTCCGGGATCCTGGCCCGATCGCCGAAATGGACCATCAGCAACGTGCTGTCATTGCGCGCTGGAGACTTCCGCTTCAATGCGCGCCACCGGTTCATGGACCGGCGCAAGCTGAACGCGAATACGCTGGATACAAGATACCTGCCGGAACAGGACAATTTGGACCTATCGGTCCAGTTCCTCGGCCTCGAGAACACGCTGATCACGCTCGATGTGCGCAACGTCATGGATACCCAATACATCTCCGCCTACGATCCGGTGATCAGCCGCGATCTGCCGGCAAATGTGCAGCTCTACGACGTGGTGGCGCAGCTTCCGGAATCGGCTTTTCTGCTGAAGCGGAACGCTCCACGATCCTTCTGGCTCACGGTGCGGCGGGACTTCTGATGCGGCCGAAGCCGGTGATTCCATGCGCCCGTTCACATTATCGCGGGTCATCGCATGAGTGCTGATCACGACATGCGCATCGTGGCGCCGTTCAGCCCATCCATCCTCAAGGCGCGCATGAGCGATGAACTGGTGGAGACGCTGAACGCGCACGCTGATGCGATCAGGAGCGATCCCGACGAGGTCAGGCGGCGGGATTGGTCCCGCAACCTGGCCGGCGTGGTCAGCTCCGAGTTGCAGATCACCGACTTGGTCAAGGATGCCAGCGTCATCTCAGACTTCATCCATGACCTAGCTCGGACCTTCACCTATCGTTGCGAGAACGCCCTGCTGCATTTCAGCGAATACAAGCATACCGACGAACTGAAGAACACCAGGCTTTCGATCGAGATCAAGGAAGCCTGGATCAACGACATGGTGGCCGGAGATTACAATCCCGTCCACTATCATCAGGGCTGTGTGTTTAGCAGCGTCGGCTTCCTCGCTCTGCCGGAGGATTATCCGGCCGAGTTTGAGGCAGACAAGGCGCGCCAGAATACAGCGGGCTGCCTTCAGTTCATCGACAGCAGAACGGCAGTGGGTGTCCGCAACCTCTTCACCGTTAAGCCTGCGGTCGGAGACTTCTACCTATGGCCATCATGGATGCTGCACTGTGTCTACCCGTTCCGGTCTTCAGGTATCCGACGCTCAGTGGCCATCAACATCGCGTTGCGTTAGATGCAAGCCTCAGCACCACTTTCTCTTGAGACCTCATGGCGATTGCGCCGGCAACCGGGTGGTAAGTCGGCTGCAACGCAAATGATTGGCCGCTTGGCGTCATGCACGGTCGCGATGAACAAATTACCGCTTTAGGACAGCGACAAAGCTGCGCTAAGTAACCGGTATGAGGTCTTGCTGTTGAGCAGCGACCGGGCGGAGCTTGCGAATGACCAGCTGACTCGGGCGAGGCGGATAAATCCATTCGACTTCACGACTAATCGGAGCATTGGTGTTCGGGAGCACGCGACCCAAATCAATGGGCAGCGGCAAGCCTCGATCAGCCTGGCTGACGGGGCTGTGGATGGTGAGGGCAGCGCTGGTGCTGCTCGCACCAGGAGAGTACCCGTGCCCAAGCTCACCGATATGCAAGCCATTCTGCTCTCGACCGCTTCACAGCGCGACGACGGTAGCCTTCTGCCCCCGCCCGAGACGATCGGCGCCGTGACGCCCCGGATTCGCAAAGCTGTCGAGATGCTGATCAAGCGGGCGCTCGCTGCCGAGATCGAGGTAACTGCAACAGATCGCGCATGGCGCAGCGAGGGCGACCAGCACTGGGGTGTGACCATAACGGATGCCGGCGGAGCCGCAATCGGCATTGAGCCGATGGGCGCCGTCGAAGACAAGGCCATCCTTGAAGCGGTCAACGACGCGCCAGCTGCGACCAACACGCGTCCCTACCACGCCGCCTGAGCAGAAGCCGGCAACAACCAAGGCGGCGCTGGTGCTTGCGATGCTCCGCCGCGACGAAGGCGCCACGCTAACGGAGCTGATCGGCGCGACTGGCTGGCTGCCTCACACTACCCGAGCTGCGCTGACCGGCCTACGCAAGAAGGGCCACGATATCGCCAAGAGCACCCGCGACGAGGTGACCTGCTACTCGCTGGCCGGCGCGGCGTGACGTTGCGGCTCGAAGCGCAACTCGCAGGACTGGCGATCCTGCTGCCCGCCGACCTCCGCACTGAGTGGGAGCGCCTGCATGGCGCTCCCGCACCTCGCCTCTCGCCCGAGCTGATGCGCATGGGTCTTGCTTATGCCCTGCAGGTGAAAGCCAGCGGCAAATTGCCAGCACGATACGCCCGCCAACTGGACCGTGTCGGGAAAGGCAAGGCGGCCGCCGCTCCGATCCTCACGCCCGGTACCCAGCTGGTGCGCAGCTGGAATGGACGCACGATCAGCGTCGCAGTGGTGCCGGGCGGCTATGAGTGGGAAGGGACCGTCTATCGCTCCCTCACCGCAATCGCTCGCATTGTGACCGGCGCTGCATGGTCGGGTCCGCGCTTTTTCGGACTGACCGGGCGTGGCTAAGCGCAGCACTCTGGCGAGCGGCGCAACCGCGCCCGCAATGGCGCAGCGGCAGCTTCGCTGCGCGGTGTACACGCGCAAGTCGAGCGAGGAAGGGCTTGAGCAGGAGTTCAACAGCCTGGATGCGCAAGGAGAGGCCTGCTCCGCCTACATCGCCAGTCAACGTCATGAGGGCTGGATCAGGATCAAGGACTGCTACGATGATGGCGGCTTCTCCGGTGGCAATATGGAGCGGCCCGGGCTCAAGCGGCTGCTGGCGGATGTCGCCGCCGGGAAGGTCGACGTCATCGTCGTCTACAAGGTCGACCGGCTGACCCGCAGCCTCGCCGACTTCGCCAGGATCGTCGACGTGCTCGATGCCCGAGAAGCCAGCTTCGTGTCAGTGACCCAGTCGCTCAACACGACCACCAGCATGGGGCGACTGACGCTCAACGTGCTCCTCTCCTTCGCCCAGTTCGAGCGCGAGGTCACCGGGGAGCGTATCCGCGACAAGATCGCCGCGTCGAAGAAGAAGGGCATGTGAATGGGCGGTCCGGTGCCGCTCGGCTACCGGGTCGTGGAACGCAAGCTCATCATCGACGAGGCCGAGGCTGCTACGGTACGGCACATCTTCACCCGCTATGCGGTGCTCGGCAGCGGGCGGGCGCTGATCGAAGAGTTGCGGGCGGATGGCTACCGCACGCGCCAGCGTACCGCGCGTGACCGTACGGTCGGCGGTGTCCCATTCCAGCGTGGCTCGCTGTTCGCCCTGCTGACTAACCCGATCTATGCCGGTCAGATTGCCTGCAAGGATGAGGTGCATGCGGGTGAGCACCAAGCGATCGTTGCTCCTGCACTCTGGCAAGCTGTCCAGCAGCAGATCGCAGCCAAGCGGGTGGCGCGCCACAGCTCGAACAATGTTCGTTCCACTAGCCTGCTGGCTGGCGTCCTGTTCGATCCGCTCGACCGGCGCATGACGCCCAGCCACACCCGGAAGGGCAGCAAGCGCTATCGCTACTATGTCACCCATGCCTCTCAGCTGCGCGAGGGAGAGCCCGCTGCTTATCGGCTGCCGGCAACAGACATCGAAGATGCGGTTGCACACAGCCTGGGCGATTGGCTGACGAACGCCCGGCGAGTTCGGCAGGCGCTCGCGACGACGGATGCCACCGAGATTGCAGGTGCCATCGCGGCAGCGACGCGAGGGGCAGAGATGATGCAGACCAGCTATGGTCGGCGCGCTGTAATCGAAGGTCTGGTTGACCGCGTCCGCCTGGACGATGACGCCATTCGCGTGTCGCTCCACCGTCAAGCGCTGGCCGCTCGTCTCGAAGTCGCCATTTCTGAGGATGCTGATCTGCAGCTCGTGAGTGCGGCTGCAAAGATGTGTCAGGGCACGGCCACGAAGCTGGTACTTGCCGAGGCGAGTAATCGATCATGCATTGTGGACGACAAGCTCGTACGGTTGCTGGCCGAGGCGCGCGCAGCGCAGCGCATGGTCGCCACCGCCAGTGAGCAGTCAATCGAGCAGATCGCCGCGGCAAGCCAGCAATGCCGTAAGCGCTTCGCCAGACTGCTTCGGCTTGCCTGGCTCGCTCCAAGCATCGTCGCCGACATCTGCGAAGGACGGCACCCGCCCACGCTTACGCCCCGTGTGTTGCTCGAGACCAACCTTCCGCTGAGCTGGGATAGCCAGCGCGCAGCGCTGCGCTTCGCCTAGTTGCCTTTGGTCAGCGCTACACGACCGCTCAGCTGCTGGCGTTCTTCTTCATTTGCAAGAGCGACCGGGCAGAGTGTGGGGTCAGTGAAATCCGGCGCTGGGACGCTAGCGGCTCACATGCCGAATGAGCAGCGGTCTGCGCGTCTCGAGACCACATAACCAGGAACCTGACCTATGGAATGGCGCAGAACTGCGCCATTCTCGCCCACTCCGCGGCGCCTGCAAATTCCAGCCCGGAAAGAGCGAGAGAGTGGTGCCGCTTACGTGACTCGAACACGTGACCCCATCATTACGAATGATGTGCTCTACCAACTGAGCTAAAGCGGCGTCCCCGGTGCGGAGGGGTATGGAGGCCCGAGCCGGAATCGAACCGGCGTAAACGGATTTGCAGTCCGGTGCGTAACCACTCCGCCATCGGGCCGGAGTGGCGCGCAAGTAGCGAAGCCCGCGGCCAAGCGCAACGGGCATTCGGTGTCAGATCGCGACAAGCCGTTCCGGTGTCTCAGGACCGTGCGCCGCGGGAGTGAGAACGGGGACGATGTGCGCGTCCAGCCGGTACCCGCCGCTGGTGGCGGTGCGCACCAGATCGCCGCAGCCCGCCAGTGCCAGCTTGCCGCGAAGGCGCGAGACGTGGACCTCAACGCTGTTGGTCTCCGGCTCGTGATGGATGCGCCAGACATCCTGCAGCAGGGTGCGGCGGGTGACCGCCTTGCCGGGTTCGTCCGCCAGTCGCCACAGGACGCCGAACTCGCGCGGGTGCAGGCCAAGCCAGGTACTGCCGCGGCGCGCATCTCGGTGCAGCAGGTCCAGCAGCAGCGGGCCGACATGTCTGGCGCGGGGCAGCGTGGTACGGGCCGCCTGCACCCGGCGCACGCGGGTGGCGAGTTCGGCAAGGCCGATCGTGCTGCCCAGCACCTCCGCACAGCCGCGGGCGAGGAGTTTCGCCCGGCTGGTGCTGCAGGTGATGCCCAGCACAACCAGACGGGTGCCACAGAACGGGCCGGGCAACTGGGAAAGCAGACTGTCCGTCAGGCCGCGAGCGTCCAGCAGCAGCGGGTGGGCGCACGGCCGGTCGATCCCGCCTTCATGGGTGCACAATTCCCACCCGCATCGTCGCAGGTCCCAGTCCGGCGGCAGGCCGCCACTTTCCGTCATCCAACAGAACCGGTCCACAGCACGCCCCTTGGTTGCCAACGCGACAAGGGTGACAGCGCACCGGATCGCCGGTTCGCGGCTGGGCAGCCGCGAACCTGAGCCTGTCCCCGTGTGTCGGCGGGGTCAGGCGGCGGAGCTGTTCACCCCCATGCTCTGCAGATAACGCCGGATGTTGCGCGCGGCCTGCCGCAAACGCTGTTCGTTTTCCACCAGACCAATGCGGACGAAGCCTTCGCCGTCCTCACCGTAGCCAACCCCCGGCGCGACCGCGACCCCGGCATGGGTCAGCAATTGCTTGGCAAATTCCATGGAGCCCAGATGTCGCAGTGCGGGCGGCAGCGGGGCCCAGGCGAACATGGACGCGGGCGGGGCGGGAATTTCCCAGCCGGCGCGACCGAAGCTCTCCACCAGCACGTCGCGCCGCTTGTGGTAGAGCAGGCGGTTGTTTTCGACGATGTCCTGCGGCCCGTTCAGCGCAGCGCAGGCGGCGGCCTGCAGCGGGGTGAAGGCGCCATAGTCGATATACGACTTCACGCGGGTGAGCGCGGCGATCAGCGTCTTGTTGCCAACCGCGAAGCCGATCCGCCAACCGGCCATGGAGAAGGTCTTGGACAGGCTGGTGAACTCCACCGCCACATCCTTAGCCCCGGGTACCTGCAAAATGGAGGGTGTGGGCTGGCCGTTGTAATACAGTTCCGAATAGGCAAGGTCCGACAGGACCCACACCTGGTTCTCCTTCGCCCATTCGACCAGCCGGGCATAGAAGGCGAGATCGACGATCTCCGACGTGGGATTGGAGGGGTAGTTCACCACCAGCACCGTAGGGCGCGGACTGGTAAAGCGCATCGCCTTGTCCAACGCATCCCAATACCGTTCGTCGGGAGTGGTCGGCACCGCACGGATGGTGGCACCCGCGATGATGAACCCGAAGGTGTGGATCGGGTAGGACGGGTTGGGTGCCAGAATCGTGTCACCGGGTGCGGTGATCGCAGTGGCGAGACTGGCAAGGCCTTCCTTGGACCCGAGCGTCACCACGACCTCGCTGTCCGGATCGAGTTCCACCCCGAAGCGACGCTGGTAGTAGTTCGCCTGTGCGCGGCGGAGACCCGGAATGCCCTTGGACTGGGAATAGCCATGGGCGTCTGGCTTCTGCGCGACCTCGCACAGCTTGTCGATCACGTGCTGCGGCGGAGGCAGATCGGGATTTCCCATGCCGAGGTCGATGATGTCCTGCCCTTCCGCCCGCGCGGCTGCCCGCATCGCGTTCACTTCGGCGATGACATAGGGCGGCAGTCGCTTGATGCGGTAGAATTCGGTGTCCATGGCCTCGTGCAATTTGCTGACGGCGCCGGGGCGGTGCGCGCAATATGGTTACCCCTGCGACTCATTTGCCGGAAGGCAACCGCACACGCAATGCGCTTGGCGTGCCGGGACCCCGTGCTATGCCGGGGGCAAAGGAGAGATTGATGGCGCACGACCTGCCGCGGGATGCGGGCGAGCTGATGACGCAGATGCTGCAGGCACAGGCGGAGCTGGCCCGTCAGGCATTGCAGACGCTGGTGCCGGATGCAGCGGACCCCGTGCCCGGCAGCGCGGCGATCGCGGAATGGAGCGCGGCCGTGCAGCAATTGCAGGAGCAATGGGCGCGCTTTCTGGAACAGCAGCGCCCCTTGGCGGCGCTAGGCTCCGCGCCCGGCCTCGGGACGGATGCGGTGCCCGTGCCATTGTTCGCCGATCCGGCCCGTTGGCTGCAGCTCGTGCGTGAATGGGCACGGGCGCTGCCGTTCCTGACGGCTGAGCGGCAGCAGCGGTTGACGGAACAATTGGCTGCCCTGTGGGACGATCTCGCCCGACAGTTCCAGGCCGCGGCGGATGAAGGGGCGTCGGTGCGTTTGCCACGCAAGGACCGCCGCTTCGCCGCCACTGAATGGCGCGAACAGCCGGCCTTCGCCATCCTGCACCAATCCTACCTGCTGTTGGGCGAGTTCCTGCTGGAGGCAGTCGACGAGGCGGAGGGAATGGGAGAAGGCGAGCGCGAATCACTGCGTTTCGCCACCCGTGCGATGCTCGATGCGCTGAGCCCGGCGAACTTCCCCATGACCAACCCGCAGGTGCTGGCCCGCACGATGGAAACGGGCGGCGAGAACCTGCGCCGCGGCATGGAGCGCTTGGCCGCCGACTTGGAGCGTGGGCAGCTGACCCATGTGGACAGCACCGCGTTTCGCCTGGGCGAGACGATCGCGGCAACGCCCGGCCATGTGGTGCATGAGACCGAACTGTACCAGCTGATCCAGTATTCACCCACCACCGACGAGGTGCTGGCGGCGCCGCTGGTGATCTTCCCGCCGTGGATCAATCGGTTCTACATCCTGGATCTGAACCCCAAGAAGAGCTTCGTGCGCTGGGCCGTGGCGCAGGGCCTGACCGTATTCATGGTCAGTTGGCGATCCGCCGACGAGAGTCTGACTCATGTGGAGTGGGATCATTATATCCGTGCCCAGATCGAGGTGATCGAGCATGTGCGTGCTCGCCTGGGCGTGCCGGCGGTCCATGCGCTGGGTTATTGCGTGGCCGGAACCACCCTGGCGGCGACGCTGGCGGTGTTGGCCCGGCGGGGCGAGAGCGACCGGGTCGCCAGCGCGACGTTTCTGACCGCGCAGGTCGACTTCGAAGTCGCCGGTGAACTGAAGCTGTTCGTTGACGAAACGCAGATGGAGGTCATCCGGCAGGCGAGCAAGGCCGGGTACATGGACGGGCGATACCTTGCGGCGACGTTCAACCTGCTGCGCGGGCCGGATCTGATCTGGAACACGGTCGTGAACCACTACCTGTTGGGAGAGGATTACCCGACCTTCGACCTGCTGCACTGGAACGGTGACGTCACGAACCTGCCCGCATTGTGGCATGAGGCATATCTGCGCGACCTCTACCGCGACAATCTGCTGGTGGTGGCGGACCGATTGCAGGCGGATGGCACACCCATCGACCTGTCACGCATCGCGACCCCGATCTACGTTCAGGCCGGGCGCGAGGATCATATCGCCCCGCCGGCAAGCGTGTTCCGGATGCTTGGGCACGTCACCGGGCCGACGCGATTCGTTCTGGCCGGCAGCGGTCACATCGCCGGGGTGGTGAACCCGCCGGAGGCAGCCAAGTACCAGTTCTGGGTCGATGGCCCGGTTGCGGGCACGCTGGACGATTTCGTCGCGGGCGCAAGCGAGCAGCCCGGAAGCTGGTGGGGCGACTGGATGGGCTGGTTGACCGCGATCGCACCTGAGCTGGTGGAAGTCTCCGATCAGCGTGATTCGACAGTGGGTGCGCTGGAGCCGGCGCCCGGTCGGTATGTCGGTTTGCGGTGAAATCTGGTGCGCCCGAGTAGGCTGTAAACGTTTGCAAGTTGCTTAGCATCGTAACAACGTGTTGCAGCGCACAATAACGTTGACATAAGCTGGTAAAGAGTTATTTGTGCAGTGCAGCATCAAGCTGCTCCGCATGATTTTCGGTGCCCTGAACGGAGGGAGAGAACATGGATGATCAAGGCAAGCCGCAGGAACCTGTTCCTGCGTTCCCGGTGATGGCAGATCCGGCGCCCGCAGCGCCGCGGCCTGCCGACGATAGCGCGCCGCTGGCAGTACCCGCGGCCGAGATGGCGCCGGAGCTTGCCGCGGATGACGCTGCACTTTCCGAAACAAGTGAAGCCGCCGCCCCGCCGGCGACCAGCGATGAGCCGGTCTTGCAGGGCAACAACCCAGTGAAGCTCACCATCGCTCAGCTCAAGGAAAAGATCATGGCCACCGCCCCCACCAATGAAGACGCGAAGCAGTTCAACGACACCGTCGTCACCTCCATGACCCAGGCGATGAACGACGCCCAGGGCAAGGCTCGCGAAGCTTACGAGAAGGGCACCGCCGCCGCCGGCGAAGCGACCGATTTTGCCAAGGGCAATGTCGAGGCGCTGGTCGAATCGAGCCGCATCCTGGCGAGCGGCCTGCAGTCGCTGGGCCAGTCCTACGCTGAAGAGGCGAAGGCCGCTTACGAGCAGCTGACCGCCGACATGAAGGAAGTGGCCGCGATCAAGAGCCCGACCGAGCTGTTCCAGCTGCAGGGCAAGATCATGCGCCGCAACTTCGACATGGTGGTCGCCACCACGTCCAAGAACACCGAGGCGATGATGAAGCTGGCGAACGAGGCGTTTCAGCCGATTTCCGGCCGGATGACCGTCGCTGCCGACAAGATGTCCAAGCCGCAGATCTGATCCGCGGTTCAGCGACAATCACAGGAGGGGCCGGGTGGGATGCCACCCGGCCCTTCTTGCGTCCGGCAGTCACGCCCGGCCGTGGCAAATAGCTGCCGCTTGCATCTTGAAGCAAAGCCAGGCGATGCGATATTCCCGCGCAATGCGCAGCCATACCGATCCTTCGCCGGCGGGCCACGATCTCGTGGCCCTCGACGCCGCACTCTCGGCGGTCCCGCGTGCCGAGGTGCGTTCGGAAGACGAGGACGGCGCCGACGACAACGGCAATGGCGGACAGGGACAGGTCGGCCTCGCCACCCGGACGCGCACCCGGCCCAAGAAGCCCAGTCAGTACAAGGTGCTGCTGCTGAACGACGATTACACGCCCATGGAATTCGTCGTCATGGTGCTGAAGCGGTTCTTCCGCATGGATCTGGAACAGGCCACGCGCGTGATGCTGCATGTCCACCAGAAGGGCGTGGGGGTGTGCGGTATCTTCCCGTACGAGATCGCCGAGACCAAGGTGACGCAGGTCATGGACTACGCGCGGGAGAACCAGCACCCGCTGCAATGCACGCTGGAGAAGGCCTGACGCCGCCCGCGGCACGGCCCCCGCACCCTTGCGCTTTTTCCGCATCCCGCTGACCGCGATCGACCGGTATATCTTCCGGCTGACGATCGTTCCGATGCTGGGCGTGTTTGTCCTGGCTGCATCCCTGCTGATGCTGGAGAAGATGCTGCGCCTGTTCGAGTTCGTCTCCACCGAGGGCGGGCCCGTCACCGTGGTGTTCCGGATGATGGTGAACCTGGTGCCGGAATATGCCGGCCTTGCCATTCCGCTGGGGCTGATGCTGGGCGTGCTGCTGGCCTTCCGCAAGCTTGCCACCAGCAGCGAACTGGACGTGATGCGCGCCGTGGGGTGGAGCTACACGCGGCTGCTTCGCGTACCCTACCTCATCACGCTGGTGCTGGTGGTCATCAACTTCCTGATTGTCGGCTATCTGCAGCCGCTCGCCCGCTACGGCTACGAACAGCTCGACTTTGAGCTGCGATCGGGTGCGCTGGGCGCGTCGATCAAGGTGGGCGAGTTCGTCACGCTGGAGGACCGAGTGGCCCTGCGTGTGGAAGGTAGCCGGGATGACGGGCGCGAGCTGTCCGGCATCTTTGCCCGAATCGCGGAGGACGGCCCGCGTGGGCAGGTGCTGGCGATCAGCGCACGGCAGGGGCAGTTCCTGGCGAGTGCGGAGAACCGCAATACCATCATCCTGCGTCTGCTGGACGGCACGATCGTCCATGACACGCCGGGTCAGCCCAGCCGGGTACTCTCCTTCAGCCAGCACGATCTGCCCATCGACCTTCCGGCCATCGAACGTTTCCGTGCCCGGGGCGAGGAGAGCCGCGAATACCTGTTGCCGGAGCTTGCCCGCATGGGTTGGAGCGACGAAAGCAGCGCCGCCATGCGCGCCGACAGCCAGGCCGACTTCAACTACCGCCTGGTGGAGGTGGTGATGATGCTGCTGCTGCCATTGCTGGCGGTCGCGCTCGCGATTCCGCCGAAGCGGTCGACCAGCGCCCTGGGCGTGTTCGTCTCGATCATCCTTGTCGTCGCCTATCACAAGGTCAACCAGTACGGCGCCGACGTTGCCGCGCTGGGCAGGGCCAGCCCGCTGCTGGCCCTATGGGGGCCATTCGCTGCCTTCGCCGCGTTGATCCTGTGGATGTACTATCAGGTTGCCTTCGTGCCGGGTGGTCAGGCAATTGGCGCGCTGGAGACGGTCTATGCCAAGACCGTGCGCCGCCTCGGCCGGCTGGTCCGGCGCGGCCGGCGATCCCAGCGCAATGTCGTGGAAGATCCAACCGGCCCGCGGGCGGGCGAGCCGCTGACTGCCGGCTGACGCATGCTGTTCGATTTCTTCCCGTCGCGCCGGCTGACCTGGTATCTGGGCAAGACGTTCCTCAGCCGGATCGTCGCCGTGCTGGCCATGCTGGTGCTGGTGCTGATGATGCTGGACCTGCTGGGCACCAGCGGGGACATCCTGGCCGTGCCGGGCAACACGCAAGCCGACGTGCTCCGATATGTCGGGTGGCGCCTGCCGCAACTGGTTGCGCAGTTCCTGCCCTATTCGGTTCTGCTGGCGACGATCATCACGCTGCTGGCGCTGAACCAGAACAGCGAGGTGACGGCGATGAAGGCGGCCGGCATGTCGGCCCACCAAATCCTGGCGCCGCTGTTGCTGACCGCCGGGCTGCTGTCGTTGTCGTCGTTCCTGTTCAACGAGCTGGTCGTGACGCGCGCGACGGCACAGCTCGCCGCGTGGGAGGCGAACGACTTTGGCCCCATACCCGATGACCCGACCGTACGGGGCAATGTCTACCTGAACGACGGGCCGGATATCCTGCTGGCGGCGACTGCCGCCGGACGCGGCGCGGCCACTGTGTTGACGGGCGTCACGTTCTACGACCGGGATGACGAACTGATGATCCGGCGGCGCATCCTGGCGGACAGTGCCCGTTACACAGGGGCGGGCTGGCGGCTGGAGAACCCGCGGATCTTCGAAGTCGACACCGCGGCCGCCGCGCGGCCCGTGCCATCGATGGTCGTGGCACCCGGTTTGACGCCGGGACGGTTGGACCTGCGGCCGGTCAACCCGGATGCCGAACCGATCGGGGTGCTGAGCGAATCGATCGCCATGCTGGATGCGGCCGGCCGCGACACGTCGGAACTGCGCGGCCGGTGGTGGCACAAGATCTCCGGTCCGCTGGCAGCGCTGCTGATGCCGCTGCTGGGCGCGGTGGCTGGATTCGGCCTTGCCCGGTCCGGCGGGCTGTTCGTACGGGCGATCATCGGGATGGCGCTGGGCTTTGCCTATTTCGTGGTCGACAATGCCGCGCTCGCCATGGGCAGTTTCGGCGGATACTCGCCATTGCTGTCGGCCTGGGCCCCGTTCGTGCTGTTCGCGCTGATCGGCGAGACCGTGCTGATCCGCACGGAGGAGTAGCGCAAGGCGGTGGTGCGCTGCACAATGCGGCGAGCTGCCACATTCTGTTCTTGCGTCGCCACATTGCGGCCATTATTTGAGAGCCGGCTCGCGCCGCTGCGAGTTCTCTCTGGGGCTTAGGTTTTTCCGGGCCCGCTTAAGGAGTTCGGATTATGAAGATGATTGCTCTGGCCTCGGCCGCTGCCCTGTTCGCTCTGTCCGCTTGCGCCGAAGAGGCCGCCGAGGACACCACCGTCGTCGAAGAGACCACTGTCGAGCCCATGACCGACACCGGCATGATGACCGACACCACCATGATGACCGACACGGCCATGATGACCGACACGGCCATGACCACCACCGAGACCACCACCACCGAGACCTCGACCGAGATGTAATCGGTTTGCCGGATGGCAGGGGCGGCAACGGCCTTGCAGTCCGGGAGGTGGCGTGATCCCGCGTGATCGCGTAAAGAGCGCGCCGTCCGGCCCCAGGCCCGACGGCGCGCTTTTTCGTTTGCCGGTTCCAATTTGCACGGTGCGTCGGCGGACACAGTGTGACGCAAGTGTCACGAAGGGTTCAGGCAGCGCCGGGCATGGTGACCCGATCCCTTGCACATTGGCCACGCCGGGCGCATCTGCCGGGTGCGGCTGCAAGGCGCCGCAACAGTTACAGGATATTTCGCCCGTGTCGCACAACGCCACTGCCCAGACGGACCAGTCCGATCTGCCGTTCTGGAAGCGCACCCACTACCTCGACCGGATGACCTTCCGGGAGCTGGTGCATGCCTATTTCCAGCACTACACGATCGTCGCCTATCTGGTGATCGCGGCGATCAGCGCGGCGGCGTTCATCTGGCGTCCGGCAGCGCCGCTGCCTGCGGCCGTCGCGTTCGCGGCGGGCGTGGCGGTCTATCCGCTCGTCTGGCACCTGCTCCACCAGTATGTGCTGCACGGCAAGTGGATGTGGCGCCACAAGTGGCTGGCGCCGACGTGGAAGCGTATCCATTACGACCACCACCAGGATCCGAACAACCTGTCCGTCCTCTTCGGCGCGCTGCACACCACGCTGCCGACCATCGCGATCGCGACCGTACCTATCGGTTGGCTGATCGGTGGGTTCGGCGGGGCTGCGGCAGCGCTGACGGCAGGGCTGCTGACGACCTGCTATTATGAGTTCATGCACTGCATCCAGCATCTGGCGTTCAAGCCCAAGTGGAAGTGGGTGCAGCACATGAAGCAGCGCCATAACGAGCATCATTACTTCGACGAGACCGGCAATTTCGGGATCACGAATTATGCGTGGGACCGGCTGCTGGGCACGTACTACGTGAAGAAGGATCGGCCGAAGCGTTCGCCCACCGTGTTCAACCTTGGTTATGACGAGACGGTCGCGGCGCAGTGGCCGTATGTGAAGGACCTGTCTGGCGGCATTGCCAGTGGCCATCCACGGCGCCGCGTGGCGGGCAAGGAAGGCTACGATCCGGCGAAGGGGCCGCAGGCCTCGGCCTGACGCGAAACAGGGGGGCGGGCATGGAGGTGACGATCACGCCGGTGTCCGGCCGGCGCGAACTCGGGCTGTTCATCGAACTGGCGTATCGACTGCGACGTGGCGATCCCAACTGGGTGCCGCCACTCCGCAGCGACATGGTCGAACTGCTGACACCCGGGCGCAATCCGTTTCATGAACATGCGCGGGTGCAGCTGTTCCTGGCGCGTCGCCGTGGGCAGGTCGTGGGCCGTATCTCGGCCCACATCGACGAGCTGGCGCTGGCACAGCCGGCAGATCAGGGCTTTGGTCCCGGCACCGGAAACTGGGGCCTGTTGGAAGCGGAGGACGAGGGTGTCGCGCAGGCGTTGATCGCGCGGGCGGAGGCCTGGCTGCGCGAGCAGGGCATGACCCGCGTGCTGGCGCCGATCAGCCTGTCCATCTGGGAGGAGCCTGGCCTGCTGGTACGCGGTGCCGATCATCCGCCGACCATGATGATGGGCCACCATCCGCCAGAGCATCAGGGTTGGATCGAAAGGGCTGGCTATCACAGCGCCAAGTCGCTGCTGACCTACGAGGTTCGGATCGACCAGGGCTTTCCGCCGCTTATCGACCGGATCGTGGCCAGTGGGGAACGCAACAGCCGGATCACCCTGCGTACGGTCGACATGAAGAACTTCGCCCGCGATGCGGAGATCGCGATCGACATCCTGAACGATGCGTGGAGCGAGAACTGGGGCTTCGTCCCGTTCACTGACGCGGAAAAGGCCTACGGCGCCAAGAAGCTGAAGCCGATCACGATGGAACGGACCAACATGATCGCGGAGCTCGATGGCGAGCCCGTCGCGTTCATGCTTGCCTGGCCCGACCTCAACGAACAGCTGATCAAGATGAATGGCCGGCTGTTCCCGTTCAACTGGGCGAAGCTGCTGTGGTGGCTGCGCAAGCCGCAGGTGCGCACGTTCCGCGTACCGCTGATGGGTGTGCGCAAGCGGCTGCAGAACTCCCGGTTGGCGAGCCAGATCGCCTTCATGATGATCGAGTATATCCGCCGGGTCGCGGTCAGCGAGCATGGCGCCAGCCGAGGCGAGATCGGCTGGGTGCTGGACGATAATGGCGGGATGATCGCCATCGCCGAAGCGATCGGCAGCACCGTGAACAAGGAATTCCGCATCTACGAAAAGACGTTGTAGCCGGGCGGAACCGCCGCGCGGCGATGCCCGTTGCCCTTGGCAGGAGCGGCGACGTTCCTGTACCTCATACGTCCGGGAACGCCATGAGCCGCATCACCGCAGCCGATAGTGCCAGCCAACCCCTTGGCCGCGTGCTGGTGGTGGAGGACGACGCGGTGCTGGCCCTGTCGATCGAGGATGCGCTGCTCACGGCGGGGGCGCGGGAAGTGGTGGTCTGTCCCAGCATCGCCTGCACCATGGTGGCGCTGGAACAGGGTGAGGCGGACGCCATCGTGCTGGATGTGCATCTGACCGATCGCGATGATGGCTGGGCGCTGGCCGAACTGGTCGATCAGCTTGGCCCGCGTCGTCCCCACATCGTCTTCTCGACCGGATCGCCCGAAGCCATCCCGCCCACCATTGCCGAGATGGGGATGGTGTTCGAAAAGCCCTACGACCCTGCCGAGTTGGCAAAGGCGCTGGCTGGTGGGCGGCAGCAAGGTTTCTTTGCCAGGCTGCGCGGCGCACTGGGCTGACGGCGCGAGCTGTGCCGCGCAACTTACAACCTGACTGATACCTGCGTCTCCGGAGTTCATCACCGGCGGTTTCGTCACGGGTGGCCGCCATTACTGCCGGTCAAAAAAAGGCCCCCGCTCCGGCTAGGGAGCGGGGGCCTCTCGGGATCGTATCACCAGCCGCTTGGACGGGAGGGGGGGTCTCGGCGGTGACATGGCTATAATGGGCGGACCACGTGCTGGTTCCGCCGCTCCCGAAATTTTTACCTGGCTAACCTTGTTAGTAGATCCTGCGGGCTGAAGGGAACAAGGCTGCCCGCTTGTCGTTGTTCACCGACGAGTTTCACCGGGAAGGGGTCTAAATGTCCATCGGGGCCGAAGTAGCCGCTCATCTGCCGTTCCTGCGCCGTTATGCGCGCGCTTTGACCGGGTCGCAAAGCACCGGCGATGCCTTTGTCCAGGCCACTCTGGAAGCGGCGCTGGCCGACGAGGACCTGGCCGACACGCTGAAGGGAGGGCGCGTGCCCCTCTACGCCGCGTTCAACAAGGTCTGGTCCAGCGCCTATATGGAGATCGGCGAAGACAATAGCGGCGGTGGCTTGCACGAGCGTGCGGCCCAGGATCAGCTGAAGAAGATCACCCCGGTCAACCGTCAGGCTCTGCTGCTGACGACGGTGGAAGATTTTTCGCCGTCCGAAGCGGCGGAGATCATGGGCGTGTCGGCGGACGATGTCAGCCGGCTGGTTGCCGACGCCGTCGAGGAGATCGAGCGCGAATCGACCACCAGCGTGCTGATCATCGAGGATGAGCCGCTGATTTCCATGCAGCTGGAAGATCTGGTCCGCTCGCTCGGTCATGACATCTGCGGTACGGCGGCCACGCGCACCCAGGCCCAGGAAGTGGTCGCGGAGAAGACCCCCGGCCTGGTGCTGGCCGACATCCAGCTCGCCGATGGATCCAGTGGCCTGGATGCGGTGGACGATATCCTCCAGTCGGTCAGCGTGCCGGTGATCTTCATCACCGCGTATCCGGAACGATTGCTGACGGGCGATCGTACCGAGCCGACCTATCTGATCACCAAGCCGTTTCACGAGGATACGGTGCGGGCGGCGATCAGCCAGGCGTTGTTCTTCAATTCGGCCCGCCCGGTCGGCTGACGCTGCTGGCAGGCCGGGGTCGGTGCGCGGCCCCGGCGATTGCCGCGCATCGGTGCGCGTCCTAGAACCGTGACATGACCGACCTTGTCGTGAACGGCCGGCCGCTCCGCATCGCCATGGACGATGCGACTCCGCTGCTGTGGGCGCTGCGCGACGGCGTCAACTTGACCGGTACCAAATATGGCTGCGGCAACGGTGATTGCGGCGCCTGCACGGTGCTGGTGGACGGTGCGGCACTGCGATCATGCCTGGTGACCCTGGCAGAGGCCGAGGGGCGGGAGATCGTGACGATCGAGGGTCTGTCGCGCGATCGCAGTCATCCGGTGCAGCAGGCGTTGGTGGCGCAGGGCGCCATCCAGTGTGGGTTCTGCACGCCGGGCATTGCCATGGCGGCGGCCGCGCTGCTGGCGCGCAATCCCGATCCCGCGCCGCCGGAGATCGCGGCCGCGATCCCCCATCTTTGCCGTTGCGGCGTTTATTCCCGGCTGATCGCGGCCGTGCAGCAGGCAGCGCGCATCGCCGCCCGGGCGGAGCGGGTGGACGCTGCACCAGTACCCGGCATCGACCCAGCCGATGCGGCGCGCGCATTGCCGGCGCTGAACCCTGTAGGTGCGCCAGCGGATGATTGATGTGACTGTTCCTGAACGGGAAGGTTCGACGCGGCTGGCCGTAACAGGACTGTCACGCTTGCAAATGGTTGGCACATTTGCCAGTCCGGCTGCTTCGGCCGCCGGATCGAGCGGCGCCTTTGACGGATCCATCAACGGAGTGGCCCCGAACCGATGAATGGCAGTGAACTGGCCGGAGAGCGGTCGCGCTCCGGGCTCATGCGGCGCATGGGGCAGGCGCTTGGCCCGGCGGGGGTGTTCTTCCGCGGCTTTGTGGAACATCCGCGCATGGTGGGATCGATCATCCCGTCGAGCCGCTGGGTCATCGAACGGATGCTGCGGCCGGTCGACTGGGACAGGTGCAAGCTGTTCGTGGAATATGGCCCGGGCGTCGGCACGTTCTGCCAGCCGGTGCTCGACCGATTGCCCCGGGGCGGCGAATTGCTGGTGATCGACACCAATCCGCTGTTCATCGACTATCTGCGGAGCAATTACCGCGACAGCCGCTTCCATGCGGTGCTGGGCTCGGCCGCCGATGTGGAGACGCATGTGGCGGGGATCGGCCATGACGGGGCTGATTATGTCCTGTCGGGCCTGCCGTTCTCCACCCTGCCGGCAGGTGTCGCCCCGGCGATTGCTGCAGCGACGCACCGCGTGGTGCGGCCAGGCGGCGCCTTCCTCACTTATCAGTTCAGCGCGGTCGCGCGCGACTATACCGCCCGCCACTTCCCCCGCGTGGAGACGCATTTCGTCTGGCGCAACGTGCCGCCTTGCCTGCTTGCCTGGGGCTGGCAGGACGAGGTGAGCGACACGCCGAACCTGGCGACGGAAGCCGAAGCGGCCTGAGCCGCGCCGCGCCCTATTCGTAGGGCGCGGGCTGAGGTGCGGGGCCGGTCAGCTGCCGGTGGATCGCGGCGCTGACGGCGGTGAACACCATCGTCGCCACCGCGCCGATGACGCCTGCGGCGAGGCCTTCCAGGACCAGCGCTCCGCCCTGGCCCAGCAGTAGGCCGATGCCGCCGACGAGGAAGCCGATCACCAGTGCCAGCACGATGTAGGCGATCGACAGCAGCACGAAGAACAGCAGGATGCGCAGCACATTGCCGCCCGTGGCGGCCCAGCTGCGCTTGATCGCGGTCAGCGGGTTGCGGACCTGATCGATGGCGATCACCGGCAGCAGCAGCGTGAGCCGGACCGAGATGTAGATGAAGGCGATGCCGATCAGCAGCGCCAGCACGATGCCCAGTGCCGTCGATGCAAGTCCCGCCGCCACGATCAGCACCACCAGCAGCGTGAAGGCGAGGCCTAGCAGCAGGTAGGCCCCGATCACCGGCAGCAGCCCGGCAACGCCACTGCCGATCGCCTCACCCACCGTCGGGCGCCGTTCGTGTCGCAGCAGGGCCAGCATCGCCAGCGTGCCGACGACCTGCGCCAGTACGACCAGGCTGATCAGCCAGCCATAGCTGCCATAGGCGTCCAGCATGCGCCGTTGCATCACCTGCGGGTCGCTGCCGCTCAACAATTCGGACATCGGCGGCATGACGAAGCCCTGCAGCACGGCGGGCAGGAAGAAGAAGATGCCGGCGATGATCAGCAGCACCTCGCGATTGGCGGAGATCATGGCAACCGCCTCGCTCCACGCCCGGCTCATGTCGAACTTCATGCGGCTTCCCCTCCATTCATCGGCTGCACCGCCCTTGATAAGCGCGAAGGGACCGGGCAGGCAATCGGGCGTGAGCGAAGCGATCGAACAGCACTGGCCGGGGAAGCCGATCGAGTGGCGGCAGTCTGCCGCCCCCGTCCCCTATCGCGAGGCGCTGGCCGCGCAGGAGGCGCGCAACGCAGCGATTGGTGCGGGCGAGGCTGGCGAACTGATCTGGCTGCTGGAGCACCCACCGGTCTACACGGCAGGCACCAGCGCGGAGGCGGGCGACCTGATCGACCCGCGCTTCGACGTGGTGCAGACGGGACGCGGTGGACGCTACACCTACCACGGCCCGGGCATGCGCGTGTGTTACCTGCTGTTGGACCTGGCGCAGCGCGGGCGTGACGTGCGCTGCTTCGTCCACGGGCTGGAACAATGGGTGATTGCGACCCTCGACGATTTCGGCGTGGAGGCATGGGCTGTTCCGGAGCGGGTGGGCATCTGGACTCGCGACCTGGACGGTCGGGAGGCCAAGATCGGCGCGATTGGCGTGCGGGTGCGGCGCTGGGTCACGATGCACGGCTTTGCCGTGAACCTGGACCCTGACCTCACCCATTTCAGCGGCATCGTGCCATGCGGGATCGCCGAATATGGTGTGACCAGCCTGGCACGGCTGGGCCTGCAGGTCAGCGCAGCGGAATGGGACGCGGCGCTGCAGGCGCGTGCGGGGGCGTTCCTGGCGAAGCTGGAAGGCAAGGAGGCGACATGCGCGGCTGGTTGATGATGGCGGCAGCGGGGCTGCTGGCGGCGTGTGGTGGCGACCAGCCTGCGGGCGATGCGGTGGCAGGTGGAGGCGAGGTGCTGGAAGGCACGGCTAACGATGCCATGCTGCCGCTGGCGACTGTGACCTCACAGCCGCCGCTTGCTCCGCCCGAACCCGCCGAAACGACACGGGCGGGCGCGTCGCCGGCAGCCGCAGCTGCGCCAGAGCCGGTGGAGACGGCATCGCCGGAACAAGCCACGACCGACACTGCCACCGACTGAACTACTTGGGCGGGGCGCCCCAGCGGGCGAGCAGGGCATCACGCTCAGCCGCAGTGATCGGCAGCGCGGTGCCGTGCCGTGCGCCCGGTGGCAGGGCGAAGTCCGCAGGTACCCTCCATTCGACGTCGTCGGACAGGGAATCGGTCACGAGCGGGATCAGCCCGGCATCGCGGAAGCGATCGACGAACAGGATGTAGCGGTGTCCGCTGCGGTCCCCGGTATTGGCCTTGAGGATGGAGGGACCCTCCAGCTCCGTTGTGCCGGCGTCATGGCCGATGCAGCGGTCCGCCAGCGTCCAGTTCGCGGCGGGTGCCGCCAGGCTGGGCGACCGATCATGCATGATGTCGGCCACCGCGCAGTCGCCCGACGCCGCAACCTTGGTAAAGCGGTGATACTGGCCGTCCTCGAACAGCACGGACGAATCGATCAATTCGCTGCCCGGCTGCAGCTCCGCCCGGTCCGCCGACTTGATCCATGGCCGCGGCGGAGTGAAGCTGCGGAAATCGCGGGTGGTGGACAGCAGCATCTGCGGACCGTTGCCGTCGTCCTGCGTACGCGTCCCGTCGGTGTAGAGGGTGGACGCCCAGTAGACGGCGTAATTGCCCGCCGAAGGATCCCAGATGGCTTCGGGCGCCCAGGTCATCCCGGCATTGGGCAGGTTCACCGGCACATGCCGCTGCTCTCCCCAGTCGATGAGATCCCTGGATTCCCAGATCTCCAGGTGATGGCTGCCCTGCCGCACCGCCGCGTTCCAGGTGGTGCGGGCGACGGACAGGTCGGTCGCCAGCAGGAAGAAGCGGTCGCCTTCGGCCGAGCGCATCAGGAACGGATCGCGCAGGCCGCGCGTGCCCTTGGTCGATTCCAGGACCGGGCGACCGCCATTCAGTTCGCGCCAGTGCAGCGCGTCGTTGCCTTCGCTGATGGCGAAGTAGATCTTTTCCCGCTCCGGCCCGCTGCCCTTGAAGTAGGCGAACAGGTAGGCCGCCATGGGATCGGCGGCGGCGGTTTGCTGCGCGACGGGTGGAGTGCCGGTGCAGCCCGGCAGCGCGAGCGAGAGTGCAGCGGCGGCGACCGCCCGGTGCAGCGCCGTGCGCCAATGCCGCACCGGGTGGTTCCGCGCCATCAGAACTGCACGTTCACGCCGGCGGTGAAGGTCCGGCCGAACCGCGTCTGGAACAGCGTGTCCTCCCGCACCGAGTCGATGTAGAAACGGTTCTGCTCGTCCGTCAGGTTCTGCGCTTCCAGGATCAGGCCGACATTGTCGTTGATGGCGTAAGAGGCCGAGGCGTCCACGAACAGCGTTGGTGCATTGCCTTGGATGTCGCTGCCGGTGGAGGCGGGGATGCCGCGCAGGAACCGGTCGCGCCAGTTGGCGGTGGAGCGGATGGAGAACTTGCCGTCATCGTAATACAGCGTGCCCGATGCGGTGTTGCGCGACAGGCCGACCAGGTCATTGGTCGTGCTGCGGATGCAATTGCCCGCGCTGCTCTGCAGGCAATATTCGATCTCCGACGTGACATGGGTGTAATTGGCCAGCACGCCGACATTGCTGAAGAAGCCATCGGCGAAGGCGCTGAACGGGATCTGCGCATTCACCTCCACACCCTTCAGCGGACCGCCGTCCGTGTTGGTCGGGCGGGACACGTTGAACAGCTCGTTGGGGCCGGTATTGCTCCCGATCAGCAGCTCTTCCGGCAGGTTCAGGTCGGTGAACGGCACAAGGCTGTTGATCGTCTGCACGAACGACTGAAGGTCCTTGTAGAAGAACGCGACGGACAGCAGCGCGCCCGGCGCCCAGTACCATTCCACCGCCGCATCGAAGGTGTTGGCGCGGATGGGTTCGAGGAACGGGTTCTGCACATTACCCGAGCGGGTGATCGGGTTGACCCCGCTGGTAGGCGTCAATTGCTGCAGTTCCGGCCGCGACATCACCTTGGCGGCGGACAGGCGTAGCAACAGGCTGTCGACCGGCTCGATCACCAGATTGGCGGAGGGCAGCCAGTCGTCATAGCTCTGTTCCGCGACCCGCAGGTCACCCCGGACATTGGTGGGCGTCTGGCCGGGGGCGGAGATGGTGACATAGCCGGACGAACGCTGATCGGTGTGGACGTAGCGCACGCCGATATCGCCACGGACCCCGATGCCGACCAGGTCGGTCGCATCGAAGGTTGCCATGGCATAGCCGCTGGCGATCCGTTCACGGATGCGGGTGTCGCCACCGCCGCAGGATGCGTCGCACAGGCGGATGTCGTCATAGTTGAACACGTCGCGGAAAGCGTCTGAATCGATCGCCACCCAGCTGTCCGGCGCACCGTTGCCCCACAGGTCGCCCACGCCTTCGATCTGGGTCGTGATATCGGCCAGGGTGACGCCGGCGGGCAGAGGGCGTACCTGGATGTCTGCGGTGTAAGGCGCGTAGAACCGGCCGCGGAACTCGCTTTCGCGGTATTGCCCGCCGACCTTGAAGGTGACGGTGTCGCTCGCCTCCCAGGCGAGGTTGCCTTCGCCCGTGAAGTTGTCGATCGTGTTGCGCAGTGGCCGGCCCTGCAGGCTGAACCCGCCCAGGACCGTGCCGTCGGCGCGACCGGGGGCGTAGTTGAAGTTGGCCGGGTTCGATACGTCGAAGCCGTAATTGATCACCGGCGTGGCGTTGCCATCCCGGTAGTCGATGGAGAAGCTGTCAACATCAATCGCGTCGATAAAGGTCTGCAGGCGGCTGGGGCCGTCAAGCCGGCTCTCGCTGATGCCGACCAGGCCGGTGAACTCCAGCGTATCGCCCAGCCGCTGACGGACGTTCAGGTTCGCCTGTTGGTAGGTGGTGGTGAAGCGGTCCACCAACCCTTCGGAGCGCACATCCACTCCGTCGAACAGGCCGTACACCAGCGATCCGTTCTGGTCGAACTCGATGTCGCGGACCGACACCATAGGCTGGCCATTGTTGCTGATGGAGCGCGCGAAGGACAGGCCGGCAATGTAATTGTCGCGCCGCTCCACCTCGAACTCGGACAACAGCAGATCGACGGAGATGTCGGTGTCGGCAGACGGTTGGTACTGCAGCGTCAGCGTGCCGGCGATACGCTGCTGGTCCTGTTCCGAATTCACGTAGCGCGGGATGCGCGGGAAGAACGCGCCGCCGCCCGGGATCGGGTTGCCGTTGGCATCGGGGCGGGTCAGGTTGCGGATGGTCTGATACGCCGCCACGGTGCCGGTGCGCGGGTTGTCCGTGCTGCACATGGTCGGCGTCACGCCCTTGGCAGCGTTGTTCGCCGGGTTCTGCGGGGTGAAGCCGATGGGGGAGCAGAAGCCGCCATTGATGTCCGCCGGCAGCAGGTCCACCGCGGCATAGCCGACCTCGCGCAGGTTGCGGCGCTGGTAGGCTGCGGAAAACAGCACGCCCCAATCGTCGTTGAACTTGAAGGAGGTGAGCAGCGAGGCGCGCGGATCGACCTGCTTGCTGACTTCGTTATACACGCCGCGCGCCGTCATGGAGAGAACGAAGTCCTCGTCATTGTCGAACGGCTTGGGCGCGGTGAGGTCGACCGTGGCGCCCAGAGAGCCTTCCTCCACATCCGCCGACGGCGTCTTGCGCACGGTCAGACGGCTGAAGATTTCTGTCGGGAAGGTGTTGAAGTCGAAGGACCGGCCGGTGTTGCCTGCGCCGAAGATGTCGGAGCCGCCGGTCTGTGACGTGCCCTCCATCCCGTTCAGCCGGACGCGAGTGAATTGCGCGCCAAGGCCGCGGACGGAAATGTTCCGCCCCTCGCCACCATCACCGCGGGCCAGCGCCACGCCGGGGATGCGCTGCATCGATTCGGCGAGATTGCTGTCCGGAAACTTGCCGATGTCTTCCGCCACGATGCTGTCGATCGCGGCGGTTTCGTTGCGCTTCAGTTCCAGCGCGCTGTCGAGCGAGGCGCGAAAGCCGGTGACGACGATCTCGCCGCTGCCGGGCGGGTTGGCCGGATCGACCTGCTCGTCCGCGGCGCGGCCGGGCTCAAGCTGAGGAGTCTGGGTCTGTGCGGCGGCGGGTGCGACAACACCGGATGCAGCGATGATCGCCAGCAACGAAACAGCCGCAGACGCAAAACGACCTGAATGACGCAACGTAAACCTCCCCACTGTACGCATCCCATTATGTGGGATGTCGTGGCAGGATTTAGCACGCTGCTTTGAACAAGTAAACTACGTCAGCCATGCTTTGCGCGCATCAATACGCGCTTGGCCAAGGCGAGATGCGGCTGATCGAGCATGCGTCCGTCGAGTTGCACGGCACCGGCGTCGGGGCTGGCGGCAAAGGCCGCGACGATGGCCTCCGCCTCCGCGATCTGTTCGGCGCCGGGTGAGAAGGCGTCGTTGATGACGGGCACCTGATCGGGATGGATCGCCAGCATGCCGGTGAACCCATCGGCGCTGCTTTCGGCAGCGATGCGCCCGAGGCCGGCGCTGTCGCGGAAATCCGCATGCAGGGTGTCGATCGGCGCCACCCCGGCGGCATGGGCGGCGAGCAGCACCTGCGCGCGGATCATGCGGAAGGTGTCGGTCCACTGTCCCCGGCCGTCCCGCTTGCGCGTGGCGCCGAGCACGGCCGACAGATCCTCCGCCCCCCAGGTCAGCCCGGCGAGACGCGGCGGCGGGTTGGTGGCATAGTTCGCAATGGTAAGCGCGGCCGCGGCGGTCTCGCTGACAAGAGGCAGGATGAGCGGTCCGGCAGCGTCGCCTGCCCGTTCGCCGATCGCAGTGGCGAGGTGGGCGACGTCCTGCGGACCGGCGGCCTTGGGCAGCATGATGCCGGCTGGCGCGGCGGGAAGTACGGTGGTCAGGTCATCCAGCCACAAGGGGCCGTCCAGCGGGTTGATCCGCACCCAGGCACCGGGGTTCTCCGGCAGCCATTCCGCTGCAATGGCGCGGGCGCGAGCCTTGTTGGCGGGTGCGACGGCATCCTCCAGATCGAGGATCACCACATCGGCGCCGCAGCTCATGACCTTGGCCAGCTTGCGTTCGCTGTCGCCGGGGGCGAACAGCCAGGATCGTTGCGGGGTGCCGGTCATCGACGGTTCCTATCAGCCGAGGTCACGGGCGAACAGGCCGTGGCGTTCCTCCACCTCCCGCAGGTCAGGGCCTTTCAGGGAGAGGCGGGCCTGTTCCAGCAGCAGGTCGCCCTGTTCCCGCAGCAGGTGGATGCGGCCTTCATGATTGATCGCCCCTGCCGCATTGCGCAGCGAATCGAGCATCACCAGCGCGGCCGGGCGGTTGGTCGCCACGGCGGAGCGCATGACGCCAAAGCCCCGGGCCACGTAATGCGCGAAATTGTCGGCCAGCGGTATCACGCTGCGGCTTTCCGCCGGCTCGTCTGCCACATGCTTGGCAAGGTTGCGGCGAGCCAGTTCGGCCGTCGCGGCGCCGATCCAGTGCAACGCGGTGATGGCGGTGAACGGGTCGTTGATGCCGGGCGACAGGGCTCGGAGGGCGATCTCCACCAGCTCGTCGATCAGGAACTGCGGGTCCTGCGCGGGTGTCCGGGCGGAGCCGACGGTCATCGCCCGGCGCAAGGCGCGCACGACATCATGGTCCGGCGCACCGCCGACCACGTGAGCGAGCACCAGCCCGGCATGGATGAAGTCGCCCGTACGGACCTGCATCGTCACGCAGCAGCCGCTGGCTCGGGCCGCGGAGGTGATGTCGTCATAATCGATGAACTGGATGTAGCCAGCCCGATCGGCGCGGATCGGCGGCCCGGCGCGGGTGTCACGCTGATCCTCTCCGCTGCCATGATCCGGGTACATCTCGTCAATCTCGTCCAGCAGGCTGCGGCCGATGCCGCGCAGGACGGTGTTGATGCGGATCGAATCGGGGATGTGGTTGAGGAAGTAGACCAGCACGCCGACCGACAGCGCCATCAGCCCGAAGGCCACCAACAGCGACAGTTGCGGCACGAAGCCGGGCAGGGCCGTGGCGGCGGCATCCTGCGCATTGGTTGCCTCATCCTCCGCCCGCACAGCGCGCAGCACCACCAGCGCGTAGACGAAGGTTGCGATAAAGGTGGCGAGGCTGAGCTGGTTGCCACGGTCCTGCATGAAGTTGGTCAGCAGGCGCGGTCCGTAGCTGCCGCTGGCATAGGCGACCGCGGCGATGGTGATCGAGAACACCGTCGCCGCGACCCCGATCATGGAACTGGCGATGGTCGACAGCATCGTTGTCGCACCATCCGGGCGGGCCGGAACGATCAACTCGTACTGGTTGAGCCACGCAGCTGAGCCGGCGCGATCGAGCGCCAGCATGGCGAAGGCGAGCGCGGTCGCCGCCAGCGCGAACAGCGTGGGGAAGAACCAGTAATTGCCGGTCAGCCGGGACCAGAACCAGCGCAGTTCGCTCATGCGGGCAGCAACGCTTTGCATCGCATCGGGTTCGCGGAAGCGTGTCGAAGCTCTATGACCAGGCCATGCAGCAGGCGCAGACCATCTTCACCGTTCCGACAGCGGGCATCGGCTTCGTCGAGCTGACTGGCGAAATTGGCCGCTGGCTCGCCGGCACAGGTGTCGATACGGGCATGGTCCACCTGCTGTGCCGGCATACCAGCGCCGGGTTGCTGATCACGGAGAATGCCAGCCCGGCGGTGCGGCGTGATCTTGCCCGCTGGCTGGCGCGACTGGCGCCCGAAAGCGACGGCTACGAACATGACGAGGAAGGACCGGACGATATGCCAGCGCATCTCCGGTCATTGCTGACCGGCCCGGCTTTGAGCGTGCCGGTGGCGGGCGGGCGGATGCTGCTGGGCACCTGGCAGGGGATCTACCTGGCGGAACATCGCCACGCACCGCATCACCGGCAGGTCGTGGCGCATGTGGTGGGGGAGCGCTAGCTCTTCAGCTTCCATCCGCTGCGCAGCAGGGCGTAGCAGATGCCGCCTAGCACCAGGTTCAGCACGCCCGCGCCGAGCGCCGCGCTCAGCACGGCGCTGTTGGTGTCGCCGATGTCGCTGGTGCCGAGGAAGCCGAACCGAAATCCGCTGATCATGTAGAAGAACGGGTTCAGCCGGCTGACCACCTGGAACGCGGGCGCAAGGTCGTGCACGACGTAGAAGGTACCCGACAGCAGCGTGAGCGGCGCGACCACGAAGTTGGTCACGGCCGCGTTGTGATCGAACTTCTCGGCCCATAGGCTGGTCAGGAGGCCGCCGATCGCCAGCATGGTCGAACCCATCAGGCCGAACCAGACGATCGCCCATGGATGCGCGGCGGACAGGGTGACGCCCGGCCACAGCGCCATGGCCAGCGCCAGCGCGCAGCCGACCATGATGGCGCGGGTGATCGCGGCGGCGATGATGCCGGCCATCAGCTCCGCCTCCGTCAGGGGAGGCATCAGCATGTCGATGATGGTGCCCTGCAGCTTGCCCGCCAGCAGGCTGAAGCCCGAATTGGCGAAGGCGTTCTGCATCATGCCCATCATGATCAGCCCCGGCGCGACAAAGGTGGCGAAGGGCACGCCCAGCACCATGCGGTCGCCGCGGCCCATCGCGACGGTGAACACGATCAGGAACAGCAGGGTGGTGACGGCAGGCGCCCAGACGGTCTGCGTCTGCACCTTGAGAAACCGGCGCACCTCCTTCATATAGAGCGCCCACAGCCCGATCCGGTTGATCCCGGTGATCCGCGGCTGTCCCATCGGCGGGAAGTTCCCGGCGGGCAGGGCGGCGACGGTGGCAGGGTCGGGCTCCCGCTCCGTATCGGCGGTGTTCCGGATGGTATCGGCCATGGCGCTTGCGCCTATCGGCCGCGACGGGGCATGGCAAGGCCGGGGCGGGCAGTATCGTCGGACGCGCTGCGGCGTCCGTCCATGATTGGAATGAATTTGGCGGATACACCGATGAGCTGGACCGAAGAACGCATCAACACCCTGACCCGCATGTGGGAAGGCGGTTCCACCGCCAGCCAGATCGCGGATGAACTGGGCGGGGTGTCGCGCAATGCGGTGATCGGCAAGGCGCACCGCCTGGGCCTGAAGGCGCGCCCGTCGCCCGTGAAGGCAAACGAGAAGGTGGCCGACAAGGCCGCCGATCCGGTCGAGGCGGAGGCAAAGCCTGCCGCCAAGCCGCGCGCGAGCGAGGAGCCGGCGGCTCCTGCGCCAACCCCGGCTCCGCGCGCTCCGGCTCCCGCGCCGACACCCGCCCCCGCGGCAGCCCGCCCGGAGCCTGCGCCGGCGGCAGCGGAAGCTGCACCTGCGACTCCGAAGGCGGACATGCCGCGCATCGTCTCCGTGGGGCCGGGCGGCTTCCTGCGGCAGGGCCCGGGCGACCAGCAGGCTCCGATCCCGCCAGCCCCGCCGCGTCGCCTGGTGCCGGCCAAGCCCAGCCCGGAGATTGCCGACAAGACCAGCCTGCTGGACCTGAGCGATCGTGTCTGCCGCTGGCCGATGGGCCATCCGGGCGAGGCGGACTTCCATTTTTGCGGCAAGTCGGTCAATCCCGGCTTCCCTTATTGCGTCGAACATTGCGGCCGGGCCTACCAGGCGCAGCTGCCCCGCGGTGCGCGCCGTCCCCCTCCGCCGCTACCGTTCGGCGGCCCGCGCGTCCGCTGAATACGCATTTGTCCGTAGGGGTGCGGCAGGAAAGCTAGGCAAAGACCCCGAATGGCGAAGGGGTGCGCCGGGCGGCTAAAGATGTGCCACAGGGTTAACGGGGGCACATCATGGGTCGCATGGCGCACAGGGCGGAGTTCACGGACGGTCAGGCCATCGGCATGCTGGATGGCGCGCCCGCCGATCTCCACTCGCTGGACGAGGTGACGCTGTTCCTGCAGCATTATCTCGATTGTGAGGTGGCGCTCGTGAGCTTCGCGGATGCGCCCGGTGCCTGCGCTCGGCGACAGGGGGCTGCCGACGGTGAAGGCGCGATCAGCCTCGCCAATCCGCTCGCCGCCCGCGCCCACGGGATGCAGTTCTATGCCGGCCTGCCGCTTCGCGACGATGCGGGTCGCTGCATCGGCACGATGGCGGCGATGGACGGGGCCGAGCGGCCGCTTTCGGGCGAGCAATTGCAGATGATGCGCCGCTTGGCCGGGATCGCCGTGCATCTGTGCGGCCCGACCCGCCACGACTGATTTCGCAAGCGCGAAACCGGCGGGCGGGTGCCGCGTTGGGCGGGCATCATGCCGATCGACATCTCCGCCCAGTTCAGCTTCAGCCTGCACGATCCCTGCGACGCGCTGCTGCAGTTCGAGGCCGCCGCCATCCCGGAACAGACGATCATCTCGGCCGACAGCCGGATGAGCGATGCGGCGCACCTGGCCCGCATACCGGCGCAGGACAATATCGGGCAGCGCATCTGGCTGCGCAGCGAAGGCCGGTTCGAAGTCAGCTATCAGGCCCGCGTGGAGGTGAACCGCCTGCTCGCCGACCTGTCCAAGCTGGAGCGGCTGGAGCCGCACGAGCTGCCGGGAGAGGCGGTGCAGTACCTGTTCGACAGCCGGTATTGCCCGGCCGATCGCTTCCAACCCTTCGTGGAGGCGGAGTTTGGCCATCTGAGCGGTGGCCCCCGGATGCTGGCGATGCGCGACTGGGTGGCCCAGAACTTCTCCTATGTCCCTGGCACCAGCGATGCGACCACCACCGCGATGGACACCTTTGTCGAACGGCGGGGCATCTGCCGCGACTATGCGCATGTGATGATTACTCTGGCGCGCGCCAGTGCGGTGCCGGCGCGCTTCGTCAGCTGCTACGCCCCTGGCGTGACCCCGCAGGACTTCCACGCCGTGGCGGAGGTGTTCCTCGCCGATCCGACCATCCCGGGCGGCGGCGCCTGGCACATCCTGGATGCGACCGCCATGGCCGACCCGGCGCAGACCGTGAAGATCGGCGTCGGGCGTGACGCCGCCGATGTCAGCTTCATGACGACGTTCGGCCCCGCCCAGTTCGAAGGCAAGACGGTTACCGTCACTGCTGACGGCTGAACGGATGTTACGCCGCACGCGGCGGTGCAGCAATGTCACATCTATGTAACCGTGTACGCAATCGATTGCAGAAAGTTTGTCCGTGCCATTGCGCATCGCAGCACGGGGTTGTAGCGCCGTGGGCACAGCACGGGAGATGCGCATGATTGTGGCGGCAGGAGAGCAAGGCGGATGGCGATGAGGCAGGCAGCCGGGACGCTGTTGCTGTTCGGCGCGACGGGCGATCTGTCGCAGCGCATGTTGCTGCCGTCGCTGTGCGCGCTTGCCGCCGATGACCTGCTGCCGGAAGGTCTTCGCATCGTCGGCACCGCTCGCCACGGATACAGTGATGCCGAATTCCGCAACTTCGCGCGGGAGGCGGTGGAGAAGTTCCTGCCGGCGCAGCGGCGTGGCCGGATGGCCGACTTCCTCAACCGGTTGAGCTACCAGCCGCTGGATGCCACCAACCCGGAAGGGTACCGCGCGCTGGCGGAAAAGGTCGGCGGCGGTGATGTCGCGATCTTCCTTTCGATGGCGCCCAGCCTGTTCGAGGCGACGATCAGCGGCCTCGCCGATTGCGGTCTCGCGGGTGACGGCACGCGGATCGGACTGGAAAAGCCGCTCGGCCATGATCTCGCCAGCAGCCGCGACATCAATGACGCCGTCGCCGCCGCCTTCCCGGAAGATCGCATCTTCCGGGTGGATCATTACCTGGGCAAGGAGACGGTGCAGAACCTGATCGCGCTCAGGTTCGGCAACATCATGTTCGAACCGCTGTGGAACGCCCAGCATATCGAACACGTGCAGATCACCGTGGGTGAGACGGTCGGGCTGGAAAGCCGTGCGGAGTTCTACGACCAGACCGGCGCATTGCGCGACATGGTGCAGAACCACATGCTGCAATTGCTGGCGCTGGTGGCGATGGAACTGCCCGTGACCTTCGATGCGGGCGCGGTCCGGGACGAGAAGGTCAAGGTGCTGCGCGCGCTGCGCCCGGTGGCCGCGGGGGAGAGCGTGACCGGCCAGTATCGCGGCGGCGCGTCCGGCGGCAAGATCGTGCCCGGCTATGACGAGGAATTGAAAGCCGAAAGCGACACGGAGACCTTTGTCGCGATCAAGGCCCACGTCGATAACTGGCGGTGGAAGGGCGTGCCGTTCTACCTGCGCACCGGCAAGCGCATGCCGACCCGCGTGACGGAGATCGTGATCCAGTTCCGCCCGGTGCCGCACTCCATCTTCGCGGGCGCCAGGCTGAAGGCCAACCGGCTGGTGATCGGCATCCAGCCGCAGGAAGACGTCACGCTGACGCTGATGGCCAAGGTGCCGGGCCTGGGCAAGGGTATGGCGCTGCGCGAAATCCCGCTCGACATTGCGATGCCCGACGCACTGACCGGGCACGAGCGGCGCATGGCGTACGAACGGCTCCTTCTGGACCTGATCCATGGCGACCAGACGCTGTTTGTCCGGCGCGACGAGGTGGAGGCGCAATGGAGCTGGATCGACCGTATCCGCGCCCGCTGGCAGGAAGAAGGGCTGACGCCCAAGCCTTACAGCGCGGGCAGCTGGGGGCCGAGCGCCGCCATCGCACTCGCCGAACGCGACGGAGTAAGCTGGCATGAGTAATCTGCATCCCGCATTGCAGCGCGTGACCGACCGCGTGATTGAACGCTCGCGCGCCAGTCGCGCCGCCTATCTGGCGCTGATGGCGGAAGAAGGCGACAAGCACCGCGACCGCAACGTGGCGCTGCCCTGTTCCAACCTCGCCCATGGCTTTGCCGCGGCGGGGGAGGACAAGGCCTCCATCATGACCAAGGCGGGGCCGAACATCGGCATCATCAGCGCCTATAACGACACGATCTCCGCGCATCAGCCATACGGTGCCTATCCCCCGCAGATGAAGCTGTGGGCGCGCGAAGTGGGCGCAACGGCGCAGGTCGCCGGCGCCACGCCGGCGATGTGCGACGGCGTGACGCAGGGCATGGACGGCATGGAACTGTCGCTGTTTAGCCGCGACGTGATCGCGCTGGCGACCGCCGTCGGTCTCAGCCATCAGATGTATGACAGCGTCGCCATGCTGGGCATCTGCGACAAGATCGTGCCCGGCCTGCTGATTGGCGGCCTGCGTTTCGGCTACCTGCCGACGGTGTTCGTGCCGGGTGGCCCGATGCCGACGGGGATCGCCAACAAGGAAAAGCAGAAGGTCCGCCAGCTCTATGCGGAGGGCAAGGCGACGCGTGCGGAACTGCTGGCGAGCGAGAGCGGCAGCTACCATTCGGCGGGCACCTGCACCTTCTACGGCACGGCCAACTCCAACCAGATGATGATGGAGCTGATGGGCCTCCATCTGCCGGGCGCCGCCTTCGTGCAGCCGGGCACCCCGCTGCGGCAGGCGCTGACGCGTGCGGCGACGCACCGGCTGGCTGAGATCACGCGGGACGGCAACGATTACCGCCCGCTGTCGCATTGCGTGGACGAGAAGGCGGTCATCAACGCCGCCGTCGGCCTGCTGGCGACCGGCGGCTCCACCAACCACGCGATCCACATCCCCGCTTTCGCCCGCGCCGCGGGCATCCAGATCGATTGGACCGATCTGGCGGAACTGAGCCACGCGGTACCGCTGCTGGCGCGCGTCTACCCCAACGGGGCGGGCGACGTGAACCATTTCCACGCGGCCGGCGGTATCGGCTACATCATCCGCGAACTGCTGGATGCGGGTCTGGCACATCGCGACATCATGACCGTCGGCGGGGATGACCTGACCGCCTATGGGCAGGAGCCATGGCTGGACGGCGACCAGCTTGCCTGGCGCGACATCGGGCCGACCGGGGATGAGGCTATGCTGCGTCCCGTGGGCGAGCCGTTCCAGCCCGATGGCGGCATGCGGCTGGTCGAAGGCAATCTTGGCCGGGGCTGCTTCAAGACCAGCGCGGTCGACCCGTCGCGCTGGACGATCGAGGCGCCGTGCCGCGTATTCGAGACCCAGAAGCAGGTGGCCGAGGCCTTTGCCGCGGGCGAGCTGGATCGCGACGTCGTGGTGGTGGTCCGCTTCCAGGGACCACGGGCGAACGGCATGCCCGAACTGCACAAGCTGACCCCGCCGCTGGGCGTGCTGCAGGATCGCGGTTACCGCGTGGCGCTGGTGACGGACGGCCGCATGTCCGGCGCCAGCGGCAAGGTGCCCGCCGCGATCCATGTCAGCCCGGAGGCGCTGGGCGGTGGACCGCTCGCTCGCCTGCGTGACGGCGACATCGTGCGCCTGTGCGCGGAAGACGGCACGCTCAGCACCAGTGCCGACCTGTCGGTACGGGAAGATGCCGCCGCTCCGCTGCCTCAGGGGGGCACCGCGCGCGAGCTGTTCGCCATGTTCCGCCACGGCGCGGACGAGGCGGAGAAGGGCGGATCCGCGATGCTGGCGCTGGCCGGCCTGTGACGGAACTTGTCGCGGTTGACATCGGCGGCACCAATGCGCGCTTCGCTCTGGCGCGGCTGGAGCCTGCCGGCACCATAGCGCTGGGCGAGCCCGTGACGCTGGGCACCAGCGACTTCGCCAGCCTGCAGACCGCGTGGGAGGAATTCGAGCGGCGCATCGGCCGGCAGGCGCCGCGCGCCGCCGCGATCGCCATTGCCGGCCCTGTCACCGGCGGCACCGTGCGGATGACCAACAACAGCTGGGTGCTGCACACCGGCGCTCTGGACGAACAGCTTGGCATCGACCGGGTGACCGTGCTCAACGACTTCGCCGCCGTGGCGCATGCGGTGGCTCGCGCGCCGGAGGACCAGCTGGTGCATCTGTGCGGGCCCGGCGGCAACCTTCCCTCTGCCGGTACGGTCAGCGTGATCGGCCCGGGCACCGGTCTGGGCGTCGCGCATTTCCTGCATCTGCCCGGCGGCGGTTACCACGTGCAGGCGACGGAGGGCGGGCACGTCGACTTCGCCCCGATGGATCATATCGACGACCTGATCCTGCAACGCCTGCGCGCCCGGCACCGCCGCGTCTCGGTGGAGCGGATCGTGGCCGGTCCCGGCATCTGCGAGATCTACGATGCGCTCGCCACCCTGGAGAAACGCCAGCCGGAGAAGCTGGACGATCGGGTCATCTGGACCCGTGCGCTGGAACGCAGTGACAGCTTGGCGGTGGCGGCGCTGGACCGGTTCTGCCTGTCGCTGGGCAGCGTGGCGGGCGATTACGCGCTGGCCCATGGCAGCAGCGCGGTGGTGATCGCCGGCGGGCTGGGCTTGCGCCTGCAGCACTTGCTGCCCACCAGCGGCTTTGCCGAACGGTTCCGGTTCAAGGGCCGGTACGAACAGATGATGGCGGGCATCCCGGTCCGCCTGATCGTCCATCCGCAGCCCGGCTTGTACGGCGCCGTGGCCGCATTCCAGTGTCAGTTTCCAAAGGAGCAGCAGGCGTGACCCCGATCGAACAGGTGATGCGCACCGCCCCGGTGATCCCGGTGCTGGTGATCGACGATGTGGCCGAAGCCGAGCCGCTGGCCCGCGCGCTGGTGGCGGGTGGCCTCAACGTGCTGGAGGTGACGCTGCGCACCCCCGCCGCGCTGGATGCGATCCGCGCCATGAAGCAGGTTCCTGGCGCCATTGTCGGCGCAGGCACCGTCACCAATCCGCAGCAGCTGGACGAGGCCGTGGCCGCCGGGTCCGAGTTCATCGTCAGCCCCGGCCTGACGGAGACGCTGGGCCGCGCGGCCATCGCCAAGGGCGTACCGTTCCTGCCTGGCATCGCCAATGCCGGCGACATCATGCGCGGGCTGGAGCTGGGCCTCAGCGAGTTCAAGTTCTTCCCCGCAACTGCGGCGGGCGGCATTCCCGCGCTGAAGGCGCTGGCGGCGCCGTTTGGTCAGGTACGCTTCTGCCCCACCGGCGGCATCTCGGTCGACAATGCCGCCGAATGGCTGGCGCTGGAGCCGGTGCTGTGCGTCGGTGGCAGCTGGGTCGCGCCGCGCGGTGGCAGCCCCGAACAGATCGAGCAGCTGGCGGCCGCAGCAGCGAAGCTGCCCCGGTAGGATGATCGATGCGAGAGGGAATACCGGCATGAAGACGGTCGCGGCACTGACGGAACGCCTGCTGGAACTGCATGGCCGGACAGCCGAGACGCCGCTGTTCAACCCGGTGTTCCAGCTCTCGCTCGACCTGTCCCGCCTGCTGGAAGGTGGCGGGATGACGCTGGACGAGTGCGAGGTGCTGGTCGGGGAACTGGAATGTTCCGCGTTGCTTGGCCGTGCCGAGCGGCTGCGGCGGCTGGTGGCGCCGGTTGCCGTGGCGGAGAACGACCGCGCGCTGGGTGCCGGGCTGGAAGCGACGGACTTCGGCGCCTTCCGCCAGGAGTGGGAGCGGCCGCAGCTCCACGCCGTGTTCACCGCGCATCCGACCTTCCTGCTCGCACCGGCACAAGCGCGCGCGGTGGCGGAGGCAGCCAGCCAGGACGGCGCGATCGGACAGGACAGCTGTGTCGCCCCGGCTACGCGAAAGGCAGTGACGCTCGCCTTCGAACATGACGAGGCGATGGCCGCGATGGCACGGGGGCAGGATGCCCGCGACGCGATCACCGCCCGCCTGCTGACCCATGCGCAGGAATGCTGGCCCGACGAATGGGCCCGGTTCCAACCGATCCCGTTCCGGTTCGCCACCTGGGTCGGTTACGACATGGACGGGCGGACGGACATCACCTGGTCCGCCTCCATCGGCTTCCGCCTGGCGGAGAAGGCGCAGCGGCTCGCCCGCTATCGCGATCAGCTGGCAGCGATCGATGGAGCCCATCCGCTGCTGGCGGAACTGGGGCCGGCTGCTGATTATGCCGCCGCGCGGGCGGTTGACTTCGCCGGCGACCTCGGTGATCCGGCCGCCTTGTCCGTAGCGGCGAACCGGCTGACCGCGGCCGACCCCCGCAAACTGCTGTCGCTTGCCACCTATATCGACCGACTGGAGGCAGAAGCGGCGGAGGTCGGCGGCGGGCGGGCCGTCCAGCTGAAGGTACTGGCCGCAGCCATGCGGGCTGACGGCCTCGGCATGGGGTGGATCCATTTCCGGGTTAACGCCAAGCAACTGCACAATGGCCTGCGCCGGCGGCTGGACCCCGATGGCCAGCTGGACCTCAGCAGCAAGGGCGCGATCGTCCATCTACGCCGCGCCCTAGCGGAGGTGCAGCCGCTGCGCGCCAATTTCGCCTCGCTTGCCATCGAGAGCAGCACGGCCATCCGCCAGTTCCTGGCCATGGCGCAGATCCTGCATCACATCGATGCCGACGCGCCGATCCGCATGCTGGTGGCGGAATGCGAGGAGCCGGCGACCGTGCTGGCCGCGCTCTATTTCGCCAAGTTGTTCGGGATCGCCGACCGGGTCGACGTGTCGCCGCTGTTCGAGACGGAGAACGCGCTGGAGCATGGCGGCCGCCTGCTGGACGCCCTGCTGGCGGAGGAGGAATACCGCGCCTACGCCCGGAAGCGCGGCCGGGTGGCAATCCAGACCGGCTTTTCCGATGCGGGCCGCTTCGTCGGGCAGGTGCCCGCGAGCCTGGCGATCGAGCGGCTGCAGGGGCGGCTGGCGGCGGCGATGGCTGCCAACGGCCTGACCGACGTGGCCGCTTTGGTGTTCGACACCCATGGCGAGAGCATGGGCCGCGGCGCCCACCCGGCAAGCCTGGCCGACCGGCTGAGCTGGCCGCTGAGCAATTGGGCGCGTGATCGCTTCACCGATGCAGGGATCGTGCTGGAGCCGGAGGTCAGCTTCCAGGGTGGCGACGGCTACCTGTTCTTTGCCACGCCCGAACTCGCGCTGGCGACGCTGACCCGCATCGCGGAGGCGCGGCCCAGGACCGGCGATCCCGAGGCGGCGGAGGACCCGTTCTACCAGCGGACGGACCTGTCGCTCGATTTCTATCGCGCGGTGCGCGATCATCAGCACGGCCATCTGGAAAGCCGGACCTACGCCCGTGCGGTCACCGCCTTCGGCCTGGGCCTGCTCAATTCCACCGGCAGCCGCGTCAGCCGGCGGCAGAGCGACATCACCGCGGATCGCGAGATGTCACTGCGGCAGATCCGCGCCATTCCCCACAATGCCATCCTGCAGCAGTTGGGCTACCCGGTGAACGTCATCGCCGGGATCGGCAGTGCGGCCGATGGCGGCAGTGCCGACCTGGTCGAGCTGCTGGCCGACAGCGCGCGCGGGCAGCAGATCCTGCGGCTGGTGCGGAGTGCCAACGCACTGGCGAGCATCAAGACGGTGGCCGCCTATGGCGAGCTGTTTAATTCCGCCTATTGGGCCAGCCGACCCTATCGCGGGATGGAGGACCATCTGATGGGGCCATGCGCGGCGCTGGCCGAGTATCTGGTCAAGGACGACCGGGTCGGTGTCTTCCGCCGCCTCGCCAGCCGGCTGCGGGCGGACGCATTGAAGCTGCACCAGTTGATGAGCCAGTTGCCGGGTGCCGACAAGGCGGCGGACGGCAATGCCTACCGCGAAGAGACGCGGCGGGCGATCGGCGCGCTGCAGGCGCTGCGGCTGGCGCTGTTCCAGCACATGTTCCTGCGGGTCATGTCGATCCCGGCCTTCAGCCGGGCCAACGATGTCAGCCGGGAGGACGTGCTGGAGATGGTGTTCACCCTGCGGGTGGACGATGCACTGGCGCAGTTGCGCCGCGCCTTCCCCACCAGCTTCCCCAAGCCGGCCGACTTCGCCCTGAGCGAACCGGCCGATTACCCGGAGGGCGGCGATGCCGGCTATGCCAGCATCGGGCGCGACTTCATCGAGCCGATCGACCGGGCATACCAGCTGTCACTGCGCATCGGCACCGCGATCGCCAACCATTTCGGCGCGCATGGTTAACGGAAGTTGACACTAAGTTGACACCTCCCACGACCGCTCCTCCCAAGAGAGGCGGATGCGGTCGGCGGTGGTGGTGCGGCGGTGCATGCGGTCGCTTGGGCCACAGCGCTGGGGCTGTAGGAAAGCGGTTTGTTTGGCCGACTTCACCCGCCGCGCGGCGGTTCCGGCGTGAACAGCCAGCCGTCCGGCAGCGCACGGGCCAGCACACCGGCGACATTGCCGCCGCTGCCGCCTTCCAGCAGGTCGAGCAGGCGAGCGGCATCGCCGCCGCGCGGCGCGTGGCTCAGCAAGGCAAGCGCACGTGTGACGATGGCCAGCCGGATCGCGCGCGGAGCATGCGGCAGGTAGCGCAGGGCGGAACCCTGCTGCTTCACCTGTTCCGCCCACTCCCGATCGGCCGCCCAGGCGAGCGCTTCCGCCCCATCGGCGAGGTGGGCGGCGCTGGCGGCGAGGGCTGCGGGGTCGAGCCAGTCGGCTTGTTCAAGCGCCTGGCGGACACGAACCCGGTCGAACCGGATGTCGGAATTGCTGGGATCGTTCACTGCCGTCAAGCCATGGGCGCGGACCAGCGCGGCCAGGTCCCGGCGGCGAAAGCCAAGCAGCGGGCGGAGCAGCGGAAGGTCGCTGCCCGGCACCTTGCCGCGGGCACGCACGCCCGACAGACCGGCCGTGCCGCTCCCCCGGTTGAGGCGCATCAGCAGGGTTTCGGCCTGATCGTCGGCATGGTGCGCGGTCAGCAAGGCGCCAAGGCCATGATCTGACGCCCATGCACCCAACGCGGCATATCGGGCATCGCGGGCGCGCGCCTGCAGATTGCCCGCATCGGGCCTGACGGAGAGGATGGTGCAGGGAATGGCACGGGCGGCGCAGACATCCGCGACCATCGCGCATTCGGCGGCGGCGGCGGGGCGCAGGCCGTGATCCACCGTGGCCACGGCGAAGCCGCCGGGGCGCACCGCCTGAGCGAGCAGCAACAGCGCCAGTGAATCGGCCCCGCCGCTGACCGCCAGGCCGATCCGCCCGGCGGTGGGCTGCAGCCGGGCCAGGCTGGCGGCGAAGCGTGCCGCCAGCGCCGGATCAGTTGCTGCAGCGGACCCGGCTGCGGTTGCGTTCATATTGCTCCCTCAACCGCCCGGTGGCGACCGCCGGATATTCGTCGCCGAACTGCGCCAGCGCGATGCATGCGCGGTTGGTGTCGTTGATGGCGATCATCGATTCGGCGAGATACAGCAGGCTGTCGGGCGCGCGGTCCGCTTGCTTGTTCGACTGATAGTTCTCGAAGAAATGCGTTGCCGCCTCGCGAGGTTGGCCATTGTCGAGATAGGCCCGGCCGAGCAGGTTACGGCCCCAGCTGGTGCGCGCATGGCTGGGGTAACGCTGCAGGAACAGCGCCAGTTGCTGCTGTGCCTCCGGGAAGAAGCCTGCCTGCCACAAGCGGAAGCCGTAGCTGTATTCATCGTCACCTGCATCGTCGGTCTGCGGCTTGGCGACGGCCTGCACCGCGGCAACCCGTTCCGGGCTGGGGGCGGCGCTGCGGGTCTGCGCGGCGGGTGCGCTTGGCGTGGTGGTGCCGGACGTCGGCGTCGATGCGGCAGGCGAGCCTGCGGACGTGGTTGGGGCCGGCACAACGCCGACGGGTGCGGCGCCGATGGGCGCGGCGGTGGCGCCGGTGGTCTCAAGCTGGCCGAGCCGCTCTTCCATCTGCGTGAGCTGGTAGCTCAGCTCCTCGCTGCGGGCGGTGACGCGGGCCATCTGGCTTTCGACCGCATCCAGCCGCGCCAGGATGTCGGTCACCGCGCCGCCGCTGGGTGCGGCGACGGGGGCGGGCGTACCCTGCGGCGGGGCGGAGGTATCGACCTCCGGCGTGAAATAGCGGCCATCGCCACCGGGGAACACGGCGCGCTGCACCGCGCGCAGCTCGCTTTCGATACGACGCAGGCGGGCTTCCGAATTGTCCTGAGCCTGCGCGCCGGCCGGCACCAGCGCAGTGCCGAGCAGGGCCAGACCCACAAGTGCCCGTATGCGGCTGTTCATCGCCAAGACGTCAATCCTTCTCTTGCATGGGAGCCGCGTCCACTACGGCGAACGGGCGGAACGATGCCTGAACGGCCGCGATCATTGCACCGGCTGTGCCGGGCGCGGCGGCACGGCGGAGGGAACGAAGCCGGGCGCGGGGGACGCTGGCGGAGTTGCCGCTGGCGTCGGTGTCGGCTGGTTGCGGGCGAGCAGCGCCTCTGCGGTAACCGGCACGTCCTTCATGATCATGTCGTCATCCGCCAGCCGGGGCACCTCGCGCCCGCCGATCGTGATGCGCAGCGCATCGGGCCGCCCGGTCCACAGCAGCGGGCCCTGCGCGTCGGCCGGAACCTGGTACTGCTCGTTCATGGCCATCTGCTTCTGCATGAGCTGGCGGCCGGTGGAATCGTAGAACTTGACCCACACGCCATCCACGGTCGCGGTGAACACGACCGGGCCCGCGGGTGCGCCGGCCGGCTGGCCGGGGGCGCGGCCGGCCTGCTGCCGGGCCAGCGCCGCCTGCCGGGCAGCCTGTTCCTGCTGCTGCTGTTCGACCAGGCTGGGCAGTTCCGCCGCCGGCGCGAAGAGCGGACGCATGATGAAGAACCCGGCGAGGAGCAGCAGGACCACCGCGGCCAACGCCAGCCAGACCAGACCGCGACTGGGCACGCGGGCAGGGTCGCCCGGTTCGAACGAGGCGCTGCCATCCTGTTCGCGCGCGTCGGTCATCTCGGCGCGGACGCGATCGGCGGTCACATCGGGATCGAGGCCGAGCACCTTGGCATAGGACCGGGCGAAGCCGGTGGCGTAGGTGCGGCCGGGCAGGGTGTGGAAGGCGCCGCTTTCCAGTGTCACCAGGTGCCGCTGCGGAATGCGGGTGTCGGCCGCCACCTGTTCCAGCGAGAGGCCCCGCGCCTCGCGCGCGGCGCGCAGTTCAGCCCCGATGCCGTGGGTGCCGCCGGTTGCCTGATCGAAGTCGCTCATCCCAAATCCGGCACGTTCTGCCGGTCCCTGTTGCTGCCCGCGTCGGTGGCAAGTGCCGGGTGGAAGGGGGGCAAGTCAAGCGCAGCCTCCCGATGGTTAACAGGAGCGCGAATGTCCCCCGTCCTCAATCCACGTCGATCCCGCGGTCTTCCGCCCAGCGGGTCATCACCTCTCGCAGGTTCGGCGGGGGCGAGGCCAGCCAGCCGGTCATCGCCGCCTCCGCCTCCCGCAGGTCGACGCGGCGGACCAGTTCCTTGATCGGGCCGACCGCTGCCGGGGTGATCGACAGGCGGCGAATGCCGAGACCGAGCAGCGCCAGAGCCTCCAGTCGGCGACCGCCCATCTCCCCGCAGACGCCGAGCCGCACGTCATGGCCCCGGCAACCATCCGCCACGCGCTTCAAGAAGCGCAGGATCGCCGGGCTCAGCCAATCGTACCGTTCGGCGAGCCGCGGGTCGGAGCGGTCGGCGGCGAACAGGAACTGGGTCAGGTCGTTGGTGCCGATCGACACGAAGCCGAGGCGCGGCAGCAGCGTGTCCAGCATCTCCGCCAAGGCGGGCACTTCCAGCATGACGCCATACTTGATCTCGTCAGGCAATTGGTGCCGATGGCGGCGAAAGTGATCGATCTGCCCTTCGAACACGGCGCGGGCCGCCTCGAACTCCCATGGTTCGCTGACCATGGGGAACATGACGTGGAGCGAACGTCCGGCGGCGGCTTCCAGCAGGGCGCGGGCCTGGACCTTCAGCAGACCGTCCCGTTCCAGCGCGAGGCGCAGCGCGCGCCAGCCCATCGCGGGGTTCTCCTCGGCCGCGCGGTCCGCGCTGCGGAGGTAGGGCAGGACCTTGTCGCCGCCGATGTCAACCGTGCGGAAGATCACCCGGCGATTGCCGGCCGCCTCCAGCACGTCGCGGTACAGGCGGGTCTGCCGGTCGCGCGAGGGCAGCGTGTCGGCGACCATGAACTGGAATTCGGTACGGAACAGGCCGATGCCGTCGGCACCGGTCAATGACAGCATGGGCATGTCATCGACCAGCCCGGCATTCATCATCACCTCGATCCGCTGGCCATCGCGGCTGAACGGTTCGACGTCGCGCAGCGCGGCGTAGGCGGCCTGCTTCTCCCGACTGCGGGCGAGGCGTGCCTCGAACGTCTCGATCGCGGCACTGTTGGGGCGGATGACCAGTTGCGCGCGATCGCCGTCCAGCAGCAGCTGGTCCCCGTCGCGCACCAGCGCCCGGGCATTGGTGACGCGGCCGATGACCGGCACGCCCATCGCCCGCGCGACGATCACGACATGCGCCGTGAGGGAGCCTTCTTCCAGCACCACGCCCTTCAGCCGGCGCTTGTCATATTCCAGCAGTTCGGCGGGGCCGAGGTTCTTGGCGATCAGGATCGTGTCCTGCCGAAGCCCGGTGCGCGCGGCGGTGCCGAGCTGGCCGGACACGATGCGCAGGAGGCGGTTGGCGAGATCCTCCAGATCATGCATCCGTTCCGCCAGCAGGGGATCGCGGATTTCGCGCATGCGCTGCCGCGTGCGCTGCTGGACGCGCTCGATCGCCGCCTCCGCCGTCAGGCCGGCGTCGATCGCCTCGTTGATGCGCCTGCTCCAGCCTTCGTCATAGGCGAACATCTTGTACGTCTCGAGAACGTGCCAGTGCTCCTCCCCCGCGCCGAATTCAGCATGGGTGGCCATCTGGTCGATCTGCTCGCGCATCTTGTCGAACGCATGGTAGACGCGCTGCCGCTCCGCCTCAGTATCCTCCGCCACGGTCTGTTCGATGACGATGCGCGGCTGGTGGAACACGGCCTGCCCACAGCCGAGGCCCTTCACCAGTTGCAGGCCGGTCAGCACCTCCTGCCCGCTCTGCGCGGCGGAGCGGCCGCCGATGCTCTCCTCGTCCACCAGCCCGGCATTGGTGATGAGTTCGGCGAGGACCATAGCGACGGTCTGCAGCGCCTCGATCTCCACCTCCTCGTACCGGCGGGGCTCGACATGCTGGACGGTCAGCACGCCGACGGCGCGTTCGCGGCGGACAATGGGCACCCCAGCGAAGGAGTGGAACTTCTCCTCCCCCGTCTCGGGCACGTACTGGAATTCGGGATGGGTTGCCGCTTCCGCCAGGTTCAGCGTCTGCATGTTCTGCGCGATGGTGCCGGTCAGGCCGGCGCCTATGCCGAGGCGGGTGACATGCACGGCGCTCTGGTTCAGGCCGCGGGTGGCGAACAGTTCCAGCATGCCTTCGCGCAGCAGGTAGATCGAGCAGACCTCGCTATCGAGCGAATCGCCGATGATGTCGACGACCTGGTTCAGCTTGCCCTGCGCGTGCAGCCGCGAGGCCATGAGTTCGTGCAGCCGGGTGAGGATCGTGCGGGCAGCGGCGGCGGCGGTCATCGTGGGAATGGACGTAACCGATTCGCAAGGCATTGCAAATGATGCGGGGACCTGCCGGTCCGGGAGCGCTGCGCCGGTGGCGTTGCTGCATGTTCGGGGGAGGGGGTGCCCCCCGCGATTGCGCCGGACCGGTTCGTTCGACCGGGTAGGGGCGCCATCGCGGAAGGCGGTGTGCCTTTCAGTGTGACGGTGTGCCGGTCAGGAATGCGCGATGGCTTCCTTGATCTTCAGCTTCTGCCGCTTCAGCGTCTGGATCATCGCGCTGTCAGGTACGGGGCGGTTCATCTCTGCGTGGAGCTGCTGCTCCAACCCGTCATGCTTGGCCTGCAATGCGACGACATGCGAAGATTCCATAGGGGTCTCCTTTCGCTGTTGTGGCGCCGACTCACGACGGACCCGTCGAAAGCCGCGCGATTGTCATCAAAACACAATAATCGTAGGGCCGCAAACGTCCCATGCGGCAGAACGAGCCACGACCGGGATGGGCATGACGGGCGCAATGAAGGGCTGGCGGTGAACGAAGAGGAGCTGGAACGGCGGCTGGTCGCGCTGAAGGTCGAGCACCGTGACCTCGACGCGGCCATCGCGGCGCTGGGCAGCACGGGCGGGGACCAGCTGCAGGTGGCGCGGCTGAAGCGCAAGAAGCTGCAATTGCGGGACCAGATCGCCATCATCGAAGATTACCTGACGCCCGACATCATCGCCTGATGGCGTTGCCCGCCAAGCCGTGGCCGGTCGGCATGGCCGAGCAGGTGGAGCCGCTGGTGCGGCGCGTGCTGGCGCCCAACGGCAGCGCCTGGACCTATACCGGTACACAGACCTTCCTGGTCGGCGACCATCGCGGGCTGGCGGTGATCGATCCCGGTCCGGACGATCCGGATCACCTTGCCGCGCTGGTGCGGATCATCGGCGGGGCGCCGGTCACCGCGATCTGTTGCACGCATACCCATCGCGACCACTCGCCCGCCGCCGCCCCGCTGTCGGAGGCGACAGGCGCACCGGTGATCGGTTGCGCCGCCATTCCGGCGCGCGGCGACGGCGAGGGAACGGATGCGCCGTTCGACACCGATTACACGCCGGATCGCGTGCTGGCCGATGGCGAGATGCTGGCCGGGCCGGGCTGGACGCTGGCCGCCATTGCGACGCCGGGCCATGCCTCCAACCACCTGTGCTACGCGCTGGAGGGGACCGGCGTGGTCTTCACCGGCGACCATGTGATGGGCTGGGCGACCAGCGTGGTGGCGCCGCCCGATGGCGACATGGCCGATTACCTCGCCAGTCTGGAGAAGCTGCACGAACGGGACGACCGCATCTACTACCCCGCGCACGGCCCCGCGGTGACGCGGCCGAAGCAATTGGTGCGCGGCATGATCGGTCACCGGCGGCAACGGGAGGCGCAGATCCTGCGCCTGCTGACCGAGGGGCAGGCCGATCCCGCGTCACTGGTCACGCAGATGTATCGCGGCCTGTCGCCGGCGCTGCAGGGGGCTGCGCGGCAATCGGTGCAAGCGCATCTGATCGATCTGGAACGGCGCGGGCTGGTGATCCGTTCAGGATCATCATGGACCCACGCCCCCTAGATGACACCCGCACCGACACCATCCAGCCCCAAGTGCAGCGCCAGCAATCGCTGGCGCGGGTGCAGGCGGTGCCATGGCTGCTGTTCATCGTCATGCTGGCGGTCGCCGTCTGGCTGGGCTGGCGCGCCTTTGCGCCGCGCGATCTGGGCGATCCGCTGGCGACCAGCCTGGTCGCGTTCGAGAAGCAGAACCGGCTGACGGTCTTTTCCGCCCAGCTTTCTCCTGTGGTGGCGAGCGAGGATAGCCGGCTTTTCGGCGCGCTGCGCAGCCGGCAGGTGGCGGTGATCCCGGCGCGGGTGGATTACTCTCTGGACCTGTCGCAGGTAGATGCCAGCCGGCTGGCGTGGAACGATGCGACCGACACGCTGAGCGTGCAATTGCCGGCCCTGACCGTAGGCCGCCCCAATCTGGACGAGGCGCGTGCGCAATATCTGCGGGAAGGCCTGTGGATCAGCCGCGATGCGCAGGACCAGTTGACCCGCGACAACACGCAACTGGCCGAACAGCAGGCGCGGCAGCAGGCGGCAAACCCGGTGCTGCTGAACCTCGCCCGCAATGCCGCACGCGAGGCGATCCGCCAGAACCTGTCCATCCCGCTGGAGGTTGCAGGGTATGGCGAGGTCAATGTCGAGGTGCGCTTCGACGGGGAGGCCGCGCCGCCGCCGCAGAGATAAAGCAAGCAGGTCTTGCCGCACCCGTTACCTTTCTACTGAACTATGCTATCTGGATTGTCGGACCCGCATCACCGGAGGGGGATGATGCGGGCTGGTCGCGCCTGATCCACTGTTTGTGAGGTTTCGCGATGGCCACCCTTGCCCCGTCCGCGCTGCGGCGCCCCGCCTGGGCGACCGACACCTATTTCTTCCTGGTCATGGCGGTCGCCATGGCCGCGTTCAACGTCGCCGGTTTCTCCCTGTTCGCGGCGATGGGCATCTCTTCCTTCGGTGCGCCGCTGTGGGTGCATGTCCATGCGCTGCTGTTCTTCGGCTGGGTCGTGCTGTTCGTGACGCAGGCCTGGCTGGCGGCGAGCGGCCGGGTGGCGCTGCATCGGCCGCTCGGCTGGCTGGCGCTTGGCTGGGTGGCGGCGATGATCGTGGTCGGTACGTTGACGACCATGTGGAGCGTGCAGCGCGGCTTCGTGCCGTTCTTCTTCACGCCCGCGCAGTTCCTGCTGCTGAACCCGTTGAGCGTGGTGGTGTTTGCCGGGCTCGTCATCGCGGGCTTCGTCCACCGGCGTGACCGGCTGTGGCATCCGCGGCTGATCGTGTGCGGCATGGCGGCGATCATGGGGCCGTCGATCGGCCGCATGCTGCCGATGCCGTTGCTTATCGCCGGTGTCCCCATCCCGTATTTCGCCACGGCAATCGTCGCCGGCACGCTGGTGTTCCCGCTGGTGGGCGCCGGGCGTGACCTGCTGAAGCGGGGCGGCATCCATCCCGCGTGGCTGGTCGGCATGGCGGCGATCGCGGGCATGGAACTGGTGAACATGGCACTGGCCCAGAGCGCGCCTGTCGCAGCCGTCTACGAATGGGCGGTTGCGGGCACGCCGGGGGCGATGCTCGATCCGCATGCCTACGGTCCGCCACCGCCGCCGCCGTGACCGATCACGATGCATTGCCGCCGGTGTCCCGGCATCCTATCTGCCGGGCATGAGCGTCATCACCCCCATGCCCACCGGCACCGACCTGCGCGCCGAGATCGATCGCCTGCGCAAGGAGCGCAACGCGGTGATCCTGGCGCATTATTATCAGAAGCCGGAATTGCAGGACCTGGCCGATTTCGTCGGCGATTCGCTGGAGCTGAGCCGCAAGGCAGCGGACACCGATGCGGAGGTGATCGCGTTCTGCGGGGTCAAGTTCATGGCGGAGACTGCGAAGATCCTCTCGCCCGAGAAGATCGTGGTCCTGCCCGACCTGGAAGCCGGGTGCAGCCTGGAGGATTCCTGCCCGCCGGAGAAGTTCGCGGCGTTCCGGGCGCAGCATCCCGACCACATCGCGCTGACCTACATCAACTGCTCGACGGAGGTGAAGGCGCTGAGCGACATCATCGTCACCTCCAGCAGCGCGGAGACGATCCTGAGCCAGATCCCGAAGGATCAGCCGGTGATCTTCGGCCCGGACCGGCATCTGGGCGGTTATCTCAACCGCAAGTTCGGGCGCGAGATGCTGCTGTGGCCGGGCGTGTGCATCGTGCACGAGGCCTTCAGCGAGCGGGAGCTGCTGAAGCTGAAGGAGCAGCACCCGAACGCGCCGGTCGCCGCGCATCCGGAATGCCCGCCGCACATCGTCGATCATGCCGACATCGTGGGTTCGACCAGTGCAATCCTGCAATATGCCAAGACCTTCGCCGGCGACACGCTGATCGTGGCGACCGAGCCGCACATCATCCACCAGATGGAAAAGGCGCTGCCGGAGAAGACCTTCATCGGTGCGCCAGGGGCGGACGGCAACTGCAACTGCAACATCTGCCCGTACATGGCGCTGAACAATCTGGAGAAGCTGTATCTCTGCCTGCGCGACCTGACGCCGCGCGTCGAGATCAGGGAAGACCTGCGGGTGCAGGCGAAGCGCAGCCTCGACCGGATGCTCGACATGGCGAGCGGGACGATCGGCCTGGGTGACCTGGGCCGTGTCGGCGTGCCGCTTCCCTGATGGCCCGCAAGCGCCGCTACGACTGGGAGGACGAGCCGCAGGCGGAGGAAGCTCCGCCGCCGGTGCCGTGCTGGCTGTGCAGCCGACCGACGGGCGAGACGATCGTGTGGCATCATCCCATCCCCAAGAGCCGGGGTGGGCGAGACACGGTGCCGATGCACCCGATCTGCCAGCAGATGCTGATCACGACCTTCACCAATTCGGAGCTGCAGCGTCACGGCATGGATGCAAGCGGCCTGCTGGCGGACCCGGCTGTGCGCAAATTCGTCGACTGGGTGGCGAACAAGGACCCCGACTTCACCGCCACGCTCACGAAGAAGAAGCGCTGATCCCCGCCGAGCCCGGCCCGCGCCAGGTGCCGCCGGCTTCCGCCGCCGGCACGATGTGGTTCGCCAGCAGATCGCGCAAATCGGCGAGGTGCGCGCTGCCGCGCTCCACGTCGGTGTCGCTGGTCATCACCACCGTCAGTTGCAAATCGGGCAGGATGAACAGCATCTGCCCGCCATAGCCCCAGGCATAATAGAGCGGGTGGCGGCCGACGCCGCTGACGAACCAGCCGAGGCCATAATCGCCGCCATAGGGGCTGGTGCTGAACGGCGACCAGCTTGCCTCGATCCAGTCGCGCGGGACGATCTGCTGCCCGTCCACCACGCCTCCGTTCCGGTACATCTCCCCAAAGGCGGCGAGGTCCAGCGGGCTCATCAGCATGTCGTTACCGCCGAAATAGATGCCCTGCGGATCGCGGGGCCATTGCGGGATGCGGATGTTCAGCGGCCCGGCCAGCCATTCCTGCGCCAGATCGTAGGTGGAGCGGCCACTCGCCCGCGTCAGCATCGCCGACAGCAGATGCGTGTTGCCGGTCGAATAAAGCCAGTCGGTGCCGGGGCGGGCGACAAAGTCCTGCGCCAGCGCATAGCGGACCCAGTTCGGGCTCGACACCCAGCGCCCGTAATTGTCGCCGCTAGTCCGCGCGAGGCCGGCCTGCATGGACAGCAGGTGGCCGATATGCAGCCGTTCCAGTAACGGATCGGGCGTGGGTGGCGCCTGATCGCGCAAGACGGACAGCACCGGCTGCTCGACTCCGGTGAACACGCCCTTGTCGATCGCGATGCCGATCATGGCGGACATGACAGATTTGGAGGCGGACTTGATGTTGACCGGGCGGCTGACCGGCGGCCCGTCATGGAAGGGGCGGGCGAGCAGGGTCTCACCGCCGCGCAGGATCACCAGGCTGTTGAGCGGGCCCAGCTCCTCCGCCCGCGCCAGCGTCCGCGCCATGGCGGCTTCATCAAGGCCAGCGGCGCCGGCTTGCTGTGCCTGCATCTCCTGTGCCGGGGATGCGGCACCGCAGGCGGTGAGCAATGTGGCAAGGCAGGCGAGCGGCAGGGCAAGGCGACGCATGCCGTCCGAGTTGGGCAGTGCGGGGCGCGGAAGCAAGCCGCGCCCGCATCACTTCGGCTCAGTCCCGCGTCACCGGAACGGCGAACAGGTCGTGCGCGTCGGATTCCTCCACCAGCACGTCGATGATCGCACCGGGTTGCAGGTCGGCCGGCACGTCGCGCAGCAGCGCCTGGCCGTCGATCTCCGGCGCGTCGGCCTGGCTGCGGGCGGTGGCACCGATGCTGCCATCCTCCTCGTCCGGCTCACCAACCTCGTCCACGATGACGGGAATGATGCGGCCGACCTTGGCGGCGAGGCGCGCCGCGCTGATGCGGCTGGTCGCCTCCATCAGGCGCTGGAAGCGTTCCTCCTTAACCTCTTCCGGCACGGCGCCGGGCAGGGCATTGGCGGTGGCGCCCTCCACCGGCTCAAACCGGAAGCCGCCTACGCGGTCGAGCTGCGCCTCTTCCAGCCAGTCGAGCAGGTACTGGAAATCCTGCTCCGTCTCTCCCGGGAAGCCCACCACGAAGGATGAGCGGATCGCCAGGTCTGGGCAGATCTCGCGCCAGTTGCGGATGCGGTCCAGCACCTTGGCCTCGTTCGCCGGGCGGCGCATCGCGCGCAGGACCGAAGGGCTGGCGTGCTGGAACGGGATGTCGAGATATGGCGTCAGCAGCCCTTCGGCCATCAAGGGGATGACCTGATCGACGTGCGGGTAGGGATAGACGTAGTGCAGCCGCGTCCACGGCACTGTCCCCTCGGGCGTGCGCAGCTGGCCCAGCTCCCGCGCAAGGTCGGTCATGTGCGCGCGCACCTGCCGGCCTTTCCAGCTCTGTTCCTGGTGGCGGATGTCCACGCCATAGGCGGAGGTATCCTGGCTGATCACCAGCAATTCGCGCGTACCGGCGGCGACCAGCTTCTCCGCCTCGCGCAGCACGGCATCGATCCGACGGCTGGCGAGCTTCCCGCGAAGTTGCGGGATGATGCAGAAGGAGCAGGAATGATTGCAGCCTTCGGAGATCTTGAGATAGCTGTAGTGGCGCGGGGTCAGCTTCACGCCGCCTTCGTCGTCCAGCATCTGCGGGATCAGGTCGATGAAGGGCCCTTGCGACGGCGGCGCCGCGTCGTGCACGGCGTCCACCACCTGTTCGTACTGGTGCGCGCCGGTGACGGCCAGCACTTCGGGGAAGCGGGCGCGGATCAGCGCGGCCTCGTCCCCCATGCAGCCGGTCACGATGACGCGGCCGTTCTCGGCCATGGCCTCGCCAATGGCCTCCAGCGATTCCTCCTTCGCGGAATCGAGGAAGCCGCAGGTGTTGACCACCACGACGTCCGCGCCGGCATAGTCGGCGGACATGCGATAGCCATCGGCGCGGAGCCGGGTCAGGATGCGTTCGGAATCGACCAGCGCCTTGGGGCAGCCCAGGCTGACCATGCCGACGCGCGGAGCGTCACTAATTCGCGTTGCCATGATGGCGGGCGCCCTTACACGCAAAGGGGCGGCGAGGCCAGTGGGCCCGCGCGCCGGTGACCGGCAGATGGTGGCACTGGCGCCAAAGGCAAGGGCGCGGCCGGCGCATGTCTGATCCGCCACTCGCCTTTTAGGGCCGGATCGGCTATGGGCGGCGCCTTCCTGCCTTTTATTCCGGTATCTGCGCGCAGAGCGATGCGTTTGGTTGCCTTGTGGCGGGCATGTGCGGCGACAGGCGCCGCCCCTTACATACGGACAATCATGACCTTCAACGATCTTCCGCCGACCATCGGCGCCGCCCTTGCCGCGCAAGGCTACAGCGAACCCACCGAAGTCCAGGCCGCCGTGCTGCAGGATGAGGCAGTCGGCCGCGACCTCATCGTTTCCGCCCGTACCGGGTCGGGCAAGACCGTCGCCTTCGGCCTGGCGATGGCGGGCGAGCTGCTGGACGGGGTGGGCCGCGTGCGTTTCGGCGCGGGCCCGCTGGCGCTGATCATCGCGCCGACGCGCGAGCTGGCCTTGCAGGTCAGCCGCGAGCTTGAATGGCTGTACGCCCAGGCCGGCGCCCGGATCGCCACCTGCGTGGGCGGCATGAACCCTCAGGTGGAGCGCCGTACCCTGCAGCAGGGCGTGTCGATCGTGGTCGGTACGCCCGGCCGCCTGCGCGACCATCTGGAGCGCGGCGCGCTGGACCTTTCAGCGCTGAAGGTCGCCGTGCTGGACGAGGCGGACGAGATGCTCGACATGGGCTTCCGGGAGGATCTGGAGGAGATCCTCGACGCGACGCCGGCCGACCGGCGCACGCTGCTGTTCTCCGCCACCATGCCGCGCCCGATCGTTGCATTGGCCGGGCAGTACCAGCGCGATGCGCTGGCCATCTCTACCATCGGGGAGGAGCGCGGCCATGGCGACATCGCCTACCAGGCGGTGCCGGTCGCTCCGGCGGAGATCGAGAACGCGGTGGTGAACCTGCTGCGCTTCCATGAGGCGGAGACGGCCATCCTGTTCTGCGCCACACGCGACAATGTACGCCGGATGCACGCCACGTTGCAGGAGCGTGGATTTGCCGTCGTTGCGCTGTCGGGCGAGCATTCGCAAAGCGAACGCAACCAGGCGCTGCAGGCGCTCCGCGATGGCCGCGCGCGGGTATGCGTGGCGACGGACGTGGCGGCGCGCGGCATCGATCTGCCTGGCCTCAGCCTGGTGGTGCATGTGGAGGTGCCCCGCGATGCGGAGACGCTGCAACACCGTTCCGGACGGACGGGCCGTGCAGGGCGCAAGGGCACCGCGGTGCTGGTGGTTCCCTATCCCCGGCGTCGTCGGGTGGAGATGCTGTTGCGCACGGCCGGCGTGCAGGCCGAATGGCGTCCGGCGCCCGGCCCGGCAGAGATCCGCGCGCAAGACCGCGATCGCCTGATCGAGCGCCTGACGAAGCCGGTGGCCGCAGATGAGGAGGATCGCGCGCTGGCGGTACTCCTGCAGGAGCGGCTGAACCCCGACGACATTGCCGCGGCGCTGGTGCGTGCACATCGGGCGAGCATGCCCGAGCCTGAGGAACTGACCCCCGATCTGCCGCGCGAGGCCCGGGAGCGGACACCGCGGGCAGGGTTCGAGGACGTGGTCTGGTTCCGCATCGATGTCGGCCGGCGGCAGAACGCCGATCCGCGCTGGCTGCTGCCGCTGCTGTGCCGCCGCGGCCATGTGGCGCGCGGGGAGATCGGCGCGATCCGCATCGGTCAGCGCGAATCCTTCTTCCAGGTGCCGACCGCCATCGCCGATCGCTTCGCCAATGCAATTGAGCGGACCGCGGGGCAGGGCGAGGGCGACGATGGCGGCGTGCGGATCGAGGCTGCACCTGAAGGACCGGGCGAACTCGGCGGTGCGCCGCGGCGGCAGCCGGGCAAGCCGTTCCACCGGGGCAAGGCGCCGGGCGGCGATCGGCCGCCGTTCAAGGGCCCACACAATGGCGGCGGCGCCCGCTTCGGCCGCAAGGGCGAGGGAAATGGACCCCGCAGCAAGGGATTCGGCGGCAAAGGGCGGCCACAACGGGGCTGATTCGGGCCCGAAAGACGGTAGAGGAGGTCAATGAAGGTGCTGAGAATGGCGGATTTCTGGGGTTTTCAGCACCTCGCGCAAGAAAATATCCAACGGCTGTTGACGGGTCCGGAACCCTCCCATATATGCCGTTTCACCGACGGGGCGCAGCGGTTTTGACCGGCGCGCTTCACTCGGTCGCCAACTTGGACGGACAACCTGCAGCCCGGTGAAGATCGGGAGGGAAGGTTGTCCGCCGTAAGGTTTTCGGCGGTTCTTTGACATTGTTGATTTTGATGAAGGGACATGTGGGCGACGGCGCCTGCTGCCGGGGGTTTTAAGGCTCCGGTTGGCAGTAACCAGGTCGTTGCCGCGTTTCGGTGCTCACCACGGGCGCTGGGATGTTAAGCATGTTCATTCGTATCCATTACGTTTGACAGTGCAGGTAACGGCTCCTTGAAGCGCGTGCTAGACTGGTTGGCGATCGCGAGGTCGTGCTGGTTTGGTATGTGACACAAACTTGAGAGTTTGATCCTGGCTCAGAACGAACGCTGGCGGCATGCCTAACACATGCAAGTCGAACGATCCCTTCGGGGATAGTGGCGCACGGGTGCGTAACGCGTGGGAACCTGCCCTTAGGTTCGGAATAACTCCTCGAAAGGGGTGCTAATACCGGATAATGTCTTCGGACCAAAGATTTATCGCCTTTGGATGGGCCCGCGTTGGATTAGCTAGTTGGTGAGGTAAAGGCTCACCAAGGCGACGATCCATAGCTGGTCTTAGAGGATGATCAGCCACACTGGGACTGAGACACGGCCCAGACTCCTACGGGAGGCAGCAGTGGGGAATATTGGACAATGGGCGCAAGCCTGATCCAGCAATGCCGCGTGAGTGATGAAGGCCTTAGGGTTGTAAAGCTCTTTTACCCGGGATGATAATGACAGTACCGGGAGAATAAGCCCCGGCTAACTCCGTGCCAGCAGCCGCGGTAATACGGAGGGGGCTAGCGTTGTTCGGAAATACTGGGCGTAAAGCGAACGTAGGCGGCTTGGTAAGTCAGGGGTGAAATCCCAGTGCTCAACACTGGAACTGCCTTTGAAACTACCTGGCTTGAATCCTGGAGAGGTCAGTGGAATTCCGAGTGTAGAGGTGAAATTCGTAGATATTCGGAAGAACACCAGTGGCGAAGGCGACTGACTGGACAGGTATTGACGCTGAGGTTCGAAAGCGTGGGGAGCAAACAGGATTAGATACCCTGGTAGTCCACGCCGTAAACGATGATAACTAGCTGTCCGGGCACATGGTGTTTGGGTGGCGCAGCTAACGCATTAAGTTATCCGCCTGGGGAGTACGGTCGCAAGATTAAAACTCAAAGGAATTGACGGGGGCCTGCACAAGCGGTGGAGCATGTGGTTTAATTCGAAGCAACGCGCAGAACCTTACCAGCCTTTGACATCCTCGGACGACTACCGGAGACGGTTTTCTTCCCTTTTGGGACCGAGTGACAGGTGCTGCATGGCTGTCGTCAGCTCGTGTCGTGAGATGTTGGGTTAAGTCCCGCAACGAGCGCAACCCTCGTCCTTAGTTGCCATCATTAAGTTGGGAACTCTAAGGAAACCGCCGGTGATAAGCCGGAGGAAGGTGGGGATGACGTCAAGTCCTCATGGCCCTTACAGGCTGGGCTACACACGTGCTACAATGGCATCTACAGTGGGCAGCTAACTCGCAAGGGTGCGCTAATCTCCAAAAGATGTCTCAGTTCGGATTGTCCTCTGCAACTCGAGGGCATGAAGGCGGAATCGCTAGTAATCGCGGATCAGCATGCCGCGGTGAATACGTTCCCAGGCCTTGTACACACCGCCCGTCACGCCATGGGAGTTGGTTCTACCCGAAGGTGGTGCGCTAACCCGCAAGGGAGGCAGCCAACCACGGTGGGATCAGCGACTGGGGTGAAGTCGTAACAAGGTAGCCGTAGGGGAACCTGCGGCTGGATCACCTCCTTTCTAAGGATTTGGCCGAAAGCGCCGGGTGTGACGGGAAACCGTTGCCATCTGGAAGAGCTTCGTCCGTTCCAAAGAACATTGCCGTCGTCCTCATGTCCTTTCATCACTGAAGATACCTTGGCGGGAGATCCGTCATGGTACGCCTGAGCTGGCTCACGCCGCCTGCGGCCATTTGGCTGGTTCGGGCATGTGTGTGGGCCTGTAGCTCAGTTGGTTAGAGCGCACCCCTGATAAGGGTGAGGTCAGTGGTTCGAATCCACTCAGGCCCACCATTGTCTTGTTTGGGGCCTTAGCTCAGCTGGGAGAGCACCTGCTTTGCAAGCAGGGGGTCATCGGTTCGATCCCGATAGGCTCCACCAGGCATGTCTTCAGTGTGGATAGGAAAACGTATCCGGCCCGTTGTGGCTGGTTGTCGCGTTTTGCCTTCAGCAAAATCGCGTCTTTGACATTGTGAATGGGTTTTTAATCGATGCCGTGGCGCATGGATTGCTGCAACTGATGAGGTTGTGGTGATTGGTGCGGCACAAGAAATCTGGCTGAGATTTTGACCGCGCCATCGTTTGGCGACTGTGCTGTTATGCAGGCCTGTCGTTGATGGTGTGGATTCTCAAGCGTGAGGTAAGAGCATCTGGTGGATGCCTTGGCATGTACAGGCGAAGAAGGACGTGGCACGCTGCGATAAGCGTCGGGGAGCTGTGAGCAGGCTTTGATCCGGCGATTTCCGAATGGGGAAACCCACCTTCACCATTTCCCTCGTATCGTGAGCAATCACGGTGTGAGAGAGGTGGAAAAGGTATCATCGAGCTGAATAAAATAGGCTTGGTGAAGCGAACCCGGGGAACTGAAACATCTCAGTACCTGGAGGAAAAGACATCAACCGAGATTCCGTTAGTAGTGGCGAGCGAACGCGGACCAGGCCAGTGCCTCATCTTCAACTAGCAGAACGCTTTGGAAAGAGCGGCCATAGCGGGTGACAGCCCCGTATGCGAAAGTGATGGATGAGGACTTGAGTAGGGCGGGACACGTGTAATCCTGTCTGAACATGGGGGGACCACCCTCCAAGCCTAAATACTCGTACATGACCGATAGCGAACACAGTACCGTGAGGGAAAGGTGAAAAGCACCCCGATGAGGGGAGTGAAACAGTACCTGAAACCGGATGCTTACAATCAGTTGGAGCTCCCTTGAGGAGTGACAGCGTACCTCTTGCATAATGGGTCAGTGACTTAGTGTATCATGCAAGCTTAAGCCGATAGGTGTAGGCGCAGCGAAAGCGAGTCTGAACAGGGCGACCATAGTATGATGCATTAGACCCGAACCCCGGCGATCTAGGCATGGCCAGGTTGAAGGTGCGGTAACACGCACTGGAGGACCGAACCGGTGAATGTTGAAAAATTCTCGGATGAGCTGTGTTTAGGGGTGAAAGGCCAATCAAGCCGGGAAATAGCTGGTTCTCCGCGAAATCTATTGAGGTAGAGCGTCGGATGTATGCCGATGGGGGTAGAGCACTGGATGGGCTAGGGGGTCGCGAGATCTACCAAACCTAACCAAACTCCGAATACCATCGAGTCTTGTCCGGCAGACAGACGGCGGGTGCTAAGGTCCGTCGTCAAAAGGGAAACAGCCCTAACCTACAGCTAAGGTCCCCAAGTCATGGCTAAGTGGGAAAGCATGTGGGAATCCCAAAACAACCAGGAGGTTGGCTTAGAAGCAGCCATCCTTTAAAGAAAGCGTAACAGCTCACTGGTCTAATCAAGGGTTCCTGCGGCGAAGATGTAACGGGGCTCAAGCCATGCACCGAAGCTTAGGGTTTGGACTTAGGTCCAAGCGGTAGCGGAGCGTTCCGTAGGCGAGTGAAGCGGGAGGGTAACCGACCGTGGACGTATCGGAAGTGCGAATGCTGACATGAGTAGCGACAAAGAGGGTGAGATGCCCTCTCGCCGAAAGACCAAGGGTTCCTGCGCAACGCTAATCGGCGCAGGGTGAGCCGGCCCCTAAGACGAGCCCGAAGGGGGTAGTCGATGGGAACCACGTTAATATTCGTGGGCCTGGTGGTGTGTGACGGATCGTGGAAGTTGTTCATCCTTATCGGATTGAATGGGCAGCCAAGCGGTTCCAGGAAATAGCCCCACCGTATAGACCGTACCCGAAACCGACACAGGTGGTCAGGTAGAGCATACCAAGGCGCTTGAGAGAAGTATCCTGAAGGAACTCGGCAAATTGCCTCCGTACCTTCGGAAGAAGGAGGCCCTGTCTATGCGCAAGCACTGGCAGGGGGCACAGGCCAGGGGGTAGCGACTGTTTAGCAAAAACACAGCACTCTGCTAAGTCGGCTTCAAGACGACGTATAGGGTGTGACGCCTGCCCGGTGCCGGAAGGTTAAGAGGAGGAGTGCAAGCTCCGAATTGAAGCCCCGGTAAACGGCGGCCGTAACTATAACGGTCCTAAGGTAGCGAAATTCCTTGTCGGGTAAGTTCCGACCTGCACGAATGGCGTAACGACTTCCCCACTGTCTCCAGGATATGCTCAGCGAAATTGAATTTCCCGTGAAGATGCGGGATACCCGCGGTTAGACGGAAAGACCCCGTGCACCTTTACTGCAGCTTCAGAGTGGTATTAGGAAAGAGTTGTGTAGCATAGGTGGGAGGCTTTGAAGCGACGGCGCCAGCTGTCGTGGAGCCATAGGTGAAATACCACCCTGCTGTTTTCTGATATCTAACCTCGCACCGTTAGCCGGTGTAGGGACCCTCTGTGGCGGGTAGTTTGACTGGGGCGGTCGCCTCCTAAAGAGTAACGGAGGCGCGCGATGGTAGGCTCAGGCCGGTTGGAAACCGGCTGCAAGAGTGCAATGGCATAAGCCTGCCTGACTGCGAGACCGACAGGTCGAGCAGAGACGAAAGTCGGTCATAGTGATCCGGTGGTCCTGCGTGGAAGGGCCATCGCTCAACGGATAAAAGGTACGCCGGGGATAACAGGCTGATGATTCCCAAGAGCTCATATCGACGGAATCGTTTGGCACCTCGATGTCGGCTCATCACATCCTGGGGCTGGAGCAGGTCCCAAGGGTTTGGCTGTTCGCCAATTAAAGTGGTACGTGAGCTGGGTTCAGAACGTCGCGAGACAGTTTGGTCCCTATCTGCCGTGGGCGTCGATTGTTGAGAGGAGTTGCCCCTAGTACGAGAGGACCGGGGTGAACGTACCTCTGGTGTACCTGTCATCGCGCCAGCGGTGCAGCAGGGTAGCTATGTACGGACGGGATAACCGCTGAAAGCATCTAAGCGGGAAGCCTCCCTCAAGATAAGCAATCATCGAGTCGTGATAGACCATCACGTTGATAGGCCGGGTGTGGAAGTGCGGTAACGCATGGAGCTAACCGGTCCTAATCTCTCTGTTCACTCTTGAGAATCTCACACCATCACCGACAGGCCTGCCTGATCCCTTGCAAAGGGGCCGGCAGCCACGGTGACCGGCGGTCAGAACCTCACCAGACAAGCATTGATTAAAACCTCTTGCGCCAGCTTCATTGCTTGGTGGCCATAGCGCCTGTGACCCACCCGATCCCATCTCGAACTCGGCCGTGAAACCTGGCAGCGCCGATGGTACTACCGCTCAAGCGTTGGAAGAGTAGGACGCCGCCAGGCATTGCAGCCGGCGCAAGAAAACAAAAACCCATCACAATGACACCGACCCACAAGGTCGGCTCAACAGGGCCAGGCTCCCACAAAGAGCAACATGGCCCTGTTCGCGTCTCACACACAGACGCACACACAGGTGACGCGGGGTGGAGCAGCCCGGTAGCTCGTCAGGCTCATAACCTGAAGGTCGTTGGTTCAAATCCAACCCCCGCAACCAAACCTTCCCCTCTACAACAAATCAACAAGACCAGCTCGCCCACGCTCCGCGTCACGAGGTGCACTGTCCGTAGCAAAGGCCCGCAGGCTATTGCTACATAACGCCTTCGCTAAACGCGCCTTGGGGCGTCGTCTCTTCGCTGGCGAACCCGTGCATCGCACGCTGGCGAGCTTCCCGAAGGTGCTCGCGACGCCAGCATCAATCGGGTACCTGCCTGAGAATCAGTCGGTTTTAGGGAGAACTCGATGAGCAATCTCGTGCGCCTCGTCCTGCTGGCGGTCATGGCCGGTCCCATGCCGGCCACCGCCCAGGAGGTGATCGCCGGGGTGGGTTTCGAGAACTCGGAGGCTGCGCGATTCGACCCAGCCGATGACCGCTACATCGTCAGCAATTTGGGGCCCCGCGGTGCGCAGGACGATGGCTTCATCTCGCTTGTCTCGCCGGAAGGTGAGGTATTGGCGCTGAAGTGGATTGCGGGTGGCATCAATGGCGTGCGCCTGCAGGAGCCGCTCGGCCTGTTCATCGCAGGGGATGAGGTTCATGTGGCGGATCAGAAGGCGATCCGCGTCTTCGATCGGCAAACGGGCGCGCCGTTGCGCTCGATCGATATCCCGGACGCCGTGCGCCTCAACGACCTGTTCGTTACCGAGGCGGGTGTCACCTACGTCACAGATTCCGGAACGGCGGATGACCATGGCGCCCTCTATCGCATCCAGCCGGACGGAACCGTTGAGGTCTTCGCGGAGCGTTCCGCCAGTCTGCACCGCGCCAACGGCATCGCGGTCAACGCCGCCGGACAGGTGGTCCATGGGGGCTTGCTGTCCAACGTGCTGACCTTCCGTGACGCGGCAACGGGAGCAATCCTGCGGGAGCAAACCCTGCCGACCGGTCGGATAGACGGGATCGTGCCACTGGCGAATGGCGGTCTGCTGGTCGCCAGCCAAGACGGGCACAACGTCTATCACGTGCCGCCGGAGGGAGAGCCGCGCGAGGTGGCGGGCGGCGTTCCAATCCCGGCGGCGATCGGCTATGACAGCAGTCGCAGGCGATTGCTGGTGCCGCAGATCGTCGCGTCGTCCCTGACGCTGTTCGACATCGAGGTGGAGTAGCGGGAAGGGCCGCACAGGCCCTGCGGACCTTGGCCCTTGTCGAGAGGCTTTGCCTCAGACAGATCTCGACACCTGGGTGAGCCGCGCCACAAGGCTGGCAAGTAGGCGCCGAATGCGTCAGGTGATCCCAATGGCAGCACCGGACGAACTCATCCACCCGGAGGCGGCGGTCGCGCCGGGGTATCTGGCGAACCACGCTGCCCGCGTGTTCAATCGCCTGGTCGATGCGGCATTGCGGCCGCACGGGATGTCCCTCGCCCTGATCGGCCCGGTCATGTTGCTGTCCGCGCATGATGAACCCGCATAGCCGCTTCGGCATCCAGCTTCTCCATGGAGCGCTGGCGATCGCAAGCCGGCCCGCTCTGCGCGACATCGCCACGAAGCTGTTCTCCCGCCCTGGTGCGGAGCCCGATTTGTCCCGCTACGGCGACTTGCAGGTCTGACCGCCGGTTTCGCGGGCCGGTCAGCCGGTCCCATCCGCGATGCCTGCGCGATCGACGCGGCAGCTCTGCACCGTCCAGGCACGGGCCTGATCGCTGAGCGTGATGCCGAGGCCTGGCCGGTCGGGGATCATCATCTTCCCGTCGCGGATCTCCTGCCGTTCGGCAAACAGCGGGTCCAGCCAATCGAAATGCTCGACCCAGGCTGTATGCGGATAGGCTGCCGAGAGGTGGACGTGCAATTCCATCGCGAAATGCGGGGCGAGGGCCAGATGCGCCTCCTGCGCCATCGCCGTCACCCGCTGGAACTGCGTGATGCCGCCCACCCGCGCGGCATCGGGCTGGATGAAATCGACCGCATCCGACCGGATCATGGCGAAGTGTTCCGCCGCGCTCACCAGCATCTCGCCCGAGGCGATCGGCGTGTCGATGGCCCGCGCCAGCGCCGCGTGACCTTCCACGTCGTAGGCGTCCAGCGGCTCCTCGATCCAGACAAGACTGTATTGCTCCATCGCCCGGCACATGCGCAGCGCACTTGCCCGGTCCCATTGCTGGTTGGCATCCACCATCAGCGCCACCCGGCCGTCGATCCTGCGGGCGACCGCCTCCAGCCGGGCGAGATCGACCGAAGCGTCCGGGTGGCCGACCTTGATCTTGATCCCGCCGATCCCGCTGGCGATCGACGCCTCGACATTGTCGAGCACCTCCTCGATCGGGCTCGACAGAAACCCGCCGGAGGTGTTGTAGCACGGGACACCGTCGCGATGCGCACCCAGCAGGCGGGCGAGGGGCAGGCCGGCGCGCCTGGCCTTCATGTCCCACAGCGCATTGTCGAACGCGGCGATCGCCTGCACCGACAGGCCGGAACGCCCGACCGAGGCGCCCGCCCAGACCAGCCGCGTCCACAGGCGACTGATGTCGTTCGGGTCCTCGCCCAGCAGATCGGCGGCGACTTCGCGCGCATGGGCATACATGCCGGGGCCGCCGGCCCGCTTGGAATAGCTGAAGCCGACCCCCTCATGGCCGTCACGGCTGCGGATCTCGGCGAACAGCATCGCCACCTGAGTCAACGGACGCTGGCGACCGGTAAACACCTTGGCATCGCTGATCGGGGTCGCCAGCGGCAGGAAGGCGAGCGACAGGCGCACCTCCGCGATCGCGTCTTGGGTCATCGTCACCAGGCATCCTCCGCTGCAACTGGCCCTATGCTTCAGCCCCGCGGGCAGGGTCGGTCAAGCGCGGTGGCGGCATGGATCGATCGCGAGATAGCATCGCCGGACGCCTGGTCCGGGCGTGCGACGGCTACAGCGCGTCGAAGTCTATCTCCCCATGGCGGTCCAGCGTGTCGGGCGCCGGAGGCATCGGGTATTTGAGGCCGGTCGCGCAATTGAACAGCACCACCTGCTCGCTTTCGTCCACCTCGCCCGTCCGCAACGCTTCACGGTAGGCGGCGAGCGTGGCACCGCCTTCGGGGCAGATCAGCAGGCCGTCCCGCCGGGCGCAATCCTCGACCGCCTGCATGATGGCGGGATCGCCCACCGCCAGCGCCTTGCCGCCGCTTTCCCGCACGGCACGCAGGATCAGGAAGTCGCCCACCGCGCGCGGGACGCGGATGCCGGCGGCGACGGTGTGTGCGTCCTCCCACCGCTCCGCATGTTCCTGGCCCGCATCGAACGCCCGCACGATCGGCGCGCAGCCCGCTGCCTGCACGGCATACATGCGCGGCCGTTCGGACCCGATCCAGCCAAGCTGTTCCAGCTCGTCGAACGCCTTCCACATGCCGATGAGCCCCGTACCGCCGCCCGTGGGGTAGAAGATCGCGTCGGGCAGCCGCCAGCCGAGCTGCGCGGCCAGTTCCAGGCCCATCGTCTTCTTGCCTTCGATCCGGTACGGCTCCTTCAGGGTGGAGAAGTCGAACCACCGCCCTTCCGCCGCGCCCTTGCCGACGATCGCGCCGCAATCGTCGATCAGGCCGTTCACCCGCCAGACGCGCGCGCCCTGCATGGCGATCTCGCGCACATTCACCTCCGGCGTGTCCTCGGGACAGAACACGATCGTCTCGATCCCGCAGCGGCTGGCATAGGCGGCGAGGGCCGCGCCGGCATTGCCGTTGGTGGGCATCGCGATGCGCTTAACGCCCAGCTCCTTCGCCATGGCGACCGCCATGACCAGCCCGCGGGCCTTGAAGCTGCCGGTGGGCAGGCGCCCTTCATCCTTGACCAGCACGTTGGCGCCGCCGCTGGCGGGGATCGGGATCAGCGGTGTCTCGATCTCCCCCAGCGAGACGATGTTCTGCGTCCCGCGCACCGGCAGCAATTCGCGCCAGCGCCACATATCCGTGTCGCGCGCCGCCAGCTCGTCCCGCGACAGGCCGGCCTTTACCGCCCCAAGATCGTAGCGGACGAGCAGCGGGCGCCCGGCGCGCGACAGGCCGTGCAGCATGTCGGCCTCGTACCGCTCGCCCGTCAGCGAGCATTCGAGATGGGTCACGAAGGTGGGGCGATCGGTGACGAGATTGTGATTCATGATCCCGCCTATAGGCCAAGTCGGGCACAAGGATATCGCACGCGCGACGGAGCGTGGCGGTTCGTCGTGGAGCCATGGCTGTTCCCGTGCGTATGTCCCGCACGAGGAGAACGTAGATGCCTGATGATCGCCCGGTCCTGCACGTAATGCCCGGCACCTGTTCGCTGGCCGCCAACATCGCGGTCGCCTGGATCGATGCGCCGGTCACGGTCGGCAACATGGCGTATGGCGAACACAAGCAGCCCGCATACCTGGCGATCAATCCGAAGGGGAAGGTGCCCGCCGTCAGCTTTCCCGATGGCGACGTCCTGACCGAACTGTCCGCAATCCTCGCCTGGCTGGGGGCGGAACATGGCGGACCCGGCTACGCCCGCGACACGAAGCTGGGCCGGCGGGAGGCGGAGGCGCTGTCGTTCATGACGACTGAGGTGCACGGCACCTACGGCCCGCACTTCGCGGCGGACAAGTTCGCCCGCAGCGATGCCGCGCAGGCGGAGGTGAAGCAGGCGACTTATGACAAGCTGCGCGGTCACTACCAGATGCTGGAGGACACGCTCTCCTCCTCCGGCGGGGACTGGTATCTGGGGGAGCGCAGCTTTGCCGATGCGTTCCTGTATGTGCTGGTCCGCTGGCTGGACCAGACGCCGCTGTCGCTGGCGGACTATCCCGCGCTCGCCGCCCATCGCGACCGGATGGAGGCGGACCAGGGTGTCCGCACCGCGCTGGCGCGGCAGGACATGACGCCGATGGCCGCGGCCTGAGGCGGAGCCGGCGGCGCGCATGGACCAGGGCGACGAAACCCAGTCTGCGGCAGACGGCACCCCGCCGGCCCGCCGGACACGCGCGCTGCGCTGGGCGCGCAACGGGGCGATCGCCATCCTTGTCGCGATCGCAGCCATCTGGCTGGTGCTGTTCGTCACGAAGGGGCGCTTCCTGAAGCGGCCGTTCGAACGGATCGTCAGCGGCCTGGTCGAGCGGCCGGTGCGCGTGCGTGGCGACTTCCAGCTTTATTTCGCGCCGTTCGATATCAAGCTGCTGGCCGAGGGGCTGACGGTCGCCAATCCTGCCTGGACGACGCGGGATCACCTGTTCGCCGCGCAGCGGATCGATACCCGCATTGCCCCGCTGCCGCTCATCGTGGGACGCTGGCGGCTGCGCTGGCTGGACCTGACGGACGCCTCGCTCGACCTCGAATGGAACGAGGCGCACACAGCGAATAGCTGGACCTTCGGCGCGCAAGGCGGAGGCGAACCATTCGAGCTGCCGGTGATCGGCCGCGCCCGGCTGGTATCCACGGCGCTGCGCTACCGCGATCCGCGCCTCGCTCTACTGGCCGATCTCGATTTCTCCTCCATCACCTCGCGCGATGCGCGCATCGGGGAGGCGGTGCGCTTCACCGGGGACGGGCGCATCCGTGGCACGCCGTTCACGCTGACGGGCGCCCTGCTGTCTCCGAACGAGACGGTGGCGCGGGGCCGCAACCGGCTGGAACTGAATGCCGTCGCGGCCAACAATCGCATCCGCATGACCGGCACGCTGCCCAGCCTGGCGGAGATCGAGGGTGTGCCGTTGCAGGTGGCGGCAGAGGGACGCAACGTGGCGGAGCTGCTGGACATTCTGGGCATCGTGGTGCCGCAGACGCGCGCCTACCGGCTGACCAGCACGCTGGTGAAGCGTGATGCGCGCTTCCGCTTCGGCGACCTGAAGGGCCGGTTCGGCGACAGCGACATCGCCGGCGCCTTCACCGTCGATAATGGGGCCGAGCGGGTCCATGTCGAGGCGGACCTTGCGACCCGTGTGCTCGACATCGTCGATGTGGCGCCGTTCATCGGCTACAACCCGGATGTGGTGGCGGAACGCGGCGTCACCGCGGCGGCGCGGGCTACCGGTGCCGGACCCGCCCGCCTGCTGCCCGACGCCAATCTGCGCGCAGAAGGGCTGCGGGCCTTCGATGCCGACGTGCGTTATCGCGTCGCGCGCCTCCAATCGGACAATGTGCCGATCACCGATGCGGCGGTCACCGTGGCGCTGGACGATGGGCTGCTGTCGCTCTCGCCGCTCAACTTCACGATGGCGCGGGGCACGGTCCGGTCGGACGTACGCTTCGACTGGCGTCGCCGGCCGGCGCGCGTGACCTACGATTTCCGGCTTGGCTCCACGCCGATGGCGCGGCTGCTGGCCGGTTGGGGCGTCGCGGATGCGGGGACCAGCGGCACGGTCAGCGGGCGGCTGCGACTGGAAGGCGACGGCGACACGCTGCACGATTCCCTGGCGACTTCGCGCGGGCGCATCGCCTTCGTCATTCCGCAGGGCACCCTGACCACTCGCAATGTCCAATTGTCGGAGCTGGATCTGGGTACCTTCGTCCAGAAGATGTTCGAGGAACGATTGAAGGAGCCGGTGAACATCAATTGCGGGCTGGTGGCCTTCACCGTGCGCCGGGGTGTGGCGGCGGCCGATCCGATCCTGATCGACACGCGCAAGAACGTCATCACCGGGCGCGGCGGCTTCAGCTTCGTTACGGAGCGGGTCGATCTGGCATTCCGCGCCGATGCCAAGAAGTTCAGCCTGTTCTCCGGCCAGTCGCCGGTGGGCATCGGCGGCACCTTCTCCGACCCTGCACTGGCGGCAGTCAGCCCGGACCTGCTGGCCCGCGCCGGGGCTGGCCTCGGCCTGGCGGTGCTGGCCGCGCCGCCCGCCGCGCTGCTGGCGTTTGTCGACATCGGCGATGCCCAATCCGCCGCCTGCGGCCCTGTGCTGGCCGGTGCCACCGCCAGCGAACAGCGCACAAGCGAGGGCAAGCGGCGCGAAGATGTCGGTGCAGATGAAGATGCGGAGCGCGAAGACAGGCCGCGCAAGAAATTCCTGGGGATCTTCTAGGCCCGGCAGACGCGCGCTCGCGGACCCGCAGGACGGCCCGGACGTTACCCGCACCATGCTTCGCATGTCCGCTCATGGCTAACGATCCGTCCACGCCGCCCGATCGCTTCCGCCCGGTCCCGACCGGCCGCCTTGCCCGGCTCGGCGCGTTTGGCCGCCTTGCCGGAAGCCTGACGACCAGCGTCATCGCCGAAGGCGGGCGGCAGATCGCCACCGGGCAGCGCCCCCGCCTTGGCGAGCTTGTCCTCACGCCCGGCAATGCGGCGAACATCGCCGATCGACTGTCGCACATGCGCGGCGCGGCGCTGAAGCTGGGGCAGATGATCTCCATGGATGCGGGCGACCTGTTGCCCCCGGAACTGGCGACCATCCTGTCACGCATGCGGGATCAGGCCTATCGCATGCCGCCGCAGCAACTGAATGCCGTGCTGAAGGCGGAATGGGGCGCCGACTGGCGGCGCCGCTTCCTCCAGTTCGATGCCACGCCGATCGCGGCCGCCTCCATCGGCCAGGTGCACCGCGCCACGCTGCCCGACGGACGCATGCTGGCGATCAAGGTCCAGTATCCCGGCGTCGCCGACAGTATCGGCGCGGATGTCGACAATGTCGCCACCTTGCTCCGCATGTCGCGGCTGCTGCCACCGAACGTCGATCTCGCGCCCCTTCTGGCAGAGGCCAAGCGCCAGCTGACCGACGAGGCCGATTACCGACGCGAGGGGGAGCAGATGCGGCAATATGGCCGGCGGCTGACGGGAGATGACCGGTATGCGGTGCCTGATCTGGTCGAGGAGTTCACCACCGGCCGCGTCCTCGCTATGAGCTTCCTCGAAGGGCGACCGATCGAAACCCTGGCGGAGGCTGACCAGGCGACGCGTGACCGCGCCATGACCGCGCTCGTCACGCTGGTCCTGCGGGAATTGTTCGAGTTCGGCGTGATGCAGACCGATCCGAACTTCGCCAATTATCGCTGGCAGGCGGATAGTGGGCGGCTGGTGCTGCTGGATTTCGGCGCCACCCGTCCGGTCGATCCGCCCACGGTGGCGGCCTACCGCCGCCTGATCGAGACAGGTCTGGCGCGCGAACTGAATGCCATCCGGGAGGTCGCGGTGGAGACCGGCTTCCTGGGTGCGGAGGCGGCTGCGGCGCATCGGCCGGCGGTGGACCGGATCATCGCGGCGATCGATGCGGCGCTGAACCGGCCCGGCCCGTTCGACTTCGGCGACCGCGCCTTCGTACCCGTGGTGCGGGAAGAGGCGAAGGCGATGATCGCCGACCGATCGACCTGGCACGTCCCGCACGTCGAAACCCTGTTCGTGCAGCGCAAGGTCAGCGGCACCGCGCTGCTGGCCGCCCGGCTGAAGGCGCGGGTCGATATCCGCGGCCTGGCGGCGGAGGCGATCGCATGATGGTGGGCGACCTGCACACAGGCGATCCGCGCGCGCTTGCGGCTGAGGGCATGGTGCGCTTCCTGCAGCAGGCCGATACCGCCCTACCGGTCGCCGTCGCCTCCCACTTCGATGCGGATGGCCTCTCCGCCGCGGCGATCCTGGTGCGGGCCTTGCGTGCGAGCGGCCGTTCGGCAGAGCCGGTGATCGTCGGCAAGGCGGAGACGCCGTGGGACCCGGCCTTCGCCGCGCGCTTGCAGGCGCTGGGGGCCGGCGGGCTGGTGGTGGCCGATCTCGGCACCCGTAGCGACCCGGTGCTGGCGGGCGTGCCGACGCTGGTGATCGACCACCATCGGCCCACCGGCACCCCGCCCGATGCCATCACCCTCAGCGGCCATGGCCTCGACCCCGAACCGACCAGTGCGCTGATCGCGTGGTGGGCGGCGGGTGCGCTCGGCGATCAGCAGAACCTGCTGTGGCTCGCCGCCCTGGGGCTGGTGGGAGACATGGCGGAGGAGGCGGGCTTCCCCGAACTGGCCACTGCGCAGGCGCGCTGGGGCAAGACCGCCCTGCGCGATGCGACCTCGCTGGTGAACGCGCCGCGGCGTACAGCGGCAGCCGATGCCGGTCCCGCGCTGCGCCTGCTATTGGCGGGGGATGGTCCGAAGGCGATCACCAAGGGGGAGGGCGCGGATGCCGCCGCCCTGCGCGCCGCGAAGGCGGAAGTGCGCAGCGCGGTTGAGGATGCGCGCCGGGTGCCTCCACGGGTGGTCGGCGACGTCGCGCTGATCGCCTTCCACTCGCCCTGCCAGATCCACCCGCTGATCGCGCAGCAATGGCGCGGGCGGTTGAGGGACAAGGTCGTGATCGCCGCCAATACCGGCTACCGCGAGGGGTGGGTCCACTTCGCCGCGCGCACCGCCAGCGGCCGCGACCTGCTCGCCTTCCTGGCGCAGCACCGGCCGGACGAGGCCGATGGACGGTACGGCAACGGCCATGCGCAGGCGACCGGCGGCGCGCTGCCGCTGCCCGTGTGGCAGCGCTTCATCGCCGGGCTCGGCTTCTGATCCGCCATCAGCCGCGCGCCTGCAACGCCTCCAGTTCCTTCTGGTCGTGGGAGCAGAAGATGGTGACCTCCTGCCCATGCGCCCGCTTCAGGTCGCGCAGCCGTCGCTGATTGGCCAATCGCTGCGGGCGATCGACCTCCATCATGGTCTGGTAGAAGCGCAGGCCCGGCGTGCAGCGATGCCGGAACGGATGCATCTCGCCCCGGTAGAAATAGGCATCGCCCGCATTCAGCACCCAGCCGGTGCCGTCTTGCACCGCCACACCCGCATGGCCCCATGTATGGCCCGGCAGCGGCACCAGCAGGATTTCGGGCGGCAAGCCGTCCAGCGCGCGCACCGCGTCGAAGCCGAACCAGCTATCGCCCGCACCTGCATAGGTGCGCCAGTCGCGTACATCGTCCCATTGCACGGGGCGATAGCGGCGCCGGGCGATGAAGCCGCGCCGCTGCCGCTCCGCCGCGTCGCGCTCCGCCGCCATCACGTGGACGCGGGCATTGGGGAAATCCTCCAGCCCGCCGGCATGGTCGAAATCGAGATGGGTCAGCACGATGTGCCGCACATCCTCCGGCGAATAGCCAAGTGCGCGGATCTGATGGATCGCGGTGTCCTCCACCCGGAAGCGGATGTTCAGCAATGCATGGAAGAACTTGCTGAGCCGCGGATGCGGCCGGCGCACGTCCTGCAGGCCGTACCCGGTGTCGACCAGCACCAGCCCGGCCTCCGTCTCGATCAGCTGGGCCGTGCATGGGATGGTGCCGAGCGGGCCGGTGCTGAACCCATCGAACAGCGCACCGCCCAGCGGGCAATCCGTGCCGCAGCGCAGGTAGTGGATCTTCATGGATGTCTTCCCACTCGCTCGCACGCGGAAGCGGAAGGGAACGCCCGGCAGGCTGCCGGCCGGCGCGAGGCGTCCCCTTGCGGTTTGTCAGACCTTGGCGGCGCTGGATCCGCCGGCGGCATACAGCGCGGCATAGCGGCGGGTGACGACGGGCAGGTGCTCGTCGATCCATTCGGCCATCGCCTGCTCCTCGTTCAGCGACTGGGTCAGCAGCGGGGTGGCCTGGGCAAAGCCGCCATCCTCCGCCATCACCAGCAGCGACTTGTAGGCGGCGATCTCGAAATGCTCGAAGGCGTAATTGGCGAAGCTGTTCTTCACGATCTCGTCACCCGCCACGGAGTGCGTGATCGCCGCCATGCTGCCCGACATGCTGAGGCCGATATCCTTCAGCGTAGAGGACGAGGTGCCGAGGCCTTCCAGCAGCTCGTCCAGCCGGGCGATCTGGCCGTTGGTCTCCTCGATATGGGCGCGCAGCCGATCGGCGACCTCCGGGTAGTTCTCGATCCGCTCCAGCTGGGGCGTCATGATGGACAGCGCCTGCTTCTCCACCGCGTGCGCATTGACGAGGCCGGTGACGAACAATTCGCGCAGAGTGTCGGTCTGGGTTGCCATGGTCAGGTTCTCCTTCCGTATGGATGCGGGCCGTCGGGGCTGCTCCGCCCCTGCCGCTCCTTCGCCCAAGGGTCTGCGAAACCGCCCGTTCCAAAGCTGACATTTCATAAGGCCGGTGCCTTGTGGCCGTGCCGCGCCTGCCATAGGCACCGGCGAGAAGGAGCGTGCCCATGGTCGAGATCATCCGCGACAACAGCGACGACAAGGTCGCCGCCTGGCTCTATCCCCGCCTCGCCACGGCGGCAGGGGCGACGGATGGCCGCGTGCCGCTCTGCCTGCCCGGCGGGTCCACCCCGCGCCCGATCCTGCAGGCGCTGGCCGGCGCCCCGCTGGACTGGCGCCGCTTCGCGATCTGGCCGGGGGATGACCGCTGCGTGCCGGTCGATCACCCCGCCAGCAATGCCGGGATGATCGAAACCGCGCTCGGTATCGTTGGGGCAGAGGTGGTGCCGCTGGCGGAAGGGCTGGTGCCACCGCATTTCGCGCTGACCTGGCTCGGCATGGGGGAGGATGGCCATGTCGCCTCGCTGTTCCCCAACACCGACCCGCAGCCCGATGATCCGCAGCCGATCCGCCGCCTGACGCCCGACCCGCTGCCCGCAAACGCGCCGTTCGACCGGTTGACGCTGACCCTGCCGGCGCTGCTGAACACCGATGCGGTGCTGCTGGTGATCCGCGGGGCGGAGAAGCTGGCGCTGTTCCAGGACGCGGTGGACGGCAGGATCGACCTGCCGATCACCCGCCTGCTGCGCGCCGCCGCGCAGCGCGGCGTTCCCGTCACCTGCCTCGCCTGAAGGCGGCCGATGCGCCCGCCGGCCCCCCTGCATCGGCTGGCCCTGCGGGTAGGCCACCATCTGCGCGTGGCGTGGTGGCGCCTCAGGCGACCGACCATCCACGGCGTCAGCGTGATCGCGCGCGATGCCGATGGCCGGGTCCTGCTGATCCGCCAGACCTACGGTCCGCGGCAATGGATCCTGCCGGGCGGCGGAGTCCGCCATGGCGAGGCGCCGGCAGCCGCCGCCGCGCGTGAGTTCGCGGAGGAGCTGGGCTGCCCGCTCACTGGCCTGACGCTGGTGCGCGTGCTGGAAGAACCGCTGCACGGGGCAACCAATGTGGTGCACCTGTTCACCGGCACGCTCGCGGGCGAGCCCAGGGCTGACAGGCGGGAGGTCGCCACTCACCGATTGTTCGCGCTGGACGCGCTTCCCGCCGTGTCCGCCCGGACGCAGGACCGGCTGGCCCTGCTGTAGCCTATAGCAGCTGCAATTGCTGGGCGCGCGGCGCGGCCGGCGGTGGTGGCGTGTCCGGCGCATCGCCCAGCGCGCTCAGCGTCAGGCCCATCAGCCGGATCGGGCGGGGCAGGGGCAATTGCTCGGCCAGCAGCTCGCGCGCGATGGTCGTGAACTGATCGCGTCCCCGCACCGGGTGAGGCAGGGACCGGGCGCGGGTCACCAGCTGGAAGTCGTTGAACTTCAGCTTCAGCGTCACCGTGCGGCCCTGCGCACCCTTGTCGGCGATCCGCGTCCAGACGATCTCCACGATATTGTCGAGCATGGCGTGAAGATCGTGCGGCGCGTGCAGATCGGTGCCGAAGGTGCGTTCCCCGCCGATGGACTTGCGTTCCCGGTGCGCCCGCACCGGCCGATGGTCGATCCCCCGCGCGGCATGGAACAGATACTCGCCGAAACTGCCGAAATTTTCCCGCAGCCAGTCGGCGTCCTTGCCCGCTAGGTCGGCGCCCGTCTCCACGCCCAGCCTGGCCATCTTCTCCGCCCCGCGCGGGCCGATGCCGTGGAACCGGCGGACGGGCAGCGTCGCCACGAAGGCGGCGCCGTCCCCCGGCTTGATGATGCACAGGCCGTCCGGCTTGTTCTGGTCGCTGGCGAGCTTCGCCAGGAACTTGTTGTACGACACGCCGGCGCTGGCGGTCAGGCCCGTCTCCTCCCGGATCATGCGCCGGATCTCCCGCGCGATCTTGGTGGCGGACGCGATGCCCAGGTGATTGCGCGTCACGTCCAGATAAGCTTCGTCCAGGCTCAGCGGTTCGATGAGGTCGGTGAAGCGGGCGAAGATCGCGCGGATCTGCTGCGACACCTCGTGATAGACGTCGAACCGGCTCTTGCAGAAGATCAGGTCCGGGCACAGCCGGCGCGCGGTGGCGGACGGCATGGCGGACCGGATGCCGAACACGCGCGCCTCGTAACTGGCGGCGGCCACCACGCCGCGGCCGCTGCTGCCGCCCACCGCCACAGGCTTGCCGCGCAGCGATGGATCGTCGCGTTGCTCCACGCTGGCGAAGAAGGCGTCCATGTCGACATGGATCACCTTGCGGCTGGTATCCTCCGTCGGCGCAGGGGCAGGGACCTCCGCCACCGGGGCGGGCGCCGATTCGATCAGGGCCGGCTGGCTGTTCACCGCCTGTTCCTAGCATAGGTGGCGGCGATGTGCTGCCATGAAGTGTTTACCGCAGCGCAACATGGGTCTACGCGACGCCATGGCCACCACCGCCGCTTCCCCCGCCACCAAGATCATCGGCCAGCGCGAGCTGGTGGTGATCATCGCCCTGTTGATGAGCCTCAATGCGCTCGCCATCGATGCCATGCTGCCTGCCCTGGGCCAGATGGCCGGCGAACTGGGCGTGGTCGACGGCAACCGGCGGCAATTGGTCGTCGGCGTGTACCTGCTGGCCAATGGTGCCGGCTGCCTGCTGCCGGGATCGCTGGCCGACCGGTTCGGGCGCCGGCCGGTGATCTTCGTCAGTCTCGCGGCCTATGCCGCATGCTCGCTGCTGATTGCGGCGATCCATTCGTTCGAGGTGCTGCTGGGCCTGCGCATCCTGCAGGGCGTGCTGTGCGCTGGGCTGATGGTGGTTCCCACCGCCATTATCCGCGACCAGTTCGCCGGCGACCGCATGGCCCGGTTGATGAGCCTCGTCAGCGCGGTCTTCATCACCGTGCCGGTCATCGCCCCCAGCCTGGGGCAGGCGATCATGCTGGTGGCGGGCTGGCGGGCCATCTTCGTCGCGTTCGCGGTGGTCGCGGTCCTCGCGGGCCTGTGGGTCTGGCTGCGTTTGCCCGAAACGCTGCATCCGGAAAACCGCCAGCGGCTGGACCTGCCGGTGATCGCCCGCAACATGGCGGCCGGCTTCTTCAACCGGGGCGCCATCGGCTATGTCCTGGGTGCCGGGCTGCTGGTCGGGGCGGTATTCGGCTACGTCAACAGTGCGCAACAGTTGCTGGGCGAACATTTCGCCGTGGGCGACTGGTTCCCGGTGGTGTTCGGCGGCACCGCCGCGATGATGGCGGTGTCCAACATCGTCAATTCGCGCATCGTCGAACGGTTCGGCGCGCGGCGGGTCAGCCATACCGGCGTGCTGGTGTTCATGGTGGTCGCGGCGGCGCAGGTCTGGGCATCGCACTACCATCCGGGCGATCTTGCCGTGTTCCTGCCGCTAATGGCGACCAATCTGATGCTGCTGGGCTTCCTGGGCGCCAATTTCGGCTCCATCGCCATGCAGCCCTTCGCCCGCATTGCCGGCGCGGCCAGTTCCGCCCAGACCTTCTGCCGGATGTTCGGCGCGGCGGTCGTCGGCCTGCTGATCGGGCAGGCTTACGACGGCACGGCACGGCCCTTTGCCCATGCGCTGCTGATCTGCAGTGTCGCCGCCTTCGTGCTGGTGCTGTTCAGCGAGAAGGGGCGCCTGTTCCGCCGCCTCAACCCGCCGAAGCGGCCGGTGCCGGTGATGCCGCCGCCGCGGGCCTGACCCGCACCAGCGGCGCATCCACCTGGACCTGCGCGCCTGTCGCCACCGCCAGGTCCGCCACCACGCCATCCGCCTGGGCGGTCAGCGCGTGTTCCATCTTCATCGCCTCCAGCACCAGCAGCCGCTGCCCGGCGACGACCTCGTCGCCATCGGCCACGTCGACCGCGATCACCCGGCCGGGCATGGGGGCCAGGATCGTGCCATCGCCGACCTGCGCGGCCCCTGCGGCGAAGCGCGGCAGGCTGAACAGGAACGGCTGCCCGTCGCGCGCCACCAGCACGCCGCCCGCGACCGGTATGGCCGTTCCGTCCGCGTCCAGGCAATCGGCCAAATCCAGCACGCGCAGCTCCGCCGCGCCGCCGGCGCCATGATGCTGCACGGTGATGCGTGCCTTGGGTGCTGAGTTGGGGCGCAGGCCGCTCAGCCGGTCCCACGGCCCCGCTCCGGGCTCGGCCCCGGCGTTGTAGAACGGCGCGAACAGCGCCAGCGCCGCCACCTGCCATTCATTGTCGCCGGGCGCCCCCGCATCGGTCAGCAGCTCGCCCCGCTCCGCGATAAGGCCGGTGGTCGCCTGCCCGGTCTGCATGACCGGATCGCCGAGACACGCGAGCAGGAAGGCCGCATTGGTCCGGACCGGCCAGATGCGCAGCGAATGCAGCGCCTCCGCCAGGCAGGCATGCGCCTCCGCCCGTGTCTCCCCGTGCGCCACCAGCTTGGCGATCATCGGGTCGTAGAACGGGCTGACCCGGTCCCCCTGTTCCACCCCCGTCTCGATCCGGATCGGCGCCTCGCCCCAGTCCAGCAAGTCGAGCGGGCCGGTCGCTGGCAGGAAGCCGCGCGTCGGATCCTCCGCATACAGCCGCGCCTCCACCGCATGGCCGGTAATCGCCAGGTCGTCCTGCGACAATGGCAGCGGCTCACCCGCCGCGACGCGTAGCTGCCACTCCACCAGGTCGATGCCGGTGATCGCTTCGGTCACCGGATGCTCCACCTGCAGCCGGGTGTTCATCTCCATGAAGAACACGCGATCGGCGCTGAGCCCGCGGCTGCCATCGGCGATGAACTCCACCGTCCCCGCGCCGACATAATCGACCGCCCGCGCCGCACGCACCGCCGCGTCGCAGATCGCCGCGCGCGTGGCGGCGTCCAGGCCGGGGGCGGGCGCTTCCTCGATCACCTTCTGGTGCCGCCGCTGCAGCGAACAGTCGCGTTCGAACAGGTGCACCACATTGCCGTGCGCGTCGCCGAACACCTGCACCTCGATATGGCGCGGGCTGCTGATCCATTTCTCCAGCAGCACCCGGTCGTTGCCGAACGCCGCCGCGGCCTCCCGCCGGCAGGAATCGAGCGCGCCGGCGAAGTCTTCGCGCCGCTCGACCAGCCGCATCCCTTTGCCGCCGCCACCGGCGACCGCCTTCACCAGCACCGGCCAGCCGATCGCCTCCGCCTCCGCCAGCAGGCGGGCAGGGTCCTGGTCCGCGCCGTCATAGCCGGGCGTCACCGGCACACCCGCGCCACGCATCCGCTGCTTGGCCGCGTCCTTCAGCCCCATGGCGCGGATCGCGGCAGGCGGCGCGCCGACCCAGATCAGCCCGGCCGCCATCACGTCTTCCGCGAAGTCGGCGTTCTCGGACAGGAAGCCGTAACCGGGATGGATCGCATCGGCGCCGCTGTGTAGCGCCGCCTCGATGATCCGCCGGCCGTTCAGATAGCTTTCCGCCGCCGCTGCCGGGCCGATCGCCACCGCATGGTCCGCCATCCGCACGTGCAGCGCGCGGGCATCCGCCTCGGAATGGACGGCCACGGTGCGCAGGCCCATGGCGCGGGCGGTCCGGATGACACGGCAGGCGATCTCGCCGCGATTGGCGATCAGGACGGAACGGATCATGGCACTCTCACCCAGTTTCTTATGTAACTAAGGTGTAGCCTCATCCGGCAGCGGAGTCATCGGCATCGGTGCGATCGGCCCGGCCATGCGCACCGCCAGCAGGATGCTGCCACGCGTCGGCTGCGGCCATTCGGCCGGCGGCTCCGCAGGCGATCGCATCGCTTCGAACAAAGCGGCGGCGACATGGCGCAGCTTCGCCAGCTTGCCGACCCGCACGCGCCGGTCCCACGCCTTGGCCCCCTTGCGCCGCACCTTGCGCCCGATCGCGCCATAGATGTTGGCGGCCGCCAGCACGGCCCAGCGCTGCCGGAAGGCGAGGCTGGCCGCGCCGATCCGCGCCGCCGCCTCCCGCTCCTCCGCCAGGGCCACCATGCGCGCGACCAGCGCCACCAGTTGCGGGCGAAAGGCGGGCTTCATGTGCTCGCCCGGCGGAATGTCCGCCTCCGCCAGCCACTCGGCCGGGATGTAGCAGCGGTCTGCCGCCGCATCCTCGCTGATGTCGCGCACGATGTTGCCGATCTGGAACGCCAGGCCGAGGTCGCAGGCGCGGTCGAGCAGCTCCTCGTCCTCGCCATCCACGTCCATGACCCGCGCCATCATCACGCCCACGGCCCCGGCGACATGGTAGCAATAGCGCCACAGATCCATCTCCGTGCGCGGCCGCCACCCGGCGAGGTCCAGCGCGAAGCCTTCGATCACGTCGGCGGCGAGATCGGCCTTCAGCCCCGCCTCCAGCGCGACCTGGCCGAAGGCATCGAACGCCGGCTCGGCGGTCGGCTGGCCTTCCAGTGCGCGCGCGGTCAGCACACGAATACCGCGGATCCGCTCCTGCCCGTCGGTTCCGGGCCTGAGGGTGAAGCCGCTGTCCTGCCCGTCCGCGATGTCGTCACACCGCCGGCACCAGGCATAGAGCAGCCAGGCCTTCTCCCGCGTCTCCCGGTCGAACAACCGGCTCGCGGCGGCGAAGCTCTTGCTCCCCTTGCGGATCGCGCGGTGCGCCTCCGCCACCAGGTCAGCCCGTTCGCGCCCGCCGCCGATCTGGCGCGGGGTCGGGCGCAGGATGCGGCTGGGCGCCAGCATGCGCCGCGGCACCGTGCGCGGGCGGCCGGTGGAAGGCGGCGTGCTGCTCACAATTCTTCCGCCGCCATGGCGAAGATCGGGCGATGGGGGCGATGATCGGCCATCCGCTGCAACAATGGCTCAAGCTCGGTTTCGACCATGATGATGTCCTGGTGCATCGGCCGGATGAAGCCGGTATCCACCATCGTCCGGTTGAACGCCACCAGCCCGTCATAGAAGCCGAACGCGTTCAGCAGCCCCACCGGCTTGGTGTGATAGCCGAGCTGCGCCCAACTGACCGCTTCCCACAATTCGTCCATCGTGCCGACCCCGCCGGGCAGCGTCAGGAACCCATCCGACAGATCGGTGAAGCGCAGCTTGCGCTCGTGCATGGTGGCAACCGTGTGCAGTTCGGTGCAGGCATGGTTGGCGACCTCCGCCGTGGCGGCCAGCGCCTCGGGAATGACGCCGATCACCTCGCCGCCTTCGGCCAACGCGCCCTCGGCCAGCGCGCCCATCAGCCCACGCGTGCCGCCGCCATAGACCACGCCGATGCCACGCCGGGCGAGCACCGCGCCGGTGTCCCGCGCCAGCGCGACGTAGCGGGGATCTGCCGGGGTGGCGGACCCGCAATAGACGGCAAGGCGGTTCATGGTGCTTCGGATCCTTCGACAATGGTAAACACGGCCGCGCGGCCCTTTGCATGGTAATACGCCACCGCGTCGTCGAACACCTGCTTGGCGCGCGCGAAATCGGGGCCCAGCGCGGCGCGGGCGGCGGCGGCATTGCGCCAGATGATGGCCAGCGGGGCGGTGTAGTAGGCGAGCAGCACGTCGAACAGCGCGTCGAGATTGGGACCGTGATCGCCCGGCGTCTCCGGGTGCCGCGCCACCTGGGCGTGCAGGTCCGCCAGCGACCCCATGGTTCCGCCGTCGAGCGTCAGGGTTGTCACGTCGCCAGATCCTCCAGCATCAGGCCGGCCGTCGCCTTCGCGCTGCCCACCACGCCGGGGATGCCTGCGCCCGGATGGGTGCCGGCCCCCACCAGGTAGAAGTTGCGGATCACGTCGTCCCGGTTGTGCCCGCGGAAGAAGGCGCTTTGCGTCAGCACCGGCTCCAGGCTGAAGGCGCTGCCCAGGTGGGCGTTGAGATCGGCCACGAAGTCCGTCGGCGCATAATGGAACTTGGTCACGATGCGGCTGTGGATGTCGGGGATCAGCCGGCGGCCGACCTCGTCCAGGATACGCTTTTCCAGCTGCGGGCCGACCACATCCCAGTCGATCGCCAGCTTGCCCAGATGGGCGACCGGCACCAGCGCGTAGAACGTGCTCATCCCCGGCGGCGCCATGCCCGGATCGGTGACTGTGGGATGGTGCAGGTAGATGGAGAAATCTTCCGGCAGCACGCCGTGGGTGTAGATGTCGTCCAGCAGGCCTTTGTACCGGGGGCCGAACAGGATCATGTGATGCGGGATGCCGGGCCAGGTGCCCTCGATCCCGAAATGCACCACGAACAGGCTGGGGGAAAACCGCTTCTTCATCAGCGCCCGCCCGCGCCGCTGCCCGCGCTGGTTGCCGCCCAGGAGGTCGCGGTACGAATGGACGATGTCGCCATTGCTCGCCACCGCGTCGAAGCTTTCGTTCCAGCCGCTCTTGGTGGTGACGCTGCTCGCCCGATCGCCGACCGTGCCGATTGCGGTGACGGCGTCGTCCAGCCGGACGGTGCCGCCCAGCCGTTCGAAATGACGGACCATGGCCGCGATCAGACGGTTGGTCCCGCCGCGCGCCCACCACACGCCGCCATCCTTCTCCAGCTTGTGGATCAGGGCGTAGATCGAACTGGTGGTCATCGGGTTGCCGCCCACCAGCAATGTGTGGAAGCTCAGCGCCTCACGCAGCTTCTCGTTGTTGATGTAGCTGCTGACCACGGAATAGACCGAACGCCACGCCTGGTACTTGGCCAGCGCCGGTGCCGCCTTCACCATGCTGGCGAAGTCCAGGAACGGCACGCTGCCCAGCTTCTCGTACCCTTCGTGGAACACGCCGGCCGAATATTGCAGGAACCGTTCGTACCCGGCGATGTCCGCGGGATCGAGCTTGGCGATCTCCCGCTGCAGCGACGCCTCGTCGTTGGAATAATCGAAGTTCGTGCCGTCGGGCCAGTTCAGGCGGTAGAACGGCATGACCGGCATCAGTTCGATGTCCTGCGCCATGTCGTGGCCGGTGATGGCCCACAATTCCTGCAGGCAGGCGGGGTCCGTCACCACGGTCGGCCCGGCGTCGAAGGTGAAGCCGTCGCGCTGCCAGTGATAGGCGCGCCCGCCCGGCTTGTCGCGCGCCTCCACCACGGTGGTGGCGATGCCGGCCGATTGCAGGCGGATCGCCAGTGCCAGCCCGCCGAAGCCCGCGCCGATCACGCAGGCGCGCTTGCCAGTAATTGCGACCGGGGCATGCGCCGGCGCCGGGTCGGTACTCATGCGCAATCCCTTTGTTGTTGCGTACCCGAATAGAGCGGCGCGCGTGGTTGCACCAGTGCCTGCACCGCCGCCCCGATCGGCACGGGCGGTCGCCCGCTCAATACCCGCAGCCGATCTGTCCAGGTGCTGCGCCCGGCATAGAACCGTTCGATCAGCGGATCGGACAGGGTATAGAATCGCTCGAACACCCGATAGCGTTCCGCCGGCCCGGCGGCGCCGAACAGCATGGAGCCGAGCAGGCGGTAGAAACCGGTGCGCCGCCAGTGATCCGCCGCCCGCTGTTCCAGCATGGTGGCCAGCGCATCGCCCGTCATCTGCGGCTGGTGGGCGAAGGCATCCGCCACCGCCAGCGCGGTCTCCACCGCGAAGGGCAGGGTATAGCTGGTCAGCGGATGCACGAAGCCCGCACCCGCGCCGGCGCGCGCCACGCCCGGCACCCGCTGTTCCGCCTGCCACCCGGCGAAATCGCCGCCGGTGATGACGGGCAGCACGCCGGTCTCCTGCTCCAGCACGGTGCCCGCCCAGCCATGCGCCGCGGCGTAGGCGTCCAGCCGCCCGCTCAGCAGCGGGCGGTCCAGCACCGGCGCGTCCTGGTAATAGGTATCCTCGATGAACACCTCGTCCGCCGCCAGCGGCAGGACATAGACGAAGCGGTAGCCATCGGTCTGGTCCACCGTCGCGTCCATGATCGTCGGCCGCGTCAGGCCGTGCGGACGGTCGGTGCGCAGGTGCCGGCCCAGGAACACCTGCCATCCGCCCTGCAGCCGCGCGGTCGGCTGGAACCCGCGGCAATCGATCACCACCCCCGCCGGCACCCGGCCACCTTCCGCCAGCGTCACGCCGTCAGCGGCAAGGCCGGCGACCCGCTGCCCGGTTGCCAGCGTCCCCGCCGGCAGCGCCGTGGCCAGATGGGCGGCGAAGTCGCGGGAGGCGAGCGAGCGGTACGGCGTTTGCAGCGTGCGGCAATGGCGGGGGAAGGCGACCTCGTATCCTTCGTGCCATTGCGCCATGCGGAACGGCGCCATCAGCCGCGTGCCTGCCGGGTCGAGATCGCTGGCGAACCAGCTCCACCGGTGGTGCCCACCAGCCGCCGCGCCGCCCTCGATCACGCGGACATGCAGGCCGGGGCACCGCTCCGCCAAGGCCAGCGCGATCAGCCCGCCGGCAAGGCCGCCGCCGACGATCGCGACATCACATCCATTGCTGCGTTCCATGCCCGTCGCTGTAACCCATCGCCGCCCGCTGGCAATGCACGCTCGGCCGTCAGGAACAGAGTACCTGCGCTTACGTTGCAGCTGCACATTCTGAGGGCACACACACTACATGCGAACCATTCTGACCGGCGCCGCCACCCTGGCCGCGCTGCTTGCCATGCCTGCGATCGCGCAGGATGTCGCTGCGCCCGGCTCGGTCGGGACCACCGGCCAGGGCGCCGTGCCCGAACAGATCGATGCCGGCGTGCTGGACGGCGACTTCCTCGTGATCGGGGCGGGCGTAGGCTACACGCCGACCTATGAAGGGGCTGACGATTATACGGTCACCCCATTCCCGGCGGTCGCCGGCCGGGTGGGCGGCATCGGGATCGCGCCGCGCGCGGGCGGCCTGGCGCTGGACCTGATCGCCGACTACGACACGGCGGGCAATGTCCAGTTCCAGCTCGGCCCCGTGGCGCGCCTCCGGTTCGGCCGCGACGGCGACACCGGGGATGACGTGGTGAACCTGCTGGATGATCAGGATCTCGCCGTGGAAGTGGGCGCCAATGCCGGCATCACCTTCGCGCAGGTGCTGCACCCCTACGACCGGCTGACCGTCAGCACCGATGTGCGCTGGGATGTGGCCGGCGCGCATGACGGCATGGTGGTGACGCCCGGCGTCAGCTACCTGACCCCGCTCAGCCGCGGGATCTTCGCCGCGCTGAACGTGAATGCCGAATGGGTCGATGATTCCTTCGCCGAATATTATTACGGCCTCGATGCGCAGCAGGCGGCGATCACCGGCCTGCCCCGCTATGACGCCGATGGCGGGTTCAAGTCGGCGGGCGTCAACCTGATCGCCGGGTTCGACCTCAATGGCGACATCACCGATGGCGGCCTCTCCATCGTCGGCCTCGCCAGCTACAACCGCCTGTTCGGCTCGGCGGAGGATACGCCGTTCACCTCCATCCGCGGCAGCGCGGACCAGTGGGTCGGCGGCATCGGCCTCGCCTACACGTTCTGATGCTTGCAAGCCCCGGGGGTGCGGCCTATCGTGCCCGCACCCTCGGGGAGCCTGCCATGGCTGAGAGGTGGGGCTGGCATCCCACGACCCGTCGAACCTGAACCCGTTAACACGGGCGGAGGGAAGGGCGGCGGCACAGGCGATCCATCCCTCTCCCCGCGCTACCTCCCCCGGACAGGAGAGCGCGAATGGCCGACATCAACTCCCCGCTGGAAATCGGCGTCACCACCGGTCCGATCCGGGGCAGCCGCAAGATCCATGTCGGCCCACACCGCGTCGCCATGCGCGAAATCCACCTCGATCCCCACAGCGGCGAACCGCCGGTGCGCGTCTACGACACGTCCGGTCCCTACACCGACCCCGCCGCCGCCATCGACATCGCCGCCGGCCTTCCCGCCATCCGCCGCCCCTGGCAGCTCGCCCGCGGCGACGTGGAGGCGTATGACGCGCGCGAGGTGAAGCCGGAGGATAACGGCCTCAAGGGCCCCGACCGCTCCGCCGGCGTCCCCGCCTTCCCCAATGTTGTCCGCCGCCCGCTGCGCGCGCATGCCGGCAAGACCATCACCCAGATGCATTACGCCCGCGCCGGCATCATCACCCCGGAGATGGAATACGTCGCCGAACGCGAGAACCTGGGCCGTGAATTCGTCCGCCGGGAGATGGACGGCAATTCATGGGGCGCAGAAATCCCCGAATACGTCACCCCCGAATTCGTCCGGGACGAGGTCGCCCGCGGCCGCGCGATCATCCCGTCCAACATCAACCACCCCGAATGCGAACCGATGGCGATCGGCCGCAACTTCCTGGTCAAGATCAACGCCAATATCGGCAACAGCGCCGTCGCCTCCGACGTCGCATCCGAGGTGGACAAGCTCGTCTGGGCGATCCGCTGGGGCGCGGACACGGTGATGGACCTCAGCACCGGCCGCAACATCCACGACACCCGCGAATGGATCATCCGCAATTCGCCCGTCCCCATCGGCACCGTCCCCATCTACCAGGCGCTGGAAAAGGTCGGCGGCATTGCCGAGGACCTGACGTGGGAGATCTTCCGCGACACCCTGATCGAACAGGCGGAACAGGGCGTCGACTACTTCACCATCCATGCGGGCGTCCGCCTGCCCTACATCCCGCTGACGGCGAAGCGCGTGACCGGCATCGTGTCACGCGGCGGTTCCATCATGGCCAAGTGGTGCCTCGCCCATCACCGCGAAAGCTTCCTGTACGAGCATTTCGACGAGATCAGCGAGATCTGCGCCGCCTACGACATCGCCTATTCGCTGGGCGACGGCCTGCGCCCCGGCGCCATCGCCGACGCCAATGACGAGGCGCAGTTCGCCGAACTCTACACGCTGGGCGAGCTGACCAAGCGCGCCTGGGAACGCGGCGTGCAGGTCATGATCGAGGGGCCGGGCCACGTGCCCATGCACAAGATCCGCGAGAACATGACCAAGCAGCTCGAAGCCTGCGGGGAGGCGCCGTTCTACACCCTCGGGCCGCTCGTCACCGACATCGCGCCCGGCTACGACCACATCACCAGCGGCATCGGCGCGGCGCAGATCGGCTGGTACGGCACCGCCATGCTCTGCTACGTCACGCCCAAGGAGCATCTGGGCCTGCCCGACCGGGACGATGTGAAGGTCGGCGTCGTCACCTACAAGCTCGCCGCCCACGCCGCCGACCTCGCCAAGGGCCACCCGGCCGCGCAGGTGCGCGACGATGCGCTCAGCAAGGCCCGGTTCGAGTTCCGCTGGCGCGACCAGTTCAACCTGTCATTGGATCCCGAAACGGCGGAGCTGTACCACGACCAGACCCTGCCCGCCGAAGGCGCCAAGACGGCGCATTTCTGCTCCATGTGCGGGCCGAAATTCTGCTCCATGAAGATCACGCAGGAAGTGCGCGACTTCGCGGCGAAGCAGAACCAGCCGATCGAAGCCTTCGCCGCGGTCGAGGATGCGGAAGAAGGCATGGCCGCTATGAGCGAGAAGTACCGCCTTGGCGGCAACGAACTCTACATCGGCGCCGGCAACCGCGAACACGACTGACGCGCCCCTAAAATCCTCCCCATCCCAAGATGGGGAGGGGGACCACCCACAGGGTGGTGGAGGGGCAAACAGCGCCACCCCACCACCCGCGCACATCAAACCGTCGGCAATTCCACATCCGGCATCGCCGCCAGCTCGGCAGCGGTCAGGCTGGTCTGCACATCCATGTCGTTGCCCTGATGGCGCATGGTCAGGCCGTTCAGCGGTACGGTGACGTAGCGGTCGGGATCGCTGTCCTCCAGCTCCACGATCAGCCCGGTCACCTCCATGCCCGCCTGGTCGCCCGTGCGGCGCAGCCCCTCCACGTCGCCCAGCTCGGTGCCGTCGGCGGTGACGAGGTCGGCATCCAGCAATTGCCGCTCCGTCATGCCCAGCGCGACGACCGCGCCATCGGAGGCGGCGAGATCGGCATCGGCCCGCTGCTCCAGCGCGTCCTCCGTCGCATCGGCCTGCTTGTCGGCTTCCGACTGGCACGCGGCAAGGCCCAGCGCGAGGGCGGGCAGGGCGGCAACAATGGCGAGTTTCATGGCGAACGGGTTCCTCTTCGCTGTTGGGGATGGTGAGCGAACGAGGGCGCGCCGCGATGGTTTCGCCTTCCGCGCTTTACAACCCGACGCCTGCGGGTGATCACGCGGCATGGCTGATCTCTACCTCAAGGCACTGGAATCCGAACGCAAGGCGCTGTGGGCGACCTGCCGCCTGAAGGGGCTGGCGAAGGACACGCCGGAGCGCAAACGCATCGTGGAACTGGACCGCCTGCTGGCGGAGCATAAGGCGAAGAAGGGGTAGCGTCTGCTCAACAAGCCGTCTTGCGACAGAAGCAGCAGTGGCTCACGGTTACAGCAAGGCTTAGCGCGCCTGTGTGATGATCTGGGTACGTTTCTATGGATGAGATTGACATCAACGATCGCAAATCTTTTGAGCTAATATCGTATATACTTAGCGAAGTCGCTGCTACTGCTACTAAAGCTTCTAAAAGCCTGAGCTCTGTTTTTGAAGAAGTTGATCCTTGGTTTATGATGCCTCACCCGCAGGGTCATGGGTCACTACTTGTCAGCAAAAAGGCTGTTTCTGCTCTCGATACCTTGGTGATGAGGGTCATCAAACTTCGTGATCTGGAGTCTCGTGTCACATATTCAGATATCAAAAAAGAGTTAGGCGCAGAAATAATCAAAAGGTTCGTGAGTGAAGGCCGAGCCATTGATCAAAAACAGACGGATAGGTTGTTGTCATGGGCTGCAAAGCGCGCCGCCGCCCGATGCGGAGAGTTCACCTACTACTATCCACTGCGATTTACATTTACAAGTGAACCCGGCGAGATCGACATTGGAGCCGTGAAAATAAGATGGCTGGATCAGTTCCAGCCAGAAATCTTCAACCAAGTGAAGGCTTACCTGCGGGCAAATCCTAGTGAGAGTGACCGTAAGTGGGCTCGAAAGCACCTTCGTACGGCGGCGGAGTACTATAAGAGTTACAAGTGGGTAGCGGTAGTGACAGTGAAAAACTGTGATGCAAAACGCGCGCAGGATGCGGCACATGACCTTCTTACGTCGGCCCTTGACTGCTTATATTTTCTGATTGGCAGGAAAGGCACTCATCGCGTTGAAGTTGGTCGCTTCCAAATATCCAGTGACTCTCGAGCATTGGCGTGGATCAAAAAGGATGGCTTGATGACCATCCAGACATCTACAGGAAGCCTAGACGCCATGGGCTTTCCAGAAGGATGGTCCAAGGATTTACAAAGAGAAGATGTTGTGGAAACGCTTCAACTGATTAGGTTAGTTTTAAATAGTAAGGTTGATTTAAGTGTAAGGCGACCGATAGCAAGCCGGTTCTTGGATGCAGCGAGGTGGTTTGGCGAGGGAGTGAGAGATAAGCAGTCATTCTCGAAAGTAGTAAAATTTATAACCGCCATAGAGCGACTTATGGTTGCTGGAAGCAAGAGTGATATAGCAGAGACGGTAAGCACAAGAGTTGCTGATTTAACTATGTCATCTGATTGCTTAGATGATTGGAGGTTGAAGAAAAAGATTGTCAAGGAAGCTTATGATTTAAGATCTAAGCTAGTTCACGGATCTGTATCGCCGTTTTCTAAGTCAGTTAGTGAAGGCGTGTTAATATGTGGAGATGTGGCCGAAGAAGTCTTGTACGCATTTTTGCATCGTGTTGGTAAAGACGGCTTGTTAAAAACTGATCTGTCAGAGGATCAGTACGCAAGATGGTTTGATCACATCCGCGAATGGGTTAGCAGACTGCACGATCACGCATATAGAACGACTGGATAAAAAGGAGTGGCAGTCTGATTTTCTTAATGCGCGGTCCTTAGTCGTGCGTTTCGTGTTGCGCGAGCCGTAGCCGTCGCCAACCTCCATCCGGGCCAGCCGCTCATCCTCCGCGCCTTGAAGTAGGTGCACAGGCGATCCCAGCCATCGGCGCGCAGCACGACCATTTCCGTTCCGTCAGGAGCGGTAAAACGCTGGAGCAGATAGTCCATGCCTCGCGCCTATTCGTATTAATTCATCGCGTACCACCCCAAAACATTTTCCTACTCGGCAAAAACCTGCCCTAAGCTCGCCGATGAGCACGACCCCGCCCACCGCACCCATCGCCCCGCCGTCACCGCCCGTCACCGGAGCCGCCCCCACATCCCCGCCCGAACCCGAACTCGGCCACGCCATCCTCGACTACGACCCCGCCGATTATCGCTGGGTCCCCGTCCGCCGCCGCCAGCGCTATGACGGGTGGACGGAGGAGAAGCAGCGCCGCTTCATCGAGGTGCTGGCCGATACCGGCCTCGTCGCGCTCGCCGCGAAGGAGGTCGGGATGACGCGGGCGAGCGCCTATGCCCTGCGCCGCGCGCCCCACGCCGCCGCCTTCGCCCGCGCGTGGGACGTGGCGCGCGAACGCGCGGGCACCCTGATCGAGGATATCGCCTTCGAACGCGCGATCGAGGGCGTGGAGCAGGACCAGTACAATTCCGCCGGCGAACTGACGGACAGCCGCCGCGTCTACAACGATCGTCTGCTCAGCCACCTGAAGCCCGAACGCTACAGCCGGGAGGCGCGCTCGGCCCGTGCGGCGTGGCACTTCGCGCAACCGGCCGCCGCCGCGCGCGGCACCGATGGCGGCGGGAATGACCCGGCGGATGGCCAGGGCACCGCGCTCGCCCCGGTCCCGGCCCGCGCCACTCCGGCGCCCGCCACACTCGAAGATGTCCTGCGCGCGATGGAACCCGCGCTGCCCGCCCCGGTGGAAACGATGCTCGATGCGGAGCAATTGGCGCACGAACTGCTCTGTGCCGAACTCGCCGACGGCAAGCTGCCGCACTTCCTCGCCGAGCAGCGCCCGGCGAAAAGCCCCGAGCAGCTGCGGGCGGAGGCGCGGCTGGCGCAGCACGAACGCGGGCGGGCGGCGAACGAGAAGCAGGCGGCGGGCGGCAAGCTCACCGAGCAGGAGGAGATCGACTGGTTCGCCTGGCTCGATCCCACGCAGGCCGGCACCCGCCGACGCCCGCCGCGCGACGGTTCATGAACAAGGCGAAGCGGCGAGAGGGAGGTGTCAACTTAGTGTCAACTTCCGGCTTCCGCCGCTCGTGTCACCGGACGGCACACTCTTGCGGTGCAGCGACGAATTGGTGCGCTGCATATTGATTGGGCAGCGTGCCGCAATTATAAGCAGCATCAACCCAACCGGCCCGGCAACAGGGCAGGTGGCCGTTTGCAGGAGAGAACAATGCCTTCCATGACCATGCGCGCCGCCCTTGGCGGCCTGCTTGCCCTCGGCGTGGCGACCACGCCCGCTTTCGCCAACAGCGAGATGGTGGTGCAGGAACACGCGCCCGACACCCGCTCCGTCGCGGTGAAGATCGGTGACCTGAACCTGTCGTCCCCTTACGACCAGCGCACGCTGGCGCTTCGCGTCAACCAGGCCGCGGCGCAGGTGTGTGACATGCCGCGCGGCTCCGTGCTGAACCGCACGCCGTCGGCGCTGAATTGCTTCGACACCGCCCGCGCCGGCGCCCTGGCGCAACTCGATGCCCGCGGCTACGCCGCCAGCGCCGCCGTCGCCGCGGCTGAAGAGGGCTAAGCGGTCGGACTGATTGCTGGCTCCGGCACCCAATCGCGCCGGAGCCAGCGCCCGCCTGCCAGCAGCAGCAGGCCCGCGGCGACATACAGCAGCAGCGACCACAGCATCGCCTGCGCCAGCGCCCCCTCGCCATGGCGGCCGCGCAGGGCATCGGCCAGCAGGCCCAGCGCCCAGGTCCCCCCGGCCAGACCCAACAGATTGTTGACCAGCAGGAACAGCGCACTCGCGCTCGCCCGCTCCGCCGCGCCCACCAGGTGCTGCACCGCCGACAGGACCGGCCCCATCCAGAAGTAGCTCAGCGCCTGCGGCAGCAGGAACAGGGCAAAGGCGACCCGCCAGTCGCCCGACACGATCCCCGCCGCGAACAGCGGCGCGGCGATCACGAAGGCCCCTCCCGGCAACCAGGCATGCCACGCCCGGTCGCCCCGGCCCAGCCGGTCGCCCAGCCACCCGCCGCCCAGCACTCCCGCGATCCCCCCCACCAGCAGCAGGGCGCCGAAGAACTGCGCCGATTGCAGCAGGGTCAGCCCGAACGACCGTTGCAGCACGCTCGGCAGCCAGAAGACGATGCCATACCCCGCCATGCTCGCCAGCGCCTGTCCCAACGACAGCAGCCAGAACGACCGGCTCCGTACCAGCAACCCCGCCGTCCGCCGCCACGGCGCCGCCGGCCGCCGCTCCCGCCGGGGCGGGTCGCGGACCAGCAGCGCGAAGACGGGCGCCAGCAGCAGCCCGGCCCCACCCACGACCACGAAGGCCCAGCGCCAGTCCACCGCCGCCGCGATCGCTCCGCCCGCCAGCACGCCCGCGGCCGAGCCGATCGGGATGCCCAGCGAATAGATCGCCAGCGCCCGCGCCCGCCGATGGGAGGGGAAGTACTCGCCGATCAGCGCGTAGGACGGGGCCACGCCGCCCGCCTCCCCGATCCCGACGCCAAGGCGGGCCAGGAAGATGTGCCAGAAGCCCTGCGCCAGCGCGCACAAAGCGGTACACCCGCTCCATACGACCAGCGCCCAGCCGATCACCCGCGCGCGGCCCGTCCGGTCCGCCAGTGCCGACAGCGGCACCCCGCAAGTGGCGTAGAGCAGGGCGAAGGCGACCCCGCCCAGCAGGCCCATCTCGCCATCGGACAGCGCCAGTTCCCGCTGGATCGGCGCCGCCAGAATGGCCAGGATCTGCCGGTCGACGAAGTTGCAGATATAGACCAGCAGCAGCATGGCCAGCACGATCGGTGGACGTCGCATCCGCGCGCCATCGACCTGCCGCCCCGCGAGCGCAAGCCCTACCGCACCGGCCGCTTCTCCAGCTTGCGGGCCAGCGTGCGACGATGCATGCCAAGCCGCCGCGCGGCCTCGCTGATGTTGAAGTCCACCTCTACCAGCGTCTGGTGGATATGCTCCCATTCCAGCGTCTTGATGCTGGATTGCCGGCCGTCTACCGGCGCATCGGGATTGCCGTCCGCCAGGCCGAAGGCGCGTTCGATGTCGTCGGTGTTGGCAGGCTTCGCCAGGTAATGCGAAGCGCCCAGCTTAATCGCCTCCACCGCCGTGGCTATGCTGGCGAAGCCCGTCAGCACCACGATCCTGGCGTCCGGCAGCCGGGCATGCAGCGTCTGCACGCAGGCAAGGCCCGACGCGCCGCCAAGCTTCAGGTCGATGACGGCATAATCGGGGCGGTGACTGGCGAGCAGATCCACCATCCCGGCATGGCTGTCGGTGGCGACCACGTGATAGCCGCGCCGTTCGAACGATCGGCGCAAGGTCCGAGCGAAGGCGGCGTCGTCCTCCACGATCAGCAGCAGCGGCGGCAGGGCGGGCTCAGGCATCGCTGGCCGAGGTAAGCGCGTTCAGGGGAATTTCGACCCGCACCGTCGCGCCGCCTTCGGGATTGTTGCGCGCCGCCACTGTGCCGCCCAGCTGGCGCAGCACATTGACGAGCAGGAACAGGCCGACGCCGCCGCCGGCGCGCCCCTTCGTGGAATGGTATGGCCGGCCGAAGGCCTGCAGCATTGTCGGGTCGAAGCCGGGGCCGCGGTCGGCCACCTCCAGCACCAGCCGGTCGCCGAGCCGCAGGGCGGTGAGGCCGACCCAGTCCGGCGATGCCTCCACCGCATTGTCGATCACATTGCCGATCACCTGGCGCAGCGCGGGATCGGCGATGATCGGCACGTCCGGCTCCCCGAAGTGGTCGGTGAAGGCGAACTCGCCCGGCATCCGGCCAGTTGCCCCGCTGCGCCATTCGGCGACAATGGCGTGCAGGAAGGCGCGCACGCTGGTCCGTTCCGGGGCAAGGCCCCGCGCCTCCCCGGCGGCGAGCAGGATGGAGCTGACGATCGCCTTGCACCGCTGCACGGCGGTGTCCATGTCGGCCAGATCCTCCTGCAATTCCCGGTCGCGTGCCAGTTGCGGCAGGCGGCGCCAATCGCCGATCAGCACGGACAGGCTGGCAAGCGGGGTGCCCAGTTCGTGCGCCGCGCCGCTGGCAAGCAGGCCCATGCGCACGATGTGGTCCTCCTCCACCGCGCGCTGCTGCACCTCCGCCAGTGCCGCATTGCGCTGATTGAGGTTGCGAGTGGTACGGGTGACGAAGACCAGCAGCAGCACCGCGATCAGCGCGAAGCAGACGAAGCTGCCCTGCAGGTACAATTGCAGCGGGTCGGCGGCGTAGGGCGCCGGAAGATTGAGCGGGCGGGTCCACAACAACTGCGCCAGCAACGCGCCAAGCGCGACGACCGCAACGCCCCACGCGGCCTGCTGCGAGAGGAGCAGCGCGCCCAGCACCACCTGCAGCAGGAACAGCGGGGCGAACGGATTGGCGATGCCGCCCGTGAAATGGAGCTGCCAGGCGAGCACCCCCACATCTAGCAACAGGGCCAGCGTCAGCTCCCGGTTGCTGACATCCCGCCGGCGTTGCAGCAGCGGCAGGCTGGCGAGGTTGATCGCCACCAGCAGCAGCACCGCGCCCAGCAGCGGGCCGACGGGCAGGGCGATGCCCATGGCGGAGCGGACGATCTCTATCGTCACCAATTGGCCGCCGACCGCGAACCAGCGCAGCTGGATCAGCAGCAACAGGTTGCGCCGGCCGGCATCTGCGGGCGTTGTCGGCAGCATGCCGAACAGGGTGCGCAGGCCTTGCTCGGAACCGGGGGAGGGCGTGGCCGTGGCCATGTGGCCGATTGTGCCGCGATCAGCGGGGCAGGCGCAAGACCCGCCAGGCCGCGAACAGGCACAGGCCGGCCAGCGCCGCCCAGGTCAGGGCATAAGGCAGATGGTTGTCCGGGAAGTTCAGGACAGTGAGGCCGCCCACCGGATAGCCGCCGGCATTGCCGGTGCCGTCCGCATCGATGAAATAGGGGGCGACAGGGCCCAACGCCTGAGCCCGCGCGATCGCGGCCACGTCCCGGCTGAACCAGCGGCCGGCGGCGGGATCGTTGCTGCGCAGGAAGCCGCCGCCCGGCTCCGTGATCCTGAGGAGGCCCGTGACCGTGACCGGGCCGGCCGGATTGCCGGCGGCGCGGTTGGCCGGATCTGTCCGGTCACGGGGGACGAAGCCGCGATTGACCAGGACGGTGAAGCCACTATCCGTCGTGAGCGGCGTCATCACCCAGAACCCGCCGCCAAGATCGGTCACCGCCTGCACCAGCACCTCCCGGTCATGGCGGAACGTACCCGTGGCGGTGAGCCGCCGGTACACGTCGTCATTCTCGGTAATGGCGGGCCAGCGGTCGGGACCCGGCGCAATGACGGGGATGGCGGTCGCGCGGGTCTCCACCGCCTCGATCAACTGGTGCTTCCAGGTGCGGCGCTGCACCTGCCACACGGCCAGCGAGACACACAAAGCCGCCAGCAGCAACGCAATCGCAGCGATGACCCAGCGCCCGGCGCCGCGGCCGCGCGCTGTGGTCGTGGCGGGGCGATCGGTCATGTCCGGCCCCGCCACACGATCACGGCAGCTGCGAAACGTCGTGCGGCTGCGGCATCATGTTGTTGTGCAGGTGGCTCATCACCCACAGCGAACCCGACAGCATGATGACGACGACGATCACGGTGAAGACCAGCGTGGACAGCGTCCAGCCATTCTCCGCCTTGGGATTCATGTGCAGGAAGTAGACCATGTGGACGACGATCTGCACCACCGCGAAGATGGTGATGATGGCGGCGGTCACGGCGGCGGAGAAGGTGCCGTTCATCACCAGCGCGAACGGGATCGCGGTCAGCACGACCGACAGCACGAAGCCGATGACGTAGTCGCGCATGGTCGCGTGCGGCAGTTCCGCCACGGCGTGGCCGCCATGCTGCCCGTCGTGATGCGCGCCGTGGCCAGCCTCGTGCCCGGTTTCGGTCGCGGCCGGGATCGGCCCGGTGGGACGGTGCGCCGGGTGGGACGGATTGTCGGCGTGGTCGGGGTTGTAGGTGGTGTTGCTCATCGCAGCATCCCCATCAGGTAGACAACGGTGAAGACGCCGATCCACACGACATCCAGGAAGTGCCAGAACATGCTGAGGCATGCGACCCGGCGCTGGTTGGCGGCGATCAGGCCACGGTTGTTGAGCTGGACGATCAGCGTCACCAGCCAGATCAGGCCGAAAGTGACGTGAAGGCCGTGCGTGCCGACCAGCGTGAAGAAGGCCGACAGGAATGCGCTGCGCTGCGGCCCGGCGCCGATGTGGATCAGGTGCTGGAACTCGTACAGCTCGATACCCAGGAAGGCGAGGCCGAACAGCCCGGTCACCGCCAGCCAGCCCTGCGTGGCGCGCAGCTTGTTCGCCTGCATCGACAGCATGGCGAAGCCATACGTGATGGAGGAAAACAGCAGCATCGCAGTATTCACCGCGATCAGCGGCAGTTCGAACAGGTCGCGTGGACCCGGCCCCGCGGCGTAGTTACCGCCCAGAACGCCGTAGCAGGCGAACAGGATGGCGAAGATGAGGCAGTCGCTCATCAGGTAGATCCAGAAGCCCAGCATGGTGCTGTAGCCTTCGGGATGGGCGTGCTCGTCCAGCTCGTAGAAGCGGATGGGCTGCCCCTCCTTCTCTTCCGTGTGCGGGGCCGGTCCCGGTGCGGTGATCGCCCAGTCGGTGCTGCTCATCGCGCTTATGCTCCTGCTGCCGGCTGCGCTTCGCGGGCGCGCAGTCCGTCCAGCTGCCGCGACCGCGCCGCCTCCACTTCGGCCACATGCGCGGCGGGGATGTGGAAGTCGCGGTCATAGTTGAAGGTGTGGTAGATCGCCGCGGCGACCAACCCGATCAGGCCGAGCGCGGCCAGCCACCAGATGTGCCACACCAGCGCAAACCCTGCGACCAGGCTGATACCGGCCAGGATCACGCCCGCACCCGTGCCCTTGGGCATGTGGATGTCGCGGAACCCTTCGATCGGGCGATCGGCGTGGCGGTTCTTCATGTCGTACCATGCGTCCAGGTCATGGATCACCGGCGTGAAGGCGAAGTTGTACTCCGGCGGGGGCGAGCTGGTCGCCCATTCCAGCGTACGGCCATTCCACGGGTCGCCACTCTCGTCACGCAGCTCCTCTCGCTTCCAGATGCTGACGGCGAACTGCACCAGCATGGCGCCGATGCCGGCCGCGATCATGGCCGCACCGATGGCGGCGATCACGAACCAGATCTGCAGGTCGGGATCGTCGAACACGCGCATCCGGCGGGTCACGCCCATCAGGCCCATGATGTAGAGCGGGGTGAACGCCACCCAGAAGCCCGGGACCCAGCACCAGAAGCTGACCTTGCCCCAGAAGGTGTTGAGCTTGTAGCCGAACGCCTTGGGCCACCAGAAGTTGATCGCGGCGAAGATGCCGAACAGCACGCCGCCGATGATCACGTTGTGGAAGTGCGCGATCAGGAACAGCGAGTTGTGCAGCACGAAGTCCGCCGGCGGCACCGCCAGCAGCACGCCCGTCATCCCGCCGACCGTGAAGGTCAGCATGAAGGCGACCGTCCACATCATCGGCAGTTCGTACCGGATGCGGCCGCGATACATGGTGAACAGCCAGTTGAAGAGCTTCGCCCCCGTCGGGATCGAGATGATCATGGTGGTGATGCCGAAGAAGCTGTTCACCGACGCACCGCTACCCATGGTGAAGAAGTGGTGCAGCCACACCAGGTAGCTCAGGATCATGATGACGATCGTGGCGTAGACCATGGAGGTATAGCCGAACAGGCGCTTGCCGCTGAACGTGCTGGTCACCTCGCTGAACACGCCGAACAGCGGCAGGATCAGGATGTAGACCTCCGGGTGGCCCCAGATCCAGATCAGGTTCACGTACATCATGGCGCTGCCGCCGAAGTCGTTCGTGAAGAAGTTGGTGCCGACATAGCGGTCCAGGCTCAGCAGAGCGAGCACCGCGGTCAGGACCGGGAAGGAGGCGACGATCAGGATGTTGGTGCACAGGCTGGTCCAGGTGAAGATCGGCATCTTCATCAGGCCCATGCCCGGCGCGCGCAGCTTCAGGATGGTGACGATCAGGTTGATGCCCGACAGCGTCGTGCCGACGCCCGCGATCTGCAGCGACCACAGGTAGTAGTCGACGCCGACATTGGGGCTGTAGGCGATGCCCGACAGCGGCGGGTAGGCGAGCCACCCGGTCTGCGCGAATTCGCCGATGAACAGGCTCATCATCACCAGCACGGCGCCCGCGGTGGTCATCCAGAAGCTGAAATTGTTGAGGAACGGGAACGACACGTCGCGCGCGCCGATCTGCAGCGGCACGACGTAGTTCATCAGGCCCGTGACGAACGGCATCGCCACGAAGAAGATCATGATCACGCCATGGGCGGTGAACACCTGGTCGTAGTGATGGGCGTTCAGGTAGCCTTCCGACCCGCCGAATGCGATCGCCTGCTGCAGACGCATCATCAGCGCGTCGGCGAAACCGCGCAGGAACATGACGAGGCCCAGCACCATGTACATGATGCCGATCTTCTTGTGGTCCACGCTGGTGAACCATTCGTTCCAGAGATAGCCCCACAGGCGGAACTTGGTCAGCAGCGCCAGCATGGCGATGCCGCCGATGGCGACCGCGCCGAAGGTGACGATCAGGATCGGCTCGTGCAGCGGAATCGCCTCGAGCGAGAGGCGGCCCAGGATGGGGCCGGCTTCGGGTGCGGGATGCGGGGTCATGGCTGCGTCTGGTCGCTCTGTGTCAGGTCCTTGGGGACGCCCGGGTCATGTTCGGGCACGTCGTTGTGGTCGACGTAATTGGGCGGCGTATGCTCGGTCGCGCCGGTGTCGCCGGTGGCCTCTTCCTCGGCCACCTCCGTCGCGTGCCAGATGTTCATGCCGACGAAGGTGATGGCGCCCATGGCCGCGAGCAGCGCGAGCACCACGATGGCCGCACGGCCGAGCCGGCGCGAACTGGGCGGGCGTTGGTTGTTCATGATCTTGTACCTTCCGCGCGCGTCACAGCGACGCCAGCGTGCTGGGACGCGACAGGCCGGCGCCGGTCAGCGGGGCGAGGTTGACCGGGTCGAGCAGGCCGCCCTCGACCGGGTCGAGCTGGGCCAGGCACGTCGCCTGGACGTAGCGGCTGCCATCGGCCAGCAGCAGGCTGTCCCCGCCGCTGCCGCGACCGGCATACTTGTCGTAAGCCAGGCGGCGGACGTTGTGGATGCCGGCGAGGCCCAGGCCGCCCCGCTCGTCGATGGCCATCATCTCGTGCGCGCACATCTTGTCGGCATCGACGCACATGTTGACCACCAGGTCAAACAACTGCGGTTCCACGGCGGCGAAGTACATCGGCGGCACCTTCTCGCTCGGCTGTTCGAGCTGGAGGTAGGCGGCGCGCGTCAGCTGGCCGGTGCTGGTGCGCACCTGCTGCACCCAGCTGTCGAAGTCTGCGGCGGGCATGCTGCGCACGGCGAAGCGCATGTTGGAGAAGCCTGCCCCCGAATATTGGGCGGACAGCCCTTCGAACGTGCCAGCCTGGTCGAACTCGCCATGCAGCTTGGTCTCCATGCCGGGCATGGCGTAGATCATTCCCGCCATGGCGGGAATGTAGAAGCTGTTCATCACCGACGAGCCGGAGATGCGGAAGCGGATCGGCCGGTCCACCGGCGCGGCGAATTCGTTGACGGTGGCGATGCCCTGTTCCGGGTAGATGAACAGCCACTTCCAATCGAGCGCGACCACCTGCACCTCCAGCGGCGCGGACAGTTCCTGCCCCGGCCCCGCAGGGGAGGCGGACCCGCCCGAGGAGAGCGGCCGGTAAGGGTCGAGCAGGTGGGTGCTGACCCAGGTCAGCGCTCCCAGGCAGATGATGATCAGCAGCGGCGCGGCCCAGATCAGCAGCTCCAGCTGGGTGGAATGGTCCCAGTCCGGCGTGTACTTCGCGTCGGTGTTGGCCGCGCGGTACTTCCACGCGAACCAGGCGGTCGCCGCCATGACCGGCGCCACGATCAACAGCATCAGCGCGGTGGAGATCACCACCAGGTTGCCCTGCTGGCGCGCCACGTCGCCGGCGGGATCGAGCACGATCAGCTCGCCACAACCAGCCAGCAGCGGCAGGGTGGCAAGCACGGGCAGGGTGCGGCGAAGCAGGCGGCCGAGCGTCGGGCCGGTGTTCGGAATCGTCAGCATGGGCGACCGCCTACCAGCATGATGTTGCATTGCACATAGGACAATTTGTCCAATCGTTCATCGTCTCGCCGCAGCGCATTCAAATGCGCAGCCCGATTATCGCCGCAGTGCAGCAATGCGGTTTGCATCCTGCCCGCTGCCGGTTAAAGGCGGGCGCTTACGCGCAAGCACGCCAGAAGAAGAAGGATCACCATGGCCGCCGGAACGCTGCCGAGCACAGAGGCCGAGCGCGACGCACGCGCCGTGAACGCCGATCGGGACGATCCCCACGGCCACCGGATCGAGCCGGGGGAGATCGCCATCGGCGTGATCATCGGCCGTACGTCCGAATTCTTCGACTTCTTCGTCTACGCCATCGCGTCCGTGCTGGTGTTCCCGCAGCTGGTGTTCCCGTACATGGACCCGCTGCAGGGCACGCTGTGGTCGTTCGCGATCTTCGCGCTGGCATTCCTGTCGCGACCCGTGGGTACGATGGTCTTCACCTGGGTCGACCAGCATTACGGACGTGGCGTCAAGCTGACGGCGGCGCTGTTCCTGCTGGGCGTGTCCACGGTGGTGATCGCCTTCCTGCCCGGCTACGAATCGATCGGTACCTGGTCCGCGATCCTGCTGGCGCTGTTTCGACTGGGGCAGGGCTTCGCGCTGGGCGGCACCTGGGATGGCTTGGCATCGCTGCTGGCGATCAACGCGCCCGATGGCCGGCGTGGCTGGTGGGCGATGATCCCGCAGCTGGGTGCGCCGATCGGCCTGATCGTCGCCAGCCTGCTGTTCGTGTTCCTGGTGTCGGTGCTGCCGGCGCAGGACTTCCTAGGCTGGGGCTGGCGTTACCCCTTCTTCGTCGCCTTCGCGATCAATGTGGTGGCGCTGTTCGCGCGCCTGCGCATCGTGGTGACGCCCGAATATGCCAGCCTGTTCGAAAAGCGCGAATTGCAGCCGGCGCCGATCTTGAGCACCATCCGGTCGGAGTGGAAGGTCATCATCGCGGGCGCGTTCGCCCCGCTCGCCAGCTTTGCGCTGTTCCACATGGTCACGGTGTATCCGCTGTCCTGGGTGTTCCTCTACACGGAGGAGAGCCCCGTCCGGTTCCTGGTGATCGAGGCGGTAGCCGGCGCAATTGGAGTGCTGTCGGTAATCGCATCAGGCCTGCTGGCCGACCGGATCGGCCGGCGCACACTGCTGGGCGCCACCGCGGCGGCGATCGCGGTGTTCTCCTTCTTCGCGCCGCAATTGCTGGATGGCGGCGCGCAGGGCGAGGTCGTGTTCATGGTGATCGGCTTCGTGCTGCTGGGCATCGGGTTCGGCCAGGCATCGGGCGCGCTGTCGTCGCGCTTCGCGCAGCGGCACCGCTATACCGCATCGGCGCTGACGTCGGACCTCGCCTGGCTGTTCGGCGCTGGCTTCGCGCCGCTGGCCGCGCTGTGGCTGTCGGCCCGGTTCGGGCTGATCGCGGCGGGCGCCTACCTGCTGTCGGGTGCGGTCTGCACCCTGGTCGCACTGTGGATCAACCGCGAGCTTGGCAAGAACATCGAGTAAGGAGATGGGTCAGGACATCGCGCCGGGATTGCCAAGCAGTTCCAGCGCGATGTTCAGGCAATTGCGTGCCTCCAGCTGGATCAGCCCGATGGAGGTCGGCGCATCGATGCGCGTCACCTGCCCGCCGTCGATCCGCACCAGGAAACGGTCGCAATTGTCGAGCACGATCATGGCGATTGCCCGGTTGTCGTCCAGCGCGACATTCGCCACTACGCCTTCGTAGGCGACATAGGCGCCATCATGCGTCATGCCGGTCACCACATAGGCGATGATGAAGTGGTCGGACGATCGCGCCCGCTCGATCCACGGCTGGAACCAGCCCAATACCGATCTTTCGCGTAGCCGGCGGATCAACCGCCATGTGCCCAGCCGGAACGCAGCCGCGCCGGTCAGGATGGCCGGCAGCAGGAGGCTGAGCAGCCAGTAGGGGATCGACCAGCCGGGCAGGTCGGCAAAGCCATTCCCCGCAGGTTCCGCCTGCTCCCCGGCGACGATCACCCGGTAGATGTTGGGATCGAACTCCACGCCGGTGCAGATGTCGGCAGGCGTGCAGAACGTCTCCTGCGCCGCCAGCAGCGTCGCCATCACGAGATGGCCGGCGACCGCGCCGAAGATGATGGTCAGCAGGGAAAAGGTGGAATTCGGCCGCTCGGGCGCCTGCGATACAAGCTCGTTATACTCGGCCAGCCGCAGGCCCGCCCACACGCTGAATCCCGGTGCCAGCAACAACAGCACCAGGAACAGCGCATAGCTGAAGCTCATCGGTTCTCCGGCTGGCGCATCACGACCGAGGCACGGCCGGTGTAGGTCTGCGGCTCGTCAGGCTCCGGCTCGGTCACGCCTGCGGTGCTGAGGACCCAGGACCAGCCGTTCTCCTGCGCGGCCTTGCGGACGGCGTTCCAGCTGCCGAAATGCCGGTGGATGGCACCGGCGCGTTCGATCGACTGGTCCGAATTTATCTGCATCGTGCACTCCAGAGACAATGCAACCTAGGGGCGGCGCCCCCAGGTTGCAATGTCCGCTCAGCGCCAGCCCAGCGGCGGGGCGACATGCTGGACGATGCTTTCCAGCACGTGCGCGTTGTAATCCACGCCCAGCTGGTTGGGCACAGTCAGCAACAACGTATCCGCCTCCGCAATCGCCTCGTCTTCGCGCAGCATCTCCACCAGCCGGTCCGGCTCCGCGGCGTAGCTGCGGCCGAACACCGCGCGCATATTGTCGATCACGCCGACCTGATCCTGGTCGCCGCTGCGCCCGAAATAGGCGCGGTCGCGATCGTCTGTGATGGCGAAGATTGACCGGCTGACCGACACACGCGGGGTGCGCGTGTGCCCGGCGGCGGCGTAGGCCTCGCGATACAGCCGGATCTGCTTGGCTTGTTGGACATGGAACGGCTCCCCGCTTTCGTCCTCTTTCAGCGTGCTGCTCTGCAGGTTCATGCCCATCTCGCCCGCCCAGCGCGCGGTGGCGTTGCTGGCGCTGCCCCACCAGATGCGGTCACGCAGCGTCTCGGACGTGGGCTCCAGCCGCAGCTTGCCCGGCGGGTTGGGGAACATCGGGCGCGGGTTCGGCTGCGCGAAGCCTTCCCCCTTGAGCAGGTTGTAGAAGGTCACGCCGTGCCGCCGACCCATGTCGCCGTCCGTCTCCCCCACTTTGGGTGCATGGCCGAAGTGCCGCCAGCCATCGATCACCTGTTCGGGCGAGCCGCGGCTGATGCCGAGCTGGAGCCTGCCGCCGCTGATGAGGTCGGCGGCGCTGGCATCCTCCACCATGTAGAACGGGTTCTCGTACCGCATGTCGATCACGCCGGTACCGATCTCGATCCGGCTCGTGCGCGCGGCCACCGCCGCCAGCAGCGGGAAGGGGCTGGCCAGCTGGCGGGCGAAATGGTGCACCCGGTAGTAGGCGCCATCCACGCTCAGCTCCTCCGCCGCGACGGCGAGGTCGATGGATTGCAGCAACACGTCCGCGGCGGAACGGGTCTGCGACTGGCCATGCGGCGCCCAATGGCCGAAGCTGAGGAAACCGATGTTCTTGGTCATGACAGGCAATCCGTTGGAGTGGGTGTTTGCCTGCTATCAAGGGGTCGGGTCGGTGTGGCGCAAGAAGGGACACCGGTGTTACCGCATGCCGGCGGGCTGTTTTAGGTCTCTACGACACCTGCCCCTTGTGTTGCCCCATGGCAACACTACCTTGCTGGCGATCATTGTGCCTCGGGAGCATGGGCAAGCATGAATCTGGATAAGTTCACCGACCGCGCGAAAGGCTTCCTGCAGGCCGCGCAGACCGTAGCCATCCGCAACAGCCACCAGCGGATTAGCCCGGAACATCTGCTGCAGGCACTGCTCGACGATCCCGAGGGGATGGCCGCGGGCCTGATCACCCGCACGGGTGGCGACCCGAAGGTCGCGACCGATGCGCTGGCTCAGGCGCTTGCCAAGGTGCCGTCCGTCTCCGGGTCGGGTGCGCAATCGACCCCCGGCCTCGACAATGATGCCGTGCGCGTGCTCGACCAGGCGGAGCAGGTGGCGACAAAGGCGGGGGACAGCTTCGTCACCGTGGAGCGACTGCTGCTTGCGCTGACGCTGGCGAAGACTACCGCCGCGGGCCGCGCCTTGCAGGCTGCGGGCGTGACGGCGGAGGGGCTGAATGCCGCGATCAACGCCCTGCGCGGCGGGCGCAACGCCGACACTGCCAACGCGGAACAGGCCTATGACGCGATGAAGCGGTACGCCCGCGACCTGACCGAGGCGGCGCGCGCCGGCAAGCTCGACCCCGTGATCGGCCGGGACGAGGAAATCCGCCGCACGATCCAGATTCTGGCGCGGCGGACCAAGAACAACCCGGTGCTGATCGGCGAGCCGGGCACCGGCAAGACCGCTATCGCCGAAGGCCTCGCGCTGCGCATCGCCAATGGCGACGTGCCCGACAGCCTGAAAGACCGCGCGCTGATGAGCCTCGACATGGGCTCCCTGATCGCCGGCGCGAAGTATCGCGGCGAGTTCGAGGAGCGGCTGAAGGCGGTGCTGGACGAGGTGAAGGGTGCCGAGGGGCACATCATCCTGTTCATTGATGAAATGCACACGCTGATTGGGGCCGGCGCCAGCGAGGGGAGCATGGATGCGGGCAACCTGCTGAAGCCCGCGCTCGCCCGCGGCGAGCTGCACTGCATCGGCGCGACCACTCTGGATGAGTACCAGAAGTACGTCGAGAAGGACGCCGCGTTGCAGCGGCGGTTCCAGCCGGTGTTCGTGGCGGAGCCGACGGTTGAGGACACGATTTCCATCCTGCGGGGGCTGAAGGAGAAGTACGAGCTGCACCACGGCGTGCGGATCACCGACGGGGCGATCGTGGCGGCGGCGCAGCTTTCCAACCGTTACATCCAGGACCGCTTCCTGCCGGACAAGGCGATCGACCTGATGGACGAGGCCGCGAGCCGCATCCGCATGGAGGTGGAGAGCAAGCCGGAGGAGATCGAGGGACTGGACCGCCGGATCATCCAGTTGAAGATCGAGGAGCAGGCGCTCGGCAAGGAGAGCGACCAGGCGAGCCGTGACCGGCTGGCGGCGCTGCGCGAGGAGCTGGGGCGGCTGGAGGGCGAGAGCGCCGAGCTGACCGCGCGCTGGCAGGGCGAGCGGGACAAGATCCATGCCGAGGCGCGGCTGAAGGAGCAGCTCGACGCCCTGCGCATCGAGCTGGAGCAGGCGCAGCGCACCGGCGACCTCGGCAAGGCGGGGGAGCTGTCCTACGGCCGCATTCCCGAGCTGGAGCGGCAGCTCGCCGACGCGCAGGCGCAGACCGGCACCGCCCTGCTGCGCGAGGAGGTGACGGAGGACGACATCGCATCCGTCGTCAGCCGCTGGACCGGGGTGCCGGTCGACCGGATGATGCAGGGCGAGCGCGAGAAGCTGCTGAACATGGAGCAGGCGATCGGCAAGCGCGTGATCGGCCAGCAACAGGCCGTCGCCGCCGTCAGCAAGGCGGTGCGCCGCGCGCGCGCCGGCCTGCAGGACCCGAACCGGCCGCTCGGCAGCTTCCTGTTCCTGGGCCCGACGGGCGTCGGCAAGACGGAGTTGACCAAGGCGCTGGCCGCGTTCCTGTTCGACGACGATACCGCGATGGTGCGCATCGACATGAGCGAGTTCATGGAGAAGCACGCCGTCGCCCGCCTGATCGGCGCACCCCCGGGCTATGTCGGGTACGAGGAAGGCGGCGTCCTGACCGAGGCGGTGCGCCGGCGCCCGTACCAGGTCGTGCTGTTCGACGAGGTCGAGAAGGCCCACCCGGACGTGTTCAACGTGCTGCTGCAGGTGCTGGACGATGGCCGGCTGACCGACGGGCAGGGCCGCGTGGTCGATTTCAGCAATACCCTGATCATCCTGACCAGCAATCTGGGCAGCCAGTTCCTGGCCGGCATGGACGAGGGGCAGAGCGTGGAGGATGTCGAGCCACAGGTGATGGACGTGGTGCGCGGGCATTTCCGCCCCGAGTTCCTGAACCGGCTGGACGAGATCATCCTGTTCCACCGGCTGGCGGCGGAGCACATGGCGCCGATCGTCGACATCCAGGTCGGCCGGGTGCAGCGGTTGCTGCGGGACCGGAAGATCGTGCTGGACCTGGACGATGCGGCCAAGCGCTGGCTGGGGCGTGTCGGCTATGACCCGGTCTATGGCGCCCGGCCGCTGAAACGCGCAGTGCAGCGATACCTGCAGGACCCGTTGGCGGAGATGCTGCTGGGCGGGCAGGTGCCCGATGGCAGCAATGTCCACGTCACCGATGGCGACGGCGCGCTGGTGTTCGACGTCAGCTAGAACGGGCGTCCGGGCGGGCCGGTGAGGTCGAGCGGCGCGGCGCGGATCCAGCGCGAGGCGATGAGCTTCACGCCCGCGCCGACCGGCAGCCCGGCATGGACCATGCGCCCGTCCGCCCTGCCGGCGGGATCAAGGCTGGGGAAGTGCAGCGCCTCCCCCAAGCGGCCGCGCCATTGCCAGCCGAGCTGCGGAAAGGCGGTCTCCCCACCGGTGAAGCCGTCCTGCAGCACGATCAGCACGGTGGAAACGCGCTGGTTCGCCTCGCCGGCGGGCAATGCATCGGAATGGAGCCGGTATTCGTGGCCGGTGCCGTAGCCCAGCACCTGCAGCGGCTCGCCATTGGCAACCGGCAGCCGCGTCGCAGCGGCGATACGGCGGTTGATGGCGTGGATCACCATGTCCTCCGCCACGAAGGGGAAGCTGGTCGCATGCGCCCGGCGCACCGGGTGCTGCACCAGCGCGCCGGTGCGCGGATCGACTACGCTGGCGGGCTGCAGCGTCGGCGCCGCGCTATCCGCGAGATGGAGGCATTCGGCCGGGGTCAGGAAGGCGGGGCTGCGCCACATCCCGGCGGCGGCCGGCAGGGAAGCAATGGCGGGCGCGGCCACCGGATCGCCATTGTCATCGAGGGCCATGGCGTCGAGCAGCTCAATCTGCCGCCGGGCCAGTGCGTCCTTCGCGGCGCGCTGGCGCAGCAGCGCATAGGCGCGGGGCCAGTCACGGCCCGATCCGCCGGCGCCGTTCGCCAGTAGCGCGATATGCACCGGCACCGCGGCATCGGCGCCAAGCGCGGCTGCGCGACCATACAAGTCCCGCGCGGCGGCGAGATCCCGGCGGACGAGGGTACCGGCCATCCGCCAGCCGGCGAGCGTGGCGGCGGCGCCGGCATCGCCGTCGTCCACCGCGCGGGTCAGCAGGGCATAGGCCTGGGGGACGGCGCCTTGTTCGGCCAGCCGGGCCGCTGCCTCGGAGGGATCGGGAATTGCAGCCATGACCCGGTCTGGACCGGATGGGCGGCAAAGAAAAGGGGCCGGAACCCTTCGGTTCCGACCCCCTTCAGTGCCTTGCTGTCAGCGGTGGATCAGAAGCGACCCAGGAAGCTGACGAACATGTTGCGGCCGCGCACGCGGTAGATACCGCTGCCTTCGGTCGTGCCGGTCAGGCCGAGCGGCGGGATCGTGTTGAGGATGTTGTCCACGCCGATAGTGAACTGCGAGTCACCCTCGACCTCAACCTCCACGCGCACGTCGTGATAGAACACGGAGTCGTATTCCAGGATGTCCGCGTAATCGAGGTTGTTCGGCGGGCAGCCGTTGGGGGTGCAGGCACCCGGCAGCGCGTTCGTATCCTCGTACAGGTTGATCGTCTGCGGGCCGATGTAGGACATCGTGTAGCCCAGCAGGACCGGACCCTTGCTCAGGTTCAGGTTCCAGCGGAACTCATCCTTCGGGTTGCCCAGTTCGCTGAGGATCCGGTTCTCGAAGTCAGGGTTCGACGGGTTCTCGAAATTGCTCCGCTCCAGGTTGTGCGTGTACAGGAAGCGGGTGGCAATCTGCGCATCGGCACCGAGGTCGGTGGAGTAGGCGAGGTCGAAGTCGATGCCGCGTGCCGAGCGCGACGCGAAGTTCAGCGGAATGATCTGCGCGTTGGCGTCGAGCACCTGACCCGGCACTTCCCCGTTCGGACCGACGCCCGTGCCACGGAAGCGCGAGAACAGGCTGCAGAACTGGTTGTTGAGATCAGGCTGGTCGTAGCAGGCGTTGACGATCGTCTGCGCCGACGGTGCGGTGATGACGTTGTCCACCGAGATGTCGAAGTAGTCGACCGTGAAGTTCAAGCCCGGGATCGCCACCGGGGTGAACACCGCACCCAGCGTGTAGGAGTCGGACTTTTCTTCGACCAGGTTCGGGTTGGACCCGCTCAGGATCTCCAGCGAGTAGGCCGGCAGAGCCACGAATTGCCCGTTCGTCAGCAGCGCGCCCAAATCGGCAGCGCAGTTCGCCTGACGATTGGGGTTGTTGCCGATGTTCTGCGGCAGACACGGATCGCTGAAGCCGGGCGCGAAGTTCTGGCCGAGCGGCGAGGCCGTCTCCGTCAGGTTAGGCGCACGGACCGAACGGCCATAGGCACCACGCAGGCGCAGACCCTCGACGATTTCCCACTCGGCGCCGCCATTGTAGGCCCAGGTCGTGCCGACCGCACCCTCGTAGTCGGACACGCGCACCGCGCCGGACACGGACAGGCTTTCCACGAACGGCAGGTCAGCCAGCAGCGGCACGCGCACTTCGGCGAAGGCTTCCTTCACCTCGAACGGATCGGGAGCGAAGGTCGGCAGCGCGTTGTAGAAGGTGCGGCCCTGCTCGACGATCGGATCGGCCTGGAAGAACAGTTCCTCCCGACGGTACTCGGCGCCGACGGCGAAGCCGACCGGACCACCCGGCAGTTCGAAGAAGGACGAGGTGTCACCCGACACGAAGCCCGACACGACCAGCTGCTCCAGCGAAGCCTGCGACGTGGTGTCCTGCGTGATGTAGGCTGCCGCGGCGCGGTTGTCCCCGGCACCGAACGGATTGTAGGGTACGCAGTTCGCGATATCCTGCGCCAGCGCCTCCGCATCGCCCGGATTGCCGTATTCGTAAGCGGCCGCAGGATCGATCTGCGAGCGGCAGACGATCTGGCCGGCGGAGTTGCGGGCCGCGTCCATCGCCAGCATGAAACGCTGCGGGACGAGGTTGCCAAGGACGGTCGTGTCCTCGTTCACCTTGCCGTAGTTGACCGACAGTTCGTAGGCGAAGCTGTTGGCGAAGTCGCCGCGGATACCGCCGACGATCCGGTACATCTCACGCTCGGACTGCTCGTCCCGAATGCCGAGATCCGTCAGGTTCCGGGCAACCGCGAAGCGGTACGAACCGTCCAGCACCGAGGCGCGCTGCGCCGCGCTTAGCGGGGTGCGGGCGGTCAGGCTGTTGGCGTTGAGGCCGGAGGTGAGGATCGCGTTGGCGATCGTCACGCTGGCGCCCGGGTTCAGGAACGGGTTGTCGAGACGCGGGCGCTCACGCGAGTCGCCGTAGGTGCCGCCCTGGGTAAAGGCCGGGCCGGAGTTCAGACCCTGCGTCTTGATGTTGACGTACTTCGCTTCGACGAAGGGGATCAGACCCGGCGACACCTCGAACTTGGCGAGCAGGTTGACGTTGATCCGCTCTTGACCCGGCAGGACGGTGAGGACCTGACCTTCGCGGCCGGTCTGGCCGTTGCCGCCGACGATCCCGCCGATCGGGCCGGTGCTGTAACGCGAACCGGTCTGCGGCGAGAGCGTGCCGTCCGGGTTGAAGATGTAGGTGCAGTTGTACGGCGTGCCGGTGTTGACCGGGCCACCGTCGCTGTTGCCCAGGCCCGTGCCGCACGCGGCGCCGCCGGCCGGCTGCGGGATCGGCACCAGACCCAGATAGTGGATGGAGGCCGAGCGGATGTCACGGAAGAAGGTGCGATCCGGGAAACCGTCGCTGCCGTTGCGGTTGGCGGCGAGCGCGGGATCGGCGTCGATCACGCCCAGACCATCCTGGCGACGGAGCCACGGCACCTGCGAGCCGAAGACGCGGTCCTGATTGGAATATTCCGCGTGAACGGTGACGTTGCCGCGGCCTTCCGCGAAGTTCGTGCCGGCGAGGCCGGAGATGTACTGGCCGTTGAAGTCGCCGTCGGTGTTCATGTTCGCGTGGCCGCGGAACTGCAGGCCTTCGAAGTCATCCTTCAGGATGAAGTTCACGACACCGGCGATCGCGTCCGAACCGTAGATGGCGGAGTTGCCGCCGGTCACGATGTCGACACGCTCCACCAGGTCGGTCGGGATCGTGTTGACGTCGACGGAGACGCCGTTGTTCAGGATGTCGGACGGCACGTGGCGGCGACCATTGACCAGCGTCAGGGTCCGCTGCGTGCCGAGGCCGCGCAGATCGAGCAGGTTGAGGCCGGCGGTGCCGAGGAAGCGGCCGCCGTTCGACTGCGCGAAGGTGCTGCGCAGCTGCGGCAGGTCGTTCAGCGTGTCGCCGACATTGACGGTGCCCTGGTTGAAGAACGCCTCACCCGACAGCACGGTGACCGGCGTCGGCGAGTCGAGGTTGGTACGCGCGATGCGCGAACCGGTGACGATGATGGCGCCGGTTTCGACCGACTCGCCGTCGCATACGCCGTCGGTATTCTCGTCCCGGCAATCAAGCGCGGGCGTGCCGCTGTTGGTCGCATCCTGCGCGATCGCCGGCGTGGCGAGACCAAGAAGCACGAGGGCCGACAGGCCGACACCGGCCTGCAGCTTCTGCTTGCGGGACTGATTGACGTTCATGTGAGTGCTATCCCCAATTGCTTGCCCACCAGTGCGCGCCCGCGGGCGCAAATCTTACACTGATCTGAACGGATTGCTGCGGTATTGCGCGCATGGTTACAATCAGAACCAAGCAGCCGGCCAGTGATCGCGGCGCGTGTGTGACTTTTCGGAGACACTGCGCGGAACCATCTTGCGGCACGGATTACAGCAACATGACGGAATGTGTGCTACCCGGCAGACGTGTCGGTTGTTGCATGAAAGATGCACTTGTTGGCATAAAGTTGCGTGAGGTAAATGCTTGCACTTGCAAGATTGTGGAGTGGTGGTATCGGCCGCAACCAATGAGCCACGATCGTACCCCGTTGATGGAGTTCCTGCCGTACCTCCTGTCCATCACCTCCAATGCGGTGAGCGGGCAGATCGCGTCGGAATACAAGGTGCGCTGGAGCCTGTCGGTCCCCGAATGGCGGGTCATGGCGGTGCTGGGCGATCACGGTCCGCTGACCCAGCGGGAGCTGACCGGCATGACCCTGATGGACAAGGTGGCGGTGAACCGCGCGTGCAAGGTGCTGGAGGAACGCCAGCTCGTCACGCGTAGCCCGAACGAGCGGGATGGGCGGTCGCACCTGCTGGAACTGACGGGCGCAGGGCGGGAGATGCATGGCCAGATCATGCCGCTCGCCGTCAACATGACCGCCCGGATCATGAACGTGCTGAGCCCGGAGGAGCAGGCGCAGTTCCGCGCCTTGCTGGAACGGGTGCGGCACCAGGTCGGTCAGCTGGACGGTCGGCCGGTGGAGGCTGCGGCGATCGGCGGCAGCTGGGGAATGGGCTGACGGCCTGCCCTAGCCGCCGAGCCCGTTGCCGCCGAAGGCATCGGCGATGGCGCAGCCCGCCGGGCCCAGGATCACCACGAACAGCGTCGGCAGAATGAACAGGATCAGCGGCACGGTCATGATCGCCGGCAGCCGCGCCGCTTTCTCCTCCGCCCGCATCATGCGTTCGTTGCGGAATTCGGCGGACAGGACGCGCAGCGCCGCGGCGAGGGGCGTGCCGTAGCGTTCGGTCTGGATCATCGTCGTGACGACGCCGCGCACCTGGTCCAGGTTGACGCGAAAGGCGAGGTTCTCGAACGCGTGGCGCCGTTCGGTCAGGAACGACAGTTCGATGGAGGCGAGGGCGAACTCCTCCCCCAGTTCGGGATAGGCGCGGCCCAGCTCGCGGCTGACGCGGGTGAAGGCGGCATCGACGGTAAGACCCGCCTCCGCACAGATGACCAGCAGGTCGAGCGCGTCGGGCAGGCCCTTGCGGATTGCGGCGGTCCGCTTGGACGCCTTGTTCGACAAGTAGATCTCCGGCCCCTTGTAGCCGATGATGACCGCGCCGGCGAAGACGGCGAAGCGCTGGAACGGACCCCAGGCGGGCCACAGGTCCAGCACATAGACCGCCAGCGCGACAATCGTGCCGAGGGCCAGCGGCAGCAGCATGCGGGCGAAGATCACCGTCACCGCCAGTTCCCGGTTGCGGAAACCGGCATGGGCGAGCTTCTGCTGAATGGCGCTGATCTGGCTATCCTGCAGCACCTTCATCCGGTTCAGCCAGTCGCGGATGCGGTCGGTCGTCGCGGTGCGGTGCGACAGGCTCTGCCGCCTGCGACCGGGCTGGTTGCGGGTGACGATCCCGGCCTTCAGCTCGTCCCGCCGGGCGACCAGCGACTTGGCGCGGCGGCTCATCGGGTCGCGTACCCCCAAGGCGGCGTAGAAGGCGACCATCACTGCCACGGCGGCGATCGCCGCCAGCACGGTGCCGACCGCGACCACGTCGATGCCCAGCAGGGTCGGGCCGGCAGGCTGGTTCAGGAGCGGGTCCATCGTCGGTGTGTCTCCTGCCGCCGTCAGATCTCGAAGCTGACCATCTTGGCCATGATGAAGACGCCGAGGCCCATCCACACCATCGCGCCAAGGCCGATCACGGTCAGCCGCTGGTCGCTGGCGAAAGGCTCGACATAGCCTGGATTGATGAAGGAGATCATGCCGAACACCACGAACGGCAGGGCGCCCACGATGTAGGCGGACGCCTTGGATTCGGACGACAGCGCCTTGATCTTCAGCTTCATCTGGGCGCGCTTGCGCAGCACTTCGGCCAGGTTGGACAGCGTTTCGGCAAGGTTGCCGCCGGTTTCACGCTGGATGGCGATGGTGATGACGAAGAACTGGAACTCGGCGGTGGCGAGGCGGTCGGCAACGACCTGCAGCGCCTCTTCCATGGAGCGGCCGATGCGGATGCCGTCGACCACCGTGCGGAACTCCTTGCCGACGGGGCCGGGCACCTCGTTCGCGATGACGGTCAGCGTCTCGCTGACCGGCAGGCCGGAGCGCAGACCACGCACCAGCAGCTCCAGCGCATCGGGGAAGCGGGCGGTGAATGCGGCCAGGCGGCGCGTGATCATGCGGCCGAGCACGAGATGCGGCAGGCCGAGGCCAGCCGCCACCCCGAGGATCAGCGCCAGCAGGAAGGCGCCAGTTTCGAACCAGGCGAAAGCGGCGACGAGCACGCCGACGATGGCCGAAGCTCGCAGGTAACCCTGCACCGTCCAGCCGGTGCCGCTACGCTCCAGCCGGAGCGCCAGCGCGGCGATGCGCGACTGCGTACCGTCCGCCCCGGTGCGCGGCTGACGCGCGGCGATCGCCTTCTTCAGCTGCGATTCCACCCGTGCCTGCGCACTGTCCGAATGGCGCAGCCGGACGGCCTGCAACCGACGCTGGGCATGCTTTCCGGGATTGCTGCCGGTCAGCATGGTGGCGCCGACCAGGATGGCGCCCACCACCATGCCGGTCATCAGCAGCAGGTCGAACGGGTCCATCAGGACGCCGCCACCTTGGTGCCGGGCTTCGCCTTCGGCTTGTTGCCAGCCTTGCCGCCGGCGCGGGCGAGCAGCGCCTTGAAGTCAAACCTGGGCTTCGCGCCCGGTCCGCTCAGCAGCAGCGTGCCGTCGTCATCAGTCCCATCGCTGGCGGCAGCATCGATCGTCGCCTGCAAGGCGGTGAGCGCGGCACCCGTCTTGCTGCCCTTGGCCGCTTCCGCCAGGCATTGACCCAGCTTGGCCGCGGTGCCGGCCGTCTTGGTGTCGAGCGGAATCAGATGGGCGATCTTGCCCTCGATCGTGGTCTCGAACTCCGCACGGCCGATCTCCCCCAGGCCTGGGCCTGTGCGATTGGCGACGATCACCGGCTGCGCCCCCGGCGCGTGGCCGCGCAGCCAGGCGAGGATGCGGATCGTGTCGCGTGCGCCGGCCAGCGTCAGGTCGGTCACCAGCACCACGGTGCCGACACCCGCCAGCACCTGCGGGAAGTTGATCATCAGGCCACGCGGCAGGTCGATCACCGTTCGGCCGAACCCCTGCCGGAACTCGTCCAGCAATTGCACGAATGCCGTACCATCGGTCGCCAGCGTGGCGGACAGCGCCGCCTCTGAGGAGAGGATGGCGAGGTTCTGGCTGGGGCGGATCATCGCGCGTTCGATGAACAGGCCATCGATACGCTCCGGGTTCTCGATCGCATCGGTGAGGCCGCGACCCGGTTCCAGGTCGAAGGCGAGTGCCGCGGTGCCCCAATGGACATCGAGGTCGAGCAGCGCGGTGGACATGCCGCCGGCCGTGCTGGACGCCCACGCGATCGAGGTGGCGATGGTCGAGGCGCCGACCCCGCCGCGCGCGCCGATCACGGCGATGCTGCTGTGCGGCCGCTCCGCATCCGAGGCCGCAGCCTTGGGCGCGACAAGGGAGGTACGGGCGCCGTCCAGCACCTCCGCCAACTGGTCGGCGGTGGCGGGTTTCAGCAGGTAGTCGTGCAGCCCGCTGGCCAGCAGGGCGCGATACAGCCGGACATCGTTCGCTTGGCCGAGCGCCACGACGACCGTGCCGGGTTCGCACACCTCCGCCAGGCCATGGATCTCGTGCAGGGGATCGACGCAATCGGACAGGTCCACCAGCAGGATCGCCGGGCTGGTGCTGACGGCAAGCGTCTGCACCGCGTTGCGCAGGCCGCCGCGCACGCATTTCTCCGGCGAGAAGCCAAGCGAGACCGCGGCGGAACGGACGCGGTCGAGCGTGGGGTCGTCGCACACGAAGGCGGCAAATTCGTCACGGCCGGCCTGCGGCTTCCAAGGCGCGTTCACTGGCCACCTCCGCTGACGCCGCCGGCGCTGGTGGCACGGGGCAGTTCGCCTGCCGCGCCGGGGGTCCGCTTGCGCCAGGCATCGATCCCGCGATTGGCGGTCATGACCTGCGTGTTGCCGGTGTCGCTGCGGCCGCGGAGCAGATCCTGCGGATCGGCCACCATGGCGGCCATGTTGCCGTTCACGCCGCAACCGTAATTGTTGGAAGTCCGGTTATCCAGCTGGCTGGCGGTCCGATCCGTCCAGTCGGGGCAGCCGGGGACATAGGCGCGGTGGCGGGTCACCGCCACGCGGATCGACCCGGGCGGTACGGTGCCGATAGCCGGCACGGACGCGCCCGCCAGCAGGCCATGCCGGCCGGTCACGGCGGCGATCTGGCCCAGCGCGGCGCGATCCGCCGGCCCGTCGAGCGCAAGCGTATCGCCCGGCGCCGTACCAAGCGCGCCGAGCCACGCATCGAGCCGTGCCTCCTCCCCAGGCCGCATGCCGCCGGCCCCGACGGCCAGGTCCAGCGTATAGGTGGTGCGGTCGACGACCGGCTGGTGGACCGAATAGAGCGAGCGGTTGACCGGTCCGCCATCGGCGGTGGTCGAACAGGCCGTGAGGCCGGCGATCAGCGGCAGGATCAGAAGCGACGGGTTGAGCATGGCCCGGCGTTGCCAGGAACGGGTCGATCGGGTCGGCGGCATGGGTGTCCTCGCAATCACGGGATCAGGCTGAAGCCGGGTTCGGGAAGGGTGGCGTCGGCGGCGGAAGCATCGGTGGGCGGCGCTGCCGCCGGGTTGGGCCGATCCCCGCCGCTGTCGCGGGCGGTGACATGGTCCAGCAGCTGGTCCCCCAATGTTGGCAGGCGCAGCCCGTCGGTCGGCAGGCGGATCGCGCTGTCGTCCACCGGCCGCACCAGATAAGGCGTGACGACGATCACCAGCTCGGTCTCGCCGCGGCGGAATTCCGTGGAACGGAACAGGTTGCCGATGATCGGCAGGTTGCCAAGGCCCGGCGTGCGGTTGATCTGGTTCTGGGCATTGTTGCTCATCAGCCCGGCGATCATGAAGCTCTGGCCCGAACCCAGCTCCACCGTGGTTTCCGCGCGGCGGACGGTGAGGGCGGGGATTTGGAACCCGTTCAGCGTCACCGCGCCCTGAGTGGACAGTTCCGATACTTCCGGCCGCACCTTCAGCGAGATGCGCCCATTAGTCAGCACCACGGGGGTGTAGGCGAGGCTGACGCCGTAATTCTTGTATTCCACCGTGGTGGTGCCGAACCCCTGGCTGAGGGGGATCGGAAACTCGCCGCCCGCCAGGAACTGCCCGGTCTCGCCCGAGATCGCGGTGAGGTTGGGTTCGGCGAGGGTCGTGACCAGTCCGTCCACCTCCGCCAGGTCGAGCGCGCCCAGCAGATCAAGGCCAAGGAACTTGCCGCCGGCGGCGATCGTCGCGCCTGGGCTGATGCCGTTCAGGATCGTGCCCGGACCGGTGATGGTGTTGTTGGGGTTGGGCGCGGTCAGCAGCGGCGCGCCCGGACCGTATTGCTGGAATATCTGGCGACCCTGGCCAAGGCCGAACTGGAACCCGCCAGTGGCGTCGGCGGAGGTGATGTTGACGCCAAGCTCTCGTACCAGCGACCGGCTGACCTCCGCTATGCGGACGCGCAGCATGACCTGCATCGGCGTGGTCAGGCGCAGGCGGGAGATGACGTTGGCGGTTTCACCGGCATAGGCCTTCACCAGCCGTTCCGCCTCCGCCGCATCCTCGGGCGCGGCGACCGTGCCGGTCAGCAGCAGGGTGCCGGTGCCGATGGTGGATACGGCGATCTGCGCGTCCGGCATGGCCATGGCGAGCATCTGGTCCACGCTGTCGATGTTCGATCCCACCCGGACATTGGCGGACCACACGGTCTCCCCCGCGGCGTTGCTGGCATAGACGACCGTTTCCCCGCCGGCCTTGCCCATGACGTAGAGCTGGCGTCGGCTGCGGACCTCCACGTCGGCGATGGCATCGTTGGCGACGAACACGTCGCTGATCGCCTGCGGCAGGGTGACGAGCTCAGCCCGGCCGATCGACAGGACGATGCTGTCCGCCGGGGCGGCCTGCTGCGCGGTCGCGGGTGCGATTGGGGCGAGTGGCGCGGCAGCGGCGGCGAGCAGGCAAGGGAGGAGGCGACGGATCATGGGGGCGGTCTCGCGGAAGCGGGAGAGGGCGGGGGCGCTCACTTGGGCACCTGCACCAGTGTGGCGGTCTGCCCGCGCGTGACGCGCACGACCGGTCCGGCGCGCACGGGCGCCGCGGCGGGGGCGCCGGATTGCGGGCTCTCGCCGCTGCTTTCGGTGCGCGGCATGGAACTGCGCTGGAACCGCGACACGTCGCCACCGGTCACGAAGGAGCCGCGCGCGTCCTGCGGCCGGGTGGCGGCGGCGCGCAGCAGCCGTTCCTCCTGCTCCGGCGTCGCGCCGGCGGGCAGCTCGATCTCGCCCGAGGCGAGCGCCTGGTCGAGTTCGCCCTGGCTGTCGGCGATGGAGCGCAGCGAGAGGCTGAGCGTGCCGATCGTCTCCGCCACCGCGATCTTCTCGGCCATGCGCGGCGTCACCTCCAGCGTGGCGGTGCGGAAGGTCTGCACGACCGTCTTGCCGTCTTCGGTGGTGCTGGCGGTGGACTGGTCGGTCGCGAGCACGCGGACATTGCGCATGATCGTCTCCGTCGCGCGGAGCGGCTGGCCTTCGCCGCTGACCGACTGCGTCAGGATGATGTCGACCCGGTCGCCCGGGAAGACGAAGCCGGCGACGCCGGTGCGGGCGGACACGTCCACCGTCACCGCGCGCATGCCGGGGCCAAGCGCGGCGGCGAGGAAGCCGCGGTCGCCCGGCTTCACCAGCGACCCTTGCGTCACCGGCTCCCCCGCGGTGACGGGATGGCGGACCACGGTGCCGAGCAGCTTGTCGATCGGCGCGTCGCCTTCGGTGAAGTATGCGTCCTGCACCAGTTCCGATGGCCAGGGCTGGAAGCTGACGGCATCGGCGGAGATGATCGTGCCGACGGGCAGTGCGCGGCGGGCGACCAGCACGCGCGGGCCGGTGGGCTGCGGCGCTTCGACCGCAACGGCCTGCGGCGTGGCGGCACCGGCGAACATGGAGCGGGCGGCGAGGGCGGTGGCCATCGCCACCACCACGGCCCCGCCCAGCAATGCCAGCTTCTTCCTGTCCATGATCGGTCCCGCTGCCCCTTCTTGCCCGTGCGGCTGTCCTCCCATCGGGGTAGGGCAGAATGGTTAATCGGCCGTTTGCCGCCGCTCAGGCATTCATGCGGAGAGAGCGGGCAGCACCCACAGGCCGGCGACGGCGATAGCGATGCCGTAGGGGACGCTGGTGCCGGTTCCGGACCGGCGATGCGTCAGCAGCAGCGCCGCCGCCAGCAGGCCGCCGGTCAGCGCCATCACCAGCAGCAGATCGGGGAAAGCGTGGGGGCGCACCCATAGGGCCAGCGCCGCCAGCAGCTTCACATCGCCGCCGCCTAGCACGCGGATGGCGAACAGGCCGGCGCAGACCGCCAGCACGGCGGCGGCCAGGGCGAGCTGCGCTGCCACGCCCGGCCACAAGGGCAGACCGCTCGCCAGCCAGAACAGCGGAGCGCTGCAGGCGATCGCGGCGTTCAGGCGGTTGCGGATCAGCCGGTGGCGCCAGTCGCCCACCGCCGCCAGCAGCAGGGCGATTGCCAACAGGGCCAGCAGGCCATAGGTCGCGGGCGATGGGTCAGTCACCCCTTCCGGCTAAAGCGGGACCGCTTGCGAAATGGTAACCGAGGCACTCGGTCGCCACATTCCGGCAGGCGCGCGCGAGAGCCAGTGGCGTGCCGCCGACGGGCACCTGATCCGGCAGATCGCGTGGACGCCGCCCGCAGGCACCCCGCGTGGATCGCTGCTGTTCCTGGTCGGGCGGGGCGACGCCTACGAGAAATACCTGCCCGAACTGGAGCATTGGCGGCAGGCCGGCTGGCAGGTCGGCGCCGCCGAATGGCGCGGGCAGGGCGGGTCCGGGCGGCTGGGCCGTGACGACACGACCGGTCACGTCGATGATTTCGCGCTGTGGCTGGACGATCTCGCCGCGTTCTGGCGGGACTGGACCGCACGCCATGCGGGTCCGCATGTTCTGCTGGGCCACTCCATGGGCGGGCATCTGGTGCTGCGCGCCGCGGCGGAAACAATGCTGAGGCCCGCACCCGCCGCGCTGGTGCTGAGTGCGCCGATGCTCGACATCGGGCCGGACGCGTTGCCGGGCCTCGCCAAGCGCGCAATAGCGGCCACCATGGTGCGGCTGGGCGATCCGCGCCGTCCGGCCTGGAAGGCGAGCGAGCGGCCGGGTGACAGCGCGAAGCTGCGCCAGGCGCTGCTGACGCATGACGATGGCCGCTACGCCGACGAGTTCCACTGGCGCCAGCAGCGGCCCGAGCTGGCGATGGGCCCGGCGAGCTGGGGCTGGCTGGCGGGCGCGATCCGTTCCAACGCGCGGCTGCAATCGCCGGGCCTGCTGGAGCGGCTGATGCTGCCGGTGTGCATCATCGCCACGCAGGCGGACCGGCTGGTCAGCCCGCGCGCGATCCGCCGTACCGCCGATCGCCTGCCACACGCCGAGGTGACGTGGTTCGGGGCCCAGGCGCGGCACGAGATCCTGCGCGAGGTGCCGGGCGTGCGCCGCCGCGCGCTGGGCGCGATTGATAGCTTCCTGGCCCGGGTGGTGCCGGCATGACGACGACCTGCGACATCGCGGTGATCGGCGCGGGCATGGCGGGCGCCAGCATCGCGGCGGAGATCGCTCGCCTCGCCGGCAGCGATGCCAGCGTGCTGCTGCTGGAGGCCGAGCGGCAGCCGGGATACCATACGACCGGTCGCTCGGCCGCGTTCTGGGAGGAATGCTATGGCGGGCCGGAGATCGTGCCGCTGACGCTCGCGTCCGGAGTGTACCTGCGTGAGCATAACTTCCTGACGCCGCGCGGTGCGCTGTATGTGGCGCGCGACGGGGATGCGGCGGTCGCCGCCTTTATCGACCGTTTCGCCGGGACGGGCGTGCAGATCGAGGTGCTGGATCGGGCCGGAGTCGCGCCGATGATCCCGGGCCTGCGCGCGGGCTGGGGGCTGGCGATTCACCAGCCGTCCTGCGCCGACATCGACGTTGCCGGGCTGCACGCGCATTACCTGGCCCTGGCGCGGCAGGGCGGCGTCATCCTGCGGCCGAACAGCCGCATCGCCGCGCTGGAGCGGGCGGGTGCGGGCTGGCGGTTGCAGGCGGAGGACGGGACGGAGATCAGCGCCGGCGTGGTGGTCAATGCCGCCGGGGCCTGGGCCGACGATGTGGCGGCACTCGCCGGGGCGCGGCCGCTCGGCATCGGGCCGCTCAGGCGTACGGTGGCGCAATTGCGCACCGATCCGCCGGCGCCCGCCACCCTGCCGCTGGTGCTGGACCTCGCCGGACAGTTCTACTTCAAGCCCGAAAATGGCCGCCTGTGGCTGAGCCCGCATGACGAGACGCCGAGCCCACCCTGTGATGCCGCGCCAGAGGAGCTGGACGTGGCGCTTGCCATCGACCGGCTGGGCGAGGTGGTCGACTGGCGGGTAGAGGCGGTGGAGCGCCGTTGGGCGGGCTTGCGCAGCTTCGCGCCCGATCGGCGGCCGGTCTATGGCTGGGACGCGGACGTGCCCGGATTGTTCTGGTTCGCGGGGCAGGGCGGCTTCGGCATCCAGACGGCCCCGGCGGCGGCCCGGCTGGGGGCGCAGCTCCTGCTTGGACAAGCGCGCGACGCCATGACCGAGGCGCTGGACGCGTCGCTGTATGCGGCGACGCGGTTCGCATGATCGCGGCGACTGGCGAAGCGCCTTAGCGCTGATCCAGCCCCGCAATCTCCGTCAGCGTACCCCTTAGCGGACCCCGTCAGCGTACCCCGGCGGCGAGTGCGTCGGGCCGCCGGGTATCGGCAGCGCCCAGGAAGCGGTCGCCTTCGATCATGATCGATTGCGTGCTGCCCATGGTGTTCGACTGCCGCACCGTGTGGCCGCGTGCCTCCAGCAAAGGAATGATGTCGGGCGAGTAACCACCCTCCAGTTCCAGCGGGGCGTCGCCACCGCCCTGGTTGATGCGCGGCCGTTCCGCCGCCTCCGCGATGTTCAGGTCGAAGTCGATCGCATTGACCAGGATCTGCGCCATGGTGGCGATGATGTAGCCCCCGCCCGGCGTGCCGGTGACCAGCCACGGCTTGTCGTCGCGGAACACGATCAGCGGGGTGATCGTCGAACCCGCGCGCTTGCCGGGGGCGGGCCAGGTCGCCTGTCGCGCCGGGTCGCTGCTGCCCCAGGCGAAGTTGCCGCCTGAATTGTTGAGCAGGATGCCGGTGCCCGGCGGCACCACATGCGCGCCATAAGATGCAGTCAGCGTGTAGGTGTTCGCGACCGCGTTGCCGAATTTGTCGGCGACCGAGAAGTGCGTCGTATCGGCGCTTTCGTGCGGATACGGGTTCCCGTCGGGCAGGGTGGCCGCCGTCAGCGAGGCATCCATGCGGATCAGCTGCGCGCGTTCCGCCGCATATTCCTTGCTGGCAAGGCCGCGCCACGGCGTCGTCCATTGCGGTTCCCCGCCGACCAGCCGGCGATCGGACGCCGCGATCTTCATCGCTTCGGAAATCAGGTGCAGCGCATTGACGCTGCCCCAGCCATATTCGCGCAAGGGGAAGCGTTCCAGGATGTTCATCGCCTGCGCCAGCGTGACCCCGCTGGAAGTCGGGGCCATGTAGGCGATCGGCAGCCCGCGATAGCTGGACCAGACGGGTTCGGTGACGGCGGCGGTGTAGCTGGCGAGGTCCTGCATCGTCATGATGCCGCCGCCCGCCTGGATGCCGGCGATCATCCGTTCCGCCAGCGCGCCCTTGTAGAACGCGTCGCGCCCACCCTCCGCGATCTGCTGCAGGCTCCAGGCGAGGTCCGGCTGGCGGAACAGTTCGCCCGGCTGGTAGGGGGTGCCATCGGCTTTCAGGTAGGCGGCACGCGCGCCCGGATCGCGGCCGAGCATCGCGGCGCGGCCGGCGGTCGCTTCCGCCTCCCCATCGGTCAGCTTCACGCCGTCACGCGCCAGGCGGATGGCAGGTTCCACCAGCTTCGCCCACGGCATGCTGCCGTATCGCTGATGCGCCTCCCACAGGCCGGCGACGGTGCCGGGGACCGTGGTGCCGAGGAACGACATGACCTTGGACTGGTCGGGCCGGCCATTGCTGCCCAGCATGGTTTCGGGCGTGATCGCCTGCGGGAGGATGCCGTAATAGTTGATCGCGATCGTTGACGCCGGACGATCCGCCGTGGCGGCCATGTGCACCACCATGTAGCCGCCGCCACCCAGATTGCCCGCGCGCGGCAGGGTCACGGCCTCCGCCAGGCCGACGGCAATGGCCGCATCCACGGCGTTGCCGCCCTGGCGCAGGATCTCCGTCCCCACCAGAGTGGCGGGCGCACTCTGGCTGGAAACCATGCCGTCGCGCCCGATCACTGGGCCGTGGATCTGGCCGTAGGCGACGATGTCGCCGCCGCTGCCACGCGTCGCCGCCGCGGCGGGCGGCGCCTGCGTGGCCGCGTCCTGCGCGATGGCCGATAGCGGCAGGGAAGCCAAAGCGAGCGCCGCGGCGATCCGGTGAAGGGCAGTGCTGGTCATGATGGTCCCCGTTGCCATGAAGGTCCCGGCCGCGCGCGGCGTGGCCGGGGATATGCGATCAGAAGCTGTGCCGCACGTTGACGTACCAGTAGCGGCGCATCGGCGCGTAGATCGTGCCGAGATAGCCGCCGGTGGCGAGCGGCGGCTTCGCATCGAACAGGTTGCGCGCGCCGAGCCGGAAGGACGTGCCGTCCAGCGTGCCTTCGTCGAAGGTGTACTGGGCGTAGAGGTTGGCGGTCGTCTGCGGCCCCACCTCCCAGTAGCTGCCGTCCGGATAGACGAGCGCCTGCTGCTCCACGACACCGGTATACTGGACGAAGCCGCCGACGGTGACGTTGTCGAGCGACCAGGTGAGCGAGGCGGAGCCGCGCCACCGGGGCTTGCCCCCGTCCTTCAGCAGGCTGCCGCCCTGGCCGATATTGATGCCCCCGTTGATGAGGCCGGCCTCCTGCGCGGCGATCAGCTCCTCCACCTGCGGCGAAGGTGTCTGGAAGAACTTCAGGAAATGGGAGGCGTTCACCGCCAGGTTGAAGCGGCCGATGCTGGTTTCGGGCGTGCGGTAGGTCAGGTTGAAGTCGAGGCCCTCCACCTCCTGCGGCAGGATGTTGACGTACTGGTCCAGCAGGTAGGCGATGGTCCCCGCCGGCTCCAACCCGGTGCCCGCGAACTCGTCCCGGTCGGCCTGGGTGACGGGATTGCGCACCAGATTGGCGTAGCTGCTGCCCTGCGTGCGCTGCAGGTAATCGTTGATGAGCGCGTTGGCGCCGCCATACAGGCCGATGAGGCCGGTCTGCTTCACGTTCCACCAGTCCGCGGTGAAGGTCAGGTCGCCCCAGCCGAGCGGCAGCGGCGGTTCCAGCACGGTGCCGAACGACATGGTGGTGGCACGTTCCGCGTCGAGATCAGCATTGCCCGAGCGGCGTTCCTGCGTGGTGAAGCTCTGCGAGCAATCGTTGAAGCTGGCGATGCGCCCGGCCCTGAGGTCCGCCTCGCACCGGATCCAGTCGGTCCGGCCATTGGACCGGGTGATCAGCGTGGCGTTGAGCTGTTCCAGGTTCGGCGCGCGATACGACTTGGCCCACGATCCGCGCAGGCGGATGCCGTCGATCACGTCCCACGCACCGGCGACCTTGGGCACCGCAACGTCGCCGAAATCGTCGTAATATTCATACCGGGCAGCCGCCTGGATATCCAGGCTGCGGACCAGCGGGATGCCCATCTCCGGCGAGATCACGGGAATCGCGAATTCGATGTAGGCCCCGATGACGTTGCGGTCGCCGCCGGTATCGGGGTTGGTCGCGGAGTTCACGAAGTCGGCATCCAGCCGCCGGGTCGCGGGATCGGTGAAGGTGATGGTGCCGTCGATCCGGCTGTCACGATCGTCGAGCTGCGTCTCCCGCCGCCCTTCGACGCCCGCCGCCATGCCGAGCCCGCCGGCCGGCAATTCGAACAGCGAACCCGTGGACAGGTGGAAGTCGGCCGTCGCCAGCGTGGACTTGGTGAAGCGGACCAGATCCTGCCGGATCGCGTCCTTCGTCGCGTCGCTGTTCACCGACGTGCCGAAGATGTTGTACGCATCGGGCCCGTCGATCGACATGCTTTCATACAGGGCGGTGCGGCTGACATTGTCGCTGACATCGCGGACCCACGCCTCCGAATAGCTGACCGCGGTTTCCCAGTCGAACTTGCCCCATTCCCCGCGCAGGCCGCCCAGCAGGCGGAACTGCTGGTTGGTGACGTCGATCTCCACCGGGCCGAGATCGGTGAAGGCGTAGTTGGGAATGGTCAGCGCCACACCGCCGGCAGGGGCGTTGATGCCGGACAGGCGATTGGGATTGGGCGCGCCGTTGATCGTGGTCGGTCCGAAGGGGTTCCAGTAATAATCCGCCGGCACGGACAGGGGAGAGGCGGTGGTGGTGCTCATCGCACCCTGGTTCGCCTTCGTCTTCGCCCGGTAGAAGCCGCCTTCGGTGAAGAAGGTGAGGCTGTCGTTGATCTCGTAATTGCCGGTCAGGAACAGGTTCAGCCGCTCCAGCTCCGGCACGACGGTGATGCCCGCCGCGGCGTTGTCGTACCGCAGGTTGGCATCCGCGCCGGAGGTCGCCAGCGCGCCGCTCTGGATGCAGCGTTCCGCCCCGATGGTGGCCTGGCAGCCCACCTGGCCCAGCGGCTGAACGTGGAACTGGCCGCTGGTGTTGGTGATCGCGGTGCCGTTGCGGCGCACCACCACATTGCCCACGGTGCGAAGGTTCGGGTATTGCGTGGTGGTCGCGGTGCCCAGCAGCGAGTTCTGGCTGGCGAAGGGCGTGTCGGCGAACAGCGGGCGGCGATCGTCCGACGCGGTGAAGTCCTGCTCTCGCGAGTCGATGCCGGTGCCGTGATCGTAGCTGGCGAACAGCGTGACGTTGCCGCGGTTCTCGTTGAAGTTGGTGCCGATCACGCCGTTGGCGTTGAATTCGCGCAAGCCCGTGCCTTCCGCGCCGCCATATTGCAGCGACAGCTCGGCCCCGTCGTAATCGGATTTCAGCACGGTGTTGACCACGCCCGCAACCGCATCCGCGCCGTAGATCGCGGCGGCGCCGTCCCGCAGCACCTCCAGCCGTTCCAGACCGTTCACCGGCAGCGCGTTGGAATTGAAGGAGAGCACCGGCACCAACTGGTCGTTGGCCTGGCTGGTCGGGTGGTTCACCACGCGCCGGCCGTTCAGCAGCACCAGCGTGTTGCCGACGCCCAGGCTGCGCAGGTCGAGCGAACCGACATCGCCGCGCGCCGAGTTGGAGGTGCCGGGCAGGTACTGGCTGTTGAAACGTACGTCGCCGAACTGCGGGATCGAACGGAACAGCTCGTCGCCCGAGACGACCGCCGCTGCCTCGATCTGGTCGGTGCCGACCACCGTAACTGGCAGCGCTTCGTTGATGCGTGCGCCGCGGATCTGCGAGCCGACCACCACGATCTCCGCCGCGGAAGGCTGCTGTGCCGCCGGATCATCGTTGATGTCGGGCGCGGTCGCATCCTGTGCGTGAACGATGCCGGCCTGCGCCAGCGCGATGAACGATGTGGCCGTCAGCGTCAGCCGCCGGCGCCGTGATCCCTGAAACATGATGCTACCCCCCTTCAATCTTTGCGGTAGCCTTCAGTCCCTCTCCCCCGAAAACCTCGCGGGCGGATGTGCTGGCCACATCTCTGCCCGCCTTGCACATCAGTCGTCGGCGCCGCCCCACAGCAGCGCGTTGAACAGGAACTTGAACGTGCCGTAGGGCTGCGCACGCTGCGCCACTTCCGGCCCCATCAGCAGCAGGCGTCCCTCACCCACGGGCACGTCGGCCACGGCCATCGTCCCGGCCAGCCGCTCCTGACCCACGGCCCAGCCGCTGCGCAGCAGGTCACGCCCTTCGAACCACGATGCGGGCCGGATCGTCGATGCCGCGCCGGTTTCGGGTTCGGTCACGAAGGTTTGCGAATTGGCGAAGAACATGTCGATCTCCGCCGGCATGCCGAAGCCGAGCGGCTGGGTATTGTCGACGCGGGCACGCAGGATCGAGCCGGGAATATAGAACTCGGTCGGCTCCAGCGTTCGCTCCGCCCCATCGACCTCGCGTGCCAAGGCGGCGTGCAGCGGCGTGTCCAGCAGCTCGGCGAAGCGGGTCGCGCTACCCATCGCCACGACCGCGCCGCCGCCGTTCACGAAGTTCGAGACGGCAGGCACCGTCTTCGCATCGGTGATCGCGCCCAGCATCGGTCGCATCTCGCGCGGGGTGTCCGCTTCTTCCGGCTGGCGCGGAGCGCGGCCGCCGCCCCATGCACCGGCTGCCGGCAAGGTATCGTCGGTGAACAGCAGCACGTCGTAATCGCGATCGATGTTTCCGGCGTCCAGGCGTTGCGGGAAGACCTGCGCGAAATCGAATTCGAACTGTTCCAGCAGCCAGCGGGTCCAGCCTGCCGGCATCAGCCCGCCCCACTGGTCCACCAGCCCGATGCGCGTGGCTTTCAGCGCGATGCTGTCGCCAGCGGGCGCCGCGGGCAATGCATGGGCGGTGATCCCCAGCGGCCCCACGCCTGCCTCCACGATACGGCGCGCTTCCGCACTGGCGGGCACCCAGATCGCGCCGGGCTGCAGCGTCACGCCTTCGGCACTGGTCGCGGCCTCCATCCATGATACCGGCACGCCGGCCTTCAGCAGACGGTTGGTCAGGATGAAGCTGTTGTTGGTCTCGTGCCCGACCAGCCAGCCGGCATCACCCTGGCCCACGATGCTGCCGGCGGGCGGCGTCATCACGTCCGCCACCGGTGCCAGCGCGGCGACGGCGGCGGGATCCAGCCCGTCCAGCACCCGGTCGAAGCCGATGCCCATCTGGTAGGCCAGCGTGTAGCCGGTGATGTCGTAGGGCGCCTTCGGCGGACCGCCCGGATATTGCGTGTCGTGCGGGTGGTGCTGCGGCTCGAACATGTCGAGCACGAAGGGGCGGTATGCCTGCGCCGTCCGCACCACGAACGATCCCGCCGGATAGTTGCGGCCATTGGCGGTAAAGGCGCTTGCCGCCCGGTCCACCTCGATACCGTTCTTGATCAGCGCGTTCACGAAAGTGACGGCGGTCGGCAGATCGTGCTGCTCGGCGGAGATGATGTAGGCACGCGGATCACGTTCCGCCGGGTCCTGCGCCAGCGGGCCGTAAAGTGCCGGGTCGATCCGCTTGGGACCGCGCCATGCCCGTTCGCTGTCCGATTGCCGCAGGGGCGCGGCGGCCTGCATCCGCTCCACCACGACCGGGTCCATGGTCCAGCTGTCCTGGCTGCCGCGCGCAATGCTGTTCGCGCCCATGCGCCAGATGTTCAGCAGCAACCGTTCCTTGTTGCGGCTGGCATAGTCCAGCACCGCGCGGTTGAGCGAATACTGGTAATCCAGCGTGTCCTGCAGGTGCCACGGACGCGGCGCGATCGGCATTGGCTCGTCATTGCGGGGCATCTGCGTGTCCGGCACCAGCGGTACCGTCGTGGGGGTGGGGCCGCCGATGATCTCCGTCAGCAGGCCGATCGAATTATGGAAGTAGTTGATCGACCGGACCATACCGTTGTTCCAGGTCGAATAATTGGCGACGCTGCGCGTACCGCCGCCAGGCTTGCCTTCCTCGATCAGGCGCGACTGCATTGCGTGGCCGACCTCGCTCAGCTCCGCCATGACCAGCGGGTCGTAGTTGAAGTTGAACGGATCGCGGAACGGCGGAATGAACACCACCATCCCGTCCGGCCCGGTCTGGTGCTGGTTGAACACGATCTGCGGGTACCACTGGCGGAACAGCACCCGGTTGATGTTGGCCGTTTCCGATAGCTGCGACATGTAGCTGTCGCGGTTGTTATCGTGGCCGACATATTTGTGGTACAGGCGCGGCAGCGTGGCGAATTCGCGCTTCTCCGGATCGGCGTGACGCATGTACCAGTCGCTGACCAGTTCCATCCCGTCCGGATTGTCATGCGCGAACAGGATGATGCAATCGTCCAGGATGCGCAGCGTTTCCGGATCGTTCTGCGTCAGCATGCGATGCAGGACCTGGATCTGGCCCTGCGACGTCACCGTCTCCGTCGCGTGCAGCCCGGCATCGATCCACACGATCGCCTTGCCTTCACCCGCCAGTCGCTGCGCTTCCGCCTCGCTCACCCGCCCGCGCGCCAACTGCTCCGCAATGCGGCGATATTCGTCGGCACGGGCGAGGTTCGCGGGGGAGGAGACCACCGCCATCCACTGCGTGCGCCCTTCTTCCGACCGTCCGAAGTCCACCAGCTGCATGCGATCGGAGGTCGCGGCCAGCCGCTGCAGATAGGCCTCGTACTGGGTGTAGTCGGCAAGGAAGTAGTCGCTGCCGATCGGCTGCGGAAAGAATGTGTCGGGCGCTGGGATGGCGGAGGCGGAACCAGCCGAGGAGGCGGCTGCCGCACCGTCCTGCGCCCGCACCGGGGGTGCACCGGCCAGCAAGGCCTGGCCGAGCAGGGTTCCGGCAAGCAGCAGCGGGCGAAGCGTCATGCAATCATACTCCAGCGCAAGTTGAAGACGTGACCGTCAGACGCGCACAGATCGGGCATGAAGCGGCAGCGTGCTGCCCTGAAAGGCCCCCCGATCTGATCTGCACCCCTGCCAGACCAAATCTTGCACAAAGATAGTAACCAAAGTGATTTTTGATCGTCTAACCAGTGTGCGTGCGGCATAAACTTGCGTTCAACAGCGCTGTCAACGAATTTGTTAAACTTTGATGACGAGCGCGCGGCTGCCTCGCTGCGCGGCAGGGCGCAGACGTGGCATAGGTCCATGCTGTCGATAAGGACGACTCCGCCGCGCCCATGCCGGGAGATCGGCAGGGCCGATTGGGCGGGACTGGATGATTATGCCGGCGTGAACCGGGGGCGAGGTGCGCCCGCAGGCAAGGAGATGATCTCTGCCGATACTACCTGGTGCGGTCGAGAAGACTCGAACTTCCACGGGCTTTCGCCCACAACGACCTCAACGTTGCGCGTCTACCAATTCCGCCACGACCGCAGGTTTGGCCGCACGCATTTGAGGCGTCCGGCCGGGTAGGAGCGCGCGCCTAGCAAATGGTCCGGGGGTCTGCAAGCACGATGGCGCGCTCAGACCGGCTTCCAGCCGATCTCCGCCACGCGGGCCGATCGCGGCACGTCCGTGACCGCTTCGCGTACGGCGACGCTCTGCCCCGGTGCCAGGCGGCGGCGGGGCGGGGCGACTTCCCAGCTGTAGACGATGCGGTCGCGCGCATCGCGCAGCACGATCAGGATCGGCGGTACGTCGGCGGTGCTGTCGGTGCGGTTGGTAATGGTGCCGCTGGCGCCGAAGAACTCCGTACCGTCCGGCAATTGCTGCCATTCCTGCCGGTCAGGTGGGAAGTCCAGCTCCAGCCCGGGCTTGCCGGCGGCAAAGGTCGCGCGGGGCAGCGGCAGCCAATCGGGCGCTCCCCACCATTTCACCGCGGCGAAGCTGGCGCCGCCCAGCGCCAGCAGGATGATCGCCGTCCATGCCCACAGGCGCCGCCGGCCGGAACGGTCGCGTGGCGGCACGGGCGCCGGCACAGGTTCGGGTGGGGCTTCGACATCGTCGACGGGATCGACAGGGGCGATCTCCTCGACCGCGGTTTCCACCTCCGGCTCGGGCCGTGGCTGAAACCAGCTTTCGCCGCACTTGGCGCAACGCACGGTGCGGCCTTCGTCCGGGATCGCCGTTTCCGACACCTGGTAGCGCGTTGCGCAGGCGGGGCACTCGATCATCATCCTGGCCGGTCTCTAAGGCGACCGTGTCGCGGCAACAAGCGGTCGGCCGCGCCCGAGCCGCTCCGCCGCCCTTTTTTCCACATCGATCCGCCGTTATAGCCGCGCGCACCGATGTCGCGCCGCTCGCCCGCCCTTGTTCAGCCATGCCGGAGGGGCCGGTGATCCGGCGTTTCTTGGCCGCGCTGCTGCTTGTCTGGCTGCTGGGCTTCGTCCTGTTCGCCGTGGCGCTGCCCAAGCCCGCACCTGACGAACGGACCGACGCCATCGTCGTGCTGACCGGCAGCGGCGGACGGATCGAGCGGGGCCTGGCCCTGCTCCAACAGCGGCAGGCGCCGCGCCTGCTGGTGACGGGGGTCGCCGAACAGGTGCGCCCGGGTGAATTCGCCGCCGAATACGACGTGCCCCCCGCGACGATGCGTTGCTGCGTGACCCTGGGCTTCGCCGCCCTCGATACCCGCGGCAATGGGCTGGAGACGGCGCAATGGGTGAAGGAGCAGCAGGTTCGCACCCTGCGGCTGGTCACGACCGACTGGCACATGCGGCGCGGCGCGCTGGAGCTGGAGGCCGCGTTGCCGCCCGACGTGGTGGTCGTGCGTGACGCGATCCGCTCCGAACCGTCGCTGTTCATCCTGCTGCTCGAATACCATAAACTGCTGGCGGCGTGGGTCATGGTGCGGGTGGTGCGCGGCGCATGAACCTGCTGCGGTCGGTGGCGTTCTACGTGGCGTTCTACTGCGCCACCGCCGTGCTGGTGAGCCATGCTCTGGTGGTTGCGCGCTGGGCACCGCGTCACCTGCCGGTCGTGGTGCGCCGCTGGTCCCGCGTGCATCGCTGGTGCCTGGCGCGGCTTGCCGGGATCCATGTGCGCGTGGAAGGCAACCGGGCGGAGCAGCCGGTTCTCTACGCACTTCGGCACGAGGCGTTCTTCGAGGCGATCGACCTGCCCTGCCTGCTGGACCGGCCGGCGATCTTCGCCAAGCGGGAGCTGTTCGACCTGCCGGGCTGGGGCCGCGTGGCGCGCAGCTACGGCCTGGTGCCCGTGTATCGGGAGGCGGGGGCGAAGGCGTTGCGGGCCATGCTGACGGAGGCGCGGCGCATGGTGGCGGATGGCCGGCCCCTGGCGATCTTTCCCGAAGGAACCCGCACGGCGCATGGACAATCGGCGCTGCTGCGGCCGGGTTTCGTCGGCATCTACAAGGCGACCGGGCTGCCGATCGTGCCGGTCGCGGTGGACAGCGGGCCGCTGTATCACCGCTGGATCAAGCGGCCGGGCACCATCACCTTCCGCTTCGGTGCGCCCATCCCGCCCGGCCTGCCGCGGGCTGAGGTGGAGCAGCGGGTACTCGCCGCCATCAACGCGCTGAACGGATAGCGCCGAACCTCAGCGGACCGGCAGGTGCAGTTCGGCCCTGAGACCGAGCAAGCGGCCATCACTGTCGCGGCGATTGGCAAGGCGCAGCGCGCCGCCATCCTGCTCGGCAATGGCACGGGCCAGGGTCAGGCCGAGACCAGCGCCGCCGGTGCCGCGATTGCGCGATGTCTCTCCCCGTGCGAACGGCAGCAGCATCGCATCCTGCGCGTCCTCCGCAATGCCCGGCCCGTCATCATCCACCCGCACCACCGCGGATGTGCCCTCGCGCTGGAGCGAGACCCGCGCCCCGCCGCCATAGCGCACGGCGTTGTCGACAAGGTTGCGCACGGCGCGACGCAGCCACAGCGCGCGCAGCGCCATGGGCAAGCGGTCGGCCTCCTCCAGCGTGACCGGCTGGCCGAGATCCTCGTACTCCTCCACCACCGACTCCAGCAAAGCGGCCATGTCGGTGCGCTCCGGCTCCTCCCCCGGCCGGCCCACGCGGGCAAGCCAGAGCATGTCGTCGAGCGAGTGGACGATGTCCTCGATCGTGGCGGCCATGCGCGCGCGTTCTGCGGTGTCGGGTACGCTTTCGATCCGGACGCGCAGGGCCGCGAGCGGAGTCTTGAGGTCGTGGCCGATTGCGCCCAGCATCACGTCCTTCTCGTCCAGCAGGGCGGCGATGCGCGCCTCCATGGCGTTGTGCGCCACGATCAGCCGACGCATATCCTGCGGCCCCGTGGGTGCGAGCTGGCCGGACAGGTCGCGCGTGCGCGCAAAGTCCTCCACTCGCGTGGTCAGTGCCGCCAGCGGCCGGGTAATCCGGCGCAGCAGCAGCGCGAGGCCGCCGACCAGCACGACATACAGCACCAGGGTCTGCAGCGCGAGACGGCTGATCCGCCATTGATCACCCTGGGGCAACGGCACCCGCGCGACCGTCCAGCTCGTCTCCCCGTCGCGGCGCATGGCGGCGAGCAGGAAGGGGTAGTCGAGCCAGTCATAGGCCTCCGGACGCCCACGTTCCGCCAGTTGCTGCATCACCCAGCCATCCTGCCGCCACGTCCGGCCCGTCACCACCAGTTCGACCGGGGCGATGTTCTGTTCGGCGAGGATAGCGGTGAGCGCCTGTTCACGCGCCCCGTCGCGGCTCTCGCCCGGTAGCAGGGGGGAGGTGTCGGTGCGCTGGATGCGCAGCCGGGTCCAACGCGGCGTGTCGCGGTGCCGGTGTCTTTGCCCGAACACCATGCGCGGTTCGGCCACCAGTTGGAAGGCGAGCGCGTTCATGGCACGCGATTCCGCCCGCTGCCGCGCCGCCTGCACCTGCAGCACGGCGGACAGGCCCTGCGCCACCAGCAGTGCGGCTGCGACGGCGAGCAGCATCTGACCCAGCAGGCTGCGTGGCCACAGGCGTGACGAAAGCGCGCGCAATGGCTCAGGCGCCGCCATCGGACCGGCGCGCGGGCTGCCCCATCCGCCGAACGTCCGCAGCCAGGCGATAGCCGCCGCCCCACACGGTCTGGATCAGGCGCGGATCGCGGCTGTCGGCTTCCACCTTGCGGCGCAGGCGGCTGATCTGGTTGTCCACCGCGCGGTCGAACAGATGCGCCTCCCGCCCCTGCACCATGTCGAGCAGCCGGTCGCGGTCGAGCACCTGGCGCGGATGCGTGAGGAAGGCGACCAGCAGCCGGAACTCCGCCGAGGAGATCGGCACCACCGTACCTTCCGGATCGGTCAATCGACGCTTCAGCGGATCGAGCCGCCATCCCTCGAACTCGTACAGCGCATCCTCCTCCGCCAGGGTAGGCGCGCGGGTGGCACGGCGCAGGACGGAGCGGATGCGGGCGACCAGCTCACGCGGTTCGAACGGCTTCACCACGTAATCGTCGGCGCCGATCTCCAGCCCGATGATCCGGTCGGTCGCCTCGCCACGCGCGGTCAGTAAGATCACCGGCAGCTCCCGCGTTTCCACCAGGTGGCGGCACAGCGACAGGCCGTCTTCGCCCGGCATCATGATGTCGAGCAGAACCAGGTCAGGCCGTTCCTCCACCAGGGCACTGCGTGCGCGGGCGGCGTCGGGCGCCTGCCGCACGACGAACCCCTGCCGGACCAGATAGTCCGCCAGGGGTTCGCGCAGCGTAGGCTCGTCATCAACCAGCAGCAGGCGGATGGGTGCCGGTTCCGGGGGCGGGGCGGTCATGCCTTACTGGATGGTGGTGGGCGGCCCGCCCGTGCGGCCGTTGCGCTGACCCCGCGCGGCGCGGCGCTCTTCCTGCGTGACGGTGCCGTTGCGGTCCGCGTCGGCGCGATCGAACAGGGCAAGGGCGTTGGCGACGAAGTCCGCGCGCGTCATCGGCCGGGCCTCTTCGCTGCCAGTCGCGGGCGGCGGCGCCACGTCGGGAACCGGGCCGCGCAGGCGACCTTCCTGTGCGCGGCGGCCGCGAGCCGGCATCCTGCTCGCTTCCTCCGCGCTCAACTGACCATCGCCATCGCTGTCCATCCGGGTGAACAGCTCTGTCGCCCGCTGTTCGGCCTGCTGACGGGTGGTATCGGCCATCATCCGCATCCTGTTGTTCTGTAGCGTGGACTGGGGGTCCGGCGCGGCGTTCTGCGCGACGGCGGGCATCGCCAGCAGCGCGGCGGCGGCTGAGCCGAAGGCGAGCAGGGACATGATCTTCACAGCGGGTCTCCCGCAAGGGGTCGAAACGGGCGAACAACGGGGCACCGGAAGGGGAGGGAGGGGTCGGAACCCGGCGCCCCGCTGTCCATGCAACGTCATCTACGGCCCGAAGGTATCATCCCTGTGCCGGAATGCGCGATAAGTGTCGCACTTTGTCGCCTGCCGGCATGTACGTTCACCCGCCTGCAAGCGTCACAGGGGGGCACAAGCCGCGTCCAGCCAGCCGAGAGCCGCGCCGTCCAGCTGCGGGGCGAGCAGTGCGTGGGTGCGCACATGATAGCTGTTCCACCAGGCGATCTCCTCCGGCGACAGCAAAGCCGGTTCCACCAGGGTGCGATCGATCGGTACGAAGGTCAGCGTCTCGAACCCGAGCCATTGACCCTCATCGTCCCGCGGCACCACCAGCAGCAGGTTTTCCGTCCGGATGCCGTAGGCGCCGGCTTCGTAATAGCCGGGCTCGTTCGACAGGATCATGCCGGACAGCAGTTCCTGCGTGGTGCCGGCCTGGCCGCCGCGCAGGCGGGCGATGCGCTGCGGCCCCTCGTGCACCGCCAGGAAGCTGCCGACGCCGTGACCGGTGCCATGGGCATAATCCGCCTGATCCATCCACAGGTACTGGCGGGCGAGCACGTCCAGCTCCCCACCGATCGTGCCGGCGGGGAATACCTGCCGGTCGAGCGCGATGTGCCCCTTCAGCACGCGGGTGAAGCGATCGCGCTGCTGCGCGGTCGGCTGGGTGCCGGCGGCGTCCGGAACCCATACGGTGCGGGTGATGTCGGTCGTGCCGTCATCATACTGGCCGCCCGAATCGACCAGGTAGATGCTGCCGGGCCGGATCGGCAGGTTGCTGCCCTCGTCCACCCGGTAATGCGGCAGCGCCGCATGCGGCCCGGCTGCGGAGATCGTGTCGAAGGACGTATCCCGCAGCAGGCCCGTCGCCTGCCGGAAGGCAAGCAGGCGCGCTACGGCCGACAGCTCCGTCTCGCCGCCGCCGGGCACCTCTGTCGCCAGCCAGTGCAGGAATCGCGCGATCGCCGCCCCGTCCCGTGCCTGTGCCGCGCGTTGCCCCGCCTGTTCGGCCGGGTTCTTCTGCGCCTTGGCGATGATCGTCGGGTCGCTTTCCGCCACGACGGTCGCGCCGGCCTCCTCCAGCGCCTGCGTGATGGCGGCCACGCCGAAGGATGGGTCGACCAGCACCCGCTGGCCGCCAAGCCCGGTCAGCGCGCCGGCGAAGTCCGCCCGGTCGCGCACAATTACCGCGTTACCCAGATGCCGCAGCAGCTCCGCCCCGGTCTTCTCGGGCGCGATGAACAGGTCGGCGGTGCCATCCGCGCGGGCGACGACGTAGGACAGCGCGACCGGCGTATGATCGACGTCGGTGCCGCGGATGTTCAACAGCCACGCCACGGAATCGAGCGCACTGACGATCGCCGCATCCAGCCCGCGGGCACGTAAGCCCTCCGCCAGTTCGGCGCGCTTGTCGGCGCTGGAGCGACCCGCCAGCGCCTCGTCATAAGGCAGCGCCGGGGCGGGGGAGGGGGCGGGGCGATCCTGCCAGATGGCGTCCAGCGGATTGTCCGCCACCGCGACCAGCTCCATCCCCGCTGTCGCCAGTACACGCGCGGCGTTCTTCACCCACCCGGCAGTGTGCAGCCAAGGGTCGTAGCCGATGCGCGCGCCGGCCGGCGCCGTCGCGGCGATCCAGCGCAGGGGGTCATCCTTGGGCACGCTCATGTGCCGGAACAGCCGGCTGTCGACCTGTTCGCGCACCTGGATGGTATACCGCCCATCGACGAACACCGCCGCGTCATCCGCCAGCACGACCGCGCTGCCCGCGCTGCCGGCGAAGCCGGTCAGCCAGTGCAGGCGCTGCGCATAGGCGCCGACATATTCGCTCATGTGCTCGTCAGCGATGGGCACGATCCAGCCACCCAGTTGCCGACGCGTGAGTTCCGCGCGCAGCGCCTCCAGCCGGGCCTCGTGCGTGTGCATCAACATCGTCGGATCGTCCTTGCTTGCGGTGGCCATGGCGCGGTCATAGATGCCCGCCATGGATGATGCCAACACCAGCGGCACGCTAGCCGCCTCCTCCGCCGCTCCGGTCGCCGCCAAACGCCCCAGTTCCGTTACCCATCACGGCATTACCGTCGCGGACGATTACGCCTGGCTGCGCGACCCCGGCTACCCGGAAGTGACCGATCCGCAGGTGCTGGCGCATCTGGCGGCGGAAAATGCCTGGTTCGAGGCGAAGATGCAGCCGCACCGCCCGGCGGTGGACACCCTGTTCGCCGAGATGCGCGCCCGCATCAAGGAAGCGGACAAGTCGGTGCCGCAGAAGGACGGCGATTGGCTGTACTGGATCGAGTACGAGGAAGCCGCCGAATACAAGAAGTGGTGGCGCAAGCCCGTCGCCGGCGGTGATGACGAGCTGATCCTGGACGAGGTCGCGCTGGCGGACGGCAAGGATTACTTCCGCCTGGGCGCGATCAGCGTCAGCCATGATGGCACCATGCTCGCCTATTCGGTGGATGATGACGGGTCCGAACGGTTCGACGCCCGTATCAAGGTGCTGGCGACGGGCGAGCATCTCCCCGACACGATCGAAGGCACGTTGTCCGCGCTGATCTGGGTCGCGGGCGATACCGGCCTCGTCTATTCGCTGGCGAACGAGCAGTGGCGGACCGACAATGCCCGGCTGCACTGGCTGGGCCGGCCGCTGGCCGAGGATGTCGAGCTCTACCACGAGGATGACGAGGGATTCCGCGTCAGCGCGGGCCTGTCCGCCAACGAAAAGTGGCTGATCATCGGCACCGGCGACCATGAGACCAGCGAGGTGCGGCTGGTGCCCGCCGCCGATCCGCTGGCGACACCCGTGCTGGTGCGGGCCCGCCAACCGGGCGTGGAATACGACGTCGACGAGCGGGACGGCGTGCTGTTCATCCATGCGAACGACACGCACGAGAACTTCCGCCTCGCCACGGCGCCGCTCGACCGGCCGGGCGACTGGACCACGCTGATCGAGGGCACCGACCAGTTCTATCTGACCGGGTTCGACCTGTTCCGCGACTTCTACGTCACGGAAGGGCGGCTGGGCGGCCTCGACCGGCTGGAGGTGCGCTATTACGATGATCCGGCGCGGGTCGAGCCGGTGGCGTTTCCGGAAGACACCTACAGCGCCGGGTTCGGCAGCAACCCCGAATGGGCGATGGACGCGCTGCGCGTCAGCTACGAAAGCATGGTCAGCCCGGCCAGCACCTTCGACTATCATGTGGCGGAGCGGCGGCTTGAGCTGCTGAAGGTGCAGGAGATCCCAAGCGGTTATGACCGCGATCTCTATGCGACAGAGCGGCTGGAGATCACCGCGCGCGATGGTACGGCGATACCTGTCAGCGTGGTGTACCGGCGCGATCGGCAGGGGGCAGGGCCGCTGCACCTGTATGGCTACGGCGCCTACGGCATCGCGATTGATCCCGGCTTTTCCACCACGCGGCTGAGCCTGGTGGATCGTGGCTTTGCCTATGCCATCGCGCATATCCGCGGGGGCGATGATCTGGGCCGCGCCTGGTACAAGGCGGGCAAGCTGAAGCAGCGGACCAACACGTTCAACGATTTCGTCGATGTGGCAAAGGCGCTGATCGAGCGGGGCTTCACCCAGGCGGGCCGCATCAGCATCTCGGGCGGGAGCGCCGGGGGCGAACTGATGGGCGCCGTGATCAATTCCGATCCGGAGCTGTGGGGTGCGGTGGTCGCGCATGTGCCGTTCGTGGACGTGCTGGCGACCATGCTGGACCCGGACCTGCCGCTGACGCCCGGTGAGTGGCCGGAATGGGGCAACCCGATCGAGGACAGGCAAGCGTTCGAGCTGATCCGCAGCTACAGCCCTTACGATCAGGTGCGCGCGCAGGATTACCCGCCGCTGCTGGTGACGGCCGGCCTCAACGACCCGCGCGTCACCTATTGGGAGCCGGCGAAGTGGGTCGCCCGGCTGCGCGAGCTGAAGACCGACAATAACGAGCTGCTGCTGAAGACGAATATGGGCGCGGGCCACGGCGGCAAGTCGGGCCGGTTCCAGAGCCTGGAGGAGACGGCGGAGGAGTTCGCCTTCATCCTGTGGCAGCTGGACGTGCCGGTCTGACATGGCCCACCGCTTCACGATGCGGTTCGTCGCCGGGGCGGAGCATATCGACGAGCTGGGCCATGTGAATAACGCCGTGTGGGTGCGCTGGATGGAGGAAATCGCCACCGCGCACTGGCAGGCCGACGCCCTGCCGCAGGATGTGGAGCGATATGCCTGGGTCGTGACCCGGCATGAGATCGACTATCGCGGCAACGTGGCCGCCGGGGCCGAGGTCACCGCGGTGACCGAGATCCGTGAGCCGCCGACGGGCGCCCGGTTCGACCGCCACGTCACCTTCAGTGATGCGGGCGGGCGCGACCTGGTCCGCGCCCGTACCACCTGGGCGATGATCGATCGCGCGACCGGCCGGCTGATGCGGGTGCCGGCAGAGGTGGCGGAGCCATTCCTGCCGCCGGCCTGACACGCGTTCAGGCCAGCGCCTCGTCCAGCGACAGTGCGTCATAGCCCAGCTCCCGGGCGACCGCTGGGTAGGTGACGCGACCGTCGTGGACGTTCAGCCCGTTGGCGAGGTGCGGATCCGCCCGCAGCGCCTCGCGCCAGCCCAGATCCGCGATGCGCAATGCATGGGGCAGGGTAACGTTATTGAGCGCGTAGGTGCTGGTGCGCGCGACGGCGCCGGGCATGTTGGCGACGCAGTAATGCACGATACCGTCGACGATGTAGGTCGGATCGTCATGCGTGGTCGCGCGGCTGGTTTCGAAGCAGCCGCCCTGATCGATGGCGACGTCCACCAGCACGGCACCGGCCTTCATGCGTGGCAGCATGTCCCGGGTCACCAGCTTGGGCGCGGCGGCGCCGGGGATCAGCACGGCGCCGATCACCAAATCCGCCTCCATCACGGCGTCCTCCACATTGGCGGTATTGGCGAAGCGGGTCTTGGCGCGCGCCTCGAAATAGGTGCCGACGCGTTCCAGCACCTCGGGGCTGCGATCCAGGATCGTCACATCGGCACCAAGACCGGCAGCCATCTGCGCGGCGTTGAAGCCGACCACGCCGCCGCCGATCACCGCCACCTTGCCCGGCAGCACGCCCGGCACGCCGCCCAGCAGCACGCCGCGTCCGCCATGTGCCTTCTCCAGCGCGGTGGCGCCGGCCTGGATGCTCATTCGCCCGGCCACCTGGCTCATCGGCTTAAGCAGCGGCAGTGCACCGCCGGCGCCGGTCACCGTCTCGTAAGCGATGCAGGTCGCGCCCGACTTCACCAGGTCCGCGGTCTGATCGGGATCGGGGGCGAGGTGGAGATAGGTGTAGAGCAACTGACCGGGATGCAGCATCGCGCGCTCCTCCGCCTGGGGCTCCTTCACCTTCACCACCATCTCGCATTCGGCGAAGATCGCCTGCGGTCCCTCCACGACCCGGGCACCGGCCGCACGGAACGACGCATCGTCGGCACCGATGCCGAGACCGGCGCCAGCCTCCACCCAGACTTCATGCCCGTGCGCGACCAGTTCCTTGACGCTTTCGGGGGTCAGACCGACCCGATACTCGCGGTTCTTGATTTCCCGGGGGCAGCCGATGCGCATGTCGTATCCTCTTCAACCTGCTGGTTTATGCCGCCGGACATAGCACGACGCAGATTACGTGCGGACAACAAAAAAACCCGGCGGCGCAATTAAGCACCACCGGGCAATGGGAAAGTTCGTTGCGGGGTCAGGCCAGCGCGGCGGCCAGCGGCTCCTGCGCTGGCACATCTCGCGCCGTGATCAGCTCCACGGTGCACCCCTGCTGGCGGCACCGCTTCAGCGAGTCGGTCAGCAATTCGGACACGGTATGGTCGATAAAGCTGACATTGGTGGTATCCACCATCACATGGCCGGTGCTGGGCAGCCGGTCGATCATGGCGGCAACCTTGTTGATCGAGATCAGCGTCGCCTTCCCGGTCATGACGATCTCACGCCGCTCCGGCGTCGGCTGACGTTCCTCGATCCGCAGGCCGATGCCGCGCATGTGCGGGACCAGTTCCAGCACAGTCAGTGCCAGGCCGACCAGCACGCCGGTCAGCAGGTCCACCGTCACCACCAGGGTGAAGGTGACGATCCAGATCAGCGCGGGCAGCAGGCCGTAGCGGGAGAACAGGTGACGCACCTCCGACACCTTGACCAGCTTGTAGCCGGTGATGACCAGCACGCCGGCCAGCGCCGCCAGCGGCACCACCGCCAGCACGAACGGCAGCAGCGCCACGAAGGCGAGCAGCCATACGCCATGCAGGATGGTGGAGGTGCGGGTCATGGCCCCGGCCTGCACGTTGGCGGAGGAGCGGACGATCACGCCCGTCATCGGCAATGCACCGACAAGACCGCACAGCAGATTGCCCACGCCCTGCGCGCTCAATTCCTTGTTGTACTTGGACTGCACCCGATCCTGCATCCGGTCCACCGCGGCGGCCGAGAGCAGGGTCTCCGCGCTGGCGATGAAGGCCAGCGCCAGCGCCAGGCCGATGATTGTCGGGTCGGCCATGCTGGCGAAGGTGTCACCGCTGGCGAGCGTCAGGCCACCGACGATGCTGTCGGGCAGCTCGATCTTCTTGACCATCAGGCTGCCGGCCGCGGCGACCGCCGTGCCTGCCAGCACGCCGACCAGCGCGCCGGGGATCAGCCGCAGGTTTCCGGGCTTGAACTTGTCCCAGCCCAGCATCGCGCCGATCGTCACCAGGCCCACGATCAGCGCATGGGTCATGTCGGTTTCCAGCGCGAAGTAACGCGCCGGCAGGCTGATGAGGTTGGTGAACCCGTCGCTCAGCGGGGAGCGGTCGATCAGGACGTGCAATTGCGCCAGCAGGATAACCGCGCCGATGCCCGCCAGCATGCCGTGCACCACCGCCGGCGACACGCCGCGGAAGTAATTGCCCAGCCGCAGCGCGCCACCGGCGAATTGCATCAGGCCAGCCAGGACCAGCACCGGGCCGAGGATCGCCAGCCCGTTCTCCTGCACCATGTCATAGACCAGCACCGCCAGCCCCGCGGCCGGGCCGCTGACCTGCAGCGGAGACCCGGCAATGGCGCCCACCACCAGCCCGCCGATGATGCCCGTCACCAGCCCCAGTTCTGGCGGTACGCCGGATGCGATGGCGATGCCAAGGCACAGCGGCATCGCGACCAGGAACACCACGATGGAGGCGGCGAAGTCGCGTCCGAACGTGGCCCGGGGGCTGGTGGCCGGCGCAGTCGCGACGGGGGTGGCGGCGTGGGCCATCGGATCAGGCAGCCACTTCGCTGATGGACGCAACCTTGCGTTCACGCCGCGGCACGGCGATCGGCATGTCGTCGCCCGCCTTGAATTCGCGGAACGAGCCATTGCTGTCGAGCGCCTGGATCGATCCGCTTTCGATATCGAAGTACCAGCCGTGCAGCTGCAGCCTGCCCGCTGCGAGACCGGCCGCGACGGAGGGGTGGTTCTGCAGGTGGACCAGCTGGATGGCGACGTTCTCCTGCGTCAGCGCCTTCACCTGACCGTCCTTGTCGAGGTGGCCGTAGCAGGCCTTGACCACTTCCATCGCGGTTTCGGAGTAGGACAGCCAGGCCTTCACGTTGGGCATGGCGTCCAGCGCCTCGGGATTGAACATCCCCTTCATCGCGCCGCAGTCCGAATGGCCGCACACGATGATTTCCGTCACCCCCAGCGCCATGACGCCGAACTCGACGGTGGAGGACACGCCGCCATTCTTGACCGCGACCGGCGGCACGATGTTGCCGGCATTGCGGCACACGAACAGGTCACCGGGATTGGCTTGCGTGATCAGTTCGGGAACCACGCGGGAATCCGCGCAGCTGATCATCAGGTACTTGGGGCTTTGTCCATTGCGGGCGAGGGTATGGAACAGCTCCTGCTGCTGCTTGTACACCTCACCCTGAAAGCGGGCGACGCCGCTGCCGATTTCCATTGCTGCTCTCCGTGTATGGGCGGCCATCCAGGGGGAGGCGGCACTTGCCCTTGCTACATGAAATGCATGCCTCCCATTGCTGCAATGCAACGCGCACGTAACAAAGTGTTGCTGCGGCCGCGCTGGGCTAACGGTCCAGCGGCAGGAATAGCTCCGCACGCAGCCCGGGCGTCGCATTGCCGAGTTGCAATGATCCGCCATGCTGCTGCGCCACCCGCTCCACCACGGCGAGGCCCATGCCCATGCCGGCGGTGTCCCGCGCACGCGCCAGATCACCGCGGAAGAACGGCGCGGTGACATGCGGCAACTGCTCGGCCGGGATGCCGGGACCATGGTCGCGCACGGCGATGATCGCGTGGGCGCCGTCCGTCCGCAGCGACAGGACGGCATCCCCGGCGTAGCGGAAGGCGTTCTCCACCAGGTTGGTCACCGCCCGCCGGATCGCGCCCGCATCCACCGTAGCATGCAGCGGCGCCTCCACGCCCATTGTGTCGACATGATGTCCCACCGCCTCCGCATTGGCGGCAACGGAGCGGAGCAGCGCGGCAAGGTCGGTGCGCACCGGTGTCTGCCCGTCGGCACCATGTGAAAGGTAGGTCAGCAGGGAATCGAGCATCGCCTGCATTTCCGCCAGATCATCCTGCATGGCTTCCTGGTCGCCTTCGCGCAGGCGTCCGTGCAGCCGCAGCTTCAGGCGGGACAGGGGGGTGCGCAGGTCATGGCTGACCGCCAGCAGCGCCTCCGTCCGGCTGTCGATCAATTCGCCGATGCGGGACTGCATCGCATTGAACGCCTCCGCCAGGCGGCGCATCTCCTGCGGGCCGCCCGGTTCGATCAGGATCGGCTGCGGGGACAGGCCGATGCGGTCGGCGGCGGACGACAGCGCCCGCAGCGGTGCGGCCATGGTCCTGACCAGCAGCACGGCAACCAGCAGGACCGCCGTGGCAAGCATCACGAGCGAGGCGATCCAGCGTAGGGATGCATGCCAGTGGCTGACCGGCTCACGCGATCGGAACAGTATCCAGCTGCCGTCATCGGTCCGGACGCCGCCTTCCAGCCGGCGTCCGCCGAACTTGCCCTGCGACAGGCCGACCCGCAGCGCATCCTTCTGCAGCGTCGGTTCCCAGTCGAGCATGGCGGCCAGCGCGGCGCGCGTGACGTCGGATTGCGGGCGCACGGGCGGCGCGGTGGCCGAGGCGGCAAAGGCGACATGGCGGGTGGACAGGCCCGGCGCGGCCTTGGCCCGTACGGCGGGCGGCAACGGGCCCAGCACCTGTTCCGCGGCGACGACCTGTTCCGCCACGCGCTGCGCCTGGCCGGTGCGCAACAGCAGCCGCTCCGCCTCCCCGAACACCAGCACGGTGCCGGCGAACTCCACCAAGACCGCCACCAGCAGCACCAGCGTGATGCGGCCGGTCAGACTGGCGGGCCAGAGATGGACCCGGCTCATCGCCAGGCGCTCATTGCCGTTCGATGCGGGGCGTGAACATGTAGCCGGCGCCACGCACCGTCTTGATCAGCGCCTCCCCGCCATGCTCGCCCAGCTTGGAGCGGAGCCGGCTGACCAGCACGTCGATCGAGCGGTCGGACGCGCCCGACATGCGCTTGCGCGATTGTTCCAGCAGGTATTCGCGGCCAACGACCCGCTGGGCGGAACCGATCAGGGTCAGCAACAGGTCGTATTCGGCGCCCGACAGGGGCACTTCCTGACCTGCCGGTGCGAACAGTTCACGCCGTTCCTCCACCACGGTCCACCCGTCGAACGTGATGCGCCGGCGCTTGTCGGCGGGCGCCTGCACGGCGCCGCTGGTCCGGCGCAGCACGGCCCGCACGCGGGCCACCAGTTCGTCCGGGCCGAAGGGCTTGGACAGGTAATCGTCCGCCCCCAGTTCCAGCCCCACGATGCGGTCGGTCTGCTGGCCGCGCGCGCTGATGATGATGATCGGCATCGCGCTGTTCGCGCGCACCCGGCGGCAGATGTCGAGCCCGTTGGTGCCGGGCAGCATGATGTCGAGCACCAGCAGGTCGAACCCGCCGCCATCCAGCAGCGGCTGCATCTCCGCCCCGGAGCCCACGCCCACCGTCTCGAAGCCGTAGTCGCGCAAGGTCCGCCCGATCAGCAGGCGGAGCGGCCCGTCATCCTCCACGATCAAGATTTTCATATATCCCCTCTGCCCGTGGTGCGACTTGGCGACAAGGCCGGAACGCCTTGTCGTGTCCTTCGCGCTGCGGCACACTGGATGCGGGACAGAGGATGGAACGGGTCGTATGCCGACAATGCTGCGCCAATTTGTGTTAGCGCTAACCTTCGTGATCGTCGCCACGGCGCAGGCTCACGCGCAGGCGGATCTCCCGCGGCTGGAGCGGCGCGGTGAGGCGACGCAGCTGATCGTGGATGGTGCGCCCTACCTGATCCTGGGCGGGGAGACGGCGAACTCCTCCACCAGTGACCTCACCTACATGGAAACGGTCTGGCCACGGCTGAAGGCGATGAACCTCAACACCGTGCTCGTGCCGGTGGCATGGGAGACGATCGAGCCGCAGGAGGGGCGGTTCGACTGGCGCAACCTGGACGGCATGCTAGCGGCAGCGCGGCAGCATGACCTGAAGCTGGTGCTGCTGTGGTTCGGATCGTGGAAGAACACCTTCTCCTCCTACGCGCCCGGCTGGGTCAAGCGGGACCAGTCCCGCTTCCCGCGCGTGGAACTGAGCGACGGCCGCGGGACGGAACGGCTGTCGCCATTCAGTGCGGGGGTGCGCGAGGCGGATGCCCGCGCCTATGCGGCGCTGATGCGGCACCTGCGGCAGGTGGATGGCGTGCGGCAGACCGTCCTGATGGTGCAGGTGGAGAACGAGGTCGGCGTGATCCCGCAATCGCGCGACCATTCCGCCGTGGCGGAGGCGGCCTTTGCCGGACCTGTCCCTTCCGCCTTGACCACTCACCTGGCGGCGAACCGCACGACGCTGAACCCCGACCTGCGCACCGCGTGGGAGGCCGCCGGCGGACGGATGGAGGGTACCTGGCAGGAGGTGTTCGGCAGCGGGTCGATGACCGACAGCCTGTTCATGGCCTGGCACTACGCCACCTTCGTGGAAGTGGTGACCGCCGCCGGGAAGGGCGAATACGCGCTGCCCATGTTCACCAATGCCGCGCTGATCCGGCCCAATTACGAGCCCGGCCAGTACAATTCGGGCGGACCCCTGCCGCATGCGATCGACATCTGGCAGGTCGGCGCGCCCTCGCTCGATTTCGTGTCGCCTGACATCTATTTCGACGATTTCGGAACCTGGGCGGCGCAATATGCCCGCCCCGACAACCCGCTGTTCGTGCCGGAGGCGCGTGGCGGGCCGGACGGGGCGGCGAACGCGCTCTATGCCTATGGCTCGCTGCGGGCGATCGGCTTCTCGCCCTTCGGCATAGATGGCGCGGCGGCCCCGCCGGCGGCGGGCGATGCCAGCATCGGCGTGGGCACCGGCAATGCGGACGACCGCGCGATCGCCGGCCTCTATGCCCGGCTGGCGCCGCTCGCGCCGCTGCTGCTGCAGAAGCAGGCCGAGGGGCAGGCCCATACGCTCATCATGGAGGGTGCCGCGCAGCGCGCCGGGCGCATGCGGCTGGGTGATTACACGGTCAACATAGTGCGCGCGGAAGGTGCGGACGGGCGGGTCGATCCGAACAGCCGGGTCGCCGCCATGTTCCTGCAGACCGGACCCGACAGCTTCACCGTGGTGGGCAGCGGCGATGCCGTGGTCACCTTCACCGCCGATACGCCCGGACCAGCCATCGTGGGGCTGGACAGCATCGATGAACTGGTACTGCGTGACGGACGGCTGGTACGGGGGCGGCGGCTGAACGGCGACGAGAACGGGCAGGGCCAGGTGCTGCGGCTGCACGCCCGCGACGGGGCTGAGGGCCGGGTGCACGAGGTGAAGCTGTACCGTTATCGGTAAGGTGCTTGCGGGTCCTTGACGGCGGGGTGCCGAGCGGAACAAATAGAGAACGTTCCTGTTGCGAGTCGTTGTGCCCCATCCTGTTCCCACCCTTGCCGAGCTTCGCGAGAGCGTGCGGCTGATCTCCGGCGAGAAGCGGGAGCGGCCGGTCCTGCCGTTCGGGATCGACCGGGTTGATGGCCGGCTGGCGGATGGCGGCATGCGGCTCGACGCGCTGCACGAGGTGTCGTGCCGTGGGCAGGGGTGGGGGGATGACGCGGCGGCCGTGCTGTTCGCCGCCGGGATCGCCGCCCGTTCGCAGGGCGAGGTGCTGTGGGTGGTGCGCGGGCGGGACCTGTTCGCACCCGGCCTGTACCAGGCGGGCCTTGCCCCGGCGCGGGTGATCTATGCCGAGGCACGCGACGATGCCGAATTGCTCGCGCTGCTGGAGGAAGGGCTGCGGCATCGCGGCCTCGGCGCCGTGGTGGGGGAGGCGCGCCGGCTGCCCATGGCGCAGGCCCGGCGGCTGCAACTGGCGGCGGAAGGTGGCGGGACGATTGCCCTGCTGCTGCGCCGCCCGGCCCGCAATGGCGCCGACCCGCTGGCCGCACCATCCGCCGCGGTGACCCGCTGGCGCGTGGCCCATGCCCCATCCTTGCCCGTGCCGTGGGACGGCCTGGGCCGGGCATGCTGGCACCTGCAATGCGTCCGCCAGCGCGGCGGCGATCCGTTCGAACTGGTGGTGGAGGGATCGGATGAAGCGGGTCGCCTCGCTCTACCTGCCCAGCTGGTCGATCGACCGGCTGCGCAGGTCGGAGCGCCGGCACGCGCCGCCGTCGGCTGAAGCTGACGGCCGTGCGGCCTTCCACGCCATCGGTGCCGATGCGGCGGCGGAGCGTGCACAGCACTGCTCCGTCCCGAAGGAGGGCGGCTGGCGACCCGGCGCGCGCTGGGCACGCAGCGACCCCGACGCTGGCAGCAGCGGAACTGGCAGCGGCCTGGCCGACACGCGCGAGCAGGTTGAGGCGGCGATCGAGGCGCTGCCTGCCCATCGCCGCCCGCCCCAGCGCGAACTGGGCCGCGTCAGCAAGGCGGCGGACAATCCGTTCAGGGGCGGGCCGTCCCGCAAGGGATTGAGCCACCCGCCGGAGGAGCGGCTCGCCGCGCCTGCCCCACTTCGCGAGATGGCGCGCCGGACGGAAGGCGCGGAACCCTTGTTCCGCCCCGGCACGCGCGGCTGGCTGGGGGAGGATCTGCAAACGGCGGTGAACAACCTGCCCACGCATCAGCGCCCCCGATCGGGCGAGCTGTCGCGCAAGACGGAGGTGATCGACAATCCGTTCGGCCTCTGCCCCGATGATGTCGGCCCGAACCTCGGCCATGGCCGGCCCGACGTGCCGCCGCTGCGCTTCCCGGGGGAGGACGCGCCGGCAAAGGCGGGGCGTGGCGCGGCGCTGCGCCAGTTCGCCGCCATGCCGCCGGTGCATGGTCCGGGGGAGGATGTGGTGGTCCGCCGCCAGATGAAAGCGCCCAAACGCAGCGCGCGCGATGGCCATGGGGGGGAGGCCGGCTATGTCGCGCCGCCCAATGTGGCGCAAAGCCTGAAGCAGCTGGCGGCGATGCCCGCGGTGCAGTTCCCCGGTGAAGGGCCGCATCCCGACAATCATGGCCGCAGCGAACCGACCGCGCCCACTTACGGGCAGGGCCGCTTCTTCCAGACCGGCCGCACGCTGGCGAGCGTGGTCGCGCGCGTATGCCGTGATGAGGAGGCAGACGGCCTCGCCGTGACGCCGATTGACGAGCCGCCATTGGTGACGGTGCGCAAGACCGGCCCGCGCGTGGAGGTCGCCGCCGCCAATGCCGCTGCGCTCAGCGTCGGGATCGGTCCGGGTACTGCGCTGACCATGGCGCGCGCGCAGGTGCCGGGACTGGAGGTGCGCGAGGCCGATCCGGATGGCGATGCGGCAGCGTTGCGCACTTTGGCCGAACTGCTGGCGCGCCGCTGGGCACCGAACGTCACCATCTCCGACGCGGATGGCTTGTTCATCGACCTGACCGGGGTCGCACACCTGCATGGCGGGGAGGCGCGCTTCTGCCGCCGGCTGCTGCGCCTGCTGGCCCGCCACGGCATCGCCGCGCGGGTGGCGGTGGCGGACACCGCCGGCGCGGCCTGGGCGCTTGCCCGCTTCGGCGCGGCGGAGGCGGCGCAGATCCTCCAGCCGGGCCGTCAGGCGGAGGCGCTGGCGCACTTGCCGGTCGCCGCCCTGCGGTTGGAGCCGCGGGCGCTGGAGCTGCTGGCGCGGTTGGGGGTGGACAGCGTGGGGCAGCTCGCCGCCATGCCGCGCGCACCGCTGGTGCGCCGCTTCGGCCGGGCGGTGGCGGACCGGATCGACCAGGCCTGGGGCCGCGTGGCCGAGCCGTCCGAACCGGTGCTGCTGCCCACCCGCGTGGTGGTGGAACAGCGCTTCGCCGAACCGATCGCCACGCCGGAGGCGATCGCCCATTGGCTGGACGAACTGATGCGCCGGCTGGCGGTGGAGCTGGCGAAGGCGGGGCAGGGTGCGCGCAGCGTGGAACTGGTCGCCGCGCGGGTGGACGGCGTGCCGCAAAGGCTGCGGCTGGGCTTCGCGCGGCCGACCCGCGATGCGGTGCACATGCTGCGCCTGACGTTGCGCCGGATCGAGGAGATCGAGCCCGGCTACGGCATCGATGCCATGGCGCTGCATGTGCGCCGGGCCGACCCCTTGGGTGCGCAATCGCTGGCACCCACGCTGGCGGAGGAGGCCGCGCCCGATCTCGCGCCGCTGATCGACGCATTGGCGAACCGCATCGGGGCCGAGCGGCTGTGGCGCGCGGCCCCGGTGGAAAGCGACGTGCCCGAACGTTGCTGGACCCGCACCGGCCCGCTCGACCCCGGACGCGGGCGTGCGGCGATGCTGCGCCCCGATGATGTCCGCCGGCTGGATACACGTCCGCCCGACCACCCCTGGCACCCGCGCTGGCCGCGCCCCGTCTGGCTGCTCGCCCGGCCGGAACGGATCGACCACGTCATCGCGGAGATGCCGGACCAGCCGCCGCGCCGCTTCACCTGGCGCGGCACCAGCCACCGCGTTGTCCGGGCGGAGGGGCCGGAACGGGTGACGGGCGAATGGTGGCGCCGCGTGCCGGAACGGCTGGCGGTGCGCGATTACTACCGGGTGGAGGACGAGGCGGGCCAGCGTTTCTGGCTGTTCCGCCGCGGCGACGGTGTCAGCGCGGAAACCGGCGATCTCAGCTGGTTCATCCACGGGCTGGGTGATTGAGGCATGGCCTATTCCGAACTGCAGGTCTCGACCCATTTCTGCTTCCTGCGCGGCGTATCCTCGTGCGAGGAGCTGTTCTCCACCGCGTCGGAGATGGGCCTGCCCGCGCTCGGCATCACCGATCGCAACTCTGTCGCCGGCATCATCCGCGCGATGGTCGCGGCGGAGGAGGTGGCGGCGCAAGGCAGCCCGGTGCGGATGGTCGCGGGCTGCCGGCTCGACCTCGTCACCGGGGCATCGCTGCTGGTCTGGCCGGAGGATCTGGCCGCATGGAGCCGGCTGACCCGGCTGCTGACCCTGGGCAAGGGCCGCGCCCGCCCGGACCGGGGGGAGAAGGGCCGCTGCTTCCTTCACTGGGAGGATGTGGCGGAATACTCCACCGGCCTCGTCGCCGCGCTGGTGCCGGATGATGACGGTCCGGACGAAGGCGCGCTGCGCTGGATGGCGGACCTGTTCGGCGACGGATCGGGCGATCCGCGGGGCCATGTCTGCCTGACGCAGCGCCGCCGGCCGGACGATGCCCGCCGGCTGCATGCGGCGGCGCTGGCGGCGCAACGGTTCGGCCTGACGCCGCTGGTGACGGGCGATGTGTTGTATCACGAACCGGAGCTGCGGCTGCTGCAGGACGTCGTCACCGCCATCCGGGAAAAGTGCACCATCGACGAACTGGGCCTCAGGCGCGAACGCTCCGCCGACCGTTGCTTGCAGCCGCCGGGCGAGATGGCCCGCCGCTTCGCCCGCTTCCCGCAGGCGCTCGCGGCGGTGGAGGGGGTGGTGGAACGCTGCACCTTCTCCCCGCGCGACCTGAAGGACCAGTACCTCTACCCGGAGGAGACGGTCATCACCGGGCAGACGCCGCAGCAGGCGTTGGAGAAGCTTTCCACCGCCGCGCTGACGAAACGCTTCGCCGGCGATCCGCCCCCGGCCTATCGCACCCTGCTGGCCAAGGAGCTGGGCCTCGTCGCCAAGCTGAATTACGCGGCCTACTTCCTGACCGTTCATTCCATCGTGAAGTATGCCCGCAGCCAGGGCATCCTGTGCCAGGGGCGCGGCTCCGCCGCCAATTCGGTGATCTGCTTCGTGCTCGGCATCACCTCCATCGACCCCGTCCTCCACGAATTGCTGTTCGAACGCTTCCTGTCGGAGAACCGGGCCGAGCCGCCCGACATCGACATCGATTTCGAGCATGAGCGGCGGGAGGACGTGATCCAGTGGATCTACGAGACCTACGGCCATGACCATGCCGCGCTGACCGCCGTGGTCAGCCGTTTCCGCGCGCGTGGCGCGGTGCGGGAGGTGGGCAAGGTGCTGGGCCTGCCAGAGGACATGACCGCAGCCTTGGCCGGGCAGGTCTGGGGCTGGTCGGAGGAAGGCGTGGCCGACCGGCACGTCGATGCGCTGAACCTCGATCGCGGCGATCCGCGGCTGGCGCTGACGCTGGAACTGGCGCGCAAGCTGATCGGCACGCCGCGTCATTTGTCGCAGCATCCCGGTGGCTTCGTGCTGACCCGCGACCAGCTGGCGCGGCTGGTGCCGATCGAGCCTGCCGCCATGGTCGATCGCCAGGTGGTGGAATGGGAGAAGGAGGATATCGAGGAGGCCGGCATGATGAAGGTCGATATCCTCGGCCTCGGCATGCTGGGCTGCATGCGCCGCGCCTTCGACCTGCTGGAACGGCACAAGGGGCTGCACCTGACGCTGGATCATCCGGCCTTGCAGACCGACGACACGGCGACCTTCGCCATGATCCAGCGGGCGGACACGCTGGGCGTGTTCCAGATCGAAAGCCGCGCGCAGATGGCGATGCTGCCGCGGATGCTGCCCGAAGAATTCTACGACATCGCCATCCAGGTGGCGATCGTGCGGCCGGGCCCGATCCAGGGCGACATGGTCCACCCCTACCTCAAGCGGCGGGAGCAGAAGCGTAAGAACAAGGATATAGAGTTCGACTATCCCAGCCCGGCGCTGAAGGCGGTGCTGCAGAAGACGCTGGGCGTCCCCTTGTTCCAGGAACAGGCGATGAAGGTCGCCATCGAAGGCGCCGGCTTCACCCCCGCCCGCGCGGACGAGCTGCGCAAGGCGATGGCGACGTTCAAGTACACGCAGGGTGTCGGCCAGTTCAAGGAGGAGCTGATCGCCGGCATGGCCGCCAAGGGCATCGGCCCCGACTTCGCCGAACGGCTGGTGAAGCAGATCGAAGGCTTCGGGTCCTACGGCTTCCCCGAAAGCCACGCGGCGTCCTTCGCCAAGATCGCCTATGCGTCCAGCTGGATGAAGTGCCACCATCCGGACGTGTTCTGCTGCGCGCTGCTCAACGCGCAGCCGATGGGGTTCTACGCCCCGGCGCAGATCGTGCGCGACGCGCGCGAGCATGGGGTGGAGATCCGGCCGGTCTGCGTCATCGACAGCGGCTGGGACACGGAACTGGTGGATGGCGAAGGGACGGGGGGCATGCTGCCGCTGCGCCTCGGCATGCGGATCGTCCACGGCGTGTCCGCCACCGATGTGGCGCGGATCATGGCCGCGCGTGACCTGACCCCGTTTCGCAGCGTGGAGGATCTGTGGCGCCGTTCGGGCGTGCCGCTCGCCACGCTGGAGAAGCTCGCCAAGGCGGACGCCTTCCACGCGCTGGGCCTGAACCGGCGGCAGGCGCTGTGGGCGATCCGCGGCCTGGGGGAAACGCCGCTGCCGCTGCTGGAGGCGGCCGAGCGGCGGGAGGAGCCGGTCAGCCTGGTGCCGCTGACCGCGGGGCGCGAGGTGGTGGAGGATTACCGCGCCACGCAGCTGACCCTGCGGCAGCATCCGCTGTTCTTCCTGCGCGACCGGCTGGCACGGCAGGGGGTGATTGCGTGCGAGGCGTTGCGCGCCACCAAGGACGGGCGCCGGGTGGAGGTCGCCGGCATCATCCTGGTCCGGCAGAAGCCCGGCAGCGCCAAGGGGGTGCTGTTCATCACCATTGAGGACGAGACGGGCGTCGCCAACATCATCCTGTGGCCCGACCGGTTCGAGGCGCAGCGCACGGTGGTGATGTCATCCGCCATGATCAGCGTGACCGGCGTGGTCCAGCGCGACGGGTCCGGCGGGAATGCCGGCACGATCCACATCATCGCCGACCGCATCCACGACCGTACGGCCATGTTGCGGGAGGTGGGGGAGATCGACCTGCCGCGCCTGACCAGCCGGGGCGATGGCGCGACCCATGCCGGATCGCCCGACCGCGGCGATCCCGGCTGGAAGAAGCGCGTGCGCAGCGATTACCACCGGCCGTTCCGCACCGGCTGCGACCCGGAGGATGTGATCCCGATCAAGAGCCACGACTTTCACTAGAGCATGCGCGCGTGTCACCCGGCGATGCGGTAGCCGATGCCTGGTTCGTTGATGAGCAGGCGCGGCGCTGCGGGATCATCCTCCAGCTTGCCGCGCAGCGCGCGCATGGCTACCCGCAGATATTCGATGTCGCCGACATGCGCCGGCCCCCATACGGTGCCGAGCAGGTGGCGGTGCGTCAGCACCTTGCCCGCATGGCGCAGCAATTCGGCAAGCAGCGCGAACTCCTTGGGCGTCAGGTGCACCGCCTCGCCCCGCAACGTCACCCGGTGCGTCGCGATGTCCAGCGTCACCGGGCCCGCCACCAGCCGCCCACCGGCATCGCCGCCGCTGCGATGGCGCAGCGCCACCCGGATGCGGGCGAGCAGCTCGTCCGTGTCGAACGGCTTGGTGACGTAGTCGTCGGCGCCGAGGTCCAGCGCCGCCACCTTCTCCGCCACCGCATCGCGGGCCGTCAGCACCAGCACGGCGCGGTCCAGCGCCTTCAGCAGCGGGATCAGTTCCAGTCCGTCGCGGTCCGGCAGGCCGAGGTCGAGCAGCACCAGCTCGCAACCGGGGCGTGCCGCGGCGGCAAGCGCCTCCGCCGCGTTCGCCGCTTCCGCGCTGGCATGGCCCGCGCGATCCAGCGCGCCGCGCACCAGCCGGCGGATGGCGGGCTCGTCATCGACGACCAGCAGCGGCGGGGTCATGCCACGCCACTCCGCAGGGTGCGGATCAGCGGTTCCGGCCACTCGACCGCGAAGCACGATCCCGGGCCCTCGTCCCGCGGCGCGGCGCGCACCGTCAGGCCCATCGCATCGGCGAAGCCCTTCACGATGGCGAGGCCAAGGCCGGTGCCGCCCGGCCCGTCCGACCCCTCGCCGCGTGTGAAGCGGGCGAACAGGCCGTCGGCGGCGCCCGGCGGCAGGCCGGCCCCTTCGTCCAGCACGCACAGCCTCAGCCGGTGCGGATCGCGCCGGGCGCTGATCGTGACCGGAGCGCCGGCGGGCGAGTACTTCGCGGCATTGTCGATCAGGTTGATGAGCATGTGGTGCAGCATGCGCGGGTCGGCCATCACCAGCGGCAGCGTGACCGGCACGTCCAGCCGCACAGGGTGACTGGCGAGCGTCGACCTCAGATCATGAACTGCCGCAGCGACTGCATCGGTCAGGTCGATGGGTTCCGGCCTCACGGCAAGGGCGCCGGCCTCTATCCGCGTCATCTCCACCAGGTCGTCGAACAATCGCGCCAGGCGCAGGGCCTCGGTCTTCAGCGTGGCGGCGGCGGGGTTGCCCGGCGCCTCGTGTGCCAGCGCGTCGGCAGCGGCCAGCACGGCCGTCAGCGGCGTCTTGAGGTCGTGCCCCAGCGATGACACCAGCGTGGCGCGCAGGTCGTCCCGCTGCTGCAACGCCGCTACCTGCCGCGCTTCCCCTTCCAGTTGCAGCCGTTCATGCGCCAGCGCCGCCTGCCCCAGCAGCGTGGCGAACAACACGCGGCGATTTGCCGGCAGCGGATCGGCCTGGCTGTCATGGCTGATCCCCAGCACCGCCAGCACGCCCAGCGACGTGGCGAGCGGATGGAACTGCCAGTCGCTGGCGGTCAGCGTGGCGGTGTCGCGCCCGGCAGGCTCGGCCCGGTCCCACGCCCAGTCGGCCGCCGTGTAGTCGATCGGCCCCAGCGCGGCCTCTCCGGGCGCGGATCCCGCCACGACCAGGCGGCCATCGCGCCGCAGCAGCAGCACCGTGTTCAGCCCCAGCAGGTTGGCGATCTCCCCGCAGGTGATCGCCGCCGTGCCCGTCTCGTCCGCCACCGCTGCCAGCCGCTGTCCGAAAGCGGCCAGCGCGGCATTCTCCGTGGCAGAGCGGGCGCCCGCATTGGCCTGCCGCTTCAACCGGCCGGCCAGCTGCGCGGCGGTGATGCCCACGCCCGCCAGGATGGCGAAGGTCAGCAGGTTCTGCGGCCCCGTGATGTTGAGCGTATGGACCGGCGGCAGGAAGAAGAAATTATAGGCGAGTGCCCCCGCCACGCTGGCGACCAGGGATGCGCGCAGGCCGCGCCAGGTGGCGACGGCAACCACCGGCACCAGATAGAGCAGGTCCACCGCCTCGGGTCCCAGCCAAGGTTGCAGCGCGAGCGCAGCGAGCGTCGTCAACGCCACGCTCAGCAAGGCGATCGCCGCGCTGCCGGGGGTGGGCAGGGGCAGGCCGGGCCGTTCCGCCATGGCGCCGCCGGGCAGCGGCACCACATGCACCGCGACCGGATCGGGCCCGCGCACCAGCTGGTCCACCAGTGACCGGTGGCGAAGTTCGAACCACCAGGGGCGCCGCGTCTTGCCGATGACCAGCGCGGTTGACCGCGATTCCGCCAGATGGGCGCGCAGGCCTTCCATCACCGTGGGTGCGGACACCGTGACCAATGTGGCGCCCAGCGTACCGGCCAGCTTCAGCGCATCGGCGATGCGCCCGCGCGCCTCCGCCGGCAAGCGAGCGGTACGGCCGGTCTCGATCGTCAGCGCGGTCCACGGCGCGTGCAGGGCATCGGCCAGCCGGCGGGCGCTGCGCACCAGCAGGTCGCCGCCCGGCTGGTCGCCGATCGCCACCACGATCCGTTCGCCCGCGGCCCAGATGCCGGGCTCGCCGGCCAGCCGCACATGGTCCAGCATCTGCCGGTCCACGGCCTGCGCCGCCCGGCGCAGCGCCAGTTCGCGCAAGGCGCTGAGGTTCGCCTTGGAGAAGAAATGACCCAGCGCGCGGGTCGCCTCATCAGGCAGGTAGACCTTGCCTTCCCGCAGGCGGGCGATCAGCTCGTCCGGCGGCAGGTCGACCAGCTCGATCTCCGCATCGTCGAGCAGTGCATCGGGCACCGTCTCCCGCACGCGGACGCGGGTGAAGCCGGCGACGACGTCGTTCAGGCTTTCAAGGTGCTGGATGTTCAGCGTGGTGACGACGTCGATGCCGGCGTCACGCAGCTCCTCCACGTCCTGCCACCGCTTGGGATGGCGGCTGCCGGGTGCGTTCGTGTGGGCGAATTCGTCCACCAGCGCCACGTCGGGCCGCCGGGCGAGCGTGCCGTCGAGGTCGAACTCCGCCAGGCTGTGCGCGCCATGAGGGACCGCGCGGCGGGGGAGCACTTCCAGCGGCTGGACCAGCGCGGCGGTGTCGGCGCGGCCATGCGTCTCCACCACGCCGACCACCACGTCGCGGCCGGCCTGCGCCAGCGCTGCGCCATCCAGCAGCATCTCGTAAGTCTTGCCGACGCCCGGCGCGGCACCGAGGATGATCTTCAGCCGTCCGCGCGCCTCCGCCCGCGCGGCCTTCAGCAGCGCATCGGGATCAGGGCGCGGGGCGACCGGTATCATGGGGCGGGTGCTGCCCCAATCGCGTCCAGTTGTCGATTGAGCTCCAGCACATTGACGCGCCGCTCGCCCAGCACGCCGAGCAACGGGTTCTGGATCGCTGCCCGAACCAGCTGCTCCACCCGCGCAACGGGCAGCCCGCGCGCGGCGGCGACGCGGCGCACCTGCACAAAGGCCGCCTCGGGACTGACGTGGGGGTCCAGTCCCGAGGCGCTAGTGGTGACCAGATCGGATGGAGCCAGGCTGGTCAGGTCTTCGTCGGCCCGGCCTTGCGCGATGCGCACGGCCAGATCGGCGGAGCCGGGTGCGAGGTTGGAGCCGGCGGAGGCGGCGGCATCGTAGCCATTGCCCGCAGCCGACGGGCGGCCGTGGAAATAAGCATCGGTCGTGAAGCCCTGGCCGATCAGGTCGGAGCCGATCACGCGGCCACCCTGCCGGATCAGGCTGCCATTCGCCTGCGCGGGGAACAGCAATTGCGCCGCCCCTGTCATCGCCAGCGGATAGAGGATGCCGGTGACGAGGGTCAGCAGCAGCAGCAGGGTGATGGCGGGGCGGATGGACCGCCGCAATTCGTGCAGCATGGTGGGCATGTCCTTCAGGCCAGGTCGAGGCCGGTGACGAGGAGGTCGATGAGCTTGATCCCGGCAAACGGGGCGAGGAGGCCGCCGCCGCCGAAGACAGCCAGGTTGCGCGCCAGCAGCGCGTCCGCCGCACCGGCGCGGTACTTCACCCCGCGCAGGGCCAGCGGCACCAGCAGCGGGATGATGATTGCGTTGAAGATGATCGCGGATAGGATCGCGCTTTCCGGGCTGCCCAGCCGCATCAGGTTCAGCATGCCGAGGCCGGGATACAGCGTCACGAAAATGGCCGGCAGGATGGCGAAGTATTTCGCCACGTCGTTGGCTATGGAAAAGGTGGTCAGCGCGCCGCGGGTCATCAGCATCTGCTTGCCCAGGCCCACGATCTCGATCAGCTTGGTCGGGTCGCTGTCGAGATCGACCATGTTGCCCGCCTCCCGCGCGGCCTGCGTGCCGGTGTTCATGGCGACACCCACGTCCGACTGGGCGAGGGCGGGTGCATCATTGGTGCCGTCACCGCACATCGCCACCAGCTTGCCGCCCGCCTGTTCGCGGCGGATCAGCGCCAGCTTGTCCTCCGGCGTCGCCTCCGCCAGGAAATCGTCCACCCCGCTCTCGGCGGCGATGCTGGCGGCGGTCAGCGGATTATCGCCGGTGATCATCACCGTGCGGATGCCCATGCGGCGCAGCTCTCCGAACCGTTCGCGGATGCCGGCCTTCACGATGTCCTTCAGGTGGACGATGCCCAGCAGCCGCGCGCCATCAGCCACCGCCAGCGGCGTGCCACCCGCACGGGCGATGTCGTCGGCAATGCGGCGCAGGGCATCGGCGTTGGCGGCCTGGGGCAGGCGGCGCAGCACCGCATCGACCGCGCCCTTGACCAATGCGCGGCTGCCGACCTGCACGCCCGATACGCGGGTCTGGCTGGTGAAGGCGATCGGCTCTGCGCCCGCGGGCATGGCCTCTCCACCGGGCGCCTGCTGGTCAGCCAATACGACGATCGACCGGCCCTCGGGCGTTTCGTCGGCCAGGCTGGCAAGGCGGGCGGCCGCGGCCAGTTCATGCCCGGCCACCCCCGGCAGCGGCAGGAAGGCGGTCGCCTGCCGGTCGCCGACCGTGATGGTGCCGGTCTTGTCCAGCAGCAGCGTGTCGATGTCGCCCGCCGCCTCCACCGCGCGGCCGGACTTCGCCAGCACGTTGAACCGCACCAGCCGGTCCATGCCGGCGATGCCGATCGCGGACAGCAGGCCCGAGATGGTGGTGGGGATCAGCGTCACGAACAGCGCCACCAGCACCGGCACCGCGATGCTGCCGCCGGCGTAGGCGGCAAAGGCGGGCAGCGTGCCGACCGCGATTAGGAAGATCAGCGTCAGTCCCGCCAGCAGGATGGTCAGCGCGATCTCGTTCGGGGTCTTCTGCCGGCTGGCCCCTTCCACCAGCGCGATCATGCGGTCCAGGAACCCCTCGCCCGCGGCGGCGGTGACGCGCACGGTGATCCGGTCGGCGATGACGCGGGTGCCGGCGGTGACGGCGGACCGATCCCCGCCGCCTTCGCGGATGACAGGCGCGGATTCACCGGTGATCGCGGCCTCGTTCACGGATGCGACGCCGTCCACCACCTCGCCATCGGCGGGGATCAGGTCGCCGGTATCGACCAGCACCAGGTCGCCCACCTTCAGCTCATGGGCCGGCACCTGCCGCCATTCGCCGCCGGTCGCCGCCAGCCGCTTGGCGGTCAGGTCCGCCTTGGTCGCCCGCAGGCTGGCGGCCTGCGCCTTGCCCCGGCCTTCCGCCAGCGCCTCGGCGAAATTGCCGAACAGTACGGTTAGCCACAGCCAGAAGACCAGCTGCCCTTCAAAGGCGGGATTGCCGGTGCCCGTGGCAATGCCGCGCAGCCACAGCACGGTCGACAGGGCCGCCACGATCGCCGTCACGAACATCACCGGATTGCGGATCAGCGCGGCGGGGTTGAGCTTCGCGAAGGCATCGCGGGCGGCGCCCGCCAGCAGCGGGCCGGTGAACAGGGTCTGGTTCATGGGTTCATGCCCTCAAAGGATGGTGCCAGCGGCGATCTGCGCCTGGTCGGCGATCGGGCCGAGGGCGAGCGCGGGCAGGAAGGTGAGGCCGCCGACGATCAGGATGATGGCCGCCAGCAGGCCGATCCACAGCGCGCCCGTGGTGGGGAAGGTGCCCGGTCCAGCCGTCTGCCGCTGCTTGGCCGCAAGGCCGCCGGCTATGGCGAGCGCAGGCAGGATCACGCCGAACCGGCCGACGAACATGCCCAATGCCAGCGTCGCGTTGTAGAACGGGGTGTTGCCGGTCAGCCCGCCAAAGGCGGAGCCATTGTTGGCGACCGCGCTGGTGTAGGCGTACAGGATCTCCGTAAAGCCATGCGGCCCACTTGCCAGCGGCCCGGCAAGCCCGGCCTGCGTCACGCTGGCGATCGCGGTCAGGCCCAGGATGAACAACGGCAGCACCGCGATGGCGATCACCGCCAGCTTCATCTCCCGCGCCTCGATCTTCTTGCCGAGATATTCGGGCGTGCGGCCGACCATCAGCCCGGCGATGAACACCGCCAGCACGGCATAGATCAGGATGCCGTAGAACCCCGCGCCCACGCCGCCCACGATCACCTCGCCCAATTGCATGTTGAACAGGGTGACGAGGCCGCCCAGCGGCATGAAGCTGTCGTGCATGCCGATCACTGCGCCGCAACTGGCGGCGGTGGTCACGGCGGCGAACAGGGCAGTCGCGGCGATGCCGAAACGCACGTCCTTGCCCTCCATGTTGCCGCCAACGAGACCGGCGTGGAGCGGGTTGCCCGCCGCCTCCGCGCAGTAGACGAGCGCCAATCCGGCGACGAACAGCAGCAGCATCGCCGCCAGGATGGTCCAGCCCTGCCGCATATTGCCGACCGCCCGGCCGAAGGTCAGCGTCAGGCCCGCCCCGCCGACGAAAATGGTCAGCATCTGTAACAGGTTGCTGAGCGCGGAGGGGTTTTCGAACGGATGCGCCGAATTGACGTTGAAGAAGCCGCCGCCATTGGTGCCCAGCATCTTGATGGCGAGTTGCGAGGCGACCGGCCCCAGCGCGATCACCTGCTCCGCACCCTCCAGCGTGGTCGCCGTGACGCCCGCGGACAGCGTCTGCGGCACGCCCATGGCGACATAGGCGATGGTCAGCACGACGCAGGCGGGCAGCAGCAGCCACAAGGTGATACGCGTGACATCCACCCAGAAATTGCCCAGCGTCGGGGTGCCGCCGCGCGACAGCGCGCGGATGAAGGCGAAGGCGACCGCGATGCCGGTGGCGGCGGACAGGAAGTTCTGCACCGTCAGCCCCGCCATCTGGCTGAAGTGGGACAGGGTCGTCTCCCCGCCGTAATTCTGCCAGTTGGTGTTGGTGACGAAGCTGACGGCGGTGTTGAACGCCAGCCAGGTATCCACGCTGCCGAACCCCTGCGGGTTCAGCGGCAGCACGGCCTGCAGCTTCAGGATGGCGAACAGCAATGCGATTCCCGCCAGGTTGAACGCCAGCACCGCGATGGCATAACCGGCCCAGCCCTGTTCGGCGGTACCCGCGCCGATCAGGCGGTACAGCGCGCCTTCACCGCGCAGCGGGTGCGTGTCATACAGGCGGTACATCGCCGCACCCGCCGGGCGGGCGAGGGCGACCACAAGGGCGAGGAACAGGCCGATCAGGGTCCAGCCGGATAGCGTCATCGTGCGCGCCCCCGCTCAGAAACGTTCAGGGCGCGCGAGCACCGCGACAAGATAGGCGAGCACCAGCGCGGCAACTGCCGCACCCAGCCCAAGGTCGAATGACATGACACGATCTCCTCCATGCGCCGCAGCACATGGGGCGGAGAGGCGTCAGCTTGCGCGGGGCAAACAGCCGTCCGCGCATAAGGAACCCGTAAAGATCAATCCGCGTCGGACAGGCCGCGGGTAAGGACAACCGTTTGGCGGCGCCGCAAACGCAGCGCGGCCCGCCACTCAGGTGACGGGCCGCGCCGGATCAGGGAAGGTCAGCCTGGATCAGGCGTCGCCTTCCTCTTCCTCGAACAACTGGGCGTTGGCGCCCGTGGTGCTCAGGCGCACCTGATCGCCCTCGACCTCGGCCACCAGGCCCAGCGAGATGAAGTGGTGGTGGCCCGAATGGGTGCCCTCCGCCCCTTCGATCTCCGCGCCCGAATCCTTCTTGGTCAGCTTGATTCGGTCGCCTTCGACCTTGTCCACCGTGCCGACATGCACACCATCGGCGCCGATCACTTCCATGTGTTCGCGGATCGCACTTGCATCAGCCATCGTCATTGTCTCCGTTGGTTTTTCAGGTTCAGGACTTGTCGCCGCGCAGGGCGGCCAGCCGCGCGTCCGATGAATCGCCGTAGCCGCGGCCTTCATTGTCGGCGGCCATCGCATCTGCGTCATCGTCATCGGTGGCGGGCACATCGCCGGCATCGCCCTGCTCGGCCGCCTGGCGGCGCTGCGCCTCGCCGGTGCCGCTCGCCTGCTCGCTCAGCGTGTCGGCATAGCTGTCGTAAGTGTCGCCACCGATGCCGGTGTCGCTCTCACGGTTGGGCTCAGGCTCGGACGGCGGGCTGGCCTCCGCGCCCCATGGCGCCGGATCGACCACTTCCACGTCCTTCTGCTCGAAGGTTTCCGCCTTCACCCGCGACTCTCCAGGCGCATGGGGCTGCTCCTCCTTGCCGACATCACGCGCGGTGTTGGGCTCAACCTTGCCCATCGACTGGCTCATCCCGCCCAGCGACTGGCTCATGCCCTTGTCGTCCATCGACTGGGCCTGCTGCTGCTGCGCGGGCTGCGTCTTGCTGGCTTTCGCCTTCTGCCGTGCCTCGTCCTCGCGCGCGCCGGTCGGCGTGGGCTCGCCCGGCACGTTGTTCGGCTTCAGCGTGACGTCGCGGCTGTCATCGGGCTCGTATTCACCCATGATTGCTCTCCTCGGGTCGCCAACCCCTTTGCCAGGGGCGGCACATGGCAGGAGAACCGCCGGAGGGGGCAGGGCGTTCCTTGGCCGCGCGATCAGAAGCCCGCGCCGTCGGGCCAGCCGGGCGCGGCCAGCGCCATGACCTTGAACAGGGTGCCCATCTGCTCCGCCCCGGCCAGCCGGTCGACCGCCGCCGCCTGCTCGCCCGCGCGCGCCGGGCTGCGGGCGGAAAGCTGCGCGGCACGCGCCTCCAGCCCCAGCGCCTGCAGGAAGGCGCCCTGTTCGGTCATGCCGCTGACCCGCGCGCCGGCCGCGCGGGCGACATCGGCCAGGGTGGCGAAATCGACATGCGCGGTCAGGTCCGCCTCCGCCGGGGTGTCGAACACCGCGACCTTGCGGTGCGCCCGGACCGCCTGCAGGGTGGAGCCGGTGCGGAACCGCAGGTGGCCGTAATCGACGAACAGCGCCACGCCGCCTTGCCGGACCAGCCGCAGCGCCACCTCCTCAATGACCGCCGCCGCGCCGGGGCAGGTCTCGATGATCGTTCCCTCCGGCGCATCGGCGTGCCCGGCTGGAATGGCGGTGTCCATCGGCCGGGTACCGGCTTCGAACCGGAAGGCGCCGCCTTCGTCCAGCCCGACCATCCGTTCGCGCCAGCCATCCGCGGTACGGACCATCTGTTGCACCGGCAGCGCGTCCAGGAACTCGTTCGCCAGCAGCAGCAGCGGGCCATCATCCGGCAGGCCGGCCAGGTCATCGTGGAAGCGGGCGCCGGGCACCGCCGCCGCCTGCACCTTGCGCAAGGCGGGCGATCCTTCCACCAGATGCACCGGCGGGTGCAGGCCCGCGCCCGCCATCGCCCGCAGTGCATCTGCCGCCAGCGTGCCGCGCCCGGGGCCAAGTTCCGCATAGAAGGCGTTATCCGGCGCGCCCGCGCGATGCCAGGCATCGGCCAGCCACAGTCCCAGCAGCTCGCCGAACATCTGGCTGATCTCCGGCGCGGTCACGAAGTCGCCGGCGGCACCCAGCGGGTCGCGCGCCGCATAGTACAGCGCGTTCGCCTCCCCCATGAACTGGTGGACGCCGATCGGTCCGCTGGCCGTGATCAGCCGGCGGAAGCGTTCCGCACCATTCACGCCGTCACGGGCGGGCGGGCGCCGATCTCCGGCCGGCGCAGCGCCGCCATCATCAGCAGCACGCCCGCCGCGATCAGCGGGATCGTCAGCCATTGTCCCATGTTGAGGCCGGTCTGCTGCGGCACCCAGGCGAGCTGCGCGTCCGCCTCCCGGAAGAATTCGGCGGTGAACCGGCCCAGCGAGATCAGCGTGACGAAACAGCCCGTCAGCACGCCCGGACGCCAGCGCGCCCGCGTCTTCCAGAACAGCGGCAGCATGACCAGGATCACGACCAGCCCTTCCAGCACCGCCTCGTACAACTGGCTTGGATGCCGTGGCAGCCCCAGCGGATCGCGCGGGAAGATCATCGCCCAGGCGACATCGGTCGGGCGACCCCACAGCTCCCCGTTGATGAAGTTGGCGAGGCGCCCGAACAGCATGCCGAAACCGACATTGACCGCGACGTAGTCAGTCACGCGGATGAAGCTGAGCTTGCCCCGCCACGCGACCCACGCCATCGCCAGCGTCGTGCCGATCAGCCCGCCATGGAAGCTCATCCCGCCATCCCACAGCCGCAGCAGCGCCCAGGGCACGGTCTCCCCGCTGTCCCATGTCGTGAACAAAGCGGGCTGGTAGAACGCGGCGTAGCCCAGCCGCCCCCCCAGGATGATGCCGAGCGTGCACCAGAAGAACAGGTCGTCCACATGGCGCTGCGCCATCGGTGCGCCGGGGGCGCGGACCATGCGCGACAGATGCCAGTAACCGAGTAGGATGCCCGCAAGGTAGGCCAGCGAATAGAAGCGCAGGGTGAAGAACCCCAGCTCGATCCCCGGGCGCAGGCCCAGGTCTTCCCAGCGGATCGCTTGCGCCGCGGCGCCTGCCAGCACGTCCATCATCATGGGCACGGGCCTTGGCACGGATCGCGGCGGAGCAAAAGAGCATCACCACCATCTGTTCGCCGGCGCATGCTTGCCCTATCTGCTGCCCGCGTGAAGCAGTTGCAGATACCCAACGGGCGCAAGGTGCTCGATCGTCAGCCGCTGGTGGACCAGTTGACCGCGCTGGTGGCGCAGCATGGCGCCGTCGGTGCCCGCCCGCAGATCGTCGCCTTGCTGCGCGACGCCCTGGCGGCCGGCCGCGCCGAACTGGCCCAGCGCCTGACGGAACGGCCGTCCGCCGGACACGAGATCACCCGCGGCCACGCCTGGCTGATCGACCAGCTGATCCGCGTGCTGCACGATCATGTGATCGCCGACCTTTATCCCGACCGCCCTGCGGGGGAGCGGCTGACGCTGATCGCCGTCGGTGGTTATGGCCGGGCGGAGATGGCTCCGCATTCGGACGTCGACCTCGCCTGCATCACGCCCGTGGCGAAGGCGCCATGGTCGGAACAGGTGATCGAGGCGCTGCTCTATTACCTGTGGGACCTGGGGCTCAAGGTCGGCCACTCCAGCCGCTGCCTGGACGAGATGGTGCGCATGGCGCGCGCCGACCTCACCATCCGCACCGCTTTGTTGGAAGGCCGGTACCTGTGGGGTGACGAGGAGCTGTATGCCGAAGCCAGCCGCCGCTTCTGGGCGGAGGTGGTGCCCGGCTCCGAAACCCGCTTCGTGAGCGAGAAGCTGGCGGAACGTGCCGCCCGGCACCGCCGAATGGGCGACACCCGCTACGTCGTCGAACCCAACGTGAAGGACGGGAAGGGCGGCCTGCGCGACCTGCAGACGTTGTACTGGATCGGCAAGTACCTGCACCGGGTCGACCGGGGCGCCGATCTGGTCGAGGCGGGCCTGCTGTCGACCGCCGAATATCGCAGCTTCCGCCGGGCCGAAAGCTTCCTGCTGGCCGTCCGTTGCCACCTGCATACCATCACCCGCCGGGCGGAGGATCGCCTGACCTTCGACCTGCAGCGGGAGGTCGCCGCCCGGATGCGCTTTGCCGAACGCCCGGGCAAGAGCAGCGTGGAACGGTTCATGCAGTTCTACTTCCTGCAGGTTCGGCTGGTGGGCCACCTGACCGGCGTGTTCCTGGCCCATTTCGACGAAGGCACCGCACCCCGCCGCCCCAGCCGGCTGCTGCAGGCGCTGCGCCGCGACGGGCGCCCGCGCGCGGACGGCTACACGCTGGTCAATGGCCGCATCGCCGCGCCTGACGACGAGTGGTTCCGGGCCGATCCGGTGCGCCTGCTGGAAATCTACCGCATCGCGGAAGCTGAAGGGCTGGAGGTCCACCCCGCCACCACCCGCCTGATCCTGCGCGACGCGACGCTGATCCGGGGCGAGGTGCGCCGCGATCCACGCGCCAACGCCCTGTTCCTGGACGTGCTGGCAGGCCGCAACGATCCCGAAACCGTGCTGCGCTGGATGAACGAGGCGGGGGTGTTCGGCCGCTTCGTGCCCGATTTCGGCCGGGTCGGGGCGCAGATGCAGTTCGACATGTACCACCATTACACGGTGGACGAGCACACGATCCGCGCCATCGGCCTGCTCTCCCGTATCGAGAAGGGGGAGCTGGTGGAGGATCATCCGCTCGCCAGCCAGCTGATCGGCCGGCTGACCCACCGCCGCGTGCTGTACGTCGCCACCCTGCTGCACGACATCGCGAAGGGGCGCGACGGCGACCATTCGATCCTGGGGGCGGAGGTCGCGCTGCGGCTGTGCCCACGGCTTGGGCTGGACGAGGTGGAGACGCAGCTGGTCAGCTGGCTGGTGCTGCACCACCTGTTGATGAGCCACACCGCCTTCAAGCGCGACCTGACCGATCCCAAGACCATCACCGACTTTGTGGGCGTGGTGCAGGATGCCGAACGGCTGCGGCAATTGATGGTGCTGACCGTGGTCGACATCCGCGCCGTCGGCCCGGGCGTGTGGAACAGCTGGAAGCGCCAGCTGCTGGGCGACCTGTATACTTTGGCGGAGGAGCGGATGCGCGGCGCCCCCGGCAAGCCCGGTGGCCAGCGTGTCGCTGCCAAGCAGGCGCGCGTCACCGACCTGCTGGGTGCGGACGCGCATGTCATGGCGGAGATCGGCGACCGCTTCGACGACAATTACTGGATCGCGGAGCCAGAGGATATCATCGCGCTGAACCTGCCGCATTATGCGGAGGCGAAGCGGCTGCAGCACCCGCTGTCGATCCATGCGCACTATTATCCGGCGCGCGGGGCCACGCTGGTGACGGTGATCGGCGATGACCATCCGGGCCTGTTCTTCCGCATCGCCGGCGCGATCCATCTGGCCGGCGGCAACGTGATCGACGCGCGCATCCACACCAGCCGCATGGGCAAGGCGGTGGACAACTTCCTGGTGCAGGACCCGCTGGGCCAGCCATTCCGCGAAAGCTACCAGCTGGATCGGCTGGAGAATGCGATCCGCGACGCGCTGGCCGGGCGGATCGACCTGCTGCCGCAACTCGCCCGTCGTCCGCTGGCGCGGCCGCGTGCGGACAGCTTCCACGTCCACCCGCAGGTGTTCTGGGACCATCAGGCATCGGACCGCTTCACCGTGCTGGAGGTCAGCGCCGCCGACCGCCCCGCGCTGCTGAACCGCCTGGCGCGGGTGCTGTTCGAAGAGATGCTGATGGTGAACTCCGCTCACATCACCCATTACGGGGAACGGGCGGTGGACACGTTCTACATCACCGACCTGACCGGTGCGAAGCTGACCAGTTCCGAGCGGCTCTCCCGGATCGAGGCTGCGCTGCTCGCCGCCGCCGGGCAGCCGGTGCCGGCATGATCGCGGGGGTGGTTGCCCCCTCTACTTACGGATCCTACAGCCTGCCGGCATGAGCATTACCCGACTGTCCGACCTCGCCGATCCGCAGATCGTACCCCGTCTCGTGCTGAAGGTCGGCTCCGCCCTGCTGTTCGGTCCCGGTGGGGTGCCGCAGGCCGAATGGATGGCGGGGCTGGTAGCGGAGATCGCGGAGGCCCGCAGCCGCGGGCAGCAGGTGATCCTGGTCGGGTCGGGCGCCGTGGCGCTGGGCGCGGCGAAGCTGGGCCTGCCGCATGGCGGGCGCGGCAGCCTGGCGGATGCGCAGGCGAGCGCCGCCGTGGGCCAGATCGCGCTGGCCGGCCTGTGGTCGAACCTGCTGGCCGAACATGGGCTGGTGGCCGCGCAATTGTTGCTGACGGTGGACGATCTGGAGGATCGCCGCCGCTACCTCAACGCTTCCGCCACTTTGGGCCGCCTGCTGAAGGCCGGCGCGGTGCCCGTCATCAACGAAAACGATTCGGTCGCCACGCAGGAGATCCGCTTCGGCGATAACGACCGGCTGGCCGCGCGCGTGGCGCAGGCGGCGAACGCGCAGGTGGTCATGCTGCTGTCCGATGTGGACGGGCTATACGACCGTCATCCCAAGGAGCCGGACGCCGCTTTGGTGCCGCGGATCAAGGGGGTGACCCCGGCGGTGCAGGCCATGGCCAGTGGCGACAGTGGATCGGGCATGGGATCGGGGGGGATGAGCAGCAAGCTGATCGCCGCCAAGATCGCCACCCGCGCCGGCATCACGCTGGGGATCATCAACGGCACCCATCCCGGCCCGCTCGGCCGCGCGATCACCCATGATACCGGCACCCTGTTCCTGCCCACCCGCAGCGATCGCGGGCGCAAGGCGTGGCTGGGCGGGCGGCAGCGGATGAAGGGCGCGCTGGTGGTCGATGGTGGCTGCGCCGATGCGCTGGAACACGGCAAGAGCCTACTGGCGAGCGGCATCCGCGCGGTGGAGGGCACGTTCCGCCGGGGCGATCCGGTGGGTGTGCGTGACGAACACGGCCTGCAACTCGCGCAGGGTCTTGCCGAATATGGCAGCGCCGAGGTGGAGCGGATCATGGGCCACCGTTCGGAAGAGCACGAGCAATTGCTGGGCTACGCGCCCCGCTCCGCCGTGATCCACCGGGATCAGCTGGTGCTGCTGTGACCAGCATGCCGCCGCTGGCACTGACCGGCGGTACGGGCTTTGTCGGCAGCTCGGTGATCGACCTCGCCGTGCGGCAGGGGATGACCGTGCGCGCACTTGCGCGCGCCGCCCAGCCGCCGCGTGATGGCGTCACCTGGATACGCGGCGACCTCGCCGACAACGCCGCGCTTGAAGAATTGGTGGCGGGCGCGGGTGCGGTGCTGCACGTCGCCGGCGTGGTGAACCCGCCCGACGCCGCCGGTTTTACCGCCGGCAATGTCTCCGGCACGGAGGCGGTGCTTGCCGCGGCATCAGGGGCAGGGGTGCGTCGCTTCGTGTTCGTCTCCAGCCTGTCCGCGCGCGAGCCTGCGCTGTCCGCCTATGGCCGGTCCAAGTTCCTGGCGGAGGAGCTGGTGCGGGTCAGCGGGCTCGACTGGACGATCGTACGCCCACCGGCGATCTACGGCCCGCGCGATCGGGAGATGCTGGAACTGTTCCGCGCGGCGGCGAAGCTGGGCGTGGTGCCCATGCCGCCCGCCGCGGGCCGCGCGTCCTACATCCACGTCACCGATCTTGCCCGCCTGCTGCTGGCGCTCCTGCCGCCAGGCGCGGCCGTGTCGCAGCGCCTGTTCGAGCCCGACGACGGGCATGCCGGCGGCTGGAGCCATGGCGACATCGCCCGCGCGATCGGTGCGGCGGTGGGTCGCCGTGTGCGCGTCCCGCACCTGCCGGCGCGCCTGCTCTCGCTGGCCGCCAGGCTGGACCGCATGGCGCGGGGCAGCCGGGCCAAGCTGACACCGGATCGCGTCGGTTACATGAGCCACCCGGACTGGGTCTGCCGGCCGGAAAAGGCGCCGCCAGCCGATGTGTGGCAAGCAGGCGTGGCCACGCCCGAAGGCTTGGCGGCGACGGCCGCCTGGTACCGGCAACAGGGCTGGCTGTAGCACGCGCCTGCCGCACCAACCGGCCATGAGGCTTGCGCTTGGCGAAGCGGTGCTGTTCAAAAAACAACATGGATCAGGAACAGGCGGCATCATGGGCAATCTGAACTTCACCGCCGTGCTGCTGGGCGCGGTCGCCTTCTTCGTGCTGGGCGTGCTGTGGTACACGATCCTGTTCGGCGGCGCCTGGGGCCGGCTGACCGGCATCGGGGACGAGATGGCGAGCCGTGGCAACACGATCGGCGGCCGGCCGATGCGGCGCAATCCGACCTGGCTGGTCCTGACGCTGTGCTTTGCCTTCGAACTGCTGATCTCGCTGACGCTGGGGCATCAGTATGCGATGACCGGGCCGTCCGACCGGGCCAAGATGATGATCGCCTTCGGCTATGGCGCGATGCTGCTGACGCCGGGCATCGGCATCATGTACCTGTTCCAGATGCGCCCGGGCAAACTGTTCGCGATCGACGCCGCCTACCTGACCGCGGGCACCACCCTGCTGGGTGCGATCCACTGCTGGCTGGACTGAAGGATCAGCCGGGCCCGCCTTTGTTCGGGACGATCTCCACCACGGTGTCACCCGCCTGCAGCGTGCAGGTACCCGATTCCCAGAAGCCGATCGCCTCTTCGTTGCGATAGACGCGCAGCGCATAGCCGCCGGTCGCGAGGTTCGTCATCGGCCGGCCGATCTCCTCGGCCATGACCGGCCGTTCCACCAGCTGAACCCGCCCGCCGAAGCTGGCGAGATCCATCAGGTAGTCGGCGACATGCGCCCCTTGCGCGCTGCCGGCCAGCAGCAGCCCGGTGAAGCGCACCGGGTTGATGACGTTGTTCGCCCCCGCCTGCCGTGCCAGCAGCTCGTTGTCTGCGGCGCGCACCACCACGCTGATCGGCACATGGGGGGCGAGGTGACGCACGGTCAGCACGATCAGGATATTGGCATCGTCGCGCCCCGCGGACACGAGCACCGTCTTTGCCTGTGCGATGCGCAGCGCCAGCAGATGCTCGTCCCGCGTGGCGTCCGCCTCCATCACGTTGCAGCCCAGCTCCTCGGCCTGGAGCAGGCGATCCTTGTCCATGTCCATGACCACGATGCAGGCGGGGTCGGTGCCGCGGGCGATCAGTTCGCCCACCGCTTCCGACCCGGAGACACCGAAGCCCAGCACCACATAATGGCCGGTCAGCTGATCCTGGATGCGCGCCATGCGTAATCTCTCCCAGCTGCGCTTGATGACGAAATTGTAGGCCGCGCCCACGAAGATGAAGATCACCGCGAAGCGTATAGGGGTCACGATCACCGCCTCCACCAGCCGCGATTGCGGACTGACCGGGGCGATGTCGCCGAAGCCGGTCGTGGTGATGGAGATCATCGTGAAGTAGACGACATCCAGGAAGGTGATGTTGCCGTCGTAATTGTCGACCAGCCCGTCACGGTCCAGCCAATGGATCAGCACCACGATGAATACCAGCGACAGCGCGCCGCCCAGCCGCAGGCCCACATCCGCCCACACCGGCACCTTGATCGCCCGCTTCAGCGGGGTGAACCGCCGGGCCCGGATGCGTTGCGCGTGGCTGTCGCGCTTTTCCGCCACTAGGTGTCGAGCGCCTCCGCCAAGCGGCCCATCGCCCCATGGTCGGTCAGGTCCACCTGCAGCGGGGTCACGGATACGAACCCGTCATTGACCGCCTCCAGATCGGTGCCGTGGTCCAGCGTGTGCTCCACATCCTCCAGCCCGAACCAGTAATACGGCCGGCCCCGCGGATCGACGCCTTCGACCAGCGATCCGCGGGCATAATCGTGGAAGCCCTGCCGCGCGACCTTGACCCCGCGCACCTCGGCCGCGGGCAAGGCGGGAAAGTTCACGTTCACCAGCGTCCGCTTGGCCATGGCGAAGCGGCTGAGCGGTTCGATCACCTTCGCCGCCCAGCCTTCGGCCGCGGCGAAGCCATGTCCGGCATTGCGCAGCGCCTGGCTCATCGCGATGGCCGGGATGCCCGCCAGCGCGGCCTCCATCGCGGCGTTGATCGTGCCGGAATAGGTGATGTCGTCCGCCAGGTTCTCGCCATGGTTGATGCCGGAGATCACCAAGTCCGGCTTGCGGTCGGTGAACAGCTTGCGCAGCGCGAGGTTGATCGAATCCGTCGGCGTACCGCCCACCGCGAAGCGCTGGTGCCCATGTTCGTGCAGGCGCACCGGCATGTGCAATGTCAACGAATGCCCGGTGCCTGACTGTTCCAGCGCGGGTGCACAGACCCAGACATCGTCCGACAGGGTCGCCGCAACCTGTTCCAGCAAAGCGAGACCGGGGGCGTGAATACCGTCATCGTTGGTCAGCAGGATGCGCATGTCAGGCGGGCTCCAGCACTTCGATACCGCCCATGTAGGCGTGCAGGGCGGTGGGCAGCACCACGCTGCCATCCGCCTGCTGGCCGTTTTCCAGCACCGCCACCAGCGTCCGGCCGACTGCGAGGCCGGAGCCGTTCAGCGTGTGGACGAACGCCGTGCCCTTGCCGGTGTCAGGTCGATAGCGAGCGTTCATCCGTCGCGCCTGGTAATCGCCGCACCAGCTGATGGAGCTGATCTCGCGATAGGCGCTTTGCCCCGGCAGCCAGACCTCCAGGTCGAAGGTCCGCTTCGCCGTTGCGCCCATGTCGCCCGCGCACAGCAGCATGCGCCGGTAGGGCAGCTCCAGCGCCTCCAGCACGGACTCGGCGCTCGCGACCATGCGTGCGTGTTCCGCCTCGGCATCCTCCGGCCGGCAGATGGCGACCAGCTCCACCTTCTCGAACTGGTGCTGACGGATGTAGCCGCGGGTATCGCGGCCCGCCGCACCCGCTTCGGAGCGGAAGCAGGGAGTCAGCGCGGTCAGCCGAATCGCCTGGATCAGGTCGGGCAGGATCTGCTCGCGGACCGAGTTGGTCAGGCTGACCTCCGCCGTAGGGATCAGCCAGCGGCCATCGGTGGTGCGGAACAGGTCGTCCGCAAACTTGGGCAATTGCCCGGTACCGAACACCGCCTCGTCCCGCACCAGCAGCGGCACGACACATTCGGTGTAGCCACGCCCGGTCTGCGCATCGAGCATGAACTGACCCAGTGCCCGGCTCAACCGCGCCATCTGCCCCCGAAGGAAGGTGAAGCGCGCGCCCGACATCGCCGCGCCCATTTCGAAATCGAGGCCCAGCGCCGGGCCGAGATCGGCATGCTCCTTCGGCGTGAAGTCGAAGGCGCGCGGCGTGCCCCAGCGGGCGATCTCGACATTGCCGGCTTCGTCCGCGCCATCGGGCACGTCAGCCGCGGGCAGGTTGGGGAGGGCGGCCAACGCATCGTTCAGCGCGGCGCTGGCGTTGCGCTCCGCCTCCTCCAATGCGGGCAGATCGGCCTTCAGCGTGGCGACCTCCGCCTTCAGCGCCTCTGCCGTGGCGGTATCGCCCTTGCCCATCGCCTGCCCGATCGCCTTGGACGCCTCGTTACGGCGAGCGAGCGATTCCTGCGCCAGCGTGGCGGCGGCACGCCGCGCTTCGTCCAGCATCAGGATGTGCGAGGCTGCGGGCGCGGCGCCACGGCGGGCGAGACCCGCATCGAATGCATCGGGATCGTCGCGGAGCAGGCGCAGGTCTAGCATGGCCGCGCCTATGCCGGGGCGCGGGGCCGGTTGTCCAGTGCGCTCACGGGCGGAGCGTCGCCAGCACCTGCAGGACGGCTGCGTAGTAGTCGTCCGACAGTTCAGCGGGCGCGGTACCGCCCGCCACCAGCGCCATGATCGCCTGCACGCCCGCACTGGCGGCATAGTCCGCGATGGCGCCGTTGGTCACGTTCACCCATGCCGGTATCACCTGCCCGGCAGTGCGGCGACCGGCCCACCATTCCGCCGCCGGACGGGCCAAACCGCTGCGGCCGCCGAGCTGGGCGTAGAGCGGCACCCGTACCGCGTCGAACCCGAACCACTGGTCGCGTCCCTTCGCCGGGCGCAAGGTGCCGTCGGCGGCCATGTCGACCCAGTCGGTCGGCAATTGCGCCCCGCCGAACCGTGCGCCGGTCAGCAGCCAGGAGCCGTCCGTGATGATCCGGTCCCACCCTTCCGCCGGAGCGATCCGACGAAACGAATCAAGCGCGGGCCATACGTAGTAGGCGGGGTTCAGCGTCGCGCCGCCATCAGCGGTGAAGCCGATCTCCGCTGGAAGCAGCAGCCGGCGACCCGCCAGCGTGACGGTGGCGCGCTGCAGGATCGCCGCGCGCATCGCAGCCGCCTGTGCCGACCATTCGGCCCGGCTCCATGCCTGTCCTGCCAGGCCGAGCGCCCAGGCAACCAGAATGTCGCCGTCGGTGGCGTTGTTGCGATCGCCGACCGGCGGATTGGCACCAGGGACGTAGCGCCAGGACAGCAGACCGTCAGGCCGCAGCAGCGTCGTGCGCGTCCATTCCCACATCCGTGCGAAGCCATCCCGATCACCGGCGAAGTATGCCATGACCATGCCGTAGCCCTGGCCTTCGGAATGGCTGACTTGGTTGTTGCCGGTATCGACGATGCGACCCGATCCGTCGAGGAACCGGCGGGCGAAGGCGGCCCAGCTGATCGTGGTCGAGGCACCCGAGGATGAAGGCGTCGGCGACGGGGTCACCGCGACCGGCGTGGCTGAGCCGTCGCCGCCGAAGCATGCGCTCACCACCGCGCTGGCCGCGCCGATGCAGAACAGCCGGCGCCCGGCCGCAATCCTAGTTCCCGTCGCCAAGCTGCTGCCGAATGCCGATCGTGGAGGTGAATTCATTGTAAACCCCGAACGTGTCGTACCCCATATCGCCGATGATACGTGTACGCGGGGTTACCTGATAGCCGAGCCGGCCCCGACCGGAGAAGGCCAGCCCCGTTTCGCTGATCCCGTCATAGAAGCTGCGCACATCGGTATTGAGCAGCTTCAGTGCATCAAGTTGCGCCTGCGCCGCGGGATCGGTCGGGAAGATCGCCACCTGATCCTGATCGAAGCTCTGGTATCCGGGTGCCGCCTGCAGCTCCAGCTCGAACCGTTCGCCGCTGCGGATGTAGCGGATGGGGAAGCTGACGGAAAGGAAGGTCTGCGGGCTGAAATAGCCGCCGTGGCCGAAGGTGAAATTGTTCTGGTTGTTGTCGTATGACTGATAGTTGAAGTTCGCCCCAGCCACGATCCGATCGCGCGCGCCCTGGTGCAGCAGCAGATATCCGCCGACATTGCCCTGGATGCTGTGGTTGTCGGCCACCTCGCGCCCGCGATACTGATGGTAAGCGACATCGCCATAGACGCCGCTGCCGTCACGATCCCATCCCAGCGACACGCCTCCGCCGGTCTGCATCACTTGGCCCCATAATTGCCCGGTGACGGGATCGCGGGTGCCGGCGTAGGACAGCACCGAATCGTCCACCGCGCGCCGTTCGACCCAGGCGCGCAGATTGCCGTTCGCGCTCAGCCGTGGCCGCGCCTCCAGCCGGCCGGTAATCTCCTGATGGTCGAAGCCCAGCGGCGTCACGCCGATCCGCGCATCGAAGCGGTCGCCGACATAGAACAGCGTCGGCGCGACGCCTGCCGCGTGTTGCGTGGGCGCCAGCGCCAGCGGCGTCGGCAACTGGTCGACGATTGCCTGCGCCTCCGCCGTGGCATTGCGGCCGAAGCGCGCCTGGCCGGAGCGGGAGGGAACCCCGTTGTCGAGCGCCACCAGTTCCGCCTCCAGCCCGATGCGTCCCGGCCCGAGATCGGTCGAGATGCGGGCCGTGCCCTTCAACTCGCTCAACGCGCTTAGGCCTTCCTCGCCCGAACGATCGCGGAAGCCGGCATCGACCTCCACTCGCGGACCCGCCTCGTTGCGCAGCGTACGGATGTCCCGGTCAATCCGGGCGAGCACGGGATCGCCCGTGACCGATGCTGACGTCTGTGCATCGCCCTGTGGAAAAGCGGTGGAAAGTCCGCCAGCGGGAAGGCGCGTACCGCCCCCGTCTAGCGCGAAGGGATTGATCGCCGCAGCGGTCTGCACCTCGGCACGGGCGCGGAAGGGATTGTTGCCCAGCGCGCTGCTGGCGAAGGGGTTGTCGGCCGACAGGTCGCCCAGCGCCACTCCATGGCTGCGGCCGTAGAACATACGGGCCTGCTGCAGCAGGCGCACCGCGCGCCCTTCGTCGCCACGCGCGCGGGCCAGATCCGCCGCGGCGAGGTAGACCTCGTAATCCTCCGGCGCCTGCGCCATCGCACGTCGCAACGCGTCGTCCGCCAAGCCATTGTCACCGGCCGCGATGGCGGTGCGCGCCAAGCCGAGCAGCGCCGGAACATTGTCAGGTTCCCGCGCCAGCAGCAGTTGGAAGGTCTGCGCACCCTGCGCGGGCATCGCGCCGGCTTCGTACAGCAGGCCGAGCTCGAACAGCACGTCGGTGCTGCCCGGATTCGCCCGCCATGCCTGCTGGAGCAGGTCGAACGCTTCGGCCAATTGGCCATCCTGCCGCAGCCGGTCCGCCTGAGACACCGCGAGTACGCCGTCGAGCCGCGCGGCGGAACCCGCATCCAGACGCTGGCGGGCGGCGGCAAGCGCCCCGCGTGCCTCCAGTTCCGCACCCGCGCCGGACAGAACCCGCACCAGCGTCTCGTATCCGGCGGCATCCGGATTCCCGCTGGCCAGAGTTGCGCGCGCCACCTCCGCCGCGCCAGCGCGATCCCCGACGTCGAGCAGCGCCTGCGCGATTTGCGGGCGGGCCGACGCTTGCGCCGGATCGGCGGCCAGCCGGCGCAGGGTCGCGCCCGCCTGCGCCGCCTGTCCCTGCGCTGCCAGTGCCCGCGCCTGATCCAGTTGCCGGTCCAGGGCGAGGCTGCCAGCCAGATCGCGCACCAGGGCCGTGCGCTGGTTGTCGGGAATGCGGTCGATCAGCCGTTGCGCCTCCACCGGACGCCCAAGTTCCTGCTGCAGCAGCGCCGCGGCGTAAAGCGCATCGGGCGAACCGATACCGTCCAAAGCGGCGATCATCGATTCGCCTTCAGCGACGCGCCCGCGTGCGATCAGCCAGCGACCGAATTCGTACCGCGTCCACGGGTCCGCCGGATCGAGCATCAGGCCCGACAGGAATGCCTCTTCCGCCGCGTCGTCATCGCCGAACCGGCTGGCCGCCAGCGCCCGATTGCGCGCCGCACGGCTCTGCAATTGTCCGGCCTCCTCTCCCGGAGTGGCGCCGGCCTGGCCGAGCACGTCGGCAGCATCAGCGTAGCGTCCTTGCCGCTCGTACACCTCGGCCAGCAGCAGCAATGCCGGGGCGGGCGTGTCGAAACCGCTGCGCACCAGTTCCTGCGCCTGCGCCTCAGCCGCCTGCAGATTGCCGGCGGCGAGCGTGGCGCGGGCTTCCTCGATCCCGCCGTAATATCGCGCACTGCGCAGCGCGTCCGCCCATTGGGCGGCGTTGCCCAGCGTGCTGGCGCGGGTCAGCAGGTCGCGCGCCTCCACGAAGCGGCCCTGGCGCAGTCGCACGATGCCGAGGCCGCCCAGTGCCTCGTCATCGCTACGGCTGCGGGCGAGCGCCTGTCCGAACAGGTCGGCCGCGCGGTCCAGTTGCCCGGCCTCCAGCGCGCGGAAACCTTGTGCCCGCTGTTCGCCGCCAACATCGCGCGCTGCCGGGCGGGGCGTCGCCTGGGCCGGGGCGGGAGCTGGTCGGGCCGGAGCTGGCCGCGCAGCCGGTGCCGGATTGGCGACGCGAGGGGCGGCGCCTTGCCGCGCCGGTGCAGGTGCCGGCGCCGGACGCGGTGCTGGCGTCGGGGCTGGCCTGCCGCCACCGGCGAGGCCGCGGCGTGCCTCCGCATTGTTCGGATCAATCTGCAACGCGCGGCGATATGCATCGCGGGCGCGATCCTCCCGCCCCTGCGCCCGCCAGTATCGCGCCTGCGCCAGCAATGCCTCAACCCCCGCGGCCTGCGCCCAGGCCGGTGGTGCCGGCAGGGCCACGCCGGTCAGCGCCAGCGTACCCGTACCCAGCAACAGCGCCAGACCGCGGGAGAGCGGCCGGCTCATGCCTCATCTCCGGCCAGGCGACTGGCCGCACGGCGGCGCAGCAGCAGCAGAACCGGTCCCGCCACCAGGAACGCGATCAGCAAGCCACCGGCAGCCAGCAGCAGTGGGTATTGGCTGAACCAGTAGGAGATGCGTACCCACACCGGCAGCGAGCCGCTCCAATAGCTGCGCCCGATGGCGTAGCTCGTCATGCCCTCGCCATTGAAGACCGACAGGTCGCCGCCGATCTGCGCATTGATCTGCAGGTCCGCCATGTTCTGCACCAGCAGCGGCAGCAACGCCGGATCGTCCGCCAGGATCGCCACCACGGACCGATCGTCGCCATAGGGCGATTCAAAGCCGACCAGTCCCTGGAAGCCGTCGAGCCCGGACACGAACTGGCCTGCTTCCGCCTGTTGATCGGTGAAGGGGTTGTGCCCATCGAAGATGCGGCGCGCCGCCGGGCCTTGCACCACGTTCAGGCGGCCGCCGCTGCCAGATATGGGCGCGTCGGCGAACAGCGGATTGTCCGCCGCCAGATCGGTGTCGCCCAATACGACAACATCGAGGTCGCGCAGTTGCTGCTCGCTCCCGTCGGCCAGCACGCGGACGCGGGTCGCGGGGGCGCCGGTCGCATCGCCGAACCGGCCCATCAGCATCAGGAAGGCGCGGATCGTCTCCATGCTGGGCGCACGGCCCAGCACCACGGCGGTGCGCGCCAGATCAGGCTGGATGGTGAAGGGGTAGCCCGCATTGGCGAAGCTGGCGAGGTCGGGCATGCGCAGCGCATGATAGGCGTTCGTCAGGTCGATCGTGCTGGTCGGCAGCACGGCGGTGCGGACGTTCTCGGGAAGGGTGCCGGTGCATTCCTGTTTGTTCGCCAGCACCATGTTGTAGTCGAACACCAGCTCATTCTGGCCGTACAGGTCGTAACGGGGCAGGGGCACCCGCGCGTCGTTGGTCATGGATGCAGCAGCGGAATTGCCGAACAGCGATTGCCACCAGTTCGCGCGGGCCAGCGGCAGGCTGCGCTGGAACTGGCCGTTCAGCGACACGTCCAGCCGGCTGGCGCGGGTGTCCAGCCAGTCTGCCTGCGGGAAGCGGTAATCGATGTCGGTGAAGCCACCGTCGCGCGGCCAGAAGAACAGGTCGGGCGCGGCCCGGAACTGCACCGCCAGTGGGCCGGGCCGCAAGCCGCCGCCCTGCAGGGTGTTGGCGGTGACCAACTCGCCTAGCGCGACCGGCCGGTCGGTCCGCAGCCAGCGCGGCGCGCCATAGGGCTGGTAGAGGGGGATGCGTGCGCCGCCCAGCTGCGCCTCCGGCCCGCGGAACGCGGTGCGACCGCTGGCGATGGCGGCCGCGGCCAGCTTCAGTTCCCGGCTGCTGGCACCGCTGATCACCAGCAACTGGCCGAACGGATCGGCGGGATTTGCCACGATGCGCGCCTGTGCGCCGCCGACCGGCAGCGGCAGGCCGGGCAGCGACTGGCCGGCGCGCAGGAACACGACGGCATCGCCGCGCGGCAGGCGACCGACCACAGGCGGGAAGTCGAACCCGCGATAGCTCGCCTCCGATCCCATCCAGCCGGCGATCGCGGCCGCCGCTTCCAGCGCGGCATTGTCCGGCGCCGTGGCGAAGACGAACGGCAGCACCAGCGCGCCGGTCTGGCCCGGATCGAACAGCGGGCGGGGCAGACGCGCCAGGTCGGGCGGCAGGCGCAGCCGCTGCACATCGAGGTCCAGCCACGATCGCACATTGGAGACATTGGCCCATAGCGAGGAGTGGAACGGGTCCTCGCAATCGCGGGTGTAATGGCCGACCAGCCGCAGGTTCAGCCGGTTGTCGCCCGGCAGGAACAGCGCCGGGTTGACCGGGATCGTCAGGACACGGCCGGCCGCCTCCGCCTGGGTCAGCGGAATGGTCTGCACCACTTCGTCATTCAGCAACACGACCAGCTGGCTGAGGTCGGCGAGCATGGCCGGGCTGCTGGCGAAGTTCAGCACCAGCCGGGCGCCGGTCACGACCTCGTCCTGCCGCATGCCGAACGGGATGCCGATCTCTCCCCGCGTGCCTTCCAGGCGGATCGGGCGAAGGATGCGCAGGTCCCGCAGCGTCATGACGCGGCGGCTGGTGCCTGCCTGCCCCGCAGGTGCCGCATCCTCCCCCGGTGCCTGCGCGAAGGCGGCCTGCGGGCCGAGCAGCAGCCCGGCGAACAGCAGCGCCGCCAGCGCACCCGCGCCTGCCGCGAGCGGGCGGCGTCCGGCACCGCGCAGCGCCGGGCTGCGGCTGGCTGGTTCCGGCACGAAGTTGCGCGTCTCCTCCTCATGCAGGGTAATGGCGGCGGCTTCCGCCCGGCGTTCCGCCTTGTTGAGGCGGAACAGACGGCCGATGGTCACGAATGCGATCACGACAATGTCCTTGAAGGCGGTCAGGGCGGAGACTTGGCGGCGCGGAGTCGCACGGGTCCATGCATCGGCGCGCCCCATCACGGCGCGTACCAATTGGCGTTCCTGTCTGAGGTCCAGGCCCGGGAAGCGTAGGCGGATCTGGCCGCCTTTCTGGCTGACCGGCTGCACCGGCAGGGTCAGCCGCTCGTCCGCCATGGGCATGGACAGGTGGGTTGGCTGCCAGCCGCTGATATCGGCCAGGATGTCGCCCGGCAGCCGGGCGGTCAGCCCGCCCATCGAGATTTCCTCCGTTCGCGCATCCAGGATGTGGCCGTTGGCGAAGTGGATGGTGCAGGGCAGGTTCGCCGGAATGCGCACGAACCTGCGTGCCTGACGCGATTCGTAGGCCACGGAAACAGCGGCGGTCAGGATCAGCAGACTGAAGGTCGCCCAGGCGGCGTTCAGCGCGAAGGTATCGCCCTGGATGTCGAACAGGTGGGGGTAGAACACCAGCTTCACCGCGCCCCAGATCACCCCGATCACCACCAGCGCGATGCACAGCAGATGCGGCCGCACCGCCTGCCGGTCGAAGAAGCTCTGTTCCAGCGTGTCGCCCTTGTCGGTCACGTTGAACTTGCCCTTGCGCGGCTGGAACCAGGTGACGACCGTCGGCCGCACCAGGTGGAAGGCGATCAGCGTTTCGTAGATCTCGCTCCAGAACGGGCGCCGGTCCGGCCCGTGCGTCAGGCTGCCCGCGACCATGGAACAGTACAGATGCGGTAGGGCATAGGCGAAGATCATGGAGGCCGACGCATGGATGATGTTCGCGCCGAACAGCAGGTAGGCCAGCGGGCTGGTCAGGAACACGATCCTGGGCAGCGGAAACTGGAAATGCAGCATGGCATTCAGGTAACAAAGCCGCTGCGGCCAGTTGAGGCCGCGGCCCATCAGCGGATTGTCGATCCGCAGGATCTGCGTCATGCCGCGCGCCCAGCGGATGCGCTGCCCGATATGCAGCACCAGCCGCTCCGTCGCGAGCCCCGCGGCAAGGCGGCTGTCGAGATAGGCGGTGTTCCAGCCGCGCCGTTGCAGCTTCAGCGCGGTATGCGCGTCCTCCGTCACCGTCTCGAACGCGAAGCCGCCGATATCGCTCAGCGCATCGCGCCGGATGATTGCGCATGACCCGCAGAAGAACGCCGCGTTCCACAGGTCGTTGCCCTTCTGGATCGGGCCGTAGAACAGGTCGCCTTCGCCCGGCTGATCCTTCACGGAGCGCAGGTTCCGCTGCACCGGATCGGGCGAATACATGTGGTGCGGGGTCTGCAGCAGGGCCAGCCGCGCATCCCGCTGGAACCAGCCTACCGACAGCTGCAGGAACGCGCGCGTCGGCACATGGTCGCAATCGAAGATCGCCACCAGATCGCCATTGGTCTTGCGCATGGCGGTGTTGAGGTTGCCGGCCTTGGCATGGTTGTTGTCGGCCCGCGTCAGGTAACCGCAGCCGACCTCCCGCGCGAAGGCCTGGAATTCCGCCCGGCGCCCGTCATCCAGGATGAACACCCGGAACCGGTCAGGCGGGTAATCCATGTCCAGTGCCGCGAACACCGTCGTCCGCACGATGGCGAGGCTTTCGTTGTAGGTCGGGATGAACACGTCGACCACCGGCCAGCTGTCCGGCTCCCCCCGGATGGCGACATTTCGGCGTTCCAGCGGCCAGGCGGTCTGCAGCAGGCCCAGCACCAGGATGGCCCACGCATACAGCTCCGCCGCGTAGAGGCCCAAGCCCAGCACCGTTTCCAGCGGGCTGTCGAACGACAGCGTCTGGGTCGTACGCCAGAAGATGTAGCGGGTGGAAATGATGAGGCTGAGGATGCCGAGCGTCAGCAGTGCCGGGCGGGTGTGCCGGCTGGCCAGCCAGACGGCGCCTGCGACCGTCAGCGCGGCGAAGATCCACTGATCGCCCAGTCCCAGCGGCACCGTTACGACCAGCACCGCCAGAACGGCTAGCAGAGCATACAGGACCCAGGCGGCCGGACCGTGCAGGCGCGTCATGCCGTGGCCTCGACCGACGGTTGGACCAGACCGGCGCGCAGCTCGAGCTCCGCCGCAAGATGACCGATATCGGCCAGTGCGGGACTATGCGGGAAAAGCCTGGCGAGCGAGTCGAAGGTGGCGACCGCCTCCCCAACGCATTCGTCCTGGCGGACCGACCCGGCCAGCAGGCCGCCGAACCCCTGCGCCAGGAAGACCCGTGAATGGCGTGATAGGGTGCGGGTGTCGTCCAGCATGTTCAGTACCAGCGCGGTCCGCTCCAACTCGATCAGCGGAGTGTCGGGATCGACATGGACCAGCGTCGCCAGCGCCGCGGGTCGGGGTACGATGGGGATCACATGCAGCGCTGCATGCGGCATCAGCAGCTGGCGCAGCGCCCGGTCGTGGGCGGCGATGTCGGCCACGATCACCTTGTCGGCGGGGAACGGCTGCGCACCCGACTGGGTCAGCAGCTGCCGGAAAGCGGGGGAGCGGCCCAGTTCCTCGCCATCGAACAGCTCCACCCCGGCCACTACCATTTCGTCGCCGGAGGGGTCGCCGGCTTTCACCAGCGGCTGGTCGGGCAGCAGGCCGAAGAACAGCTTCAGCGATGCCTGGTAGGTGAAGTCGATGGCGACGGTCTCGTGGCCGCGCGCGGCGAATTCCATGGCGCAGTGCGCCGCCAGGAAGGTGTTGCCGACGCCGCCTTTGGGCGAATGGAACAGGATCAGGGTCATTGCGAGCCCTCGTGCCGGCGGGACTGGGCGCCAAGCTGGCCGGAGAAGGCGCGCACCTGCGGATCGACCGCCGCGGCCTGTGGCGGAGCTGTCGGCGCCGGTGTGTCCATCGCGGCAGATGCCTCTGCCGGATGCCGTGCGGCCGGCGGGTGGCCGCGGCGCCGCTGGTCCAGCAAGGTGGGCGCGCGACCGACTATGCGCGGATCTTGCAGCAGTGCCTCGAAAATGGGCCACATCTCCATGTCACCCAATGGATCCGCGAATTCACGATATTGCAGGTCGGTGCGCCCCAACCTGGCCAGCAGGCTGCTGATGTCATTGCGAACTGCCATCGTCAGATCCCCCATTCGGATCGGGCCGCTAAGACCGCCGTGCCTTAACCAAGGTCACGACGATCTTTCATGTATCTGCGGCAAAGTATTGCGAAGACGTGAAGTTTGTCTTCCAGCAGACATCGGGGGTAACGCATGGCCGCGACCGCCTGTCGCAAGGACGGGGAGAAGTGGACCGTGTTATTGTCTGAAGGGGGCGGCTTGGCTCTGGCCGTCAGGCGTTGCCGACTACCAGGCACCCGGACGCAACCAGCAGGCCGGCGAAGCGATTTGATCGGAAACGGGCCAGCGGGTTGACCGGGTCGTCGGCCTGCAAGGTCGCCGCCTGCCATGCCAGGTGCGCCGCCGCCGGCGCGATCGCCAGCAATGCCAGCGGATCGCCTCGCAGCAGCCAGAACGCTGCGCCCCAGCCGGAGATCGCAAGGGAGTAGCAGGTCCACACGCCCGCGCGGACCCGGGGCCCTAGCGTCAGCGCGCTCGATCGGATGCCGACCAGCGCATCATCCTCCCGGTCCTGCAGCGCGTAGATCGTGTCATAGCCGATGCACCAGAAGATGCTGCCGAGATACAGCGCCGCCAGCACCTCCGGCCGGTCGCCGCGCAGCGCCACCCAGCCGACGGGCACGCCCCAGGTGAACACCAGCCCCAGCCACGCCTGCGGCCAGCCGGTGATCCGCTTCATGAAGGGGTAGGCGGCGACCAGGAAAAGGCTGCCCAGCGCCACCAGCTGCGCCTGCCAGCGCAGCTGGAACAGCACCAGCAGCCCGACCAGGCACAACGCCACCAGCCACACCCAGGCCGCCTTCACGCTGACCCGGCCGCTGGCGATCGGCCTCGCTGCGGTGCGCGCTACCTGCCGGTCCAGATCGGCATCGACGATGTCGTTGTACACGCAGCCCGCACCGCGCATGGCGATCGCCCCCAGCAGCAGCCACAACACCAGCTCCGCCTGCAACCCCGTGCCGGTCAGCCACACGCCCCAGGCGCATGGCCAGAACAGCAGCCACCAGCCGATCGGCCGATCGAACCGCGCCAGCAGCGCCAGGTCGCGGGGGCGCTGCGGCAGGCGGGCGACCAGCCCGCGATGCTGGCTGTCGGGGGTCAGGATGGTCGGGGCCATGGCTGGCACCTAGAGCAAGCGGGCCGCTGCCGGAAGTGCGGGCTTGCGCGCCGCCGGGCAGGGCGCGACAAGCATCGTCCCCTCCAAGGTCCGGGAACTAAAATGCGCCTCACCCTGCTTGCCGCCCCCGCTCTGCTCTGCGCTGCCGTGACCGCGCAGGCGCAGGACGTGCCGGCGACCACCGCCGGGCAGGAGGCGCTGGCGATCCTGACGGAGGCGATCGAGGTGCCCACCGTCGCCGGCCGGGGGGAGGTGCCGCGGCTGGCGGCGCTGCTGACCGACCGGCTGGTCCAGTCCGGCTTCGCCCAGGACGACGTCTCCTTCGTCCCGCTGGGGGAGACTGGCTACCTCACCGCCCGCTACTCCGGGCGTGACCGCAGCGCGGGGCCGATCGTGGTGCTGGCCCACATGGACGTGGTCGAAGCGCGGGCGGAGGATTGGGAGCGTGACCCGTTCACCGCAGTGGTGGAGGATGGCTTTGTATTCGGGCGCGGCGCGCTCGACAACAAGGCCGACCTGTCCATGGTCATGGCCGCCCTGATGGGGCTGAAGCGCGAAGGCTGGATTCCGGCGCGCGACATCGTGCTGCTGTTCACCGGCGACGAGGAGACGCAGATGCGCACTACAGCCGCGGCGGCAAAGGCATTCGCGAACGCGGCGCTGGTGCTCAATGCGGATTCCGGCGGCGGGCAGCTTGATGCCGACGGCAAGCCCTTCGTCTATACGGTGCAGGCGGGCGAGAAGACCTACGCCGATTACCGCCTGACGCTGACCGATGCGGGCGGCCATTCCAGCCGGCCTGACGACACCAACCCCATCGTCGACATGAGCGCGGCGCTGTCCGCCATCGGCGCCTACCAGTTCCCGCCGAAGCTGAGCCCGCTGACCAAGGCCTATTTCGAAGGCACCGCGGCCACCGCCTCGCCCGAGATCGCCGCTGCGATGCAGGCCTATGCCGCCGACCCGGCGGACCAGGCCGCGATCGCCACCCTGTCCGCCCGGCCGGAATATGTCGGCCAGGTGCGTACCACCTGCGTGCCGACCATGGTCGAGGGTGGCCATGCCCCCAATGCGTTGCCGCAATCAATTCGGGCGAACGTCAATTGCCGTATCTTTCCCGGCACCAGCCGGGCGGAGGTCATGGCGACGCTGACGCAGGTGATCGGCAATCCGGCAATCGCCATCGAATTCATCGACAACGGCACGCTGGAATCGATCGAGTCGCCCTTGCAGCCGGAGATCATGGCGGCGATCCGCGCCGCGGTGGAGGAGCGTGCGCCGGGCCTGCCGGTGGTTCCCGGAATGAGCGCGGGCGCAACCGATTCGATGCACTTCCGAGCACAGGACATCCCGGCGCTGGGCGTCGGTGCCACCTTCATCCGGGCGGAGGATGGCTTCGCCCACGGCCTCAACGAACGGCTGCCGCTGGCGACGCTCGACCCCGGCGTGCAGCAATGGCGCAAGGTGCTGACCACCATCGCGCGATGACCGGATCGTTCGTGCCCGCCACCCCCGCCTGGCCCCCGCGCAGCGCCCCGCGCCTGTTCGTCCCCGACACGCTGTCCCAAGAGGCGCCCGTGTCCATTGCGGAGGCGCAGGCGCATTACCTTCTGCGGGTCATGCGCGTGGGCGTGGGCGACACCGTGATCCTGTGCGACGATCAGACCGGCGAATGGGCGGCTCAGGTAACGGACACGGGCAAGAAAGCGCTGGTTCTGACCCCGCAGCATCGATTGCGCGAGCGCGAGGCCGTGCCGGATTTTTGGCTGTGCGCCGCCCTGCTGAAGAAGGACAGGTTCGATCTGTTGCTGGAAAAAGGCACGGAATTGGGTGCTGCGCGCATCGTGCCCGTGCTGGCGCGCCGCTGCGTTGCCGATCGCCTGAATCCTGATCGTGCCCGGGCGCACATCGTGGAGGCGGCGGAGCAATGCGCGCGCACCGCGCTGCCCGACCTCACCCCGGTCACGAAGCTGGATTCACTGCTGCGTGACTGGCCGGCCAACCGCAGGCTGTTCTTCGCGGACGAGGCCGGGGGCGAGCCGGCTCGCGCCAGCTTCGCCGGTGAACCCGGTCCGGCCGCGTTGCTGACCGGCCCGGAAGGCGGCTGGGACGATGCGGAACGCGCGCTGATCCGCGCCCATCCGCAGGCCCGGCCGATCACGCTCGGCCCGCGCATCCTGCGCGGCGAAACCGCCGCGATCGCTGCTACCGCGCTGTGGATGGGTGTGGCGGGGGACTGGTCCTGATGCTTTAGCGCTGGCGCGCGTGTGGCCTTGCCATTAACGGCCCGCGCATGAGCACGCGCACCGCGACCGATGCGGCCGAACCGGTCATTGAAAGCCGCGACGATCTGGTCGCCCCCATGCAGCGCGGGGAGAAGCCGTGCGAGGCGTGGCGGATCGGCACCGAGCACGAGAAGCTGGTCTACGCCACGGCCGACCATCATGCCCCCTCCTATGACGAGCCGGGCGGCATTCGCGACCTGCTGCTGGCGCTGCAACGCTTCGGCTGGACTCCGATCGAGGAGAACGGGAAGGTCATCGCCATGGGCGGGCCGGACGGCACCGTCAGCCTGGAGCCGGCGGGTCAGCTCGAATTGTCGGGCGCTCCGCTGGAGAACCTGCACCAGACCTGTGCCGAGACCGGCCGCCACCTCACGCAGGTGAAGGCCATCGGGCAGGAGACCGGCACTGCCTTCCTCGGCCTCGGCATGTGGCCCGACAAGCGGCGGGGCGAACTGCCGATCATGCCCAAGGGCCGGTACGAGATCATGTTGCGTCACATGCCGCGCGTGGGCACGCTGGGCCTCGACATGATGCTGCGCACCTGCACCATCCAGGTGAACCTGGATTATGGGTCGGAAGCTGACATGGCGAAGAAGTTCCGCACTTCGCTGGCATTGCAGCCGCTGGCGACGGCGCTGTTCGCCAACTCGCCGTTCACCGAAGGCAAGCCAAACGGCTTCCTGTCGTATCGTAGCCATATCTGGTCGGACACCGATCCGCACCGCACCGGCATGATCCCCTTCGTGTTCGACGAGGGCTTCGGCTACGAACGCTATGTCGACTACATGCTCGATGTGCCGATGTATTTCGTGTTCCGCGACGGGCGCTACATCGATGCCGCCGGGCAGAGCTTCCGTGATTTTCTCGATGGCCGCCTGCCCGCACTGCCGGGGGAGAAGCCGACAGCCAGCGATTGGTGGGACCATCTCAGCACCGCCTTCCCGGAGGTGCGGTTGAAGAGCTTCCTGGAGATGCGCGGCGCCGATGGCGGCCCCTGGAACCGCATCTGCGCGCTACCTGCCTTGTGGGTCGGCCTCCTGTACGACGGTGCGGCGCTCGATGCCGCATGGGACCTCGTCAGGCACTGGTCGATGGAGGAGCGGGAGGCGCTGCGCACCGCCGTGCCGCGGCTGGGTCTCGACGCACCAATACCGGGCGGACGCCGCCTGCAGGAGCTCGCGCGCGAAGTGCTGCCGATCGCCCGGAGCGGGCTGGTGGCGCGAGGTCGCCTGAACGCCAGTGGCGACAGCGAGGCCGGCTTCCTTGAGCCGCTGGAGGAGATAGTCAGCAGCGGCAAGGTGCCCGCGCAACGGCTGCTCGACCGGTTCCATGGCGAATGGGCCGGCGATATCGCCCGCGTGTACGAGGACAGCTTCTGACGCCTGCCCGCGCCACGTAGGGTGCGCGTCACCATTTCTTTACCGACGAGGCGCTAGTCCCTCTGGCTATGACGGTCCGCTCCAGTGGGCCCGCGAAGCCGGAGAAGACGCATGGCAAGCCTGCCCGATCTGCATGCTGGCGAAAACGCCGATCGCCGCGCCAGACCGCGCACCGGCCTGTGGCTGGGTGTCACGCTGACCGCCGGCGACAGCGGGCGGGTGATACCCGCCGCCATCCAGAACCTATCCGCCACCGGCTTTCTGGCGCAGCTGACCGACGAAGGCGAGGTGCCAGGCCTGCTGGACGTGGCGCTGCCGCATGGCGGCACAAGGCGTGCCGAAGTGGTCTGGCGCAGCGGCGTGCTGGCGGGCTGCACCTTTGCCGAACCGCTGACCCGCGCCGATCTCAGCGCCGCGCGCCTGCGCAGCGAGATCCGCCAGATGGCGGAGGAACGCGGCCTGCCGCTGCTGCCCGATACTCCGCCGGCACCGACGCCGACGATCGACGTGGCCGATCCCGATTGGATGCTGGACGCCGAAACCGGCGCGCAGGAGAAATGGTCATTGCGCCGCCGCCTGCTGTTCATCGGCGCCTCCGCCGTGTTGCCCTGGGTTGCGATCGGCGGTGTGCTGGTGGCCCTGATCTGAAGTGGGCTATTCCGCCGCCAGCAGCAATTCCCCTGCCGCGACCAGGTCGACGCTGACCAGGCGGCTGACGCCCTGTTCCACCATGGTCACGCCGAACAGCCGGTGCATCCGGCTCATGGTGACGGCATTGTGCGTGACGATCAGGTAACGGGTCGCGGTTTCGCGCACCATCGCGTCCAGCAGGTCGCAGAACCGGTCGATATTTGCATCGTCCAGCGGGGCATCGACCTCGTCCAGCACGCAGATCGGCGCAGGATTGGTCAGGAACAGTGCGAAGATCAGCGCAACTGCGGTCAGCGCCTGTTCCCCGCCGGACAGCAGCGTCAGCGATTGCAGCCGCTTGCCGGGTGGCTGGGCATAGATCTCCAGCCCCGCCTCCAGCGGGTCGTCGGCATCGATCAGCGCCAGGTTGGCCTGCCCACCCTGGAACAATTGCGCGAACAGTCGGCGGAAATGCTCGTCCACCTGCTCGAACGCGGCGCGCAGCCGCTCCCGCCCTTCGCGATTGAGGCTGCCGATAGAGCCGCGCAGGCGATTGACCGCCTCCAGCAATTCGGCCTGCTCCGCCGCGCCGGTCCCCTGTTCGGCTTCCGCCGCTGCCAATTCGTCCGCCGCCACCAGGTTGACCGGTCCGATCCGCTCCCGCTCCGCGCTCAGCCGGTCCAGCTCCGATGCCTGCGCCTCCGCCGCGCCGACATCGGCGGGCGCGAAGGCGAAGCGTTCGGTCAGCAGCGGCGGCGGGCAGCCGAAGCGCTCGCCGGCATTCGCCGCCAGTTCCACCCGGCGCGCGTCCGCGCCTTCCGCCCGCGCCGCCGCACCGGCGCGCGCCTCCCGCGTGGCGAGCAGCGCGTCGTTCGCAGTGGTGAGCGCCTTGTCTGTTGCCGCGGCGGCAAGGGTCGCCTGTGCCAATGCGGCTTCCGCCTGGCCCAAGGCCGTCGCCAGCCGGGTGCGCACCTCCTCTCCCGCGGCGATTTCGCGCGCCAGCGCGGGAGGCTTGGCGGCGATCACCGACCGCTCCTCCGCGATCTCGGCAAAGCGCCGATCCATGCCCGCCAGCCGCTTGGCCGCATCGCCCGCGCGTGCCTGCCACCCGCGTATGTCGGCGCGCCCCGCCGCGACCCGCTCCCGCCGGATGGCGAGGCCCTGGTCATGTGCGGCGAGGGCGGCGCTGGCGGTCTGTAGTCCGGAACGCGCCGCATCATAGCGGCTGCGTGCGGCATCCAATGCGGCACGCCCGGTTGCGGGATCGGGCAGGGCGGCCCTTGTCGCTTCGACGGTGGAGAGCTCGCGCCCGGCCTGCTCGCGCTGCCCGGCCAGTTCCTCATCCGCACGCGCCAGCTCGGCAAGGCGCCCGGCGGACCGTTCGCGCGCCGCCTCCGCCTGGTCGCGCCGGCGTAATGCCGTTCGTTCCGCTTCCGCCGCTTCGCCAACGGCGCGTTCGGCGCCGATCAACGTCCGCTGCAACCCGGACAACTCCTCCGCCGTCCGGCGCTGCTCGGCCTCGGCCCGGTCGGCGGCTGCCCGCAACGGAGGCAATGCGGCGTCGAGTTCCGCCCAGCGGTTCTCCGCCTCCAGCCTTGCCGCCTCCGCCGCGCCTTCGCCGCGGGCGATGAAGCCATCCCATCGACGCAGAGTGCCCGCCAGCGTCACCAGCCATTCGCCGGGCCGCAGCGTGCGCCCGTCATCATCATCCGTGACATGCACCAGCGCCAGCCGCGCCGCGAGTTCCGCCGGTGCGTCCGGCACATGCGCCAACAGGCTACCGGCAAGTTGCGGCGGCGCCTCCGCACCGGTCCAGAAACGCCCTTCGCCCGCATCCGCCGCACCCAGCAAGGCACGCGCATCGCGCCCCAGCACGGCGGCCAGCGCCCGTTCGTAGCCGGGTGCCGCGCGCACCCGGTCCAGCGCGGTGGCCCGGCCACCGGCAGCCTTCGCCGCCTGCTTCGCCCGCGCCTCCCGGTCGCGCTGCAGCGCCTGCCACTCCCGCTCAACCCCGGCGAGATCGGCGCGGGCGGCGGACAGCGCGGCAGCGGCGGCATCGCCCTGCTGGCGCAGCGTGTCCTTGCGCGTCTGCATGTCCGACAGGATCTGCCGTCGCTCCGCCAGCAGGTCGGCAGCCTGTGCCACGGCGTGGAGCGCCGCGGCCAGCGCCGCTGCCTCGTCCGCCTCCGACGGCAAGGCCGCGCGGTGCGACGCGAGCCGCTGCGCTTCTCCGTCCAGCCGGTCTAGCCGCGCGCGCGCTTGCGCCAGCGCAGCTTCCGCCACGCGCCACTCGGCCTCGACTCCGGCGTGATCGGCCAGCGCCTGCGCCTGCGCCAGTTCGGCGGTGCGGGCCGCGGCTTCCGCCTGCTCGACCGCGCGTGCGATGGCCGGGCGGTCCGCTTCCTGCGCGGCCAGCAGCTCCTGCGCGGTGGCGAGGTCCGCCTCCAGCCGGGTCAGCGCCGCGGCGGCATCGCGGGTCAGTCGGTCGGCATCGCCGCGATCCTCCTCCAGTCGGGCATGCTGTCGATCGAGATCGGCCACCCGCTGCTCCGCCGCTTCCAGCTGGCTGGCGAGCGCGGCCATGCGGTGGCCGTGCGCTCCGGCATCGTCGCGCCGGTCCGCGACCTCCTCCCGCGCGGTGGCGAGTTGCTCGGCATGCTTGCGCTGTAGCACTTGTGCCGCGTTCAGCGCCTGCTGAGCCTCCGTCGCGGCGATCTCGGCCGCGGCGGCCTCCCTGCGCGCGCCGTCCGCCGCGGCGGACGCATCGCGCCAGCGGGCGAACAGCAGCCGCGCCTCGGCCACCCGGATCGCCTCGCTCAGGGTGCGGTAACGCTCCGCCTGTCGCGCCTGCCGGCGCAGCGCCCCGATGCGAGTATCGAGCCCGGCGAGCAGGTCCTGCAGCCGGGCCAGGTTGGTCTCGGTCTGCCGCAACCGGTTCTCCGCGTCGCGGCGACGGACATGCAGGCCGGCGATCCCCGCCGCCTCCTCCAGCATCATGCGCCGTTCGGCGGGCTTGGCGGCGATGATCGCCGCGATCCGCCCCTGGCTGACAAGGGCGGGCGAATGCGCGCCGGTCGCCGCATCGGCGAAGACCAGCGCCACGTCCTTCGCCCGTACGTCGCGGCCGTTGACGCGGTAGGCGCTGCCCGCGCCGCGCTCGATCCGGCGCGTCACCTCCAGCGGTTCGCCATCGGTGGCCTGTGCCTGCAGCACCACCTCCGCGAAATCGCGAGGCGGGCGCTGCGCGGTGCCCGCGAAGATCACGTCCTCCATGCCGCCGCTACGCATGGATTTGGGCGAGTTCTCGCCCATGACCCAGCGGATCGCTTCCAGCAGGTTGGACTTGCCGCAGCCATTGGGGCCGACGACACCCGTCAGCCCCGGCTCGATCACCAGCTCCGCCGGCTCGACGAAGCTCTTGAACCCGCTGAGCTTCAGCCGGCGGATCAGCATGGCTGCGTCAGCGGGCGCCCGCGCGCTGCAGGGCGGCGTTGACGCCTTCCCACATGGTGCCATCGACCCGCGCGCCGTTCAGGAAGAAGGTCGGCGTGCCGGTCACGCCCAGCCGATCCGACTGTTCCTGGGAGTTCTGGACGATCTGCTGCACCAACTGCTCGTTGGCGAGGCACTGCACCGCCTGATCCCGGGCGATGCCGCGCGCGGCGAAGAAGTCCAGCAGGCCGGCGCTTTCCGCCACCCGCTGCAGCCGGTCGGGGCCAGTGGACTGCATCGCTGCGGTCACTGCCGCCTCGTTCGCCTGTGCGTTGGCGAAGATCTCGGCGAAGTTGCCCCACGCCTGATTCGCCAGCGGGTGGAAGCTTGCCGGGTCGCCGCCGCAGCGTGCCAGCACCGCGATGGTGAGGTCGAGGCCGTCATGGATCTGGTTGCGGATCTCGTAACTGACGCGGCCGCTGGCGATGTATTCCTCCATCGGAGCGGCTGCCTCCGCCGCGAAATCCGCGCAATGCGAGCAGGTGTGGCTGGCGAACTCGACCAGCTTCAGCGGCGCGTTCGGATTGCCGACCATGAAGCCGCCTTCGGGCGTGGCGGTCGCCGTCTCCGTCCAGCTCTGCCCGGTAGGCGCGGGCACCGCCGCGATCGCATCGCCGCTGGGCAGCGCGGCGGGCGTGTCACCGGTGTTGGAGCCGCAGGCGGCCAGCAACATGGCGAGCGGGGCCAGCATGGTCAGGGTACGGGTGGTCGTCATCGCAGATCCTTGGGCGGAGTAAGGGAGATCAATTCGCGCGATAGCGCGCGCGCAGCTGCGGTTCCAGTAGCGCCCAGTCATGTGTGCCGGCCAGCACCGTGCCGTTCAGCGCGAAGGCGGGCGTGCCGGTGACGCCGGGCACCTTCCATCCTGCTTCCGATTGCGCGGCGAGGCGCGTGGCGACCGCCTCGTCCGCCAGGCACCGATCGGCCGCCACGCGTGAATAGCCGCGCCGCTCGGCAATGGTATACAGGCCGACGTCGCCGGCGATCGCCCGGCGGCGCGCCCCATTGTCGCCGCTGGTCCACCGCGCCCGCTGCGCCGCACTGGCAGCGGTGGCACGCGGCAGCCATTGCGGCTGCGCCAGCATGAAGGCGGCATGGTTCTGCGGGTACTTCGCCGCCGGCCCGCAATTGACCAGCAGCGCCACCGCCAGATCCACAGGGTCGCGCAGCAGGTGGCGTACCTCCACCTTCAGCCGGCCGGGCGTGACATAGCCGGCGGCGAGGGGCGTTTCCGCCGCCCGGGTGAAGGCGGCGCAATGTGGGCAGGTGTAGCTGACATATTCGGTCAACGTGACCGGCGCCGCCGGATTGCCGATGGTGTGACCGCCTGCCTGCGGACTGACGGTGGCCAGCCAGTTGCCCGCCGCCGCCACGATCGCCATCGCCGCAGGCAGCAGCGCGGCCAGCGCCAGTCGGCGGGTCATCGCACCGTACCCTTCGATTCGGCCTGCGCACCCAGGCTGCGGGCGAGACTTTCCAGCACGGTGCGCAATTCAGGATCGGCCACGTCGCGCAAGGTATCGCCCATGTCCGCCGGAATCGGCTTCAGCGACGGGGGCGCGGTACGGCCCGTCGCGGCCGGCGTGGCGGAAGCAGGAATCGCACCTTGCCGCAGTTTCACGCGGGCGACCGCGCGATAGCCGAAGAAGCGGTTCACCCGTTCCACGATCTCGGGCACCAGATGCTGGATGATCGGCGCATGCGCCGGCACCACTACCAATTGCAGCACGCCCTCGCTCTTTTCGCCAACCGGGAAGCGGATCGATTCGGGGCGGCAGACACGCGCATGGCGTTCGCCCACGATCTCCGGCCAGCGAGTGACGACGCTCGCCTGCACGAAGCCGAAGCGGCGGAACGCGGCGCGGCCGATCTGCGGCACCAGGTCGGCGACGGCACGCGCGGGGCCGCCGCGCGGGCGTTCCGGTTGCTTGCCGGTAGAAGATTTGCGGGGGGTGGCTTTGCGTTCCGTCACGCCCGTCGCCATGCCATAGGCGCGGCATGGATGATAGGGCCGCCGCATTGCTCCGCTGGTATGATAGCCACGCCCGCACGCTGCCCTGGCGCGTGCCGCCCGGGTCGGCCGGGAAGGTCGATCCGTACCGCGTCTGGCTGTCGGAAGTCATGCTGCAGCAGACCACCGTGGCGGCGGTGCGCCCCTTTTTCGAACGCTTCACGAACCGCTGGCCCGACGTCGCCGCGCTCGCCACCGCCCCGGCGGAGGCGGTGATGGCGGAGTGGGCCGGGCTGGGCTATTACTCGCGCGCCCGCAACCTGCACGCCTGTGCCAAGGTCGTGGCGGCGCGCGGCGGCTTCCCGGATACGGAGACGGGCCTGCGCGAACTGCCCGGCATCGGTGACTACACCGCCGCCGCCATCGCGGCGATCGTCTTTGGCCGTCGGGCCGTGGTGGTCGACGCCAATGTGGAGCGGGTCGTCAGCCGACTGCAAATCATCGACACCCCATTGCCGCAGGCGCGGCCGGCGATCCGCGCGGCGACCGACCGGATGACCCCGGACCGGCGCGCTGGCGATTTCGCGCAAGGCATGATGGATCTGGGTGCCACGATCTGCCTGCCGCGGAACCCGCGCTGCCTGCTCTGCCCGCTCGCCGACGCATGCCTGGCGCGCGCCGCGGGGCGGCAGGAGGAGCTGCCGGTCAGGGCGCCGAAGAAGGTCAAGCCGCAGCGCAGCGGTATCGCCTGGTGGATCGAACGCGACGGCCGGGTGCTGCTGGTGCAGCGAGCCGGCACGGGCATGCTGGGCGGGATGCGCGCACTGCCGGATGATGGATGGAGCGCGCGGGCGGACGGGTCAGGCCTGCCGCCGGTGCCGGGCGCGTGGCGCAGGCTGGGCGTGGTGCGCCACGGCTTCACCCATTTCGATCTCGACCTGTCCGTCCGCGCGCTGGCGATCGGTACCGCGCAGCCCGCAGGCGAGTGGGTGCCGCTGGCCGAGGTGGAGGGGGCCGGCCTGCCGACCCTGTTCCGCAAGGCGGCGCTGCTCGGCCTAGAAGATGCCGCCGCCCAGCATCAGGCGGATGGTCGCCAGCACGAACACGATCAGGCAGAAATTGCGTCCGCCGTTCCTCGACGACAGCGCTCCAACGACCGCGCCGGTCAGCGCGATGGGCAGCACGAACCAGTTGCCCCAGCCGAGGAAGGGGATGGTTGACGGGATCGCCAGCGCGAAAGCGAACAGGCCGATCAGGAAAGCGAGGACGTTCATGGTGTGTTATGTAGGCAAGACACATCGGTTGCGCAAGCTTGCCGGGCATGCCGCCGGTGCTACGCTTTCGCGAAGGACCTGAAGGATGCTGCCGATGAACGGATCGATCGATCGCCGGGCCTTGCTGGTGCGCGGCGCAGGGATTGGCGCGCTGGCGCTGCTGGGCACCGCGCCGGTCGCACTGCTGGCGCAGGAGGCGCAGGAATGGCCCGCTCTGGCGGCGCTTGCCGAACGCTACGTGACGCAGCGCAAGGTCGCCAACATGATCATCGCCATTGGACAGGGCCAGCAGCCACCGCAGATGATCGAGCGGGGTACGCTGAGTTTCACCAGCCGCGTGCCGGTGGCGTCCGACAGCCTGTATCGCATCTATTCCATGACCAAGCCCGTCACCGGCATGGCCGCGGCCATGCTGCTGGACGATGGACGCATCGCGCTGGACCAGCCGGTCGCCGACGTGCTGCCCGCGTTTACGCAGATGCAGGTGCAGAAGCAGCCTGACGGCGCGGTCACGCCCGACAATCTGGAGCCTGCGACCCGCCAGCTGACCATGCGCCACCTGCTGACGCATACCGGCGGGCTCGGCTATTCGATCGTGCAGCAAGGCCCTCTCGCGGATCTTTACCGGCAGAAGGGGCTGGTGCCCGCGCTGGTCAGCCGGGTCCAGGGGCCGGACAACTTCACCGGTACGCCCACGTCCAGCCTCGAGCGCTTCGCCGACGATCTTGCCACCGTGCCGCTGGTATACCAGCCGGGCGAACGCTGGAGCTACGGCGTGGGTCTCGACCTGATTGGCCGGGTGATAGAGGTCGTCACCGGCACGCCGTTCGACCACTTCCTGCAAGAGCGCATCTTCGATCCGTGCGGCATGGCAGACACAGGCTTCCAGGTGCCGGCATCGGACGTGGCGCGCCTGACCGACAATTACCTGATCGTGGGGGAGACGCTGTTGCCGATCGACCTTGCGGCCAGCTCCATCTATCTCGACCCGCCGCCATTTCCGTTTGGCGGGGCAGGGCTAGTATCCACTCCGCATGATTACGACCGCTTCCTGCAGATGATCGTCGGCGGCGGGGCGATCGACGGTCGACGGGTGATGACGGAGGCGGCGGTCCGCCTCGCCACGGCGGACCTGCTGCCAGACACGCTGGTGCCCGGCGGCGAGTTCGGCGGCGGCGCGGCCGGCTATGGCGCTGGAGGCATGGTCGGGCGCGGGGCGCAGGCGGGGTTGTTCGGCTGGTCCGGCGCGGCGGGCACAATCGGCTTCGTCCACCTGCCCAGCGCCACGCGCCTGTCGCTCTACACCCAGTTCATGCCGGGCCAGGCCTATGGCTTGCAGGAGGAACTGCTCCGCGTCGTCGCTGGCAACCTCGGCCTGCCGGCAAGATGATGGCTGCGCCTCCGGCAATCGGCTTCGCCGGCTCGCCGATGGACCGGGCCGATGCCTTGCGACGCGATCCCGCCGCCATCGCCGCGCTGGCTGCGGGCGGCGATGCGCTGGTGCTGGACCTCGACGGTCTCCTGCCGCGAATAGATGAACGGGATCGGCTGCGCTGGCTGCCGTTGGTGCCTGATGCTGCGGAGCTGGTGTTCCTCGGCCTGCTGGACGGCCGACCGCGCTTCGCGGCGGTGCCGCAGCTTGGCGATGCGCTGCCGCTGCTCGCCCGGCAGGATTTGTGGCACCTGATCGGAGCGCTGTCGGCGGCGGACCTGGCGCTGTATGGCGGCGCGCGCAGCCTGATCGACTGGCACGCTCGCCACCGGTTCTGCGCCAATTGCGGCTCGCCGACCGTGCCTGCCAAGGGTGGCTGGCAGCGTGACTGCACCGGCTGCGGCGCCAGCCATTTCCCGCGCACCGATCCGGTTGTGATCATGCTGGTCGAGCATCAGGACCGCCTGCTGCTCGGCCGGCAGGCGCGCTTCCCGCCGGGCCGCTATTCGGCGCTGGCAGGCTTCGTGGAGCCGGGCGAGACGCTGGAGGAAGCAGTCGCGCGCGAAGTGCGGGAGGAGACCGGCGTCCCAGTGTGCGACGTCCGCTACCTGTTCAGCCAGCCATGGCCATTCCCGTCACAGCTGATGCTCGCCTGCGTGGCACAGGCCACGGACCACCGCCTGACCCTCGACCCGGATGAACTGGAGGATGCCCGCTGGTTCACCCGGGCGGAGGTGGGCCGGGCGCTGGACAATGTGGGCGAGGGACCGTTCGATCCACCACCTGCCACTGCGGTCGCCTACAACCTCCTGCGCTGGTGGACGGATCGGCCGATCTAGTCGAGGCCCAGTCGCGCCAGTTCGCGCAGCAGCTTGCCCGGCAGTACCGCGCCGGCCAGCTCGCCCGCGGCAAGGTCGGGCGGCGCGTCGGCCGCCTCCAGATAGCGCCAGCCCTGATGCGCGCGGCGCGCGCGCGGCTGCACCGGGATCAGCCCGCTCAGCCGAATGGCCCAGCGCCCGCCCGCCTCCGGCTGGTCGAAGCCGGTGATCTCGCTGCGCGCGACCAGCGCATGATCCATGATCCAGAACAGCGATCCGCCGACCATTTCCGTGTGCCGCTTGGGTAGGAACCGGGTGGTGGTGTGGCCGGAGATCGCCAGCCGATCCCGCAGCACATCCAGGTTGGGGCAGGCGAACGCGACCTTGGTCATGTTGAGGGGGGTCATGTTGAGCGGCATGACCGGCAGATAGGAACGCGGCCTAGCCGGTCAATCCGGCGGCGACCGCCAGCCCCAGGAACGCGAAGAAGCCCATGGAATCCGTGATCATCGTCACGAACACGCTGCTTGCCACCGCCGGGTCCTGATCCAGCCGGTCGAACAGCACCGGCACGATGACGCCCGCCATGCCCGCGGTCAGGATGTTGATGACCACCGCCAGCGCGATCACACCGCCCAGTTGCGGCGTGAACACCAGCGCGGTCGCCAGTCCCACCAGCACCGCCACGGTGACGCCGTTCATCATCGCCACACGCAGTTCACGGCCAAGGATGCGGCGGGTGTTCGATTGCGTCAGCTGGTTGGTGGCGATTGCGCGCACCGTCACCGCCATGGTCTGCGTCCCGGCATTGCCGCCGATGCTGGCGACGATCGGCATCAGCACCGCAAGCGCCACCAATTGCTCGATCGCGGCGCCGAACGCGCTGATGATCAGGCTGGCGATGAGGGCGGTGCCGAGATTGGCGATCAGCCAGCGCACGCGTGCCGAGTAGGTTTCGCGCAAAGGCTCGTTGATGTCGCCTTCGCCCGCACCACTCATCAGCAGCGCGTCCTCACCCGCCTCTTCCTGGATGATGTGCACGATGTCGTCGACGGTCAGCTGCCCCACCAGCCGCCCGCTCTCGTCAACCACCGCGGCGCTAATCAGCGCGTATTTCTGGAAGCGGAGCGCGACCTCCTCCTGATCCATCGCCACGGGGATCAGCGTCTGTTCGCGCTTCATCACGTCGGCCAGCGGAATATGGCGCGGGGATCGCAGCACCCACGACAACTGGCAGGTGCCGACCGGGCGGTGGCGGTGATCGACCACGAACACCTCCCAGAACTCGGTGGTGAGGTCCTCGCGCTCGCGCAGATAGTCGATCAGGTCGCCGACACTCATGTGCTCGGGCACGGCGACCAGCTCGCGCTGCATCAGGCGACCGGCGGATTCCTCCGGGTAGGCGAGCGCACTCTCGATCGCGGCGCGGTCTTCCGGGTCCAGCTCGGCCAGAACGGCGCGCTGGTCCTCCGGCTCCAGATCCTCGATCAGCTGGACGGCGTCATCGGTGTCGAGCTGTTCGGCGATGGTGGCGACGGCGGCGGCGGGTAGCGCCTCCATCATCTCGTCGCGGACGTAATCGTTCAGTTCGGCGATGACCTCGCCAGTCATCAGGTCGGTGATCGCCGCGGCCAGCGCGTGCCGGTCGCCCGGCTCCAGCAGTTCCAGCAGGTCGGCGATGTCGGCCGGGTGCAGCGGCTCCACCAGTTCGTAGGCGCGGCCGGTGTCGCCCTCCGCCACCGCCTCCCGCACGGCATCGACGAAGGCGGGCTTCAGCCGGTTGTCCTCGTCCAGCTGCTCGTCCTCGTCGCGCGGGGCGGCGTCGGGCAGCAGGTCGGTATCGTCGGGATCGGCCATGGGCTGCGGTCTATGCGGGCGGGGCACAAAAGCAAGCGCGTGACTTCGCGCGGGCGGTCCCTATATGCCGCGACCAACGCATTTACTGGGAGCAACAGCATGGCCGACACCCTGACCTTCACCCTCGACACCGGCGATGGCGAGGCGCGCGACGTCGTCATCAAGCTGCGCCCTGACCTCGCCCCAGGCCATGTGGAGCGGATCACGGAACTGGCGAACGAGGGCTTCTACGATGGCGTGGTGTTCCACCGCGTGATCGACGGCTTCATGGCGCAGGGCGGCGATCCGACCGGCACCGGCATGGGCGGCAGCCCGAAGCCGGACCTGAAGGCGGAATTCAACGCCGAGCCGCATGTGCGCGGCGTCTGTTCGATGGCGCGCACGCAGGCGCCTAACAGCGCCAACAGTCAGTTCTTCATCTGCCTGGACGATGCTCGCTTCCTGGACAAGCAGTACACCGTTTGGGGCCAGGTGGAGAGCGGCATGGAGCATGTCGACGCGCTGCCCAAGGGCGAGCCGCCGCGCAGCCCCGGCAAGATCGTCAAGGCGACCATTTCCTGATCCCCGCCGGCGCGGGGCGGCATCAAAGCTCCGCGCCTACGACCCAATCGTGGAAAATTCGCACCGGCCGGCTTTCCAGGTCGGCCGGGCGGCAGACGAAGAAGTAGCTGTACGGGCTCGGCACCGGCATGTCGAACAGGCCCGCCAATCGCGGATCGTTCAGCCGCTTGGTATAATCGTCGTTCAGGATGGCGATGCCCAGACCCTGCGCCGCCGCCTCCAGGATCAACTGCCCGGAATCATAATGATCGATGGCGTTAGGCGCCAGGTCGGCGAGGCCGAAGGCGTTCTTCCACGCCTCGAAGCTCAGCGGCATTTCGGTGTGGACCAGGAAGGTCTGCTCCGCCAGCGCATCCATCGACGGCTCGGGGCCGAGCTGTTCGGCCAGCGCCTTGCTACAGATGGCATGGACCGTGTTCTTGCTCAGCTCCACCCGGTACAGTGGCTTGGGCGGTTCGGTGCTGAGCACGATCGCGGCGTCCAGCGTGTCGCCCACCCGCTCGATCGGGTCGGGCTGCGTGTCGATGTCGATATGCAGCCGTGGATGGCGGGTGCGCAGTTCGGGAAGGCGGGGGAACAGCCGCTGGGTACCGAACAGCGGCAGCACGCCGATCCTGAGCCGCAGCAATTGCAGGTTTTCCGACTGCGATTCCACCGCCACCGCCAGCGATTCCAGATGCGGCGCGACCGCGTCGTAGAAGGCGCGGCCTTCATCCGTCAGCTTCATCACCTGCCCGCTGCGGCTGAACAGCTTCTTGCCGATGAAATCTTCCAAATTGGCGACACGGCGCGACAGCGCGCTGGGGCTGAGGCTCAGCTCGTCCGCCGCCGCGCGAGCGGAACCCAGACGCACCACGCGGACGAACGCTTCGAGCGCCCTTAGAGGTGGCAGACGACGCATGACTTCACTGTTCTAAAATTTGCAACCTGTGTCGAGTGGTTTCTCGCAAGTGCAGCATTAACCGGGCATGGATCAGGCGGTTTCCGCTGGATCAAGCTGCTCCTCTGGCTGGTGCAGGCGTAGCCGGGTGACGCGGGTCTCGTCTCCGTCTGTCACCTCGATCCGCCAGCCGCTGCTATGCGTCACGACTTCCCCGGGGGAGGGGACGTGTTCCGCCAGCACTACTGCGAGGCCGCCGATCGTATCGATCGATTCCTCCACCTCGGCGATGCGGGGATCGCCTATCGCCGCGGCCACGTCGTCCAGTTCGGCACGGGCATCGGCGTCCCACATGCCGGCCCCGATCGGCACGACCAGTTCTATCGGGGCATCGTCATGCTCGTCCTCGATGTCGCCGACGATCTCCTCCACCAAGTCCTCGATCGTGATGATCCCGTCGGTGCCGGAAAACTCGTCCACCACGATGGCGAGGTGCGTGCGGCTGGCGCGCATGTCCGCCAGCACGTCCAGCGCGCCGCGGGCCTGCGGCACATATAGCGGCTGGCGCATCAGCACGGTCCAGTCCGCCGGCGGCGTGCGGCCCGCCGCCAGATATCCGAACACGTCCTTGATGTGGATCATGCCAATCACCCGGTCCAGCGTATCGCGGTAGACCGGCACCCGAGAATGGCCATGCTCGGCAAACAGGGCGACCAGGTCGTCCCAGCTGGCATCGGCGGACACGGCGATGATCTCGCCGCGCGGAATGGCCACGTCGTCCGCGTCATGTTCGCTGAAATGCAGCAGGTTACGCAGCATCACCAGCTCGACCGGGGATAGGTCGTTGCGGTCGCCCTCCCGCTCGCCGCTGGCGTTCCCGTCCTCCGCCTCGCTGATCGCTTCCTCGATCTGCGCGCGCAGGCTCAGTTCGCTCTCCTCGTCGAAGAAGGAGCGGATGGCATGCCAGAGGCCGCGTTTACTGTCCGCGTCTCCGGCGGCGGTATTGGAAGGTTCGGGCATTGCCCCGGTCTATTCCTTGCTGTTCTTCACCACCGGCTCAGGCCGGGACGCCCCCATATGGGTCGGCGATGCCCAGGATCGCAAGCGCCTTTGTTTCCAGCGCCTCCATCGCGTCGGCTTCCGCCTCGCCGATCTCGTGATCGTGGCCGGCCAGATGCAGCAGGCCGTGAACGATCAGGTGTGCGGCATGATGGTCAAAGGGGACCCCTTTGTCCGCCGCTTCCCGGGCGCAGGTCTCGTGCGCCAGTGCGATGTCGCCCAGCATCTCGGGCGGGCCGTCGGCGGCAAGGTCCAGCAGATCATCCCGCTCCAGCATGGGGAAGGACAGCACGTTGGTCGGCTTGTCCCGGTCACGCCATTCGCGGTTCAGCTGGTGCACCTCCGCATCGCTGGTGAACAGCAGACTGGCGGACAGGCGCGGATTGGCGAGTTCGGGTGCGATCCCGGCCAGCGCTTCGGCCGCGCGGGCGGCCAGGCCGTGCCAGTCACCCGCCGGCCACGGCTCCTCCACATCGATGTCGAGTTCCATGGCTCAGGCTGCGCCTTCGCCCTCGTAAGCCTCGACGATGCGACCAACGATGGGATGGCGGACCACGTCGCTCGCCGCGAAGCGGGTGACGTTGATGCCTTCCACCCCCTCCAGCCGCGTCACCGCGTCGGCGAGACCACTGGCATTGACCCCGCCGGGAATGTCGACCTGCCGTGGATCGCCGCATACGACCATGCGGCTGTTCTGGCCGAAGCGGGTGAGGAACATCTTCATCTGTTCGCGCGTGGTGTTCTGCGCCTCGTCCAGGATGATGAAGGCGTCGGCCAGCGTGCGTCCGCGCATGAAGGCGATGGGCGCGATCTCGATCTCGCCCGATGCGATCCGGCGCTCGACCTGCTCTGCCGGAAGGCAATCGTACAGCGCATCGTACAGGGGGCGCAGATACGGATCGACCTTCTCCTTCATGTCGCCGGGCAGGAAGCCCAGCCGCTCGCCCGCCTCCACAGCGGGACGGGACAGGATCAGGCGCTGGACGCTGCCGGTGATCAGCTGGCTGACCGCCTGCGCCACGGCGACATAAGTCTTGCCGGTGCCCGCCGGGCCCAGCGCGAAGATGATGTCCCGGCTGGCGAGCGCGCGCATGTAGTCCGCCTGCATGGCGGTGCGCGGCACGATGGTCTTGCGCCGGGTGCGGATGGCGACGGGCGGACCCTTGGCGTCGCCGGTGATGATGCCTTCCAGCACGGGTTCGTTACTCATTCCGATAAGTGATTCGATCACGCCTGCATCCATGACCTGGCCGCTCAGCATGCGTTCGTGCATGGCGGTCAGTACCTGCCGGGCGCGGGCGACATCGTCCTGCGTGCCTTCGATCACGACCCGGTTACCGCGCGCCGCGATGAACACGCCCAGCCGGTTCTCGATCTGCACCAGATTGGCGTCGAACTCGCCAAACAGGCTGCCCAGCATGATCTGTTCGTCGAACAGCACCTCGATCCGGGATCGCCGGGCGGCGTCGCGGCGGTCTTCCGGGTGGAACCCCAGCGGATCTGCACCGGGATAGCCCCCGGTGCGGTGTGCCTTGCGTGCCATGCGCTCCTTTCAGGCAGAACTTGCATTGCCAAGATTATGCCGCCTGCATGACGGTGCAAGGGCACTGCTGAACGAGCGGTGGATTAAGCCGTGCCATCCGGGGGCAAGGCGGTTAGCACGGTCGTATGACGAATCCCGCGATCCTGATGCCCGCCCCGATGCTGCCCAGCGTGATCGACGCGCTGGACCGCCGCTTCACCCTCCACCGTCTATGGGAGCAGTCTGACCCAGACGCCTTCCTGCAGGCGCATGGCCCCGCCATCCGCGGGATGGCGGCCAGCACGCTGGCGGGGCCGATCGGGGCGGAGCTGTTCGACCGGCTGCCCGCGCTGGAGGTGGTCGCCAATTTCGGCGTCGGCTACGACAATATCGATGTCGCTGCGGCAAAGGCGCGGGGGATCACGGTGACCAACACGCCGGGCGTGCTGGTGGAGGAGGTCGCCGACCTGACGCTGGGCCTGCTGCTGGCGACGATCCGCCGGCTGCCGCAGGGCGACCGCTTCGTGCGGGAGGGGCGCTGGCCCGAGGGGCCGTTCCCGCTGTCCCCGACCCTGCGCGGGCGCCGGGTCGGCATCCTGGGGTTGGGCGATATCGGCAAGGCCGTCGCGCGGCGGCTGGAAGGCTTCGGCGTGGAGATCGCCTACCATAAGCGCACCCCCCAGCCGGAGATCGCCTATGACTACTATCCCGATGCGGTGGTGCTGGCGGCGGCGTGCGACGTGCTGATCGCCATCGTGCCGGGCGGGGCGGCGACGCGGCACATGGTCAATGCGGAGGTGCTGTCTGCACTGGGGCCCGACGGCGTGCTGATCAATGTCGCGCGCGGCAGCGTGGTGGACGAGGGGGCGCTGATCGCCGCGCTGCAGGCGGGCACGATCGGCGCCGCCGGGCTGGACGTGTTCGAGCATGAGCCGGAGGTGCCGCAGGCGCTGATCGACCTCCCCAACGTGGTCCTGCTGCCGCATCTCGGCAGCGCATCCACCCACACGCGCGATGCGATGGGGCGGCTGGTGGTGGATAATCTGGTGGCGTGGTTCGATACCGGAAAGGCCGTGACGCCAGTCGGTTAGGCCGGAAGTTTACACTAAGTTGACACCTCCCGCACGGCCATTCGCGGGCATCCGGAGCGAATCAGGCAAGATGCGCGCGGCGGGCATGGGCCAGCTTGGGGCACATGCCGGGGGCTGTAGGAAAGCGCTTTGTTGTCAGGCCGCTGCGAGTTGCAGCAGGCGACCTTCCAGCGAGTTGGGGCCCGCCTGCGCCAGCTCCACCTCCACCAGGTCGCCGATCGCGGCGTCGCCAGTGAAGAACACCGATTGCAGCCACGGGGACTTGCCCAGCCACTGACCCGGCTTCTTGCCCCGGCGTTCCACCAGCACGGTGCAGCGGCGGCCGACACTGGCCGCGTTGAACGCCATCTGTCCGCGCGCGATGGTCGCCTGCAAGCGCTGCAACCGATCGTCCATCACCTCGGCTGCGACCTGCCCGTCCATGGTGGCGGCGGGCGTGCCGGGGCGCGGCGAATACTTGAAGGAGAAGGCATGGGCATAGCCCGCCGCCTCCACGATCCGCAGCGTCTCCGCGAACTCCGCCTCCGTCTCCCCCGGGAAGCCGACGATGAAATCGCCCGACAGCGCCAGATCGGGCCGCGCTGCGCGGAAACGTTCCAAGACGCGCAGATAGCTGTCCGCTGTATGGCTGCGGTTCATGGCGCGCAGCACCCGGTCCGATCCGCTCTGCACCGGCAGATGGAGGTAGGGCATCAGCTTCGCCACCTCCCCATGAGCGGCGATCAGGCCGTCGGTCACGTCGTTGGGGTGGCTGGTGGTGTAGCGGATGCGTTCCAGCCCATCGACCGCCGCCAGCCGCCGGATCAGCCCGTCCAGGCCGAGCGGGCGCGCAGCCTCGTCCTGACCCGCCCACGCATTGACGTTCTGGCCCAGCAGCGTGATCTCGCGCGCGCCGGCCTCCACCAGCAATTGCGCCTCCGCCAGGAGGTCACCGAATGGGCGGCTGATCTCCGCCCCGCGGGTGTAGGGCACCACGCAATAGGTGCAGAACTTGTCGCACCCTTCCTGCACCGTCAGGAACGCGGCGGGCGCGCTGCGCCGGCGACGGGGCAGGGCGGCGAACTTGGCGTCCGCCGGCATGTCGGTGTCCGTCGCGCGGGTGCCCCCGGCAGCCTGCGCCAGCAGATCGGGCAGGCGGTGATAGGCCTGCGGGCCGACTACCACGCCAACGCCGGGCGCGCGGGCCATGATCTCCTCCCCTTCGGCCTGCGCGACGCAGCCGGCGACCGCGATCATCGGCGCGGGCGCATCGCCATCCGTCTTCAGCAGGCGACCGATATCGGAATAGACCTTCTCCGCCGCCTTTTCGCGGATGTGGCAGGTGTTGAGGACGACGAGTTCGGCTTCCTCGCCCTCCGCCGCGGGGGCCATGCCCTGCGCCGCCAGCAGCTCGCCCATGCGTTCGCCGTCATAGACGTTCATCTGGCAGCCAAAGCTCTTGATGCGGTAGGTCCGGGGCAGTTCGCGGCGTTGCATGGCCGCGGCGCTTACGCGTTTGCGGCCCTTATTGGAAGCGCCAGCGCCCCGGCGATCCGGGCCTGCGCGGCCGCGGCCATCGCCTTGCGCCCCGCCATCTCCGCCCCCGACAGTGGTGGCAGGAAACGGATGGTGAGGTGGATCGGAGCGATGCGGCCAAGAACGCGCCGGACATTGGCCGCGCCGTCCTCGGCATCAGTCCATGCGATGGCCGGCGCATCGGCATAGGCGAGAGCGACGGGCTGTACCGTTACCTCCCCGGCGCCTTCCACGGCGGAGAGCAGCGCACTCTTGAACGGTAGCAGCGCGGTGCCGGGGCCGGTGGTCCCTTCGGGAAAGATGCACATACGCCGTTTGGCCAGCAGCCTGCCCAATTGCCCCACCTGCTGACCCACAGCGCCGCGCCGTTCACGATCGACGAACAGGGTGTCGTTCTGCCGGCAGAGCCAGCCGAGCAGCGCATTGGCCTGCAGGTTCCCCTTGGCAACAAAGGCCGCGCGCGCCGCGCCGCCGAGCGCCAGGATGTCCAGCCAGCTGACGTGATTGGCCACCAGCAGGGTGGTGCCGCGCACCGGGCGCCCCTCCACATGGACGCGCAGGCCCGCCAGCCGGCCGACACCACCCAGGAAATGCGGCGGAATCCAGTGGCGCAGGCCGATGACGGTCAGCAGCAGATGCGGCAGCGCGATCAGTGCGAACAGCAGCAGGATGGCGGCGATGCGGAGGCCCGCCACCAGCGAGGGCATCAACCCTCCCGGTCGATGCGCACGCCGTACAGTTCCATCCGGTGATCGACCAGGCGGTAGCCGAGCTTTTCCGCGATCTGTCGTTGCAGCGCCTCAACCTCCGGATCGACGAATTCAACGACCTTGCCGGTCTCCACGTCGATCAGGTGATCGTGATGCGCTTCCGGCGAAGCCTCATACCGGGCGCGGCCGTCGCCGAAATCGTGGCGGTCGAGGATGCCCGCTTCCTCGAACAGGCGGACGGTGCGGTAGACGGTGGCGATGGAGATGCGCGGGTCGATCGCACTGGCCCGCTTGTGCAGCAGCTCCACATCCGGATGGTCATCGGATTCGGAGAGAACGCGCGCGATAATCCGGCGCTGTTCGGTGATCCTAAGCCCGCGTTCGGCGCACAGCGCTTCCAGATCGATCAATTGCTGCACGCCGACGGCTCCCTGTTACGCAATCCGCCGATGCGGCGGGAAGCTGCATCGGCGCCCCGTTGTTATGGAAGCCGCGGGGCGCCTTTGCAACTGCGGCAGGCTTTATTGGGCGGCGGTCGCCGCCTTGGGCCGCCGGCCGCGCTTCTGGCCGGGCTTGCGGCCAAGGCCGATATCCTTGGCCAGCTTGCGGCGCTTTTCCGCATAATCGGGCGCGACCATCGGATAGTCGGCGGGCAGGTTCCAGCGCGCACGATACTGGTCCGGCGTCATGCCGTACTGCGTCATCAAATAACGCTTCAGCATCTTCATCTTCTTGCCGTCTTCCAGGCACACCAGATAGTCAGGCTTGACCGAGGCGCGGATCGACACGGCAGGTTCCGGCTTTTCTTCAACGGGTTGCACGGTGCCAAGGCTCTGCAGCGCGCCATAGACGTTCTGGATCAGCAGCGGCACATCCTCCACCGCGACATTGTTGTTGCTGACATGGGCAGCGACGATGTCGGAGGTTAGGGAGATAAGTGTCTCGCCCATGTCGTGCTCTACATTATTCATTCGGACCCTCTTTGTTCTCAAGTAGGCAGCGGCGGCCGGTGATTACGCGCGCCGTTCTATCCCGCCGCGCGCTATTCCAGCGCGGGCATCGGAACACAAGAGTATTTTCTGTAACCAGATCGCCCTGTTCGACGAAGAGACAGATTACAGGGCCAGATCGCAGGTAATCGCGTCGAACGGGCCTGAAATACCCCGCCGATAATAGTCACGCCGACGTCCACTTTGCTGGAAACCGGTGTCAGCATACAGGTGCATGGCCGGGTTGCCGTCGCGCATCTCCAGGAACAGGCGGGCGACGCCGCGGGCTCGTGCCGCCGTGATGACCCGCTGCAGCAGACTCGCGCCGATGCCGCATCGCCGCCAGTCCGGATGCACGGCGAGGAGCAGCAGTTCCTCCTCGTCCAGGATCTGCCGGGTCAGGGCGAAGCCGGCGACAGTCTCGCCGTCGGCCGGCTCCTCCCCATCGGCACCCGCCAGCAGCAGGCCGGTGCCCGGCAGCAGCAGCGTGTCGCCAAGCTGCCGCCGCGTCCACGCCTCGCCAAAAGCGGGGTCGAACGCGGCTTCCATCACCGCCATGGCCGCGTCCAGCGCGTCCGTCATGCGGCAGGCCGGGCATCCGGCGCACGGCCGTAGAGCGGGGCAAGGGAGGGGGTCAGCAGTTCTGGGGGCAGCCAGGGGAAATGGCGCGCATCGGGCAGGGCATCGCGCCCCTCGCCATGTCCGCGCAGCGCCACCAGTTCAGCCGCCCGGTCGCCGGTGACCAGCGGGGCGGTGGCGAAGCGGGCCGCTCCCTGCGGGGGCAGGGCGACCGTCTCGCCGGTGGGCAGGCCCGCCGCGTCGTACTGCGCCACGAACCATTCGCCATGGCCCCCGGTGGTCGCGACCGCCACCGCCTGCTGTGCCCCGGCGCGCGCGCCCGCCGCCAGCAGCGCCAGCGTGGGATAGCCCAACACCTCGGCCCCCCAGGCGAGGCCGAGCGCACGGGCGGTGGCAAGGCCGATGCGCGTGCCGGTGAAGCTGCCGGGGCCGAGTGACACGCAGATGCGGTCTGCCCGGCCGCGACCGGGCAGGGCGGCGATCATCGGCACCAGCCGTTCGGCATGACCACGGCCGATCACCTGGTGATCGGCCGCGACAGCGGTATCATCGTCGAACAGGGCGACGGAACAGGCCGGCGTCGCGGTGTCGATCGCCAGCAGGCGCATGGGTGTCGCGCCGGTCAGGCCGCGCGAACCTCGCTGACTTCCGGCACGTAATGGCGCAGCAGGCCTTCGATGCCCTGCTTCAGCGTCGCGGTGGAGCTGGGGCAGCCGGAACACGCGCCCTGCATGGCGAGGTAGACAACCCCGTCGCGGAAGCCGCGATAGCGGATGTCGCCGCCATCATTGGCGACGGCCGGGCGCACGCGCGTCTCGATCAGGTCCTTGATCTGGGCGACGATGTCCGCATCCGCCGGATCATCCTCGCCCACCAGATCGTCGTCAGCATCGGGCACGCTGAAGCCGTCCGCCCCGCCGCCGGTGAACAGCGGCGCCTGGCTGACGAAATGGTCGAGCAGGATGGCGACGACCTGCGGCTTCAGCAGGCTCCAGTCCACGCCTGGAGCCGCGGTCACGGACACGAAGTCGCGGCCGAAGAACACGCCCGTCACCTCGCCCGTGTCGAACAGCCCCTGCGCCAGCGGCGATGCCTCCGCATCCTCCGGACTGGCGAAGTCGCGCGTGCCGGCGGGATACACCGCCTGTCCCGGCAGGAACTTCAGGGTGGCGGGATTGGGGGTGAGCTCGGTCTCGATGAACATGCTGCGCGATTTAGTGGTGCCGGGAACTGCCCGCAAGGACTCGCTATTGTATCGCGGCACCCTATTCACTGGTGCTTCATCCCCCGCCAGTTCTAGGGCCTTCATGCGATCCATCCTCTGCCGGTCCGTTGCCGTCGTCGCCCTTCTGGCGCTGGCCCCCTCCCTGTCACAGGCCCAGACGGTGCAACCGCCTGCCGCCGCGCCCGCGGCTGGGGAGGTGCTGGCACCGCAATATGCCCGGCCGACCGACCCGTGGATCTATCGCGGCACGGATATCCCGGTCGATCCGCAATGGCTGATGGGCGAACTGCCCAATGGTGTACGGTATGCCGTGCGCGAGAATGGCGTGCCGCCGGGGCAGATCTCCATCCGCGTGGCGGTGGACACCGGCTCCATCTACGAGAAGGAGGAGGAGCGCGGCTTTGCTCACCTGATCGAACATCTGGTGTTCCGCCAGTCGCGCGACTTCGGCAATGGGGAGGCGATCCCGTACTTCCAGCGGCTGGGCGCGGCGCTGGGCGCGGATACCAATGCGACCACCAGCCCGACGCAGACCGCCTACCAGCTCGACCTGCCGAACGCGACGCGGCAGACGCTGGAGGACAGCATCCGGCGCTTTTCCGGCATGATCCGCGAGCCGCTGCTCAGCAGCGACAATATCCGTACCGAGCTGCCCATCGTGCTGGCGGAACGGCGCGAACGGCTGGGGCCGGACCAGCGGATCGCCAACGCCACGCGCGAGCTGTTCTTCGCCGGGCAGCCGCTGGCCGAACGCAACCCGATCGGCACGGTGGAGGCGCTGCAGGGCGCGACACAGGACAGCGTGCGCGCCTTCCACAAAAGGTGGTACCGGCCGGAACGCACGGTCGTGTCGGTCGTCGGCGATGCCGACCCGCAACTGCTCGCCGCACTGGTGGAGAAGTACTTCACGGACTGGCAGGCGACGGGCCGCGCCACGTCGGAGCCTGACTTCGGGGAGCCCGAGGCGCCCGCCGGCGCCGATCCGGAGAACCCGGTGGGCGAGACGCGGGTGGTGGTCGAACCCGGCCAGCAGCGCGGCCTGACCTTCGCCTGGCTGCGCCCGTTCGTGCAGGTGACGGACAACCAGGAATACAATCGCGGGCTGCTGACCGATCAGGTCGCGCTGGCGATCATCAACCGCCGGCTGGAAGCGCGGGCGCGGGGCGGCGGCAGCTTCCTGTTCGCGGGCGTCGACCGGGACAAGCCCAGCCGGTCCGCCGACGGCACCTTCGTGACGCTGGCCCCCCTGACGGAGGACTGGCAGGCCGCGCTCGCCGATGTGCGCGGGGTGATCGCCGATGCCGTCGCTGCCCCGCCGACACAGGCGGAGATCGACCGGGAGGTCGCGGAGTTCGACATCGCCTTCGCCAATGCGGTGGAACAGAGCGCGATCCAGGCCGGGTCCGAATTGGCGACCGAACTGGTCAACGCGGTCGACATCCGCGAATCCATCGCCAGCCCGGAAACGCTGCTGGAACTGTTCCGCGGCATGGGCGACCGCTTCAACCCGGATACCATCCACAAGCATACGCAGGCGCTGTTCACCGGGGAGGTGATCCGCGCCATGCTGCTGACGCCCGATTCGACCGATGGCGATGCGGACGACCTGCGCGCCGCGATGCTCGCCCCCGTTACCAGCGAAGGCAGCGCGCGCAGCGGGGCGGAGGCGGCGAGCTTCGCCGAGCTGCCGGCCATCGGCGTGGAGGCGTCGCCCGTCACCCGCGCGCCGCTGGGCGTGTTCGACATCGAGAAGCTGACCTTCGCCAACGGCGTCACCGCGCTGCTGTGGCCGACCACCAACGAACCCGGCCGCGCCACCGTGCGTGTCCGCTTCGGCAAGGGGGTGCAGAGCGTGTCGAGCGACGATGCCACCTATGTGGAGCTGGGCAAGCAGGCGCTGGTCGGCATGGGTTTTGGCGAGGTGGACCAGAACGGGCTGGATGATCTTGCCACCGGCCGCAAGTTCGGCTGGGAGTTCCAGGCGGAAGACGGCAGCTTCGTGTTCGAGGGGCAGACGCGGCGCGAAGACGTCGCCGACCAGCTCTATCTGTTCGCGGCCAAGCTGGCCGACCCCCGGTGGGACGCGCAGCCGTTCGAGCGCGCGCGCGCGGCGCAAAGGCTCGCCTACGAATCCTTCGGTGGCAACGCCAACGGCGTGCTGAACCGCGACCTGCCCTGGGTGCTGCACGATCGCGATCCGCGTTACCGCAAGCCCGATCCGCAGGCGCTGGCGGCGACAGATGCCGATGGCTTCCAGCGCGTCTGGTCGCGGCTGCTGGCGGACGGGCCGGTGGAGGTCGACGTGTTCGGCGACTTCGACAAGGAGGCAGTCGTGGCCGCGCTTGGCCGCACCTTCGGCGCAATCCCGGCGCGCGAGGCTGTTCCGGCGGAGCGGCTGGATCCCGCGACCGACTTCCCCGCCGCGAATGCCGAGCCCGTCGTGCTGCGCCACACCGGCGATACCGACCAGGCCGCGGCGGTGATCGCCTGGCCGACCGGCGGCGGCAGCGCCGGACTGCCCGAATCGCGCCGGCTGGAAGTGCTGGCACAGGTCTTCTCCAACCGGTTAATGGACGGCCTGCGCGAACGGCTGGGCGCCAGCTATGCCCCCTATGTGGGCAGCGACTGGCCATTGGACGTCAATGGCGGCGGGCACCTGATGGCGCTGGCGCAGTTGCCGCCATCGGCGGTGCCGGCCTTCTTCGCGGAGGCGCAGGAGATTGCCACCGATCTCGCCGCCAACGGCCCGCAGGCGGACGAGCTGGCGCGGGTGGTGGAACCGATCCGGCAATTGCTGGACCGGGCGCAGACGGGCCACACCTTCTGGCTGAACCAGTTGAGCGGCGCGGCGCTGGACCCCGCGCGGGTGGAGAACCTGCGCAGCCTGTGGACCGACTACACCCAGACCCCGCCGGCCGAGTACGGCGCGCTGGCGGCCCGGTACCTGGGCGAGCATGGCGGGTTCAAGCTGGTGGTCCTGCCGCCAGAAGGCGCGGCGACTGGGCAGGGCGCTGCCGCGGCGGCGGCGCAGACGGGTGCGCCGACGGCGGCCCTGCCGGTCGGCCGCTGATTACTTTTGTAACATTTGCCGGGGGATCGCGCGGGGTGTAGGGCGCGCGATCACCCTTGAACCGGCAAACGTCTGAAAGAATGCAAGCAGTGGCACAGAACTGGACCCCGCAAAGCTGGCAGGATCACGAGGCGCGGCACCTGCCCGTCTATGACGATGCGGCGGAGCTCGCCCAGGTCGAGCAGCAGCTCGGCAACTTCCCGCCGCTGGTCTTCGCGGGCGAGGCGCGTGACCTGCAGGCGCAGCTCGCGGAAGTCGCCGCCGGCCGCGGTTTCCTGCTGCAGGGCGGCGATTGCGCGGAAAGCTTCGCCGAATTCCACCCCAACACCATCCGCGACACGTTCCGCGTGATCCTGCAGATGGCGGTCGTCCTGACCTTCGCCAGCAAGATGCCGGTGGTGAAGCTGGGCCGCATGGCGGGGCAGTTCGCCAAGCCACGATCGAGCCCGACGGAGACGATCGACGGCGTAACGCTGCCCAGCTACCTGGGTGACAACGTCAACGGCATCGAATTCCATGCCGCGATCCGCCGCAACGATCCGCAGCGCATGCTGCGCGCCTATTCGCAGGCGGCGGCGACGCTGAACCTGCTGCGCGCCTTTGCCGGCGGCGGCTACGCCAATCTGCGGCAGGTCCATCAGTGGACGCTCGATTTCGTGGGCCAGTCGCGCTGGGCCGACCGGTTCGGCGACATCGCCGACCGCATCGGGGAGGCGCTGGACTTCATGGAGGCATGCGGCGTCGCGCCCGAAACCGTGCCGCAGCTGAAGACCACGCAGTTCTACACCAGTCACGAGGCGCTGTTGCTGCCATACGAGCAGGCGCTGACCCGGCAGGATTCGCTGACCGGCGACTGGTACGACACCAGCGCGCATTTCCTGTGGATCGGGGACCGCACGCGCTTTTCCGGCAGCTCGCATGTCGAGTTCCTGCGCGGCGTCGGCAACCCGATCGGCGTGAAGTGCGGCCCCAGCCTCGACCCGGACGAGCTGCTGCGCCTGCTGGACGTGCTCAATCCCGGCCGCGTGCCCGGCCGCATGACCCTGATCAGCCGCTTCGGCCATGACAAGGTGGAAGCCGGCCTGCCGCGGCTGGTGCGCGCCGTCGCTCGGTCCGGCCACCCGGTGATCTGGAGCTGCGACCCGATGCACGGCAACGTCGTGAAGTCGGACAGCGGCTACAAGACGCGGCCCTTCGAACGCATCCTGGCGGAGGTGCGCGGCTTCTTCGCGGTGCACCGCGCGGAAGGCACCCATGCCGGCGGCATCCATCTGGAGATGACCGGGCAGGACGTGACCGAATGCACCGGCGGCGCAGTGGCGATCACCGATGCCGGCCTTGCCGATCGCTACCACACGCATTGCGACCCCCGCCTCAATGCCGGGCAGGCGCTGGAGATGGCGTTCCTGCTGGCCGACATGCTCAACCTGGAACGGCAGGAGCGGCAGCGCCGCGCGGCCTGAGAACAGTGGTGGGGCGGGGGAACAACCCCGCCGCCCGACCTTTGTTAGTCCAGGTACCGGCTTCCGTTCGCACGGTGCCTGGACGGGGAGGTTCACGTGGCCACCATTGCGCGCAACGCGGCGCCGGACCATCACGCGTCCGTGCGTGCGCGGTTCTCGGCCACGCGCGGGCTGAGCACGGCGCTGGCCGCACCGCTGTCGGATGCCGACGCCACCGTGCAGTCGATGCCCGATGCCTCGCCCACCAAGTGGCACCTGGCGCATACGACCTGGTTCTTCGAAACCTTCCTGCTGCGCGACCACCTGCCCGATTACCGCCTGTTCCGGCAGGATTGGCCGTTCCTGTTCAACTCCTATTACGAGGCGGAGGGCGCCCGCATCGCCCGCGCCAGCCGCGGCGTGCTGTCGCGTCCCGCGCTGGTGGAGGTGCTGGAATGGCGCGCCCATGTCGACGCGGCCATGGACCCGCTGCTGGACGATCCGGCGCTGGCGCCGCTGGTGGCACTCGGCATCGCGCATGAGCAGCAGCACCAGGAATTGCTGCTGACCGACATCAAGCATGCGTTCTGGAGCAACCCCGCCGCGCCAGCCATGTGGCCGGCGCAGCCTGTCGCCCTCAGCGAACAGCGCCCACAGGGCTGGTGGCGGCATGATGGCGGGATCGTGCGGATCGGCCACGATGGCGCAGGCTTCGCCTTCGATAACGAGGGGCCGGCGCATGATGCGCTGCTGCAGCCCTTCGCCCTGGCCGACCGGCTGGTGACCAATGCCGAATGGGCCGCCTTCATCGCCGATGGCGGATACCGCACCGCGTCGCTGTGGCTGTCCGACGGCTGGGACTGGGTGCAGCGCGACGGGATCGACGCCCCGCTCTACTGGCGTGGAGACGAGGTCTTCACCCATTCCGGCTGGCGACCCCGCGACCCCGCCGCCCCGGTGACGCATGTCAGCTATTGGGAGGCGGACGCCTTTGCCTGCTGGGCGGGCCACCGCCTGCCGACGGAATTCGAGTGGGAGGCGATCGCCGTGACCCACGCGGCCGATGGGGGCGACCAGTTGGACGATGCCGCCCCGCCGCTGCCCGTGGGCGGCGATCACCTGTTCGGCGATTGCTGGCAATTCACCCGCTCCGCCTACCTGCCTTATCCCCGTTTCCGCCCGGCGGCAGGCGCGGTGGGCGAATACAATGGGAAGTTCATGGCCGGCCAATGGGTTCTGAAGGGCGCCAGTTGCGCCACGCCGCGCGGCCATTCGCGCGGCACCTACCGCAATTTCTTCCACCCGCACCAGCGTTGGCAGTTCACCGGCGTGCGGCTGGCGCGCGACCTGTGAGGGCCGACCTGGCGGAGCCGCGCATGGCGGCCGAAGCGGTCAATGCCCCCTTCCTGAACGATGTGCTGCGCGGGCTGTCGTTGCCGGACAAGGCGATCCCGGCCCGCTGGTTCTACGACGATATCGGCAGCGAGCTGTTCGAGGAGATCACCCGCCTCCCCGAATATTACCCGACGCGGGCGGAACGCGCGATCCTGCAGGATTGTGGGCCGGATTTTGCCCGGCTGATCGAGCCGGGGCGGGCGGTGGTGGAGTTCGGCTCCGGCTCCTCCGTCAAGACGCCGCTGCTGCTGAACGCGATCCGGCCGGCCGCCTACGTGCCGCTCGACATCGCGGGTGACTTTCTGCGCGCGTCGGCTGCGACGCTGCAGGCGCAGTTTCCCGATCTGCCTGTCCATCCGGTAGAGGCCGATTTTACAAAAAGCGTTAAGCTGCCTCGCGAAGTCGCGCATCTGCCGAAGCTCGGTTTCTTTCCCGGCTCCACCATCGGCAACATGGTGCCGGCACAGGCGGTCGATCTGCTGCGGGCCATGCGCGAGACGCTGGGCGCGGGGGCGCAATTGCTGATCGGCATGGATCTGGTGAAGGACCCGGCCGTGCTGGTCGCCGCCTATGACGATGCGGCGGGCGTCACCGCGCGCTTCAACCTGAACCTGGCGGCCCGCATCAACCGCGACCTCGCCGGCACCCTGCCGCTGGAGCATCTGCGGCACGAGGCGCGCTGGAACGATGCTTTTGCCCGGATCGAGATGCATCTGGTGGCGGCGCGGGACATCGCGTTCGAGGTCGCCGGGCAGCACTTCGCAATGGCTGCGGGGGAGACGATCCACACGGAGAACAGCCACAAATACGACAGGTACAGCCAGACCTTGCTGCTGCATGCGGGCTGCTGGTTGCCGCGGCAGCGCTGGACCGATCGGGAAGGGCGCTTCAGCGTGCTGCTGGCGGAGGCTGCGGCCCCGCATGTCGCACCGTGAGGGATAGTGAAAATCCGGCCGGCCGATCCTAGATAGGCATCATGGACTTCGCCCCCGTCTGGGATCAGCTTTCCCACTCGATCGCCGAACTGCCCAAGTCGGGCCTGCTGATGGCGGCGATCGCCGCCATGGTGGTGGGCATTCTGGGGTCCGTGCTGATGCGCTGGATCCCTTCGGTCGGCCGGCTGCTGCGCGCGGGCAGTACGCTGGGGCTTATGGCGGTGCTGGCGATGGTGGTGCTGCAATTATCGCGCATGGACCCCCGGTTCGAACTGGCGGTGCCCGAACTCGGCATGCCGGAACAGACCGTGGCGGGGAACGAGACGCGGGTGCAACTGGCGCGCGACGGCCATTTCTGGCTGCGCGGGGAGATCAACGGCACGCCTGCCAGGTTCCTGGTGGATACCGGCGCCACGCTGACCGCAGTCTCCGCAGAGACTGCCGCTGCCGCCGGACTGGAAGGGCGCAGCAGCGGGCTGCCGGTGCGGATGCAGACGGCGAACGGCCCGGTCGCGGCGCAACTCACCAATATTGGCGAGCTGCGGTTCGGCAACGTCACCGCGCGCGGACTGGACGCGATCATCGCGCCGGGATTGGGCCCGACCAACGTGATCGGCATGAACCTGCTCTCCCGCCTCGCCAGCTGGCGGGTGGAAGGCGACACCATGATCCTGGTGCCGCACAATCCGCAGACCCCGCTGGAGGCGGGCGGGTGACACGTAAGTCGTTCAGATAAGTTAGCTTTGTTTCCAAATCGGCAGGTGCCGGTTCTTCGCCGTAGCGGCCATCCCGTCGCACGAGAAGGAGCCGGGCATGAACAGGCGAGAACTTGGTGGAGCTTTGCTGCTGGGCGCGTTCGCCACGGCGGGTGCGGGCGTTCCGATGGCGGCTTGGGCGCAGGCCGCCACGGGTGACGCGGAACGCACCCATGCAATGGAGACGCTGCGCACCGGTGGTCTGGCATTGATGACCAGCCAGCTTGCCCTGCAGAAAGGCCGCAGCGCGGCAGTTAAGGAATTCGCCGGCTTCGAGGTCGCCGAACAGACCACCATCGCGCAGATCATCAGCGAATCGAAGAACATGACCCCGCCCCCGCCCGGCGCGATGGAGCAGGAGGTGATGGCCCGGCTGAACGATGCCAGCGGCCGTGCGTTCGACCGCGCCTATGTCGCGGCGCAGATCGACGGACACCAGCGGCTGTTGCAGATCCAGGAAGCCTATCTGGCGAATGGCCGCGACATGCCCACGCGCCATGTGGCGATGCTGGCGCGCGGCCAGATCACGGAACATCTGACGCTGCTGGGCAAGATGCGCGCCTGACGCAAAAAGGGCCGGGGGCGACATATCGCACCCGGCCCCTCAACTTATCGTCGGTGAATTATTCCGCGCGGGCGATCTGCTTTTCGGTCATCAGCTGCTGCAGCTCGCCCGCCTCGTACATCTCCATCATGATGTCGCTGCCGCCGACGAACTCGCCCTTGACGTAGAGCTGCGGGATGGTCGGCCAGTCGCTGAACGCCTTGATGCCCTGGCGGATCTCCATGTCCTGCAGCACGTCGACGCTTTCGTAGGCGATGCCGCAGTGGTCCAGGATGGCGACCGCCCGGCTGGAAAAGCCGCACTGCGGGAACAGGGGCGTGCCCTTCATGAACAGGACGACTTCGTTGTCGTTCACGATCTGCGACAGGCGGGCATTGACGTCGGGCATGATGGGTAATCCAGTTGATCTGTGGCAGGTTCTCAGTTGGGAACAGCCGTCACCACTTGCAAGGCGTGCAGTTCGCCGCCCATCCGCCCACCCAGCGCGTCATAGACCAGCTTGTGCTGCTTCACGCGGCTGAGGCCGGCGAAGGACGCGCTGGTGACGCGGGCGCGGTAATGGTCCCCGTCGCCCGCCAGATCGTCGATCGCCACGTCGGCGTCGGGCAGGGCGGCGCGGATCAGCGCCTCGATCTCGGCCGCGGGCATCGCCATCGGCTCAGCCCTCGCCCATGAAGTGACGGCGGGCGATCACGGCCTGCTCTTCCAGCGCGATGCGCAGGTCGCCCTCGCTGGCATCGACGCCGGCGGCGGTCAGGTCGCCCAGCAGCTTGCGGATCACCGCTTCGTCGCCGCCCTCGTCGAATTCGGCATGCACGACCTCGCGCGCATAGGCGTCGGTCTCCTCCGGCGTCAGCCGCATGCGTTCGGCCGCCCATTGCCCCAGCAGGCGGTTGCGCCGGGCGAGGATGCGGAACGCGGTCTCGTGGTCCAGCGCGGCCTTGGCCTCTTCCGCCCGACGGCGATCTTCGAAATCGGTCATGCTGCTTCCCCCTGCAGGCCGGTGCCGCGCACCAGCCATGGCTGCGCCGCCGCCAGCCGCCCCTCGTACCCGGCGATCGCCGCATCCCGCGCCAGCGTCAAGCCGATCTCGTCCAGGCCGTTCAGCAGGCAATGCTTGCGGAACGGGTCCATGGGGAAGGTGAAGCGATCCTGGAACGGCGTGGTGACGCTCTGCTGCTCCAGGTCGATGGCGACGGGATCGGTCTCAGCGACCTCCATCAGGCGATCAACCGCCTCCTGTGGCAGGGCGACCGTCAGGATGCCGTTCTTGAACGCGTTGCCGGAAAAGATGTCGGAGAAGGAGGGCGCGATCACCGCGCGCACGCCCATGTCGGCCAGCGCCCAGGCGGCGTGTTCGCGGCTGGAGCCGCAGCCGAAATTGTCGCCCGCGATCAGGATCGGCGCCCCGGCGAAGCGCGGATCGTCGAACACGTTGCCCGGCTCACTGCGCACCGCCTCGAACGCGCCGGCGCCCAGGCCTTCGCGGCTGATCGTCTTCAGCCAGCGGGCCGGGATGATGAGATCGGTATCGACATTCTTCAGGCCGAACGGAATCGCCCGCCCCTCGATCGCGCGCACCGGCTCCATCAATCGGTCTCCGGCGCTTCGCCAGCGGGGTTGGTGTAGCGCGATCGCTCCTCGCGCTCCTTGCGGTGGCGGACATAAAGCAGCACCGCGGCGAGCGCGGCCGAGCCGATGGCCCCTGCGATCGCCGCCTTGCCGCCCGTTCCCAGATCCTTGTCGGTCATCATGCCTATCCAATGCTTTGCCGCGGCGGGACTCGCAAGCGTTTGCCTGCAACCATTCCTATCACCTGCCAGCGGCGTTCCTTCTCCGCCAGCGTCATTGCGGCGTAGGCCGGGCTGGAGGAGGGCAGCGAGAGCAGCTCCAGCCCGCGGCCAGCCAACAGCTTCGTGCCGATCCGCGCGGCCGCGCCGCCGTTGAACGCCACCGCGCTCAACTGCGGCAGCGTGCCGGCCAGCTCCGCCAGCGGGTTGGCGGCAAGATCGCGGATCGCGCTGTCCAGGCTGCCGCTGCGGGTGGCGGAGCCGACCACATCCCACAGGCCGATCCCATGCGCCAGCAGCGCAGCCAGCCGTTGCTCGTAGGCGAGCGCGGGCAAGTCCAGGCCGATAGCATGGCCCACCAGGTGCCAGAACCGGTTCTGCGGATGGGCGTAGTACCGCCCTGCCGCCAGCGAGCGTTCGCCAGGCAGGCTGCCCAGGATCAGCAGCCGAGTGTCAGGCGCGACGACCGGCGGGAAGGAGGATTTGCGGGTCACGCCCGCATCACCCTCAATCCAGCCGCTTCACCCAGCCGTGTGGATCGGGCGCGGTGCCGCGCTGGATGGCGACCAGCCGTTCGCGCAGGCGCTGAGTCGTCTGGCCCGGGCCGCCGCTGCCGATGGTGAACTCGCCATCCTCGCCCGCGACGCGGCCCACCGGGGTGACGACCGCGGCGGTCCCGCAGGCGAAGGTTTCCACCAGCCGGCCGCTGGCGGCATCGGTGCGCCACTGGTCCAGCGAATAGCGTTCCTCCCGCACACTCAGCCCTTCCTCCTGCGCCAGCAGCAGCAGGCTGTCGCGGGTGATGCCGGGCAGGATCGTGCCACCCAGCGGCGGGGTGATCAGCGTGCCGTCGTCGAACACGAAGAACAGGTTCATGCCACCCAGTTCCTCGATCCACCTGTGCTCGGCCGCGTCCAGGAACACCACCTGGTCATGCCCGCGGGCGATGGCTTCAGCCTGCGGCACCAGGCTGGCGGCGTAATTGCCGCCGCACTTGGCAGCGCCCGTGCCGCCGGGGGCCGCGCGGGTGTAGTCTGCGGATACCCAGATCGACACCGCCGGGGCGCCGGACTTGAAGTAATTGCCGGCCGGGCTGGCGATCACGACGAACTTGTATTCCTTCGCCGGGCGCACACCCAGGAACGCCTCGCTGGCGAACATGAAGGGGCGCAGATACAGCGAGCCGCCATCGACCTTGGGGAACCAGTCGCGGTCGGCCAGCGCCAGCGCGCGGCATGCCTCCACGAACAGGCCATCGGGCAGTTCCGGCATGGCGAGGCGGCGCGCCGAGGCGTTGAAACGGCGGGCATTCTCCTCCGGCCGGAACAGCGCCATGCTGCCATCGGCCAGGCGATACGCCTTCAGCCCTTCGAAGATCTCCTGCGCGTAATGCAGCACCGCGGCCGCGGGATCGAGCGCGATGGGTTCGCGGGGCCCAAGCTGCGCGCCGTGCCAGCCTTCGGCCTCGCTCCATTCCACCACCACCATGTGATCGGTGAAGATCTTGCCGAAGCCGGGGTCGGCGATCGCCTGCTCGCGGCTGGCGCCCGGCACGGGGGCGGGGTGGGGCAGGGTGGCGATATTGAGGCTGGGGGTGAAGGTCTGCGCGTCGGCCATGGGCTCTTGTCTCCTGGACCATGCGCGTAAGACGCTCCACTGGCGGAGGCAAGAGCGCAGAAATGAGAAGGGCGGCACCGCGCATCGCGATACCGCCCTTCACATGGTCAGCGGCCGGAAGTGCCGCCCACGAAGCCTCTATCGGCGATAGATCAGATTACCGATAATGCTCCGCACGGGACTTAACCGACCTCTCTGCTGAACCATGAGACATCGGATCACCTCCTTTCGCGCTGGATAGCCATGCCGCCGTTTCACCGGTGGCCGGGCCCTGCGTGCTTCGCCGGACCTGGCGGTAATCTGAGTCAGCCGGCGCTTCAAAGCAAGGGCCGTCGCGCGATTTTTCCACACCCCCGCGCAGCTTGCGTATTGCTCCCTAGCGGCAGTCCTCGATCACCCGCGTCACCTCCGGCCAGGCGGGCAGGTACAGCGGCGCGGCGCCAGGCACCTCGATGGCAAACCGGCCCTTGGAAAAGGCCATGGCGTCCAGCAGCCGGTCGCCTGCCGGCAGGGTAGCGGTCGTCGCACCGCCGGCGACGCCGGCCGCCAGCGTGCGGTCCAGCGCCTCGCTGCGCACCACCATCTGCGTCGCCGCCGTGCCGGGCTGCGCCAGCGTCACCTGACCGTTGCTGCACGCCAGCGTGAACAGCGCGCGGCCGCCCGCATCGGCGAAGCTCGCACTGCCCGCGGCGTAGCGCCAGTCGCCCGCGGTCTGGGCCGCGTCCATCCAGTTGCTGGGCGGCGGCGGCGGGGCGGGCGCGGGCGCCGGCGCGGGCGCGGGTGTGCGGGTCGGCGGCGGCGCCGGGGTCGGCTGCGGCACGGACGGCACGCAGGCGGCCAGCGCCAGCACCGCGGGCAGGGTCACGACGGGGAGGTGGAGGGATCTCATCAGCTGCATGCCTGCACAACGCGGATCGTGCCACTATGGCTCGGCAGATGCAGCGGCGCCACGCCCGGCGCGGTGATGCGGATGGTGGCAGCGGGGTCGGCGAAGGCTGCCAGGATCGGCTGGCCGGGATCGACCACCGCCTCCACTTCGCCGGCGCGCGTTGCGGCGTCGCCGCCCGCCTCCGGCCCGGCGGGGTTCATGGTGACATCCGCCGACATGCCGCCGGCTGCCACCCGGAAGACGGTCACGGCCGAATCCACGCCCGACCGGGTCAGGATCATCGCCCGGTCCGCGCGGCGGCACACCATGCGGAACAGCGGGGCGCCGCCAGCGGTGACGAACGCGGCGCTGGCGCCGTTGGCCGCCTCCTCGATCCGCCAGCTACCGGCGGTCAGCGCCTCGCCATCGGCGGCCGTGGTGGGCTGCGCGGCGCTGGTCAGTGCCGGGGTCGGCGCCTCCGCCTCGTCGGCCGGCTGGTTGCAGGCGGCGGGCAGCAGGGCGAGTGTGAGCGCGGGGATCAGGGCTGTCTTCATGGGCTTTCTCGTCAGGCTGGCGAAACGTGACCACCGCTCCTAAAGGTCCCGACCCATGGCGGGCAAGACGCGGATCGACCAGTTGCTGACGGAACGGGGCCTTGCCCCCAGCCGCGCCCGCGCGCAGGCGCTGGTGATGGCAGGGCTGGTGTTCGTGGGGGGCAAGCGGATCGACAAGCCGGGCCAGCAGGTCGCGGCGGATGCCGTGCCCGACGTGCGCGGGCGCGACCATCCCTGGGTCGGGCGTGGCGGGGTGAAGCTCGCCCATGCGCTGGAACACTTTGCGCTGGACCCGACGGGCGCGGTGGCGATGGACATCGGCAGCAGCACCGGCGGCTTCACGCAAGTGCTGCTGGAAAACGGTGCGGCGCATGTCTTCGCGGTCGATGTCGGCACCAACCAGCTCGACTGGAAGCTCAGGCAGGACCCGCGCATCACCGTGCTGGAACAGACCAATGCCCGCGACCTGACGCCTGCCATCATCACGCAAGGTTGCGACTGGGTGGTCTGCGACGCCAGCTTCATCGGCCTCGCCAAGGTGCTGGAGGCGCCGCTGGCGCTGGCGCTGCCGGGCGCGCAGCTGGTGGCGCTCATCAAGCCGCAGTTCGAAGTTCGGCGGGAAGAGGTGGGGAAGGGCGGCATCGTGCGCGATCCCGCGCTGCACGACCGTGTCTGCCAGGAGGTGGCCGACTGGCTCGGCACCGTCGGCTGGCAGGTCGCCGGCATCATCCCCAGCCCGATCACCGGCAGCGAGGGGAATGTGGAATTTCTCGTCAGCGCGCGTAAGAACGGGGAATGACCACCCGCCGCAATCCGTCGCTGGCCCGCTGGCTGATCTTCTGCGTGCCGGGGGTTCTGCTGCTCGGCACGCTGTCGGGCCTCGCCTCCGGCTCGTCGGCCGATGATCCATGGTTCCAGGCGCTGGTGAAGCCGGCGATCAATCCGCCGGGCGCGACCTTCGGGATCGTCTGGCCGATCCTCTACGTGATGATGGGCGTCGCGCTGGCGCTGGTCGGCGCCTCGCCCGACAGCGCGCTGCGCCGCCGGGCGCTCGCCGCCTTTGCCGTGCAGCTCCTGCTCAATCTCGCCTGGTCGCCGACCTTCTTCGCAGGGCACCGGATCGGGCTGGCCCTCGCGATCCTGCTGGCGCTGGACGTGGCGCTGATCGTGACGCTGGTGCTGTTCCTGCGCGTGCGGCAGGCTGCCGGCGTGCTGCTGCTGCCCTATCTGGCATGGGTCCTGTTCGCGGCGGTCCTGAACTGGCGGTTCCTGCAGCTCAATCCGGCGGCTTAGCCACTTGCAGCAGGGCGCGGCCCACGCCAGATAGCAGGCATGCAGAGCCAGAACCCCTTTGTCGCCGACTTCGTCAAGCTCGCCAACAGCGCCGCTGGCACCTTCGCCGGCATGACGCGGGAAGCGCGGGAGACCGCCCGTGAACGCTTCAAGGAGGCGTTCGGCGGGATGGACTTCGTCAGCCGCGACGAATTCGACGCGGTGAAGGACATGGCCGCTCGCGCGCGGGAGGAGGCGGAGAAGCTGCAGGCCCGCGTCACCGCGCTGGAGGCGCAGCTTTCCGCCGGCGCCACGACCACCTCCACCACCGACTCGTCCGGGATCGACCCGCTCGAAGGCGTATAACAGATTGTGGCCGCCCCGGATCAGGTCTGGGGCGGCGTACTGGTCCTTACCGGCCGATCCGGTCCAGCGCCTGATCCAGGTCCGCGATCAGATCCAGCGGATCTTCCAGCCCGACATTCAGCCGCAGCATTCCGTCGGTCACGCCGGCATCGGCGCGGCCTTCCGGCCCCATATTGTGGTGCGTGGTGGTCGCCGGGTGGCACATCAGCGACTTGGAATCACCGATATTGTTGCTGATGTCGATCAGCCCCAGCCCGTTCAGCAGCGCCATGGCCTGCCCGCGATCCGCCATGTAGAAGGCGAAGATCGGCCCGGCGGCGACCATCTGCCGCATGGCAAGGTCGTGCTGCGGGTGGCTCGGCAGCCCCGGATACAGCACCTCCACGCCCCGGCTTTCCAGGAATTGTGCCACGGCCAGCGCATTTTCGCTCTGCCGCCTGGCGCGCAGGTCCAGCGTCTCCAGCCCCTTCAGCACGACCCAGGCGTTGAACGGCGCCAGGATCGGCCCGGTATTGCGCTGGAACGGCATCAGGACATCGGTGATCCACTGCTCGGACGCGCATAGCGCGCCTGCCAGCACACGGCCTTGGCCATCCATCAGCTTGGTCGCGGAATAGGCAACGATGTCCGCGCCGAACTCCATCGGCCGCTGCAGCACGGGGGTGGCGAAGGCGTTGTCGACCAGCGTGGTGATGCCGTGCGCGCGGGCGAGGGCGCAGACATGCGCCATGTCGACCACGTCCATGGTCGGGTTGGCCGGCGTTTCGAAGAAGAACATCCGGGTATTGGGGCGGATCGCCGCCTCCCAAGCGGCATTGTCGCGCGCGTCCACCGTGGTGCCCTCGATCCCGAAGCGGGGCAGCAGATTGTCGACGATCCAGCGGCACGACCCGAACGCCGCCTTGCCCGCGACGATGTGGTCGCCGGCGGACAGGTGCGACAGGATCGCGGCGCTCATCGCCGCCATGCCGGTCGCCTGCACCCGGCACGCCTCGGCCCCCTCCAGCGCGGCGATGCGGTCTTCCAGCATCTGCGTGGTGGGGTTCTGCATGCGCGAATAGACCATGCCCGGCGCCTCGCCGGCGAAGCGGTCGGCCACGATCTCGGCGCTGTCATAGGTGTAGCCGCTGGTGAGGAACAGCGCCTCGCTGGTCTCGCCATGCTCGGTCCGCATCGTGCCCGCGCGCACAGCCTGGGTGGCGGGGCGCCAGGCGGCGGTGATGGAACGGTCCTGTCCGGTGGTCTTCTTCATGAGGGCGGGCATTACGGAAGGCCGCCGCGCGGGGCAAGCTTGCCCTCCCGCTTGCCCGTTTGTAGGCCCCGGCCATGAGCAGCCCGCCCACCCGCGCCGGCGATCCCCTCGGCTGGACGGCGCTGCTGGTGGCTGTCTTCGCGTGTCTGGCCGGCTGGCGGCTGACGATCCCGTCCGCGCCCTTCTTCGACGAGGTGCATTATCTCCCCGCCGCGCGCGCGCTGCTGGGACTGACGCACATCGCCAACCCGGAACACCCCCCGCTCGGCAAGGAGCTGATCGCGGGCGGCATGGCGCTGCTGGGCGACAATCCGCTGGGCTGGCGGGTGATGCCGTGGGCGGCGGGCGTGCTGACGCTGTGGGCGTTCGCCCGCGCGATGTGGTTTGCGGCCGGCACACGCTTCGCTAGCCTGACGGGCGGCGTGCTGGCGGCGGCGGGGTTCCCGCTGCTGGTGCAGGCGCGCATCGCCATGCTCGACGTGTTCATGCTGGCGGGCGTCGCCGTCGCGCTGTGGATGTGCGCCGCCGCCGTGCGCCAGCCGGAACAGGGCCGCTGGCGGCTGGCGCTGGCGGGCGTGGCGCTCGGCTGCGCGATGGCGACGAAGTGGAACGCGATCCCCGTCGCCGTCCTGCCCGGCCTCGCCTTCGCCGCCGCGCGCCTCCGCGCCTGCGGCTGGCCCGGCCTGCTCACCCGCCGCGGCCCGCCGGTGCCCGGCATGCGCCTGGCGGAGGCGGCGCTGTGGCTCGGCGCCGTGCCGCTGGCGGTCTATGCCGCCAGCTACGCGCCCTACTGGTTCGTGGAGGTGCAGCCGCTGCAAGGCTGGCATGGCCTCATCGACCAGCACCGCCAGATGCTGAGCCTCCAGCACCAGACATTGCCCGGCCACCCGTATCAGAGCCGCTGGTGGCAATGGGTGCTGGATTGGCGGGCGATCTGGTACCTGTACGAACCGGTCGATGGCGCGCAACGCGGGGTGATGCTGATTGGCAACCCGCTGGTCCACCTACCTGCGCTGCCGGCACTCGGCTGGTGCGTCTGGGCGGGGCTGCGTGGTCGGGCGGACGCGCTGGCGGTGGTGCTCCTCTACGCCGCCAGCATGGGGCTGTGGCTGGTCACGGCCAAGAACGTGCAGTTCTTCTACCATTATGCGCTGCCCGGCCTGTTCGCGACCGCCGCGCTGGCGCTGGCGCTGAACGCGCTGTGGCAGCGCGGCTGGCGCAGCGTGCTGGCGATCCCGTTTGGGGCGCTGGCGCTGCTCGCCTGGTTCTGGCCGGTGCTGACCGCGGGCCCACTGCAAGGGCCGCAGGGCTTCCGCGCCTATGCATGGCTGAACAGCTGGGTCTAGTCGCTGTCAGTTTCCGTTCATTAAAAAGCACGGATACATGAACGACGAGGATCGTTACCCACACAGATCCAAGTCGGAGAAGTTCGATGAAGAAACTCATCCTTGCCACGGCCGTCCTCGCGACGGCGCTCGCCACCCCGGCTTCGGCCGATCCGAAGCACGGGCGCAGTCATGACCGGTATGAACGCCACGATCGCTACGACCGGAACGACCGACATGATCGCTACGACCGCTATGACGATCGTGGCCGCGGCAACAATGGTAACGGCGTCGGTCGCTATGGCGTGCCGCCGGGCCACCTGCCGCGCGCCGGCACCTGCCGCGTGTGGTTCGAGGGCCGCCCCCCTGGTCACCAGCCCGCGGCCACCAGCTGCCGCCAGGCGGAGCGGGTTGCCCATCGCTACGGCGGACGGGTGATCTACGGCGGTCGCCGCTAACCAGGGGTGATCACGGGCTGGCGCGGATCAGAGCCGCGCCAGCACCGCATCGCCGATCTCGCGCGTGCCTGCGCTGCCGCCCAGATCCGCGCCCATGATCCCGTCGGCCAGCGTCGCCGCCACCGCCGCCTCGACCCGCGCGGCGGCCGCTTCCTGGCCCAAAGCATGGCGCAGCAGCATGGCGAGCGACAGGATCATCGCCAGCGGGTTGGCCTTGCCTTGCCCGGCGATATCGGGGGCGCTGCCATGGATCGGCTCGAACAGGCCGGGCGTGCCATGCTCCGTCTGCCGCGCGCCCAGCGCGGCACTGGCCAGCAGGCCGATGGAACCGACGCACATGCTCGCCTGATCGGACAGGATATCGCCGAACAGGTTACCGGTGACGATCACGTCGAACTGGCCGGGATTGCGCACCAGCTGCATGGCGGCATTGTCCACATACATGTGGGTCAGCGCCACGTCGGGGTATTCGGCGGCAACCTCGATCATCACGTCGCGCCATAGCTGGCTGGTTTCCAGCACATTGGCCTTGTCGACGCTGGTCAGCCGGCCCTGCCGCCCTTGCGCTGCGCGGAACGCGGCATGGGCGATGCGCCGCACCTCGTCCTCGGCATAGGACATGAGGTCGAAGCCCTGCCGCCGGCCATCGTCCAGCGTGCGGATCGCCTTCTCGCCGAAATAGACGTCGCCGTTCAGCTCGCGCAGGATCAGCAGGTCGATCGCGCCGGCGACTTCGGGGCGCAGGGCGGACAGATGCTCCAGCCCCGCGAACATCTTGGCCGGGCGCAGGTTGGCGAACAGGCCCAGCGCCTGCCGCAGCCCCAGGATCGCCTGTTCGGGCCTCAGGTGCCGTTCCAGATTGTCGCATTCGGGATCGCCCACGGCGCCGAACAGCAGCGCATCGGCATCCTTCGCCAGCGCCAGCGTCTCGGGCGGCAGCGGATGGCCGTGCCGGCGGTAGGCAATGCCACCCACGTCGCCATGCGCGACCTCGACCGGCAGGCCCAACGCGTCGAGCACGCGCAACGCCTCCGCCATGATCTCGGGACCGATCCCGTCACCGGGCAGGCAGGCAATCTTCATCTATTCCATCCTGGACAACAGGCCACGCAGGCGGGTGCGCGCGGCCATAACATCGCCGCGCCGGTCGGCAAGGAGGTAGCGCTCGATCAGCGGGCGCAGCCGGTCCAGCCCGGCCAGCGTCTCGGCCAGCGTGCCGGGTACCGGCGCCGTGCCGCCGAAGCCCAGCTCGCGCAACACCAGCGTCTCGTAGGCGAGCAGGCCCGGCAACCAGTCGCGTGCCGCGCCGGCTGTGCCGATCGCATCCAGCAGGCCGCCCAGTCCGGCGAACAGCCGGGGGTAGGGCTGGCGTTCGGGCAGGACGGTGGCGGTCAGCGCCGTGACCCAGCCGATCGCCGCCGCCGCCAGCGGTTCCGCCAGCAGTGCCCCGCGGCTGCGCAGCAATTCCGGGGTGGCGAAGGGCAGCTGCGCCTCGCTTCGCGCGGAGAGCTGCAGGTCCAGGAGATTGCCGGGGATCAGCACCGGCCGCAGCCGTCGCCCACGCCCACCGGCGACATAGGCGGCGACAACGCCATATTCCTCGGTCAGCGCGCGGGCGATCGTCGCCGTCTCGCCATGGGCGCGGGCTGACAGCAGCAGGGCCGGGCAACGCAGATGCATGGCCGCCGCCCTGCCGCCCGGCGACGCTCAGGGCAAGTCAGGCGGGCGCCGCCACCACCATGTCGGGCGCGGGCGCCGCCGCCTTGGCGCGCAGCTCCGCCTTGGATTGCGTCACCAGCGGGTTTTCCGGCCGGCCCAGCGTCCAGTTCTTCTGCATCCGCACCTGCGGGTTGGGGGCGCACCAAAGTTCGCCCGTGCCGTCGATGGCGGTGACCCAGATCAGATTGTGTTCGGGGCCGTAGTCGATCATGCCGATCGCCATCCCGTCGCCCTTGCCCAATACATGCAGCGGCATGGGCGGGTTGAGTTGCGTAAACATTGCGCGTCCTCGCTTTCACCGGGCACAACCGCCCGCGATCGGCCAATGTTCCCAACGTCTTGCCGCGCTGCACGCGCACTCCTCGGCCCCGTGCGCCGGGGCTGATTGCTTTCCGCGGCCGCGTCCGTATGAAGATGCATCAAGTTCCTGCCCATCCGATGGAAAAGCTGACCGCGTGATCGAACCAGAGGATCTGTTCTCCGCGCTGTTCCAGGGATCGGACGATGCGATCGTGGCCAAGACCACCGACGGCATCGTGCAGGCATGGAACCCGGCGGCGGAACGGCTGTTCGGCTATTCCGCGGCGGAGATGGTGGGCCAGTCGATCCGTCTGCTGCTGCCCGCCGATCGCCAGCACGAGGAGGATCATATCCTCGACCGGATCCGCGCGGGGGAGCGGGTAGGGCAGTTCTTCACGCAGCGCATCGGCAAGAACGGGCGACTGCTGGACGTGTCCGTCACCGTGTCGCCGGTGCGCAACCGGCAGGGGCAGATCATCGGCGCCAGCAAGATCGCGCGGGATGCCGGGCAGCATCTGGCAGACACGCGCCGCATTGCCACCAGCGAACAGCGCTTCCGGATGCTGGCCGACAATATCAGCCAGCTCGCCTGGATCACCGATGCGACCGGCCGGCCCGAATGGTACAACCGGCGCTGGTACGATTATGCCGGGGTCGATCCCGCGACGTCGCCACCCCTGCAGGTCGCGCAGGACCTGATCCATCCCGATCACGCGGATGCGGTGGTCGCGGGCTTCCTCGCTGCCGTCGCGGGGGAGCAGGCGTGGGAGGATACCTATCCTCTGCGCGCCAGCAACGGCAGCTATCGCTGGTTCCTGTGCCGGACGCGCCCGATCCGCGACGATGCCGGCAAGGTGGTGAACTATGTCGGCACCAATACCGACATCACCGACCAGCGCGACCAGGCCGAACAGATCCGCCTCCTGCTGATGGAGGTGAACCACCGGGCCAAGAACATGCTCAGCACGGTGCAGGCGCTGGCCCGCCGTTCCGCGCCGGGGCAGGCCGAATTCATCGCCCGGTTCGAAGATCGCGTGCGCAGCCTGGCGGTGAACCAGGACATCCTGGTCCGCCGCGCCTGGCGCGACGTGCCGGTGGCCGAACTCGTCGGCAGCCAACTCGCCTTCGTGGAAGCCGCGCAGGGCGAAGTGGTCTCCGGCGGCGATCCTTGCGCTTTGACGCCGCGCGCGGCGGAGGTGATCGGCATGGCGCTGCACGAACTCGGCACCAATGCGCTGAAATATGGCGCTTTGTCCGTCACCGGGGGGCATGTGGCAATCGGCTGGACCTGCGCTCCCGACCGCTCGGCTTTCTCCATCTGGTGGCACGAAAGCGGCGGGCCGCCGGTGACGCCACCCGATCACAAGGGGTTCGGCACCACGCTGATCCGCGACGTGCCGCGTCACAATCTGAATGGCGCCGTCACGCTGGACTATGCGGAAGGCGGTGTGGTCTGGCGCCTCGATCTCGATGGATCGGTGCTGGCGGATTAGCGCTGTTGCCGTTTGCGGGCTGGGGCCTTACTCTCCCGCGCCATGGCAGAACTGCTCGCCAACATGTTCCAGCACGCGGCGATCACCGCCGGCGTGACCGTGCGCGTGGCCGTGACCTTCATGCCGGACCAGTCCCGCGTCGCGGGCGGCCGGTGGTTCTGGGTCTATCACATGCGGCTGGAGAACAACCGCGACGACACGGTGCAGCTCGCCACGCGCCACTGGCGCATCACCGACGGGCGCGGCGTCGTCAGCCTGGTGGATGGGGAAGGGGTCGTGGGGGAAACGCCCGTGCTCGCCCCCGGCAGCACGCATGATTACGTGTCCGGCTGCGAACTCACCACGCGCACCGGCTCGATGGAAGGGCATTACGGCTTCCTGGCGGAAGACGGCACCCCGTTCGAGGTCGCCATTCCCTTCTTCCCGCTCGCCGCGCCGGCGACTGCCAGCTAGCGTCCCGTTGCCGCCCGCGTCTTGCCGCCTGCCGCCGGGCGCAATAGATCGCATGGCATGAAGCGCACGCATCTCCCGCTCAACGCCCTGCGCGTCTTCGACGCCGCCGCCCGCCACCTCAGCTTCACCCGCGCAGCGGACGAGCTGGCGGTGACGCCCGCCGCCGTAGGCCAGCAGATCCGCGCACTGGAAGATGTGCTGGGCGTGGTCCTGTTCCGGCGCACCAGTCGCGGGCTGGAACTCACCGGGGAGGCGGAGGCGGGGCTCGACCCGCTGCGCGAAGGATTCCTCCGGTTCGAGGAGGCTGTGCAGGCGATGCAGGCGGGGCAGTCCAGTCACGCCTTCGCGCTCGCCGTGCCGCGCGAATTCTATGCCCAATGGCTCGCGCCCCGGCTCGCCAGCTTCCGCGCGGCGAACCCGCAGGTCCGGTTCCAGCTGGTGGCGGAGGAGGATGCCGACTTCACGGAGGCGAACCTCGATGCCGCCGTGCGCCTGGTGGAAGGCCCGGACGATCTGGAAGGCGTGGAACTCTCCCCCGCCCGCCGCGTGACTGTCGCCGCGCCTGGCGCGCCCGCCGGCTGGATCACCTGGCCCGGCTGTCCGGAGCCGGAGGGGGAAGGGGAGGCGGCCGACGTGCTGCTGCAGGTCGGCAATGCGGGGCAGGCGCTGTCCTCGGCCTTGGCCGGGCTCGGCCGCACCACGCTGCCGTTGCCGCTGGTGGAGGAGGCGCTGGCCGCCGGCCGGCTGGAGGCGCTCGGCCCGCCCGCCGAAAGCCGCCGCGCCTACTGGCTGGTCGCCCCGCGCCCGCAATGGCGCCAGGCCAAGGTGCGCGCGCTGGTGGTGCATCTCGTTACCCCCGCGGCAACCATCTGAGTCGCTTCGGCGCACCAAAAGCACACTTCCCCTCGCCCGCATGCGTCGCTAGATGTGCCGCAGCGGTACATAAGGGCGCGGAAGGCATATGTCAGACTCTGACATACGGGCACGATTGGACGCCCTTACGGATAAGCAGCGCGAGGTGCTCGATCTCCTGATCGCGCACAAGACCTCCAAGGAGATCGCGCGCGAACTCGGTATTTCCCACCATACGGTTGATCAGCGTATCCAGTTCGCCAAGACCAAGCTGGGCGTGGAAAGCCGGGGGGAGGTCGCCGTCGCCTACCGCGCGCTGCTGGATGGCATGGCTAACGGGCATGGTGAAACATCCGGGCCGCCGACATATGAAGAACCCCGTATCGTGGTCGTGCCTAGTCCGGTGGATATCGGCGGGGCGAACGATGCGGCGCCCCCGGCACCGCCCGCCCCGGCCCCGGCCGGGGAAGGCAGCCCGGCGGATCACCGCGTCGCTCCGGACCTGTTCGAAGGACAGGGCGGCACGATCATGCGGCTGGGCGCCATCGCGGTTCTCGCGGTCCTCCTCGTCTTCGTCGTGCTGGGTGCGGTGATGATGTACGACCAGTTGTCGCGCAGCATGGCCACCCCGCCGCCCCCTTCGGCCAGCGTCCGGTGACTGGCGCCCGTCCCATCGCACGGTCGGGCCTCTGGGGGTTTGGCAATGGTCGGGGTCGTGGCGAAGATACTGGCGGCAGAGGGGGGCACGCTTCGTGCACCCGCTGACCATCCTCATCTCCAGCCTGTCGCTGGCGGTCTACTTCCTCGCCGTGTGGCGGGGCGGCGGGCCGGAGCGGGTGGCCGGCGCCCTCCTTCTGGCGGTGTTCGTGGCGGACGAGGTTCGCGCCGCCGTCTTCGGCCCGCTCAGGTTCCTGGGTTTCGAGCCCTATCAGTTCGCGGTGAACGCGCTGGAGCTGGCCGTGTTCACGGTGCTGGCGATCCGCGCCAACCGGGTGTGGCCGCTGGTCGCCGCCGCGCTGATGCTGACCGCGGTGCTCGGGCACCTCGCCGCGTGGATCGTGCCATCGGGCATGACGCTCGCCTATTGGATCATGGTGGAGCCGCCCACGCTGCTCGTCATCATCACGCTGGCCTGCGGCACGGCGGCGCATTGGCGGCGGCAGCGGCGGATTGGCCCCTATCCCGACTGGCGACCACCGCCCGCCCCGGCCTGAGCCCCAGCCTGAGCGCCCGCCTGCCGGAGTTCGCGGCATGAGCGTCCAGCCAGTTCCCGCCACCATCGGTTCCACCCCGGCCGACGTCGCCGCCGACATGGCCGCGCTGACCCGCCAGCTCCGCATGCTCGGCAACCAGGCCATGCGCCTCGCCGCCGATGTCGCCGCGCGCGACGCGGCGGAGGCGGACCGCGCCGCGTTCGACGCCTATGGCAATGACAGCGACGCCTGGCTGGTGGTCGCGCAGGACATCTACCGCGAACGCCAGCGCCGGCGCGATTTCTTCGACGGCGACCTGTTCGGCGAACCCGCCTGGGACATCCTGCTCGACCTGTATATCTGCGACCGGCAGGGCAAGCGCGTGTCCGTCACCGCCGCCTGCCTCGGCGCGGGCGTGCCGGAGACGACAGCCCTGCGCTGGCTGAAGCAGCTGGAGAAGAACGGCCTGCTCCTGCGGGAGGCGGACCGCCGCGATGGCCGCCGCTGCTTCGTGCGCCTGTCGGAACTGGGCTATGCCAAGATGACTGCCTACCTGCAGGCGAACCGCCCCGCGCCCGCCCGCCCGGTCCCGCTGGCGCTGGCGGCGTAGGCACGGACCTCAGCCGCCTTCCAACCCGTCCGGCACCGGATCGGGCGCGAACGCCTCCGCCGGGGTGATCGCCTCCAGCCGCTCCAACTGGAACCCGGTGAAGCGCCGCAGGTCCACGCTGCCCGGCTGCTCCAGCATCCGCCGCTTCCACCCCCTCAGCTCCGCTTCCTCCGCCGCCGGATCGGGCAAGGCGGGAACAGGCGCGGGCGCGGCAGGCAGCGCCGCCTCCACCCCTGTCCCGGCACCCTCCGCAGCCACCCGGCGCGCCGTCCGCAGCGGCGGCAGCTTCGGGCTGCGCCCGCTGCCGCCATACCGCTCCGGCCGGCGGTTGCGCAGCATGAACATCACCAGCGCCTCGTTGTGCCGCGTTTCATAGCCGAGCAGCTTGCCGCCCGAGGATACCAGCCGGTTCTCGCCGCAGATCGCCCGCTCAATCGCCGCGTCCTCCAGCCGCTGGAACCCGCGCTCCACCGCCTCGTCCCATGCCGCGGCGAACCCCTCGGCGCCCGGCTTGTTGCGCAGGTTGTATAGCGCTTCGGGGCTGGCGCCGATATGCAGCGCGGCCTTCAGCACGATGCCGCCCACCGCCAGCGCGGCGATGAATTCGCGTTGCCGGTCCGCGGTGATCGAATTGCGCCGCGGCGCGGTATGCGGCGCCGGCACGAAGTCCAGCAGGGGGTCGCCCTCGACCGGCATCTGCCGCGGGTTGTGGACGTAGGACGTCTGCCGGCCGAACCTTCGCCCTTGTGCCTCCGCCGTGTCGTTGCCGGGCAGCGCCTGCCCGCCGCGCGCCGGCTCCACCAGGTAGTCGTGACCCGACTCATAGGTGGTGAAGGCCTGCTCCGTCGGCAGACGGCCGCGGTACGCCATCATCTGGGGCGGGGCTTGGTCCGCCGGAACCTCGAAGCTCACCGTCTCGCCGGTGCTCGATCCGGCGACCGATTCCTCGATCGTGACTGTGCCCGGTCGCCACACCGCCGGCTTGCTGCCTGCCATCCGCCCTGCCTCCTGTCTGCTCAGTCGCAGCGCGGTGGCACAGGCAGGTGGCTGTAGGAAAACGATAATCGCCGCAGCTTGCGCGTCCCCGCGGTTACTTGGCCGGATCGGATGCAATGAATGGTAATGCATCTTTACTGCAGTCGTCGCAGGGCAGATACTTGGGAGAGAAGCGCGCCGATTCGAATGGTCCGCCAGTACCGGGCTAGAACTTCGCCGTGTATCGCGGCTGCGCTTAGGGGGTGGCGATGTCCGATACATCGATCGAGCGAGATGGCGTAGCGATCGGCGGCGCGTTCGATCGCGTCACGCCATCTGCCGGCGACACGGCGCAACTTTCCGCCACAGCCAGGCACACGGACCAGCACCAGCGCGATATTATCCGCATCCGGCAGGCTTTGCTGATGGGCAGCTTCGTTGTTGTATCGGCGGTGGTCTTCGGCTTTGCTGTCGAATATATCCTGCATTATCGGGTCAAGGTGCCCGATGTGTTGACATGGTCGCGCATGATCGTGGCACGGTCCGCCATGCTGGCTATGCCGGAGGCGGCGAAGACCGCGCTTGCCCTATGCCTGGCCGTGCCGCCCGCCTTTTTCGTCGGCAACAGTCTGCGGCGCGTGCTGTGGCATGTCCTGATCGGCGGGTCCGTGCTGATGGCCGCGGTGTGCGTGGTGCTGGCCGGGGCGTACCAGTTGCAGGTTCCCCTCGGCATGACGTCAGCGGACGTCATGGGTCCGTATCCCCTGCCGATCGCGCACCTGCCGTTCATCGTGGACGATGCCGATCCTGTTCGGCTGGCGGGTCAGATGCACGATGCCTTTTGGAAATTGTTCACCTGGTATGTCGGGTTGATCTCCGGCCTGCTCGGTGCACAGGCGGTGCCCGCAATCAAGCGGCTGCTCTCGTCTGAGCAAGGGGGGCGTTGATGCGCTTCACGCTCGTCGCCATCGCGGTGATCTTCTGCGGGATAGCGGCGCCGCGTCCGGCCGATGCTCAGTATGGACCAATCACCCTCACCATTGATGAGGCGGCGGTGCGAAGCAAGATGTTTGAATTGCTCACCGCGACCGGCACCCCTGCGATCCTGACCAGCCGCGACACGCCGCTGCGGCTCGACAAGCATGGGCGCACCGGCAACCTTACCTTGATAATCCGCAATGCGGCTGGCCGGTTTGCCGATGTGCGGCAACGGATGGCTCTCGATGCGACCATCTTGCGCAAGTACAATCGAGAAAGTCTGTCGCTTGTGCTCAACGCTTTGCCTACTGTCCGTTGTGACCGGCGTGCGGTGAGCAAGATCCGCAGCGAATTTGAAAAGGCCAGACGCGAGTTGAAGCCGCCCTACTATTTCGACGATTATGGGGAAGGGGAACTACTCGGCCAGTCGATCCGGGCGCTTGCGGTGGAGGCGCAGTGCCAGCCATACGCGGCGGATATGGACGACTTTAGACGGGTCCGGGACGAGGCCGGAGCCCTTGCGGCAGAAATCTACGATACGCTTACCAAAGGCGGCTACGCTTTCCGGCGTCCGACTTCCTGATTTCAGCCGACCCACACTCATTATCATCAGCAAGGACGGTTGTTTATGCGCATCTACCCGCGATCCTGCCTGTACTGCCTGCTGTCGGTCAGCGCGGGTTTACTGTTCGCTGGGGCGGCCTCTGCGCAGACCTCGATTGACCGGCTGCCCCAGGCCGGCCGCATCGTCGATGGCGGCACGCTGGAGCCGGGGTCGGGCTCGCTCGAACACACCTTGCGGTTGGAGGCGGGCAAGGCGGTGGAGATCACCGTGCTCGCCAGCGGCGGCTTCGATCCGCTGCTGACCGTGACCGCCGCGGACGGCACGCAGATGGCGCAGGATGATGACGGGGCGGGCAATCTCAACCCCATGGCCGTGCTGTTCTCTGAAACCGCGCAGACGGTGACGCTCTCGATCAGTCACAGCGGCGGGGAAGGGCAGGCGGGTGGCCCGGTGCGCATCCTGCTGATGCCGACCGACTACCGCCCCAATACGCCGCGCGCGATCACCTCGGGGGCGGAGCAGAAGGGGCTGGTCAGCAGCAACAACCCGCAGGTCTTCACGTTGGCGGGCGAAGCGGGGCAGGAATGGGAGATGCTGCTGGCGGCCGACGCGTCCGGGCTGGACGCCTATCTGGAAGTGTTCGGCCCCGATGGGGAGAGCCTGGCGGAAGATGACGATTCGGGCGGCTCGCTCAATTCGCGGCTGGTGGTGACGCTGCCGGCGACCGGCGAGTACGAGGTGCATGCCAGCGGCCTCGGCGCGCAGAACGCCGCCTACCAGTTCGTCGCGCGGGACATGGCGGCGGTGGAGCCCGCGGCGGCGCAGGTGCTGACCTTTGGCGAACGGGCGGCGGGCAAGCTTGGTCCGCTCGCACCCGTGCAGACCTGGCGCCTGTCGCCCGACTCGCTGCCCGGCATGGCTGCGGAAGGCGCGCTGCTGGTGCGGGTCACCGCCGTCGGCTGGACCCCCATGGTGGAGGCGGGCTTCGACACGCCCTTCGGCTATGCCATGGCGCTTGCCAGCGGCGAATCGCTGGATGGCAGCTCGGCCGATCTGATGCTGCCGCTCAGCGATGTGCAGGCGGCTGGCCCCTGGCTCGAAAGGCTGGTGGTGCAGGTCAGCGCGGCGGGGGGCAGCACCCCCGGCGAATACGTTGTGGAACTTGTGCCCGCCACGGCGGAGCCGGTGGCGACCCCGCTGCCGCCCCCCACGGCCGGGTGACCGGGCACGCGGCAGGCGGTTGGGCAGCCCGGCGGTGGGCGCTCACCCGCTCGGCTTGACCGGCTGCCGCCATTCCCCTAAAGGCGCCTCGTTCCCGGCCTGCGGTCTTCGTGCCGCGCCGGTGGCGTAGCTGAACATTGGCGGTGCGGTCCGGTCCTTCCGGCGGGGCGGCTGTCAAAGTAACCCGGCGCCCGTTTCGGCAAGGGGTGGAGCGTTTCGGCTCGCGCGAGGACCCGGTTTGCGGCTCACTTCCCGTTGGTCGGGTGTGGCCGTCCGGTCCGCTGGCGCGATGCTTCTTCCGCTCCCGACCCCTTTCCATCGTGGCGCCACCCGCACGGTGAAGGATACCAATGCCCACTATCAACCAGCTGGTCCGCAAGGGCCGCACGCCGGTCAAGGCCAAGAGCAAGGTCCCGGCGATGGAGCAGAACCCGCAGAAGCGCGGCGTCTGCACCCGCGTCTACACGACCACCCCGAAGAAGCCGAACTCGGCGCTGCGCAAGGTGGCCAAGGTCCGTCTGACCAACGGGCGCGAGGTGATCTCCTACATCCCCGGCGAAGGCCACAACCTGCAGGAACACTCCGTGGTGCTGATCCGCGGCGGCCGTGTGCGCGACCTTCCCGGTGTGCGCTACCACGTGCTGCGCGGCGTGCTCGACACGCAGGGCGTCAAGGACCGCAAGAAGAGCCGTTCGAAGTACGGCGCGAAGCGTCCCAAGTAAGCCTCTCGGGTTAAGGAAGAAGATCCATGTCACGTCGTCGTCGTCCCGAGAAGCGGGAAATCCTGCCCGATCCCCAGTATGGTGATCTGGTGCTGTCCAAGTTCATGAACAACCTGATGCTGGACGGGAAGAAGTCTGTTGCGGAGCGTATCGTCTACGGCGCGCTCGAAACCGTGCAGGCCCGTTCCAAGAACGATCCGGTGCAGATGTTCCACGATGCGCTGAACAACGTGAAGCCGGCCGTGGAAGTGCGCAGCCGCCGCGTCGGCGGTGCGACCTATCAGGTCCCGGTTGAAGTGCGTGCGGAACGTGCGCAGGCGCTCGCCATCCGCTGGCTGATCTCGGCCGCTCGCGGTCGTGCGGAAACCACCATGGCCGCGCGTCTCTCGGGCGAGCTGCTCGATGCCGCCAACAATCGCGGCAACGCGGTGAAGAAGCGGGAAGACACGCACCGCATGGCCGACGCCAACCGCGCCTTCAGCCACTATCGCTGGTAAGCTGCGCGGCCTTCAAGCGGTCACATAATTGATTATATGGGGGTCGCCCGGCCGCACCGGCGATCCCCGCACACCCCAAGGAAGTTCACATGGCCCGCGAATATCCGCTGGAACGCTACCGCAATATCGGCATCATGGCGCACATCGACGCCGGCAAGACGACGACGACGGAGCGGATCCTCTACTACACCGGCAAGTCCTACAAGATCGGCGAGGTGCATGACGGCGCCGCGACGATGGACTGGATGGAGCAGGAGCAGGAGCGCGGCATCACCATCACGTCCGCCGCGACGACCACCTTCTGGCAGGCCGAGGATGGCCAGGGCCCGAAGCACCGCATCAACATCATCGACACCCCCGGCCACGTCGACTTCACCATCGAAGTCGAGCGTTCGCTGCGCGTCCTCGACGGCGCGGTCGCGGTGTTCGACGGCGTCGCCGGCGTGGAACCGCAGTCCGAAACCGTGTGGCGCCAGGCGGACAAGTACCGCGTGCCTCGGATGTGCTTCATCAACAAGCAGGACCGCACCGGCGCGGACTTCTACTACTGCGTGCAGTCCATCATCGACCGCCTGGGTGCCAAGCCGCTGGTGCTGTACCTGCCGATCGGTGCCGAAGCCGACCTGAAGGGCGTGGTCGACCTGGTGAACAACCGCGGCATCGTCTGGGAAGACGAGAGCCTGGGCGCGTCGTTCAACTATGTCGACATCCCCGCGGACCTCGCCGACAAGGCCGCTGAATATCGCGAGCGTCTGATCGAGACCGCCGTCGAGAGCGACGACGAGATCATGGAAGCGTATTTGGAAGGCAACGAGCCCGACGCCGCGACGCTGAAGGCCCTGATCCGCAAGGGCACGCTGGACCAGCTGTTCGTGCCTGTGCTGTGCGGCTCCGCGTTCAAGAACAAGGGTGTGCAGCCCTTGCTCGACGCCGTGGTCGACTACATGCCGAGCCCGATCGACGTCCCCGCGATCAAGGGTGTGAAGCCCGACAGCGATGAGGAGGACAGCCGTCCTTCCAGCGACGACGCGCCGTTCGCAGGTCTGGCCTTCAAGATCATGAACGATCCCTTCGTGGGCTCGCTCACCTTCACCCGCATCTATTCGGGCAAGCTCAGCAAGGGCCAGGTCCTGAACAGCGTGAAGGACAAGAAGGAAAAGATTGGCCGCATGCTGCTGATGCACTCCAACAACCGGGAGGACATCGAAGAAGCATTCGCAGGCGACATCGTCGCGATCGCCGGTATGAAGGATACCACCACCGGCGACACGCTGTGCGCGCCGAACGCCCCGATCATCCTGGAGCGAATGGAGTTCCCCGAGCCGGTCATCGAGCTGTCGGTGGAGCCCAAGACCAAGGCCGACCAGGAGAAGATGGGCGTTGCCCTGTCGCGCCTGGCGGCCGAGGATCCGTCCTTCCGGGTGTCGTCAGACCATGAATCGGGTCAGACGATCATCAAGGGCATGGGCGAACTGCACCTCGACATCATCGTCGATCGCATGCGTCGCGAGTTCAAGGTGGAGGCCAATGTCGGCGCGCCGCAGGTTGCGTACCGCGAGTCGCTGGCCCGTCCGGTGGAGCTGGTCTACACCCACAAGAAGCAGTCGGGCGGCTCCGGCCAGTTCGGCGAGGTGAAGGTGGCGCTGAAGCCGGGCGAGCGTGGCCAGGGCATCAACTTCATCGACAATGTGAAGGGCGGCAACATCCCGCGCGAATACATCCCCTCCGTCGAGAAGGGTATGCGCGAAACGGCCGAGACGGGCTCGCTGATCGGCTTCCCGATCATCGATTTCGATATCGAGCTGCTGGACGGCAAGTACCACGACGTCGACTCGTCCGCCCTGGCGTTCGAGATCGCCGGCCGCGGTGCGATGCGTGAGGCCGCGCAGAAGGCCGGCATCAAGCTGCTCGAGCCGATCATGAAGGTCGAGGTGGTGACGCCCGAGGAATTCATGGGCGACGTGATCGGCGACCTTAACAGCCGTCGTGGGCAGATCCAGGGCACCGACAGCCGCGGCAATGCCCAGGTGGTCGACGCCCACGTGCCGCTGGCCAACATGTTCGGCTACGTCAACGAACTGCGCTCCTTCACGCAAGGGCGCGCGCAGTACTCGATGCAGTTCTCCCACTATGACGAGGTGCCCGCCAACGTGGCCGCCGAAGTCAAGGAGAAGCTTGCCTAAGGCAGGCGATGTGTCTAGGGGCGGGCGCTCGATTCAGCGGGTGCCCCGCCTGGCCTCCAGTCAGTTAATCGAATTTCCAGAACAGAGGTTTTTGCAAAATGGCGAAGGCAAAGTTTGAGCGGAACAAGCCGCACTGCAACATCGGCACCATCGGTCACGTCGACCATGGCAAGACCACGCTGACCGCAGCGATCACCAAGGTGCAGGGCGCGCCCGTCGACTTCTCCAACATCGACAAGGCGCCCGAAGAGCGTGAGCGCGGCATCACCATCTCGACCGCACACGTCGAGTACGAGACCGATGCGCGCCACTATGCGCACGTCGACTGCCCGGGCCATGCCGACTATGTGAAGAACATGATCACCGGCGCGGCGCAGATGGACGGCGCGATCCTGGTGGTGAACGCCGCTGACGGTCCGATGCCGCAGACCCGCGAGCACATCCTGCTGGCCCGTCAGGTTGGCGTGCCGGCGCTGGTCGTGTACATGAACAAGGTCGATCAGGTCGACGACGAGGAAATCCTGGAGCTGGTCGAGCTGGAAGTTCGCGAGCTGCTGTCCTCGTACGACTTCGATGGCGACAACATTCCGATCATCAAGGGCTCGGCTCTGGCCGCCCTGGAAGGCCGGGACCCGAAGATCGGCGAAGAGTCGATCAAGGCCCTGATGGCCGCGGTTGACGAGTTCATCCCGCAGCCCGAGCGTCCGGTCGACAAGCCGTTCCTGATGCCGATCGAGGACGTGTTCTCGATCTCCGGCCGCGGCACCGTGGTGACCGGCCGCGTCGAGACCGGCATCGTCAAGGTGGGGGAGGAAGTCGAGATCGTCGGCATCAAGGACACGCAGAAGACCACCGTCACCGGCGTGGAAATGTTCCGCAAGCTGCTGGACAGCGGTGAGGCCGGCGATAACATCGGCGCCCTGATCCGTGGCGTCGCGCGTGAAGCGGTGGAGCGCGGCCAGGTGCTGTGCAAGCCCGGCTCCGTGAAGCCGCACACTGAGTTCAGTGCTGAGGTCTACGTGCTGTCGAAGGAAGAGGGTGGCCGTCACACGCCGTTCTTCGCCAACTATCGCCCGCAGTTCTACTTCCGTACCACGGACGTCACCGGCGAGGTCATCCTCCCCGAAGGCACCGAGATGGTGATGCCGGGCGACAACGTCACGATCAGTGTCAAGCTGATCGCGCCGATCGCGATGGACGAAGGCCTGCGCTTCGCCATCCGCGAAGGCGGCCGCACCGTCGGTTCGGGGGTTGTCAGCTCGATCTCCAAGTAATATAGGCGCCTTCGCCGGCGGGATTCGTTTCCGCCGGCCAGGTTTCGAAGGGGCCGCCCCTTCCCGGGCAACCGGTGAGGCGGGCGGCTCCTCTTTGTTTTGGAGGCGTGCTGAACGGCGCCCTCTTGGCTCTTTCGCATCGGTAAGCAGGACATGGACGCTCAGAACATCCGCATTCGCCTCAAGGCCTTCGATCACCGCGTGCTCGATCAGGCGACTGGCGAGATTGCGGACACCGCCCGCCGCACCGGCGCGCTGATCCGGGGTCCGATCCCGCTGCCGACGCGCATCGAGAAGTTCACCGTGAACCGCGGCCCGCACATCGACAAGAAGTCGCGCGAGCAGTTCGAGGTGCGTACCTACAAGCGGCTGCTCGATATCGTGCAGCCCAACGCCCAGACCGTGGACGCGCTGATGAAGCTCGACCTCGCCGCGGGCGTGAACGTGGAGATCAAGCTGGCGTAAGTGCTGGTCTGATGTACCCAGTCCTCCCGATCGGACGCTAAACAGATCGGCGAAGTTCGCTGCTGATATGCGGCACGCATACCAGGGATACCGCCGGCAATTCATGCCGGGCTGCGTCCCCCGTCTCGCCCCATCGTGGGGCATCTGGCCCGGACGGGGCGACGCATGACAATCAGGGCCGGCACGCCCACGGGATGGTCCCGTGGGCCTCTGTTAAGGAGCTGTGCATCATGCGCACAGGCGTGATTGCAAGAAAAGTCGGGATGACCCGCCTGTTCCAGGCGGATGGACGGCACGTACCCGTGACCGTGCTGGCGCTGGACGAGTGCCAGGTCGTCGCTCACCGCACCATGGACCGCGACGGTTACTATTCCGTGCAGGTCGGCGCCGGTGAGGCAAAGCAGAAGAACGTCGCCAAGCCGCAGCGCGAAGCCTTTGCGAAGGCCAATGTGTCGCTGAAGAAAAAGGTCGCGGAGTTCCGGGTGGACGACGAGGCCGGGCTGCTGCCCGTCGGCTCGCACATCTCGGCCGAGCACTTCATCGCCGGCCAGATGGTCGACGTGACCGGCCACACGCAGGGCAAGGGCTTTGCCGGCGCCATGAAGCGCTGGAACTTCGGCGGCCTGCGCGCCAGCCATGGTGTGTCGCTGAGCCACCGTTCGCACGGTTCGACGGGTAACCGCCAGGATCCAGGCAAGGTCTTCAAGAACAAGAAGATGGCTGGCCACATGGGCGACCGTCAGCGCACCCAGCAGAACCTGGAGATCGTACGCACCGACGCTGAGCGCGGCCTGCTCTTCGTGAAGGGTTCCGTGCCGGGTGCCGAGAATGGCTGGCTGCTGGTGCGCGACGCCGTGAAGGTGCCGATGCCCGAGGGCGCGCCGTTCCCCGGCGCGATCCTGGAGCGCAAGAGCACTGTGATCGAGCACGAGGAAGCGCCGGCCGGCCTGGTCGAGGCTGCTGCGGAGCACGCCGTGGACACCGGCCCGACCACCGAAGAGGCTGCCGCCCTGCTCGCCGAACAGCAGGCTGGCGCCGGTGACGATGTCACCCCGGCGGTGGACGACACCAATGCGGCGGGTTCCGCCGATGAAAACAAGGAGGGCTGAGCCGTGAAGGTTGCAGTTCAGAAGCTTGACGGCGCCAGCGCCGGCGACATCGAGCTGAGCGATGCCGTGTTCGGCCTGGAGCCGCGCGCCGACATCCTGCACCGGGTTGTCACCTGGCAGCTGGAGAACCGCCGTGGCACCGCCCGCGCGACCCGCGAGCGGGCCGACGTGGCCCGCACGGGCAAGAAGTTCGGCCGCCAGAAGGGTGGCGGTACCGCCCGTCACGGTGACCGTGCGGCCCCCGTGTTCATCGGTGGCGGTAAGGCCCATGGCGCCCGCCGTCGCGATTTCGAGCAGTCGCTCAACAAGAAGCTGCGCGCGCTGGGCCTGAAGATGGCTCTGTCCGCCAAGGCGCGTGAGGGCCTGGTGGTCGTGGACAGCCTGGAGCTGGCCGAAGCCAAGACCAAGGCGCTGGCCGCCACCTTCGGCAGCAATGGCTGGAACGGCCGCGTGCTGGTGATCGATGGTGAGAGCGTCGAGAACGGCTTCCGTCTGGCGGCCGGCAACCTGCCGGGCGTCAACGTGCTGCCGGCCGTAGGCGCCAACGTCTACGACATCCTGAAGCATGACACGCTGGTGCTGACGCGCTCCGCTGTCGAGAAGCTGGAGGCCCGGTTCAATGGCTAAGCAGGACATCGACGCACGTCACTACGACGTGATCCTGAGCCCGCACATCACGGAAAAGGCGACGCTGCTGTCCGAGCACAACGCCACCGTGTTCAAGGTTTCGGGCGACGCGACCAAGCCGCAGATCAAGGCGGCGGTGGAGGCTCTGTTCGGCCGCAAGGTCAAGAGCGTGAACACGCTGGTCACCAAGGGCAAGTCGAAGCGCTGGAAGGGCAAGGCCTACACGCGTTCCGACGTGAAGAAGGCGGTCGTGACCCTCGTTGCAGGGCAGGACCCGATCGACATCACCGAAGGCGTGAGCTGATCCGATGGCACTCAAGAACTACAACCCGACCAGCCCGGCGCGCCGTGGCCTGATCCTCGTCGACAAGTCGGCGCTGTACAAGGGCAAGCCCGTCAAGGCGCTGACCGAAGGCAAGCGCAAGACCGGCGGCCGCAACAACAAGGGTCATGTCACTTCGCGTGGCATGGCTGGTGGCCACAAGCAGAAGTACCGCTACATCGACTTCAAGCGTCGCAAGTGGGACATGCCGGCGACCGTGGAGCGGCTGGAATACGATCCCAACCGCACCGCGTTCATCGCGCTGATCACCTACACCGATGGTGAGCAGGCCTATATCCTGGCACCGAGCCGTCTGGCTCCGGGCGACACGGTGGTGGCTGGCGAGCGCGTCGATACCAAGCCGGGCAATGCGATGCTGCTGGGCCAGATGCCGGTCGGCACCATCTGCCACAATGTGGAGATGAAGCCGGGCAAGGGCGGGCAGATCGCCCGTTCCGCTGGTACGTATGTCCAGCTGGTCGGTCGTGACCGTAACATGGTGATCGTGCGCCTGAACAGCGGCGAGCAGCGTTACCTGCGCGCCGATTGCATGGGCACGGTGGGCTCCGTTTCCAACCCCGACAACAGCAACCAGAACTTCGCCAAGGCCGGCCGCAAGCGCTGGATGGGTGTGAAGCCGCTGACGCGCGGTGTCGCCAAGAACCCGGTCGACCACCCGCATGGTGGTGGTGAAGGCCGCACCAGCGGTGGCCGTCATCCCGTGACGCCGTGGGGCAAGCCGACCAAGGGTGCGCGCACCCGGCACAACAAGCAGACCGACAAGATGATCATCCGCTCGCGTCACGCCAAGAAGAAGAAGGGGTAAGCGACCATGGCTCGTTCCGTCTGGAAAGGTCCGTTCGTGGAACTGTCCCTGCTCAAGAAGGCAGAGGACGCACAGGATGCGGGTGGCCGTGCGCCGATCAGGACCTGGTCGCGCCGGTCGACCATTCTTCCGCAATTCGTCGGTCTGACGTTCAGCGTCTACAATGGCCACAAGTTCATCCCCGTGTCCGTCAACGAGGACATGGTCGGCCACAAGCTTGGCGAGTTCGCGCCCACGCGCAGCTTCCCCGGCCACGCCGCCGACAAGAAGGGCAAGCGCTAATGAGCAAGGCAAAAGCTCCGCGCCGCGTGGGCGACAACGAGGCTCTGGCCGTGGGCACCACCATCCGTGGGTCCGCGCAGAAGCTGAACCTCGTTGCCGGCCTGATCCGTGGCAAGAAGGCGGAAGAGGCGATGAACATCCTCGCCTTCTCCAAGAAGGCAATGGCGGTTGATGCGCGCAAGGTGCTGGCTTCGGCCATCGCCAACGCCGAGAACAACCATGACCTCGACGTGGACGCGCTGGTCGTGGCCGAGGCGAGCGTCGGCAAGTCGATCACCATGAAGCGGTTCCACACCCGCGGCCGTGGCAAGTCCACCCGGATCCTGAAGCCGTTCAGCCGGCTGCGGATCGTCGTGCGCGAAGTCGAGGAGGCGTAACATGGGTCACAAGAGCAATCCGATCGGCCTGCGCCTGCAGATCAACCGTACCTGGGACAGCCGCTGGTATGCCGAGGGCGCTGACTATGCTCAGCTGCTCAAGGAAGACATCCAGCTTCGCAAGTACATCATGTCGAGCCTGCCGCAGGCCGCGATCAGCAAGGTGGTGATCGAGCGTCCCGCCAAGCTGTGCCGCATCTCCATCTTCGCTGCACGCCCCGGCGTGATCATCGGCAAGAAGGGCGCGGACATCGAGAAGCTGCGCGCCAAGCTGGCCACCATGACCAAGAGCGACGTGAAGCTGAACATTGTCGAGATCCGCAAGCCGGAGATCGATGCCAAGCTCGTCGCGCAGGGCATCGCCGACCAGCTGGTCCGCCGCGTGGCGTTCCGGCGGGCGATGAAGCGTGCCATGCAGTCGGCCATGCGTCTGGGTGCCGAAGGCATCAAGATCATGTGCGGCGGCCGCCTGGGCGGCGCGGAAATCGCGCGGGTCGAGCAGTATCGTGAAGGCCGGGTGCCGCTGCACACGCTGCGCGCCAATGTCGACTATGCCGAGGCCGAGGCGCTGACCGCGTACGGCATCATCGGCATCAAGGTGTGGGTCTTCAAGGGCGAGATCCTGGGGCATGACCCGATGGCGCAGGACCGGCTGATGCTGGAGGCTCAGACCTCCGGCGTGCGCCCGGCGCGCTGATCGGAAGCGAGGCTGAGTAGAGACGATGCTGCAACCGAAAAGAACCAAGTTCCGCAAGATGTTCAAGGGCAAGATCCATGGTCTTGCCACTGGCGGCGCGGAACTGAACTTCGGGTCGTATGGCCTGAAGGCGATGGAGCCGGAGCGGATCACCGCCCGTCAGATCGAGGCGGCCCGCCGGGCGATCACGCGTCACATCAAGCGCCAGGGGCGGCTGTGGATCCGCGTGTTCCCTGACGTGCCTGTGTCCAAGAAGCCTGCCGAGGTCCGCCAGGGCAAGGGCAAGGGTTCGATCGAGTACTGGGCTGCCAAGGTGAAGCCTGGCCGGATCCTGTTCGAGCTGGACGGCGTGCCCGGTCCGCTGGCGGCCGAGGCGTTCGAGCGTGCGGCGATGAAGCTGCCGATCAAGACCAAGGTCGTGGCCCGCCTGGGCGACACCTCGCACCTGGGAGGCGAATGATGGCCAAGGTGGAAGACCTGCGCACCAAGACCGATGACCAGCTGGCCGACCAGCTGGTGGAGCTGAAGCGCGAGCAGTTCAACCTGCGCTTCCAGGCGGCGACCAGCCAGCTGGAGCGTCCGGCCCGTATCCGCGAGGTGCGCCGCCAGATCGCGCAGATCAAGACCCTGCAGGGCGAGCGCAGTCGCGCCGCCGCGCAGGCGTAAGGAGACAACCATGCCCAAGCGTATCCTGATCGGGACGGTCGTCTCCGACAAGATGGACAAGACGGTGACGGTCAAGGTGGAGCGTAAGGTCAAGCACCCGCTCTACGGCAAGATCATCCGGCAGTCGAAGAAGTACCACGCGCATGACGAGGCGAACGAGTATCGCCCCGGCGACCGCGTGCGGATCGAGGAGACGCGCCCGCTCTCCCGCACCAAGACCTGGAGCGTGCTTGACCGCGTTCAGGCCGGCAAGGGCGAGGCGTTCGAGGCCGATCTCGAAAGCTGAATCGCGGGGCTGACAGGCGGGCCGTGTTCCTGTAAGGGGCCGCGCTTCGCCGCCAAGCCGCGGGGATTTTTGGAACTGCCGGACTGGTTCCGGCAAGCCGTGTGAGAAGGAAACGGATCAATGATCCAGATGCAGTCAACGCTGGACGTCGCTGACAACAGCGGCGCGAAGCGCGTCCAGTGCATCAAGGTGCTGGGCGGATCTAAGCGCCGCACTGCGGGCGTGGGTGACGTTATCGTCGTGTCCGTGAAGGAAGCGCAGCCGCGTGCCCGCGTAAAGAAGGGTGACGTTCACCGTGCGGTGATCGTGCGTACCCGCAAGGACGTGCGTCGTCCCGATGGCACCGTCATTCGCTTCGACAGCAATGCCGCCGTGCTGGTGAACAAGAGCGAGGAGCCGATCGGTACCCGCATCTTCGGCCCCGTGGTGCGCGAACTGCGCAGCCGTGGCTTCATGAAGATCATCAGCCTCGCGCCGGAGGTGCTGTAATGGCCGCCGCTAAGATCAAGAAGGGCGACACCGTCGTCGTGCTGAGTGGCAAGGACAAGGGCCGCACCGGTAAGGTGACCCAGGTTCTGCCCAAGGACGGCAAGGTCGTGGTGGACGGGGTGAATGTCGCCGCGCGTCACCGCAAGCCGACCCAGACGAACCCGCAGGGCGGCATCGACCGTGCGCCTGCCCCCATGGCGGTGGCCAAGGTCGCCGTCGCCGATCCCAAGGATGGCAAGCCCACCCGCGTCCGCTTCGAGGAGCGTGACGGCAAGAAGGTGCGCGTAGCCGTCAAGTCCGGTGAGACGATCGATGGCTGACACCTACACCCCGCGCCTGAAGCAGGCCTATGCCGACACCATCGCCCAGGCGATGATGGAGAAGTTCGGCTACGCCAACCGGATGGAAATTCCCCGGTTGGAAAAGATCACGCTCAACATGGGCGTGGGCGAGGCGAGCCAGGACAAGAAGAAGGTCCAGACCGCTGCCGAGGAAATGGAGCTGATCGCCGGCCAGAAGCCCGTGATCACCAAGGCCAAGAAGTCGATCGCCCAGTTCAAGCTGCGCGAAGGCATGCCGATCGGTTGCAAGGTGACCCTGCGCCGCGAGCGGATGTACGAGTTCCTGGATCGTCTGGTGACCGTGGCCATGCCGCGCATCCGCGACTTCCGTGGACTTAACCCCCGGTCGTTCGATGGCCGTGGCAATTACGCCATGGGCCTGAAGGAGCAGATCATCTTCCCGGAGATCAGCTACGATCGCATCGAGAAGGTGCGTGGCATGGACATCATCGTGACCACCACCGCCAAGACCGACGAGGAAGCGCGCGAACTGCTGCGCCTGTTCGGTTTCCCGTTCCCGGCCGAGGCCGAAGAGAAGCAGGCGGCCTGAGGCCGCCGCAGGAGAGCTTAAGTCCATGGCGAAACTGAGTTCCATCAACAAGAACGAGCGTCGCAAGAAGCTCGTGAAGAAGTACGCAGCCCGCTACGAAAAGCTGAAGGCGACTGCGAACGACGACAGCCTCGACGAAGGCGAGCGGCTGATCGCGCGGCTGAAGCTGGCGGAAGTTCCACGTAACGGCAACCCGACCCGAGTGCGCAACCGTTGCGCCACCACCGGCCGCCCGCGCGGCTATTACCGCAAGTTCGGCCTCAACCGGATCGAACTGCGGGATCTTGCCAACAAGGGCATGATCCCCGGTGTGACCAAGTCGAGCTGGTGAGGACACGTTAAGATGGCGATGACCGATCCCCTGGGTGACATGCTCACCCGTATCCGCAACGGCCAGCAGGCGAAGAAGGACTCCGTCCTGTCGCCTGCGTCCAAGCTGCGCGCCAACGTGCTGGAAGTGCTCCAACGCGAGGGCTACATCCGTGGCTGGTCGGAAGACCAGACCGGCAAGCATCCGGCGTTGCGGATCGAACTGAAGTATTTTGAAGGGCAGCCTGCGATCAAGCATGTGGCCCGCGTGTCCAAGCCCGGTCGCCGCGTGTATTCCGGCAGCCGCGAGCTGCCGGTCGTTCGCAACGGCCTGGGCATCACCATCGTCTCGACGCCGCGCGGCGTGCTTTCCGATGCGGAAGCGCGGGCGCAGAACGTCGGCGGCGAAGTGCTGGCGGAGGTGTTCTGATGAGCCGCATCGGCAAGAAGCCGGTGGTGATCCCGAACGGCGTCACCGCCAATATCGATGGCAAGCTGCTGAGCGTTAAGGGCCCGAAGGGCACCCTGTCGCTCGGCCTGTCTGAATTGGTCAGCTACGAACTGCAGGACGGCGCCATTGCCGTCACGCCGGCGAATGACAGCAAGGCTGCGCGCAGCCACTGGGGCATGCAGCGCACGCTGGTGTCCAACCTGGTGGAAGGCGTCACCGGCGGCTTCACGAAGGTGCTGAACATCACTGGCGTCGGCTACCGTGCCAATGCGCAGGGTCGCACGCTGAAGCTGCAGCTGGGCTACAGCCACGATGTCGACATCGCCGTGCCGGAAGGTCTTGAGGTGAAGACCCCCGACCAGACCACGATCGAGATCAGCGGTATCGACAAGCAGGCCGTCGGCCAGCTCGCCGCCGAGATCCGTCGCTGGCGCAAGCCGGAGCCTTACAAGGGCAAGGGCATCCGCTATCGCGACGAGTTCATCTTCCGCAAGGAAGGGAAGAAGAAGTAATGGCCAAGCTTTCCCTGTTCGAGCGCCGCCGTCGTCGCGTGCGCACCGCTCTGAAGAAGCGGGCGGGCACGCGCCCCCGTCTGTCGGTGCATCGGTCCGGCCGCCACATCTACGCCCAGGTGATCGACGATGCGGCGGGCCGCACGGTCGCCTCGGCGTCCACGCTGGGTCTGAGCGCGTCGGGTGCCAATATCGATGCCGCCACGGAAGTGGGCCGCAAGGTTGCCGAAGCTGCCAAGGCAGCGGGCGTGACCACCGTCGTGTTCGATCGCGGCGGCTACCTGTTCCATGGCCGCGTCAAGGCGCTGGCCGATGCCGCCCGTGAAGGCGGGCTGGAGTTCTGACGATGGCTGACGAGAACACGAACACCGGCGCAGCGGCGCCGTCCGAAGCGTTCGAGAACCAGTCGGCGGCAGGCGGCGAGCCGAGCCAGCCGGCACGCGAAGGTCGCGATGGTGGCCGCGGGTCGCGCGGTGGCGGCGGTGGCCGTGGCCGTGGTGGCGACCGCGACGGTGGCCGTGGCGGACGTGATGGCCGTGGCCGCGGCCGGCGCGACGATCGCCGGGACGACGATGGTGGTGAGGAGCTGATCGAGAAGCTCGTCCACATCAATCGCGTGTCCAAGACGGTCAAGGGCGGCAAGCGCTTCGGGTTCGCCGCACTAGTCGTCGTGGGCGATGGCAAGGGCCGTGTCGGCTTCGGCCATGGCAAGGCGCGCGAAGTGCCGGAAGCGATCACCAAGGCGACTGCTGCCGCCAAGAAGAAGATGATCCGTGTGCCGTTGAAGGACGGCCGCACGCTGCACCATGACGGCAAGGGTCACTTCGGCGCCGGCAAGGTCAATGTGCGTTCGGCTCCGGCGGGTACGGGCATCATCGCCGGCGGCCCGATGCGCGCGGTGTTCGAGAGCCTGGGCGTGGCGGACGTGGTCACCAAGTCGATCGGCACTTCCAACCCGTACAACATGATCCGCGCCACTTTCGACGCGCTGGGCGAGCAGACCTCTCCCAAGTCGGTGGCGCAGCGTCGTGGCAAGCGTGTCGCGGACCTGCTGGGTCGTGGCGGTGCCAGCGAGGCGGAGGCCGAGGCCGCTGCCGAAGCGATTGTGGAGTAATTCAACATGGCAACCATCAAGCTGAAGCAGATCGGTTCGCCGATCCGCCGCCCCGAAGCCCAGAAGAAGATTCTGGTCGGGCTGGGCCTGGGCAAGATGCACCGCGTTGTGGAGGTGCAGGACACCCCCGAGGTGCGCGGCGCGATTGCCCGTCTGCCGCACATGGTGGCGGTGATCGACTGACCGATCCTGCCACATCGGCATGAGAATGAACCCCGGTGCAGCCACGCTGCGTCGGGGTTTTTCTTTGGCGCTGCGCCGTCAGCCCGGAAGACTGTCCAGCAGTGTGGCTATCCGGTCGCGATAGCGGGCGAAGGTGTAGTTGCGGCTTTCCGCCTGCGCGGCACGGCGCCAGCTGTTAAGCCGTTCCCGATCCTCGATCGCGGCCAGCATCGCTTCGGCTACAGCCTCGACCGTCTGCTCGGGCAACAGCAGGCCACAATCGGGCGTGACCCCTTGCCCTGCTTGCGGCGATTGGATGAGGGCTAGCCCGCTTGCCATGGCCTCCAGCAGCGACACGGCGGAGCCTTCGAAATAGCTCGGGAAGATGAACACGTGGTGCCGCGCCATGATGCCGGGTACTTCGCGCCGCGGTACGGGCGGAATATGGGTGATCCGGTCCGCATAGCGCGCGACGGTTGCGGGCGGGCTGACGATCTCGCCCAGAAGGGTCAAGGTGAACTTGTCGCGTGGCAGGTGATCCAGCGCTTGCAGCAGCAGATGGAGCCCCTTCCGTGGGCCCAGATGCCCGACCAGGAGGAAACGAACCGGCTCGTCATCCGTGACCGGAGCAGGTGCAGGCTGCCCACCGAACAGCGTCTCATCAAAGCAATAGGGCAGGACACGCAGCTTGGCGGCGAGGCCGGATACCGGGGACTCGGCCACGACAGTGTCGGCGCAGGTCTGGCTGCCAGCCACGATCACGTCGGCCAGCTCGTATTCCTCATCCTGCTGCCGCAGGCGCCAGTCGGGTATCGGGTCGCTCTTGGTCGCGAACCAGTCCGGCCAGTGCGCATGCAATTCGGCCATGGTGCGGTTGAGCGCGCGATTGTCGCCGATCGTGCGGTCGAGAATGCAGGTGCGGCCATGTGCGCGGCCATGCTCGAACGCCTCGCGCGCGCTGTTGTCATAGCCCCATAGCGCAAACGGCTCCGGCCGGCCGATCTCGCGCGCAAGGGCACGGCCAAAGGCGCGATTGCCGCGCTTGTCGAACCAGCGGGCGAGCTTCACCCACCCAGCACGTTGCGCCATGCGTTCCAGCCATTCGTCGGCCCCGAAGGTTTTGGCGAGGGCGGTGTCCAGCCCGGGTGCCTCAAAGCGGCGGAACTCGCGGGCCAGCTTGGGGCCTAGCGGAGCAGGCAGGCGGTCCAGTTTGTACGGCCAACGGTCGGCCTGGTAGAGGATCGAGGTGGCATACCATTGCAGCCGGCCGAGCTGCTGTGCCGCCCGCGCCGTCTGCCAACTGTGTTGGGTACCTGGATGGAACACCGCGACCCTGGATTGTGCCACCATAACCCCGCCTGCATCAGACGCGATCCACGCCCGGCTGCGTTCTGCCGCATTGCACAATCGCAGGCAACCGCAAGCGCGGCGGCGTCAGGACTGCCCGGCTGCGCGCGCCAGACGCCGGGCACGGGGTGAGTTAGGGTCGGGAGCGCTGCTGGTCGGCTCACCCGCACTTGGCAATGTATTTCGTTCCGCAAGCCTCCGGCGTCGCGTACGCGCATCGACCGCAATGCCTGCCAAAGCGCCGGCTCCTTGTGGATATGTACCGGCCTGCCTCCCGAGGTAAATCGCTACACCTAGCAAGGCGAGCACCGGCACGAAGTAGAATTGCAGACCTTTCAGGATGCTCATCAACTCGCCGTCGCGGAACACCACAACGGAGGTGGACACGAACACGACATACGACACCACAGCCAGGTTGCCGGCCCTGCTCCGCGCGAAAAGGCGGTAGGCACCGCAATAAAGGAACGCGAAGAACGCACTCCAGATCACCACCCCGGCAAACCCCATCGCGACCCAGCCGGTGCCGGGCATTGAATTTGTCGCGCCTAGCGGCTGCGCATAGCGGTAGAGGTCATACATCCTGATGGGGGGGCCGACCGGCTTGCCCGGCCACAATGCACGCGGGATCGGCTCGGTCAGGATTTGCAAGTTATGGACAAAGTATTCGTGGGTTCCAGTGCGTTCGGGCACGGCCCAGACCAGGTACTCGAAAAACTCCATGTTGGCCAGATCCATGGTCTCGAGCGGCTTCTCCTCCACATGCGCGCGCAACTGGACTTGGCGGGTGTTTTCAAGGCCGATCAGGGTGCGGATACCAGCCCCGCGATCAGCACCGATTTGACCGAACAGGAAAAATCCGGCCAGCGCAGCGAGGACGATGGTCATGCCGGGCCACTTCTGCCGGCGATCGAACAGGTAGAAGAGGGCAATCATGACGGCGGCAGCCACCACCTGCCCTCGGCCACCTGTTCCCAATTTAAGCAGTGCATAGATGCCGAAAATGGCGAATGTCCATGCGCGGAAGCGCCCCAGATAGACGATAATGGCAACTAGGGAAGCAAGCATGAGCGGCAGGCTGAGAAAGTAGCCACTCACCCCGACCAATCGCCCCGCGCCAGTCCGGGAATCGATCTCCCGAATTTGGCTGAGGTCGCCCGATGACATGAATTGCAGACCTGTGATGACGGCCCAAAGACCAAGGGCGGCGATCACTGCCGCCCAAGGCCAGAAGCCGCGCAGAAGGTCCGCTCTATGTTCGCGCTCTTCCACTGACTGGCGGAACGGCGGCGCATCGCCGCCGATATGCAAGCCTACGAAGGTGAAAACCACCAGCGCCAAATTCGTACAGATCAAGACAGTTGTCTTGTGCCACAGGTCGGGCTGAAAACCGATCACATCATACATGACATGGAAGTTGTAAGCCCAGGCAAACAGCGGGCGTACCACGAAGATCAACCCATGAAACATTAGGTAAAAGGTCACAGGGTGGAACATGGAAGCTGCCCGGTGGCGCACGTAATATACGGCTATGCCAAGGAACAGTACCACGGAGATGGCCAGCATAAACTCGTACATCGCGGCGACCCCGTTCTGGCAGCAAGAATGGCTGGAGCTCGCAGCCTATAGCAATAAGGTGATGGTCCTTCACCCGCTTTCTGCGGGAGAGACTTCAGGCTACGGACCTGTCGCTGGCCGGCCATAAACAGGGGACATAGCCTTGTCGGCTATCCAATCACCTGCGGGTGATGGTCGCTCCAGCGCGACGCTGCGTGGCGGACAGGTACGGTTACGTAATGCCAGCAGCGGACGTTCGACTAGTTCGCCCACAAAGACGCCGACGCCGATCGAGACCGTCACAAAAATCGCAAAGCCGGCGAGCCATAGCGCCGAGCGGGCGACGAATCCTTGGCCTTCAAACAGCGGCAGCAGAGCTTTGCTGCCGTATTCCCAGAAGAATGGGTGCAGGAGGTAGATCGGGTAGGAGTGTCGCCCAACGAACGCCATCAGCAGCAGCGGCGTCTTGAGCGCGGATGACGGCTGCCATCCTTCTAAGCGCGAACAGAAGATGATCGCAGCACAGAACAGCAGCTGGATGGAGGTGTACCCTAAGGTGGCGACGAAGATAGAGGTATTCGGGTCGAAGGCAAATGTCATGATGCCGATGGCCGCTGCTGCCACCAGCAAGACTCTGGCGTTGCTTAGACGCCGCCAGCAATGCGGCCAAAATCGATAGAGCGTGGCAAGCAGCACGCCGCAGAATAGTGCGTCGATGCGAAAGTGCGTAAGGAAACGCATCTCGCGCGCGGTACTGCCCGTGACCAGCACATAGCCAATCCGCACAAGCATAACCGTGATGATGGCGGCAATGCACAACAGCAGCAGGCGCCAACGAAATTGTTCCACCCCTGGCATTTGCAGCAACAGGATCAATACTATAGGCAGAAGCAGGTAGAAGTGCTCCTCCACCGCAAGGCTCCAGAAGTGCCCCATGCCAGGCGCTGTGCCTAAATAATTCTGCAGATGCAGCAGGGTGGGTGCAATCGCGTGTAGCATCGCCGTCATGCTGTCCCCGGCGAGCAGTAGACCTGTGACTACGTATAGCAGGCACGCAAGGTAATAAAGTGGCCAAATCTTCGCCGCACGACGTATGTAAAACCGCCAACTGTCGAGTTCGCCATATCGCATGATCTCGCCCAGCAGCAGATTGCCGATAAGGAAGCCGCTGATAGCGAAGAAGAAATCAACGCCTGACCAACCGATGCGCATGGCAGCGCCAGCGATCGGCATGAACAGCCCCGCCTGTCGCCAATCTACCATGAAGTGAGTCCCGAGGACCATCAGTATGGAAATGCAGCGCAGCCAGTCCAACCAAGCGTGGCGCGGCTCTCCATACGACAGCCGAGGCGGTGCAACGCTCATCGCTTCTTCCTGCAAAGGGGTTTAAGCCAAGCCAGGTGAGCAAAAGTTTGGCAAGAATTCGATTAATTGCCTTTGCCGCACTGCACAAGACGTTAAACCGTTATCTTGCGGACGAATGGCTGTGCTAGAATGACGCATCAGCGTCTGCTGTCGTAAGGGCGTGACAAGCGGCCCCTCGTCCGCTAACGGGCCCGCTTCCTATCAATCAGCGCGAACATAGCGAAAGCGAGTGCACACATGAAACTGACAGATCTTCGCGACAATGCCGGCGCCCGCCACCGCAAGATGCGGGTGGGCCGCGGCATCGGTTCCGGCAAGGGCAAGACCGCGGGGCGTGGCCAGAAGGGCCAGAAGGCCCGTTCCGGTGTCGCCATCAAGGGCTTCGAAGGTGGCCAGATGCCGCTGCACATGCGGCTGCCGAAGCGCGGCTTCAACAACATCTTCCGCAAGGATTATGCGGAGGTGAACCTGGGCCAAATCCAGAAGCTGATCGACGCAGGCAAGCTCGACACCGGTGCGGTGATCGACCATGCCGCGCTGAAGGCGGCGGGCGTGGCGCGCGGCGGCAAGCATGGCGTGCGCCTGCTGGCCAAGGGCGCGCTGACCGCCACCGCGCAATTCAAGGTCGCCGGCGCCTCCGCCGGGGCGATCGCCGCGGTGAAGCAGGTCGGTGGCTCGGTCGAGGTGACCGTGCAGCCGAAGGCGGCCCAGCAGGACGCCGCCGAATAAGCATGAGGTAACGGGCGGGCGGGGTTCCGGTAACCGCGCCTGTCCCCTATATCGCGGACCTCCATAGGGGGCTGGCACAGGGGGCGGGGGCCATCGGTGCCGCCCGGCCAGCGAAGGCATCTACCCACAATGGCATCACGCGCCGATAATATCGCCAGCAACATGAGCCTCGCCAATTTCGGCAAGGCGACGGAGCTGAAGCAGCGCATCTGGTTCACGGTCGGCGCGCTGATCGTGTTCCGGTTCCTAAGCTTCGTGCCGCTGCCCGGCGTAAACCCGCTGATCCTGTCCACGCTCTATGACCAGACGCGTGGCGGCATCCTGGACTTGTTCAACACCTTCTCCGGCGGTTCGCTCGAACGCATGAGCCTGATTGCGCTCGGCGTGATGCCCTACATCACGGCCTCCATCGTGGTGCAACTGGCTGCGGCGCTGCATCCGGCATTGATGGCGCTGAAGAAGGAAGGCGAGGCGGGCCGCAAGAAGCTGAATCAGTACACCCGCTATGGCGCGGTGCTGCTGTGCGCGGTGCAGGGCTGGTTCCTGGCCAGCGGGCTGGAAGCCTACGGTGCACAAAGCGGGCTGCAGGCCGTGGTCGATCCCGGCATCATGTTCCGCGTGATCGCGGTCGTGAACCTGATCGGTGGCACCATGTTCCTGCTGTGGCTGGGTGAGCAGATCACCAGTCGGGGCATCGGCAACGGCGTGTCGCTGATCATCATGGCCGGCATCGTCGCCCAGTTCCCGACCTTCATCGGCAACCTGTTCGAAGGCGGCCGGTCCGGCTCCATCAGCCCGGTGCTGATCGTTGGTCTGGTGGCCATGATGGTGGCGCTGGTCTGGGGCATCAGCTTCATGGAGCGGGCCCAGCGGCGATTGCTGATCCAGTATCCCAAGCGGGCTAGCGCGCGTGGCATGATGCAGGCGGATCGCAGTCACCTGCCGCTGAAGCTGAACACCGCGAACGTCATTCCGCCGATCTTCGCCAGTTCGCTGCTGCTGCTGCCGCTGACGATCACGCAGTTCGCCGGCAACGCGACGGACACGAACAGCGCGGCCTACGGCATCGTGCAGACGCTGAACCAGTACCTGCAGCACGGGGCACCGCTCTACATGCTGCTGTACGCCATCGGCATCATCTTCTTCTGCTTCTTCTACACCGCGGTGGTTTTCAATCCGGAGGAAACGGCGGAGAACCTGAAGAAGAACGGTGGATTCATCCCTGGCATCCGGCCGGGCAAGCGTACGGCGGAATATCTCGATTACGTGCTGACGCGCATCACCGTCCTTGGCGCGATTTACCTGACGATAGTGTGCGTGGTGCCCGAGTACCTGGTCGCGCAGACCGGCCTGCCGCTGTTTCTGGGCGGTACCAGCCTGCTGATCGTGGTGAACGTCACCGTGGACACGATCACGCAAATCCAGTCGCATCTGCTGGCGCACCAGTATGGCGACTTGATCAAGAAGGCGCGGCTCAAGGGGCGCTTGCGCTGAGCTGACGGGCTGGCCATGGTCCAGAACTGGCCATGGCAGAGCCGAACGAATTGGGGGAAAGAGCGCCGATGAACATCATCCTGCTGGGCCCGCCGGGCGCGGGCAAGGGCACGCAATCGTCCTTGCTGGTGCAGCACCATGGCATGCGGCAGCTATCGACGGGCGACATGCTGCGGGCGGCGGTTGCCGCCCATACGCCGATCGGCATCCAGGCCAAGGCGATCATGGATGCCGGCCAGCTGGTCTCGGACGACATCGTCTCCGCCCTCATTGATGCTGAGCTGGTTGCGATGGAGCCGGTCACCGGAGCCATCTTCGACGGTTATCCCCGCACCGCTGCTCAGGCGGAGGCGCTTGACGCTATCCTCGCCAAGCACGACCGTCAGCTTGATGTGGTGATCGAGTTGGCGGTGGACGAGGATGAACTCGTCCGCCGGATTACCGGCCGCTACACCTGCGCCAAATGCGGGGAGGGGTACCACGACACCTCCAAGCAGCCTGTCATTGCGGGTACCTGTGACCGCTGCGGATCGCACGAATTCAAGCGCCGGCCCGACGACAATGAGGAAACTGTGCGCAAGCGGATGCAGGTCTATCGTCAGGAGACTGCGCCGATCCTCCCTGGCTACGAAGCGCGCGGGATCGTCCGCCGACTGGATGGCATGGCCCCAATCGGGGAAGTGACCGCTGCGATCGAAATCTTGCTGGAGCGCGGCTGACTACGCAGCAAGGCCTAAACAGAAGCCCCGGCACGCGGGGGGAAGCGTGCCGGGGCCAATACCTCTGACCGTCCGGGGAGGGGGGAAGTGGCCGGCCAGAGGGTAAAACGACCCTCCGTCAGACCCCTTGCGGGATCATTGTACCTTCTTTGAGGTATATTCGGTTGTCGTCGATCCGGTCCACCGCATCGAGCGGCAGGTAGTGGTGCATGTTGTCGTCGCTATCCGACCGGGTCAGCTTGATCCGCTCGTCTTCCACATGGTCGACGGTGCCGACATGGCGACCATTGGCATCTGTCACCTCCATGTGCTCCTTGATGCGCAGCTTCTCGAACATGGCGATTCCTCTCGATTTCGTTTGGCGGCATAACGGATCGCAGGCGTTTGCCGTTCCGCTGTTCGTCGCACGCTCGGCACGGCTGGCGAAATCTTGCGCGTGCCCCGCTGCGCAGGGCACCGAACCGCAGGCTCGGGCATTCCCCATGCGACTTGAAAGATAAAAGGGACCAGTCGCATGGACGATAACCGGATCTGGAATTTCGAGCGTGAACTGTGGCTTGGTGGCGGTGACGTCTATCGCGAACGCGTAGCGAATGACTGTGTCATGGCGCTCCCGTCGGAGCCTTTCATCTTTGATGGCGAAAGCGCGACCAAGGCAGTGGAAGACACGCCGCGCTGGTCGGATGTCGAGTTTGCGGACCAGACCGTCGCGCGCCCGCATCGTGGCCTGATCGTCATCGCCTATCGTGCCAAGGCATCTCGCGAGGGCGAGAGCTATCATGCGCTCGCCACCTCCACGCTGATGCAGCTGGAGCATGAGGAGTGGGTTGTGGTCCAGCACTCGCAGACTCCGTTGGGTGTGCTGGTCGCCGACCCCGATAGCTGAGCCGCAAGGCTGTGGGTCGCCCGGCACGATGACCTACAAGTCTGGGCCGGAGCGTCCACACTGGTTGACGCTGTCGGCGGTAATCGCATTGCACGGTATGGCACTGGCCGGGTTAGTCCATGCGTTCGCTCCGGATCTCACCAGACGAGCGGCGGCGGAGGTGCAGCGGCTGGTGTCCATCGACCTGCCGCTGCCGCCACCACCACCGCCGCAACCGGTGCCAGAGCCGGCTTCCCGTCAACAAGATGATGCAGGCGAGGCGGCACCACCGGCGCCACGGGCACGTCCCCGCCCCATCGCTGCGCCTTCGCCTGTGATCGTGTTGCCGCGTGTCGCTCCACCCGCTCCGCCCGTCGCCAGCAGTGGTGACGAGAACCGATCCGGTGCGGCTGACGCCGGGAAAGGAACTGGCGGTGGAGGCGCCGGAGAGGGGCCCGGCAGCGGAGGTGGTGGAGAAGGGCAGGGTGGTGGCGGTGGTGCGGTGACCCGTCCGGTCAAGATCGCGGGTGAGATCAACGATGCCCGTGACTATCCCACGCCGCCTGGTGGGCGCGACGTGCGGAAGGGGCGGCACGTGGTGGTCTACATGCTCGTCGGGGTGGATGGTCGAGCACGCGATTGTCGGGTGGTGGAGGCCAGCCCGGACGCGGAAGCCGATAGGCGGACCTGCGATCTGGCGGAACGGCGCTTCCGCTTCCGTCCGGCCCGCAACGCGGCGGGTGAGCCGATCGAGGCGGTATTCGGATGGCGGCAGGACTGGTTCTGAACCAAGCTTGGCGCTGCAACATAGGCATGACAGGGTGGGTGACACCGGCTAGGCCGGGTGTCGGCTTCTCTCGACTTCAGAAAGAATAATAATAATGGCGGCGATCCACCCGGTAGTCCTGAGCGGCGGCAGCGGAACGCGGTTGTGGCCGCGCAGCCGCAAGCACATGCCCAAGCCGTTCCTGCCGCTGGTGGGAGAACGTACATTGTTCGAAGCGACGCTGGGCCGTTGCGCCGGTGATGACCGCTTTGCCAGCGCGCTGATCGTCACGGGCGCGGCGCACCTCGCCCATGTGCAGGCACAGGCCGCGGCATTCCCTGGAACGGAGGTGATCGTCGAGCCGGAGGGCAAGAACACTGCACCGGCCATCGCGCTCGCCGCGGCGCGCCTCCCGGTCGACGCGATCATGCTGGTTTGCCCCAGCGACCACCACATCGCCGATGCGCCCGCCTTTACCCAGGCGGCATGCGCGGCAGCGGCCCTGGCCGGAGAGGATTGGCTGGTCGCGTTGGGCATCACCCCCACCCATCCGGAAACCGGCTACGGCTACATCCTGCGTGGGGAGGCAATTCCAGGCGGATTTGCAGTGCAGCGTTTCGTGGAGAAACCAGACCTCGCCACAGCGGAAGCCTTCTTGAAGGATGGCAATTACAGCTGGAACGGCGGCATCTTCGCGTTTCGTGCGGGCGCATATCTCGATGCCTTGCAGCGGTTCCGTCCTGACATGGCTGCTCTGGTGCAGCGATCGGTGGTCGATGGCCGCAGCGAGGGCGCACTGTTCTTCCCGGATGTCGATAGCTTCGGCGCGATCGATGGCGAGTCGGTTGATTACGCAGTAATGGAGGAAACGGACCGCGCGGCGGTCGTGCCGGCGGTGATGGGCTGGTCTGACATCGGCAACTGGCACGCTCTGCGCGACGCGCGCCTCGGCGGTCTGGACGACGATGGCGCGAACACCGTGATCGGCAATGTCGAGCTGGTGGATTGTCGCGGTGTGCTGGCCGAAACGGATGGCCCACGCGTGTCGGTCATCGGCTTGGAAGACATCGCGGTGGTCGTGGATAACGGCGAGGTGCTGGTGACCAGCATGGCCGGCGCGCAGAAAGTCGGCAAGCTGACAGGCGCGAGCAGTCAGTAATTGTCAGGATGACGGGGGCTGGTTCAGCCCCCGCGCATCTCTTCCAGGATGCCCGCCAGATCGGCAGGCGAATACGGCTTCTGCAGGATACCGCGGGCGCTGGTCTCTCCCAGTTGCGCGATGGCATCACCGTACCCGGTGACGAACCAGTACGGGATGTCGGCCGCATCCAGCGCGCGAGCGATGGGCTCGCTCGATTCCACACCGAGATTGAAGTCGAGCAGCGCCAGGTCGGGACGATCTTGCTCCAACATGGGCAGGGCACCGGCGACGGAACTGACCACGCTCACCCGCGGCACGCCGAGGCCAAGCAGGGCCTCCTCCGCATCCATAGCGATGATCATGCTGTCTTCGACCACCAGCACATGCTGCATGGTGCCGGTTCCTTCGCTGCCCTTGCGTTCCATCAGGGTGAATCCTTCCGCCGGCTCGCGCGCCGCACCCGGGCCGGCGGGCTGGACGAAGCGGGACGGGATCGTGAAGTCAGCCTCCACCCCGCTCAATTTGTGGCGCAGATTGGCGGCGCCCCGCAGTTCATAGGGAATCGATCGTTCGATGATCGTGCTGCCGAAGCCGCGCCGCTGCGGCGGACGCACCGGTGGTCCGCCGCTTTCGCGCCAGCTGATCTGCAGATCGCCTAACTTGTCGAGACGCGTATCAATGGCCAACCGCCCGCTGCTGTCACACAGCGAACCGTATTTGGCCGAGTTCGTCATCATCTCGTGCAAGACCAGCGCCAGCACGGTGTAGGCTTCCGGGGCGACCAGCACGTCCGGACCGGTTATGCTCACCCGTTGGATCTTGCCTGACAGATACGCTTCCGCCTCCGTCCGGATCAGATCGTGGAGCGAGGCAGGGGCCCATTGTTCGCGCGTGATATTGTCATGCGCCAGTGCCAGTGCGCGGATGCGTCCGCCCACCAGATCTGCAAATTGCTCGATACTGGTCCCCTCGCTGCGGGACTGGCTGACGAGCCCGCGGATCAGCGTGAGGATGTTACGCACGCGGTGGTTCAGCTCGGCGATCAGCAGTTCCTGCTGCTCCGCCGCGCGCTGGCGTTCCACCATCTGTTCGTCACTGAGGCGCAGGATAACCTCGAGCAGGGTGATGCGCACATGTTCCGCCACTGTCAGCTCTTCCGGCGTCCATGGCGTGCTGCGCCCTTCCACCGATTGCTGCCATGCCTCGAAGCTCTTGCGCGGGGACAGACGCGGGCCGTTGGGACCGTAATCGACGGCCTTCTCCGGCCGGCCGGCCCAGACGACCACCTGCGGCAGGTCGCGCCGCCACAGGACTACATAGTCGCGGGGGCGGCGGCTGACGGGGATCACCAGCGCGCCGCAGGCACGATCAGCGAATGCAGCAGCGGCCGACAGCAGGTCGGCGAGCGCTTCGGTGGCGATGATCTGGCTGGTCGAGGCGGCGTTCAGCGCCGGGACCAACGCCATGAACTCCTCTTCCGACGGAGCGGCGCCGCGGCAGCGGTAATCGCCATCGACAAAGGCACTCGCCCCGTCATGCGGGATGACCTGACCGATCACGCTGTCCAGCGTGGCAAGGTTTTCCACCAGTGCGGTGCCGCCGACCAGTCGGGTCATGAGGCGATCATGCAATTGCCGCCCGCGCTCCGCCACGCGGCTGCCGGCGGTAGAGATCGCCAGCTCCAGTTGCAGCGCGAACAGCTGCGCGAAGAGTTCCGCCGTGGTCCGCAGCGAATAGCTGGCGCTGCGCGGCTCGTAATGGTGGCAGGCGAACAGCCCCCACAGCTTGCCGCCAACGACGATGGAGATCGACAGCGACGCTGCGACGCCCATGTTGCGCAGGTATTCCAGGTGGATCGGCGACACCGCCCGCAGCGTGCTGAGCGACAGATCGAGCGGCGCACCTTCCAGCGTGGTTGCCGGCTCGATCGGCACGGGCGTCGCATCAACATCGGCGATGATCCGCAGCAGGTTGCGCAGGTACAGCGTGCGCGCCTGTTGCGGTATGTCGGTGTGAGGATAGCGCAGGTTCAGGAACGGCTCCAACCGTGGCTCGCGCGCCTCGGCAAACACCTCTCCGCTGCCGTCGGGGTGGAAGCGATAGACCATGACCCGGTCGAAGCCGAGCAGGGTTTTCATCTGGCGAGCCGCGTCGGCGCACAGATCGCCGACGTCGTTATGCCGCGCCAATCGCTGCATCAACGGCCGCAGGCCACCCAGATGGGTCAATTCACCACCGGGTGCATGGGGTTCCAGCTCAATCACCACCAGCCTACCCGTGCGGTGCACGGCTATGTCGAACAGATCGCCATTGCCCATCAGGCTGATGCCGAACAGTCGGCTGACAAGGTCGGCGCTGTTGCCGGTCGTGTCCCCTTCGTCGAGTTGACCGGCCGCCTCGCGCAATTGGGTCATGGCGGTAGGAACGAAATGTTCGCCCAGGCGCGCGCCGATGGTCGGAGCGTGATCGCGACCCAAAATGTCTGAAAGATTGGCGGAACGGTGCGCGACGATCCAGTCGGCATTGAGCGCAATCAGCGCACCGAAGTTCTGGATATTGCCCGGCCGATGGATCGGTTCCCGGTCGCAATCGGTCAGGTCGTACTGGTGGACCGTGCTGGTCACGCCGGCACACTCCAAGTGCGATACGCCACTATCTTCATGTCCCCGCCAGAGGCAGCCTCACGGGAATGATCCGATAGGCATGTCGTCTTGATAAATTCCTTCTGTTCCAAAAGCGTTAGCTGCCGCTAGGGTTCCCGGGCAAGGGGCAAGGAGTGACCGTCGGGCATGGAACTGAACCTTCAGGGGGTCATCGCGCAGACGATCCAGCTGGCGCTGGCGCCGGTCTTTGTGCTGGTCGCCATCGGTAACATCATGAATATATTATCAAACCGTCTTGCCCGAGTGGTCGACCGCTCACGCACGCTGCAGGAAAATCACCCGCGCACCAGCGGCGCGGAACATGACGCCATCGTGCGGGAGATCCGCATCGTCGACCGCCGCATCAACCTCATCAACAGCGCCATGCTGCTGCTGGTGTCGAGCGGCCTGCTGATCGGGATCACGGTCGCCATGCTGTTCGTGGAGGAGATCTTCAGCGTCAATCTGCAGAGCTTTGCCGGCGCCTTCTTCTTCCTGGCAATTGCCACGCTGATGGTGGCGCTGCTCTACTTCCTGCGGGAAACCCGCGTCGCCACCGCAGCGCTGAAGATCCCGGACACCTACCTGGAGCTTGAGCGCAAGCTCTAGGCCGTAGGTCAGCCCGCCGGGTGCGGCTCCGGTCCCAGTGCGGGATCGAGATCGCGCGGACGGGCGAAGTGAACCAGCCGGGCACACCCGGGTTCCGCATCGCGCCAAGTCGCCACATCGAGTTCCAGGACGGCGAAGGCGGCTGTAGGAAACTTCTCCGCCGCTGCGGCGCACAGGCCGGGCTCGCCATGATGGGCGAGCAGCATCACCAGATCCTGCAAGCCGGGGTTGTGCGCCATGACCAGCGCGCTCGTCGCCGCTGCGGGCAGCGCCTGCACCAACTCCAGCAGCGTGTCCGCATCGGCCAGGTAGGCGCGTTCGCGCCAGTCCGGCTGGAACGGCAGTCCGGTTGCGGCGAATGTCTGCCGCACCCGTTCTGCCGGGCTGGCGAGCAGGTGATCCCACCTGACGCCATGGTCGGCGAT